>NZ_AP024276.1:1464894-2197342 GCF_021654455.1 Streptococcus parasuis
TCGAGCATTCTAAAAAAAGCAACTTTATCCAACATTAATGGTATAAAAACGGAAAATGAAGTCAAAAGAGGAACTATAAGCTTAGCCCCAAAACCAAATATTCTATTAATTATTTTCTTAAATCTGCCAGTTTCTATTACTGAATCAATAAACCATTTTCCTAATACTAACAAGAATGTCGTAAATAATGAGTTCCTTGAACCGCAGAAGTAATAAATTACCAAATCTACAGTTAAAAGTATAAAATAGTGTTTCTTTCTGAATATACCGGTTAACAACCCATATCCAACCAAATAGCTATATATTAATGGTAATACGTTGCTATGATAAAAGCCTAAAGAATGTCGAGCTACACTGCCAACCCACCTTTTAGTGATTTCGTCATTGTAAATTCCAAAGATTGAAAATGTAAAAACACATAAAGTGAAAAATAACAATGTAAAATATGCCACTTTTAATATATCTTTGTCTTCTAATTTATTTGCAAGAAAAGCAAATAAACTGATTAGAATAAATATTAATACTCCGGATTTCATTAATACCAAGAGGTCTGCACATAATAAAATTATCACTACTCGGATCTGCTTTTTAGAATATGCTCTAAACATTATTCCAACTGTCAATATAACAAGTGCTATATACTTTGCCGGTATCGTCAACGGATACAGAACATCAGTATTTGATACATCACTATTGAATAGCGAAAAGACAAATAATACATATGAAATTGAAAAAAGGAGATTGTTTTTGTTTATTTTAGAGCTAATTTTGATTTTCATTTACACTTTCCTCTTCCAATTTTGCCCAAAATATTTTTTATGTGCAAAAGCATACATATGGAAAAATATAATCTGAATTTTAATAGTGTTAATAAATAATAGTGATCCGTTTGCAAATATCCTTTTATAGATTTTAAGTAGCTTAATGCGTTATCAACCATCTCATCCTTGCGAATATTGGTAAAATACTCTCTTTGTTGAGTATAGGACTTCCAAACCCCATATCGTGATTGCGTGATGGCACGTCCCACTGTCTGCATAACTTTTACTGCAAACAATTTTTCAAAATCACATATCTTCCATCTGTTCTTTTGGTTTCTTATTTGCTCAAGAACTGCCTTAAAGCCAATATAATAATTTTTATCAAATCTGCGGGTCATTCCGCTTCCTATGCGATAATCATAAAGTGCATCGTTCATATAAATAAACGATTCTGCTTTATTATATAGTTCAATGCTCTGTAATGAATCCTCACCATTTGAAACTTTATAAAACGATGAATAATCCTTATCAACATCAATGCAACTTCTTTTATATATTTTTGTACACAAACTTACAACACTATGGTCTTTCAAGAACGTCTCTAAAACACTTTCCTTATCTACTCTTATTTCTGGTTCTACAGAAAAAATATTTTTATAAGCAATTTTCTTAGAGTCACCCACCATATAATTGTAATTAAATAAAATAACGTCCGGCTCAGTATATTTATTTATTACATTCTTTAATTTCAGTAACATACCTGGTTCTAATAAATCATCAGAATCACAATTCACAATATATTCTCCACTGGCCTTCTTAAAACCATATCGCCTAGTCGCTAATAATCCTTGATTTTCTTTATGAAAAACTCGAATTAAATCTGGATATTTGTTTTCATAACTATCACAAATACTGCCACTGTTATCTATAGAGCCATCATCGATCAGAAGAACTTCAAGATCATTATCAATTGCTTTTGACTGTTCTATTATAGAGTTTATACACTCATCTAAATATTTTTCTACGTTGTATACAGGGACAACAATACTGAATAGCATAAAATTCACCACAATCTTTCTTAATCATATAGACCTAAATCAAAAACATATTCATCAACGTATTTTCCACCATTGAGGGCATAGCTGAATTTAGATCCTTGTGTTATGGAACTAATTAGATATTTACATCTGGAAAGCAGAATCATTTTTACTAAGTATTTCTGTCCACGAAGTTTTTTGTTGTCTTCCAAGACATTCGATCTGCTTAGAACATCTTTACCATCATAATCATAGATAAATGAATCATATGAAACGATTTTGATGTACTCTCCAAACTTATTTCTTAAATCATCATAAACATTTCCATCTTCTGTAACTAAAAAAACAGAAGCATGATATTGTTCAATAAACTTTTCAATTTGCTGTTCCACTTGCTTCACATTTGGCTGCACATATTCACCGGAAGGACGCAATTTTATATAATCCGTTCCCCTTACATAAACGCCAATACAATTATCTATATCGAGAGCCTTTGCTTCTTTTTCTACAAGAGTTAAAACCTCATCACTAAAACATAAATTCTTGTTTAAAAGCTCATAGCTCATTTTTTCAAGTTTTTTATTAAAAAAAATCTCCGATTCAAACAGTCCCAGTGGATTAACATCTTTTAACGTCCAACCGGACAGATAGACATTTTTACTATTGTAAACTTCCTCTTCTTTAATATCAGAAGGCTGTTCGAAAAAATAATTCCAAACATTATTTTTTCCATCATAATACTGCGTCTTATAATTTTTCCAATCTACAAATGGAATGTATCCATTTTTCTTTGCGTATTCTATGTATACGACCTGTTTATGAATTAATGATAGTAGCCCTTCCACTCCATCCTGATAATCCGGCTTTATAATATAAATTACTTTATCAGCATTACATTTCCCATAGCTTTTCTTTTTTTGAAGAATATTCCTTCTTGCTATGAAATAATAAATATATTTTAATTTATATCCTAAAAATCTATGCTTTCTTTGAAATTTCAACCCTACAGGCATATATTAATTCCTTCCGTTTTTTAACCTCACCAAAATTTCATTGATTAACCTCTTATCAATAGTTTCCGAAAATTTCCCAGCAAATAAATTGAGGTTTTCTCTGCCCCTCCCCCACCAATTTTCGTAATCAACATATCTATGTCCTTCAATCTGTATGTATATGGATTTCCGTTTTTCCCTCTGCTCCAATCAATGCAGCGAAGATTTGCCGACTGTTTTTCAGCCGGTTGAAAAATATAATCCTTAAAACCACAATTATATGCTATTGTTTGGATAAATAACTCATCCGCACAATTTGTATATGAAAATACACTCGTAATTTTATCTTTATTTTCAAGAATAACCTTCACAAGCTCATCTGTAATACTTACCCATTGCGAACCATATTTAATCTGCCAATCCAAATTTCTGACTCTATTTACGCCAAAAACAATTTGTAAAACCAAAGAAATTCTCTCGCAAAACGTGAAAAAAATGTTCTTCCATTTTTCTGCATACCTTCGTCTATAGTTCTGAAGAAAATGATAGTATTTAGATCTTCTGGATATTTCAGGATTTCCTTTTAATGCATCCTCATCATAAAGAATAAATTCCTTACCCTTGTTTTTCTCAAAAAAAGAATCAATTTCTTCATTGCTTTTAGTGGTAAATCAGCTCCGGAAATAATATGATAATAATCATAACCGTTAGTATATGCTTGTTTGAGAAGAAACATTTCTACTTGTACCTGTGAAAATCCTCCCCCATACACTTCAAATTCACGATAAAATTTTAATGATGATTTCGTTACTGAATTTCTAAAGTAGGATTCATCGAAATCCTTACTTTTCTTATCGATGTGTACATAAATATCGTGTGCATCGCTATCCAAACAATCTATTAACTTTTTCAGCTACCACCAATTATTATGTGCAATAATTAAAAAAGCATGTTTCATCATAATCCACCGTTTTCTTTTACCTTATTTCACCAAATCGTCTACTATCTCGTCTAATTCACTACAAAACTTTTCATTATTGCTTCTCATACCATGACCCATCTTAGCAACAATCTCATCGTATTTTTTGATCACATCACCAAGTGTACTTATATCCTCAACCGGGATAATGGTTCCCATTCTCTCTGCAACATTTCTTGCAAATTCCACCTGGTGGTCATTCACATGCTCATCAAACCGGTGTTGACGAGGTACAACGATAGGTGTTTTACCGATTTGCAGAGACATGATAAAACTTGCCGGTCCACCGTGTGTAATCACGATTCGTGCATCTTCAACATTTTTTATCATCTGCTGATAAGGAATCAGTTTACTCCACTGACAATATTTCGGTTCGTATGTACTGAACCCGGTTTGCATAATGACGTCTTCGGTAATGATTCCGTCTCTTTTTAATTCATCTACTGTTTTCACAAGCCTGTTAAACGGCTGCTCGTGTGTTCCAACTGTTACAAATATCATCTTTTCCCCTTTAAAAGATACTACCTAAATTGATAGCCTTCGGATAAACTTTCTTTTGTTCTTCCCACTGCACAATAAACTTATCTACAATCGGATATACCAACCTGCCGGTTACAGTAGGCTTGTCAATGCGGTCAAATACTTCTATGTAAATAAGTTTTGCTCCCATCAATTTACCAAGGTAAAAGAATGGAACCGCAACCGCCGCACCGGAAGAAATGATTAAATCCGGTTTTTCTTTACGCAGCACTTTCCAAGCAATAGCAGTATTCTTTATCAATGCTTTCAGGCTGCGATTGGTAGGATAATAGCAAGGATACATTTTTTCACCCTCTAGAAGGCTTCTTGCGTCCTCTTTGTCGAATGTAACCCAAAAGCGATTCTTATCCTTCCAGAAAGGCTTCAACATATATAAATGAGTCAAGTGGCCGCCTGATGAGCCAACTAAACAGATTTTTAAATTTTCTTTATTTGCTACCTGCTGCATAAATTTTTTTCCTCACACTAAATAAACTTTCTTTTCACCCGCGAGAAATAGCCCGAATGAAACTCTCGTTTCACTCAGGCTTGACTACCTCCTATTCTCATTTCTATTTCCACATATGGATTGTAATTAAGGAATCAACATCATTGGATGTGTATGTTTAATTCACTAAATATAGAAACCATCAAGCCGTCAAACGCGGTAGATTTCAACGGGAGTACTCTCTCGACCATGTGCGAAATAGACTTTTCAAGAAGATGGTCAAGCCGTCAAAACGCTGTATTTATGCGGTGTTTTCTGGTTTAACCATATAATATCTTTCCAGCCATCTGGATTAACAAATAATTGACCTCCTAATTGATGAATTTCTTTACGATATTTTGAAATAAATGGTCCGATTCGACAAGCTAGAATATAAAAAATAGGTTCTTTATCACTATTTTCTTTTGCAATCTCAATTGCTTTTTTTAATGCAGCAATATCATATGCAATTGCTTTAGCTGGACCAATGTTTGGAACATCTATGCTAAAACATGTTGCACCATTATATTCAAAAAAATCTTCACTAATATTAGATTTCTTTGAATTTTCCCTTGTACATGCCACGAAATACTTAATATTTTCATTTTTTTGATTTTCCGTTAATTTTTCTACAAAGGTTTCAAATCCGCCATATTTGGCAGGAATCCCTTTTGATACAATAATATAAACTGTTTTCATATAACCAAATTTTCCTAACATGTACAAATAATAAAAAACTACTTACTTCCCTCTTTTTTAAAAACCACGACGATAGTCTTCAACAATATCTTGATATCCGACCAAATCGACCAGTTATCGATATATTCAACATCGAGTTTTACCACCTCGTCAAAGTTGGTAATATTGCTACGACCACTTACCTGCCATAGACCTGTAATTCCTGGCTTGAAGCTGAGGCGACGTTTTTGACTTGGTGTATATTTTTCAAATTCATCCACTGTCGGTGGACGTGTACCAACCAAACTCATATCACCAACTAGCACATTATAAAACTGTGGCAATTCATCTAGACTTGTTTTTCGGATAAACTGACCAATTGGAGTAATCCGTGGGTCATTATCCATTTTAAACATACCACCCTGCATCTGGTTTTGAGACATAAGTTCTTTTTTCCGTTCCTCTGCATCAATATACATAGAACGGAATTTATAAAATTTAAAGATCCGTCCGTTTTTTCCTACTCGTTTCTGAACGAAAATGGCCGGTCCTCCATCTTTCCGAATAATAGGGGCTAAGACAATCCCGACCAGACCACAAATAAGAAGACCAATCACAGCCCCAAAGATATCCAACATGCGCTTTAGAAAGATATGGCTATGTTTGTAGTAATTGGAGTTAAAAGTCACGATGCTATGGTCTCCAACTTGTTTGATTTTTTTATTTTTTAAAGCCCTGAAATCAAATGAGTTAATATCTACACTCACATCAATACCCATGACTTCAAAATCAGAAACAAGATGTTTGAGATTGTAATGTTCACTCGGTAAGTTGATAAACACATGATCGACAACTTCGTGAGTCGCAAAGTCAATCGCATCATCAAAAGGAATTATTGGGACTCCCTCTGGAAACGCCACTTCACCATCTCCGATGACTACTATACCTGCCAAATATTTGGTAGGAAGTTGATCTGACTCAAAGAGCCCCTCCATTAATCGCAATCTCTCAGTTGTAGTAATGACTAATGTATTCTTTTGTTGCTCGGCAGTCATAAGGAAGAGGTATTTGTATCTACGCACAGTGCAGTTGATAATGTAAACGATGATAAAGGTAAGAATGGTAAATAAAGCCAACCCACGTCTCGTAATGATAAAACTATCTCCCAACAAAAAAGAAAAAGAAATAAGGAGTATGTCGAAAATCAAAACGTACCTAGCGACCCGTTCAAACTCTATTAAGTAGCCTCTACTCTCAAATTCTGTTGACATTCGAGAGAAATAAAAAGCCACAAAATGCAGGGCCAAAATCAATAGAATCCCTATCTGGTTCATCTTTGAGGTGGGCAATTGGGTGGTAATGGCAACAGCCACTACTACCCCAATTATTTCTAAAAGCGCCAGTCTAAACTGTCGGTATTCATTAATATTTACCATTTCATCTCCTACAGTCAATGGATATCTTTCTATACCATTGACTACTTTTTCATCTCCACTAAATTATTGAAAGGCAACATTTCGCGTTTATTTCAAATTTGTATCCTAATTTTTGAGTAGCATCAAGGGATTTTTCGTAAACAATGCCTGTGCACGGTCTCTTCCATATTCTTTTTCAATGTGTGTGAAGGCCTCCTGCATATAAGGCTTTCGTTTGGAGAGATTGTGCATATCGCTTGCCACACAAGTGACCAGATCATTTTCTAAAAAATATTGCACCCGTTTTTTAAAGGATTTGGCAACATCTCCAATCAAGCTTGGTTTTAAGACATGATTGCTATTCACCTGAGTAAGGCACCCCTTATCGATGAGTTCGGCTACCCGTTCTCCCTTAAATGCCAAAGCGTCGTAACGCTCGATATGGGCAATCACAGGAGTTAATCCTAACAATATGATTTCATTGACTGCCTCTTGGATCTCTTTCCAAGGGGTATTCATACTAAATTCTACCAATACTTGTTTCGTACCATTAAGGGTTGGTAGTTTCTTGGCATCCAATTTGCCTATAATATCCTTCGTGTAGTAGAGTTCACCACCATAACAAAGGGTCAATTCTGGAAACCGTTCGGCTACTACTTTTTTTAGCTCTAGATAATTGGCCATGATGATTTTCTCAGGCGTTTCAAACATCCCTTTTCGTCGATGAGACGTTGCTACAATCATCCGAACGCCCTGCCGCCATGCCTCATCAATTAATGCAAGGCTCTCCTCAAGTGTTTTCGGCCCATCATCCACACCAAATATGATATGAGAATGAATGTCTATCATTTCGTTACTCCTACATTTGAGAATTGATCATGATGACTACTAGGCTTTTTTACCGTAGTTCCCATAGTTGCCGTAATTGCCGTAAGCTCCATATTTTTCCGTAGCCACATCATATTTATTCAAGATAACACCTAAGAATGGCGTACCAGTTTGCTCTAGTTGTTCTGCTACTTTTTTAACCCCTGACCGTTTGACACGACCAGCCTCTGCGACAACGGCCATACCATCACACTTCTGTGCAATGATGGCTGCATCAATGACCAATCCCAAAGGTGGGCAGTCGACAATGACATAATCATAGTAGCGACGGAGCGTTGTGATGAGATTATCGAAATTTTTGCTTTGCAACAAGGCTGTTGGGTTCGGTGAAGCCTTACCAGATTCGATGACTGTTAAGTTTGGAACATCTGTATCACATAAGCCTTGTGACAGGTCGGTTGTTCCTGCCAGATAGTCTGTCAGACCCGTAATTTTTGTTGCGGGCTTGAAGAAACCAGACATGACTGAATTTCGAATATCAGCGTCCAACAAAATGGTTTTATAGCCTGAACGAGCATAGGCTATCGCTAGGCTGGCTGCAATCGTACTCTTTCCTTCATTTGACTCGACTGAAGTTATCCCGATGACCTTTAATTCTGAGCCACTCAACTGGATATTGGTCCGGATGGCGTTAAAGTATTCCTCGGTCTTTGTGACTAATCCACGTTTATTACTTGCTAATTCTAAAGTAGCCATGTTTCTCTCCTATTTCAATTTCTCTGCCTGTGGAACCACACCCAGCAGGGTCATTCCTAAGCCTTCTTCGATATCTTGTGGTCGTTTCACACGATCATCCAGCACTTCGAGGAAAAACACCAAGGCAGTTGCTAGAAAGGCACCTGAAATAAAGCCTAAGGCAAGGTTACGTTTCGTTTGCGGTGTCGATGGGTTTTCTGCTGGCAGGGCTGCTTCCAAAGTAGTCACATCACTTACCTTGGTCACCTCAATAATCTTTTTAGCAGCTTCATCACGAAGTGTATTAGCGATCGTTGCTGCTTGATTCGGATCACTATCGCGGACGGTGATAGACAAAATACGTGTATCAACAGGGATCTCCACTGTAATTTTCTCTTCAATATCATCCGTAATTCCTAGGATAGTTGTCACATTTTTCAAAACATCTTGAGATAGGATAATTTCCTTATAGTCTTTTACCAAGAAACTACCTGCTTGTAAGTCTTGGTTGGTGATTCCAGCTCCATTTTCGCTATTTTGGTTGACTACATAGAGACGTGTGGTTGAATCATACTGAGGAGTCACTAAAAAAGCACTGTATGCAAATGCTAGGCCAGTTGTCAATATAGCTGTGAAGAGAATCAGGAATTTCTTTCTCCAAATCGTTCTCAATAGTGATAAGACATCAATTTCAATTGTATTTGCTTCTTGGTTATTCATCATTGCTCCAAAATTATTCCATTTCTATCGTTTTATTGACCTGCTAAGGTCGCATTGATTGCTGCTTTTGCTTGTTCCAGACTATCTGGACTGAGCTCCATCATGTAGAGGGCATATCCAGGCATGGCATAGGATGGAAGAACTCCTGTACTTCCTGTTCCACTAACAGCTTGTGAAGTTACAGTAAAGTTTCCACCAGTTTCCAACTGTTGGTTGACCAACTCCATCATGGTTTCTAACTGCATATCAGTCTGGATAGAGTCAGAAAGTGACTGCATAATTTCCTGATAATGAATCAGGTTTTCAGGCTGGGTCAGCTTGTTAATCAAGGCTGCAATCACTTTTTCTTGGTTTTTACCACGGTCATTATCCCCATTGGCAAGTGAGTACCGTTCTCGAACAAAGCCTAAAGCTTGATCAGAGTCTAAATGTACCTGTCCTACTGGGAAATAATAATTTCCATGCAAACTTGTAAATTCTTGTGTATTTTCTACATCAACCCCACCCACAACGTCGATAAGCTTCAAGAAAGAAGTAAAGTTGAGACGGGCATAGTAATGAATATCAATACCATAGAGTTGCTCCAAGGTTTGGACGGAAGTATCGACACCATAGATCCCTGCGTGCGTAAGCTTATCTTTTTGGTTTTGACCAGCTCCTGGAATGGTAACATAGGCATCCCGAGGTGTTGTTGTTAGCAATATCTTTTTGGTATCCCGATTAATGGTCATAATGATATTGACATCAGACCGAGATACGGATGAGATTGATCCGTAAGTATCAATACCGCTGATGTAGATATTGATGGCATTACCCGTTTCTTGATTTGTACTTGAAGATTCGTTTTTAATTTCATTGGTCACAGAGTACAAGACCTTGATTTTCGAATCAACCTCTGGATCTTCTGCACGAAGCATTTCTAAGAAGACACTGTTCAAGACCATTGCATCTCCTTGGCCAGCCATCATGGCTTGGTAGGCATCCATATAAGAGGCTGTAGGAGTCGGTGTCAAGGTAACGTTTTTTTCTGACTGTAAGCTATCTAAAAGCTTGGTGATATTGTCTCCGTCATTGTCAACGGGAGCAAGCAAGCTCGTTACTTGGCTCACATCACTAATCGTGCTGTCTGCTGGTACAATGATTTCCATATCATAGCTAGAGTAACTAGCATTTTTATTGACTGTAGAGCCCAATTGTACCAAGCTTTGTACTCCCCAGATACCAAATCCAGAAAGGGCGATACCAATAATGAGGAGGACGGTTGTCCATTTTTTTGCCTTTTTCCTAAGAAGCAGGATAACCCCAACCACTCCTAGGACAGCCATTGCCCCTACTAAAAAGTGATTGAGGTTACGAAAGTTAAAAATCTGGTACCGATAAATACTGTAGGCTAAAAAAACAGCGGAAACGCTGTACACTACAAAAAGACCCCAATTTAATAGGGTCAAAACTGGTTTTTTCTTACTACGTTTAGTTCTTCTTGAATCCATAAATACTCCTAAATTCACCAGCTCAATTGAATACGATTATAAAAAGTCTACTAGAATAATGGTACACTAATTTCGCCTATTATTCAAGTAAAACAAAGTTTTTTTGGTGATGAATACGTCTACATTTTTATTTTCCCGAACGGGAACAACTAGCCTCTTAAAACGTTTGCGTATTTCTGTAAAAAACGGCAGGAACTCGACATATTTAAACAAGTAAGTACCCACCATTTGAAGCGAATGGAAATGTACTTATCTGTATATCATTAATCAATGGATTTCAGTGCTTCTAGCATATCAACCTTTCTCAGTTGGTGGTTGACATACCAACCAAGGAAGGCTAGAATGCCCACAATCGCTAAGATAGGTATGAGATAGACTTCTACTCCTACTTCTGGATTGAAGCGGATGCTATCAGAGCCAATCATGTAAAGTAAGAGGCGGTGGAGATAGAAGCCACCAATTAGCCCAGCCACAATCCCGATAATGGACAAGGCTATGGTTTCCCGATAAATGTAGAGGGTTACTTCTTTATTATGAAATCCAAGTACGCGAATGGTGGATAATTCTCGGATTCGTTCTGACATATTGATAATGGTCAGATTGTAGAGAATTACTAGTCCTAGTAAGATGGACAGTACCACCAAAATGGTCATGACGCTCTGAAGAGAGGCTGCCATTGTCGTTAGCATAGCCATGAGAGAGGTATTCTGTACCAGACTTTTGACAGCAGTCATATCCAATAATTGGCTGGATACTTCTTGGACATGTTGGGCACTATCCTTTTTGAGTTCGACTAGGTAGGCATTTGCTAATTTTCTGCTACCCGTCACCTCCTGATAGTATTCATCCGTCATAAAAATAAAGTGTCCAGCATACATGTCAGCAATACCATCTACTCGAACTTCAACTTCTTTGTCATTGAGGGTCAACTTAAGCTTATCACCAACGGCAACATCATATAATTGTGCGAGTTTCTCAGTCAGAATCACGCCTCGTCCTGTTAGAGTGAGTTCTTTTCCTTTACTGGTTTCAAGCTCTATCAAACGTCCCATATCTGGTCTATCCGTGATATAGAGGCTGATGGACGCTGTTTTTTCTTGGTCATTTGAGGTGATTTTTTCTGTTATTTGTTCAAATGCCACAGGCAAGGACTGTCGAACTTGGTTAGACTGTAGAAAATCAGACAATCCATCTAGTTCTTCCTCAGAAGCTTTGCTATTTTCCACCACCAACATATCATAATGGATCAGGTCGCCAAACTGCCGGTCGACGACACCAGAGATTGAGGAACGGATGCCTAAGCCGCCAAATAGGAGTGCAACTGTCCCCGCCACGCCAAAGATCGTCATCAGCATCCGCAGTTTGTAGCGGAAGATGTTGCGAGCTGTCACCTTGTGGGTGAAACTGAGGCGAGACCAGACAAAGCGCCAGCGCTCCAGAAGGATTTTTGAGCCTGATACTGGTGGTTTGGGTAAGAGGAGACTGGCTGGTTTTTCAAAGAGTTCGCGTTGCGCGACCAGATAGGCAGGCAGCACCGCGGATAAGAGCGTTAAGCCGATGGCTAGACTGGTCCACAGTGGATAGAAATACAAGGTGTATGCGCCAATAACCGTTGTCTCAGTGATGATAGAAGAGATAAGTGGAGATAGGACTGTATTTCCCAAGATGATGCCAGCGATAGTCCCTGCAAGCCCAGCGCATAGTCCGTACAAGACAAACTTAGCCATGATTTGTTTATTGGTGTAACCCAAGGCTTTAAACAATCCAGACTGGGTGCGTTCTTCATCTACAAATCGTGCCATTGTGGTAAAGGTCACCAAGGCAGCAACCAGATATAAGACGACAGGGAAGACATTCCCAACCGCTGCGATGGATTTGGTGGCATTTTGATAGGTTACATAGCCATCACTACCGGGCAAGGTCGAGCGTGTATAGACTTGATAACTGGATTTTTCAATCATACTCAACTCTGTCTTAGCGTCTTCAATTTCGCTCTGAGCTGCAGTGATTTCTTTTTCAGCTTGTGCTTTTTGAGTGGAGAATTCCTGACTTGCCTTGCTTAGTGCTTCGTCCGCCTGATTGAGTCTGAGTTCCTCTTGGTTGAGGGTCAGGCTGGAGGATTGCAATTGTTGGACACCCCATTCATAATCAGCAACACCTTTTTGATAGGCCGCGTAGCCATTTTCGTATTCAGTCAAGCCAGCATTATACTGTGCAAGGCCTGATTGGTATTCCACATTCCACGCTTCATATTGCTTTTGTCCCGCTTGATATTCGGCTTTTTTCGATTGTAATAAGTCAAAACCAGCTTGATAGCCTGCATGAGCTTGCTCAAATTCGGTTTCCAATTGATCCAAACGTGCCTTTTCAGCATCTAAGGCTTCTTGACGCGCCAGCAATTCAGGATAGTCAGATAAACTTTCACCTTCCTGCACTTGACTTTCTACTTGGGTATTGAGTTTATTTTGCTCTTGAAACCATGCACTTCTACCTGAGGAAATGGTGGCACCAAGATCATTTAATTGGGCATTTTGTTTGTCTAATTCTTGTTGGGCTGTTTCCAATTGCTGAGCGGATTGTGAGAGTTCTGCTGCGCTTGCATCCAAGAAAGATTTGGTTTGATCTAATTTTTTCTTGGACTCATCCAATTGCTGTTTGCTGGCCTCCAAGCGTGATTTTGTGTCAAGTAAGGTAGCATATGCTAGTCTCAGCTCGGATTCAGACTGTATGATTTTAGCCCTTCCACGCGCAAATTCTTCCCGACCTGTTGCTAGCTGGGCATTGCCTTCTTGGATATCCTTCTCGGCATCTGCTAATTCCTGTTGGGCTTTGGCAATTTCTTGCTCTCCCTTTGAAATTTCCTCTTGTCCATCTGCTTGAATGCTTGCAAGACGCTGTTCATCATTATCAGCAACAAGCGATTCCAGTTGCTTTTTATGGTCCTCCAGCTTTTCAGTATAGGCTTGACTGGCATAGGAAAGCTTCGCTAAATCATCATAGGAAATCCGTGCAATCATATAGATATCTGATTGGAAGACAGATGGCAATACGACCCCATAGCCTGTCAGCTGTCCTGTACCACTACTAGCCATTCCCATGGTGACATTGTCCCAAATCTCAGAAGAAGCTACAAAACCTACAACTGTGAACCTTGTTTCTTTTAGCACAGTACCATTTTTATCAGGTTCTATGACGCTAAAGGTATCTCCAATCTGATAGCTTGCTTGAAGAGAGGGTGATAAGGCTATCTGATTTTCAGAGGTTGGAAAATTTCCCTCCACTAAGGTGTACTGCGATAACTCTTCTGGTTTTGAAAACACCCGAACAGCCTGATGGTCTTCTTCCAGAACTACATCTTTGAAATACCCTGCCTCAACTGTTGC
Organism: Streptococcus parasuis; assembly: GCF_021654455.1. Classification (NCBI taxonomy): domain Bacteria; kingdom Bacillati; phylum Bacillota; class Bacilli; order Lactobacillales; family Streptococcaceae; genus Streptococcus; species Streptococcus parasuis. Next base: position 1,478,919 of record NZ_AP024276.1, read on the forward strand.
ATTGTCAACCGTTTGAAGCTCTTTCACATCGTCTTGGGTGATGCCAAGTTCGGACATGACAGCCAAATCCATGGTTCGATTGGCTTCAATATATGCCTGTGCAGTTCGCTCCATGTTTGGAGCAGTTACCTTCAATCCTGTCAGTGCCAGCGAGCCCAACATCATCAAGCTAAAAATAGATAAAAATCGCCCTTTGGAGGACAACATGGATTGTCGAATGTCCTTCCAATAGATGGTCTTTTTCATAGTTTCTCCTAATACTCTAGACTGCTAATGTCCTGTGGTCTCGGGTTTATTTCAATTGAATGGATTCGTGCATCCCGCATACGAATCACTCGATCTGCAATTGGAGCGAGTGCCGCATTGTGCGTCACAATGATGACTGTCGCGCCTTCTTTTCGAGACATATCTTGAAGGATTTGCAAGACCTGTTTTCCTGTCTGATAATCCAAGGCTCCTGTTGGCTCATCACAGAGTAGTAATTTGGGCTTCTTTGCCACGGCACGCGCAATGGCCACACGTTGCTGCTCCCCTCCTGACAATTGAGCGGGGAAATTGTCCTTCCGATGTCCTAAACCAACCCGTTCCAAGACTTCTTCAGCATCAAGAGCATCTTTCACAATCTCTGCAGCCAATTCTACATTTTCCTTGGCAGTTAAATTGGCTACTAGGTTATAAAATTGGAAGACAAAGCCCACATCATCTCTCCGATAATTGGTCAATTCATGGCTTGATAATTTGGCAATATCTACCCCATCTATCAGCACTTCCCCTTCATCTGCTTGATCCATTCCGCCTAGAATATTCAGCAAGGTTGATTTACCAGCGCCTGATGAGCCTAGAATCATCACCAGCTCACCTTGCTCAATGTCAAAGGTTACATCTTTGTTCGCAATAATCAGGGCTTCCCCCATTTGATAGAATTTGCCTTCATTTTTCACTTGGATATAGGTCATATGACACCTCTTTCTACCTATAATTATAGCATAAAAAAGACAACCCTTTGATTTCCAAGGGTTGTGAGTTTTCTATTAACTGAATAGTTAGCAATTACCCTAATCTCGTATTTCCGTGAAGGAGTAGTTTGGGTTTTACTTGGTCGTAGTGAAATTGGTCATAGGCACGCCACGCTCGCTTAGTCGCTTCGCTTAATTGAACGTCCCCCAATCCGATCAGAAAACTTGCATTTTGATAAAATTTTTCCAATCGAATAGTGAGCCGATTGATATCTGTTGACTCATTCAACACCTGCAAAATTTCTTGTAAATGCTTTTCCAATCGAAACTCATCCATGGTCCCTCTCTTGTCAAGTTGGAAAGCTTTCAAAACGTCTTCAATCAAGCGATTAGCACGAGCTTGAAACAATACTGTATTCATCTCAATATCCTTATTTCATAAAATCGTCATCATTATAACAAGTAGCTATCTTTTTGTCAAAAAATGAAGCCACTACTTAATCAGTGTCAGTGCAGAACTGCTTAAGTAGCGGCTTTTTCATATCTGGCAAAACAAAGGCTACAAGGAATTGAGCCTGAGTGCCTTGAGCAAGCACATTTAGTGTAGCACATTGAGATTATTTTGTCATGTCTAACAGTTATTCCTTTAATTGGTACGGTCACAAAACAAGAGTTATTCTTGGTTTAACCATTTACCCCAATCCCTTCACCACTTCAATGACAGATTCATAATCAGGGTGCGTATTGACATTGTCCACGTACTCAACATACAGAATGGTATTGTCACTATCTAGGACAAATACGGCCCTTGCAAGCAAATGCCATTCTTCCATCAACACCCCATAGGCTTTTCCAAATGCATGGTCATAATAATCCGATAAGGTCACAGCATTTTCTAGGCCAGCTACCCCACACCAGCGTTTTTGAGCAAATGGTAGGTCTGCGGAGATAGTCACGACAACCGTATTATCACGATCAGCCAGTTCCTGATTGAAGCGACGAGTCTGGGTATCGCAAATCCCAGTGTCAATAGAAGGTACCACACTGATGATCTTATTCTTCTTACCAAAGTCCTTCAAACTTTTCAGGCTTAAATCATTGTCCATCAGCACAAAATCAGGCGCTTTATCCCCTACGGTCAAACGGGGGCCAATCAAGGTTACAGTTTGTCCAATAAATGTTGTCATATGCTTTCTCCCTTCCTTTTGTTATCATTGTAAGCGTTTAAGGAATTTTTAGCCACTAATTTGATTGGGAATATTATAAGCATAGAAAGAACTGAGGATTCGTAACGGAATTTAAATCCCAACAAATCCCTATAAAACCCATCCTAAATCAAACACCCCACAGACGAAAAAATCATCTACGGGGTATTTTCATATGTATAACATCATTACTGTCAATCCATTAGAGGCTATCAATTCGGGTGTTTTTCAATCGCAGAGCATTCAAGACGACTGACACTGAGCTGAGAGCCATGGCTGCTCCTGCCAACATGGGGTTGAGCAAGGGACCACCAAATAGGTGAAGAACACCCATTGCAACAGGAATTCCTATGACGTTATAGGCAAACGCCCAGAATAGGTTTTCCTTAATATTTCGAATCGTTAATTGACTGAGTCGAACTGCTCTTGGTACATCTAATAGATCTCCATGCATCAATACGAGGTCAGCAGACTCAATCGCGACATCTGTTCCTGTTCCGATAGCAATACCAACTTCAGCTTGGGCCAGGGCAGGGGCATCATTGATTCCGTCACCAACCATGGCAACTTGTTTTCCTGATTCTTGGATGCGTTTGACCTGTTCTGCCTTATCCTCTGGCAGAACTTGACTAATCACTCGGTCAATGCCGACTTGCTCTGCAATGGCTTGAGCTGTTTTGGCATTGTCCCCTGTCAGCATAACAACTTCCAATCCCATTTGGTGCAAAGCCTGGATAGCGGTCTGACTAGAGGGTTTTACTTGGTCAGCAATGGCAATCACGGCAACTAGTTCCCCATCTGCTGCCAAATAAACAGGCGTTTTAGCTTCGGAGGCGAATTTTTCCGCGACAGCTACAGCTTGGTCAATCTCAATAGCAGATTCTGTCATCAAGCTGGCATTACCTAACAAGATGTGTTGCTCTGCTATTGTCACCGATAAGCCTCGACCTGAAAGTGCTTGGAAGTCTTTGCTGGAAAGTAATGGTATGGAGGTTTCCTCTGCGGAACGCAAAAGGGCTTGTGCCAGTGGGTGCTCTGAGTATTGTTCACTGCTTGCTGCTAGCTGTAGGGCTTGTTCATTTGTGAAATGGCCGAAAACCTGAATGTCGGTTACAACTGGCTTTCCTTGAGTGATGGTTCCCGTCTTGTCAAAGACAATGGTATCGATTTTTTCAAGTACTTCAATCGCTTGTCCAGACTTGAAGAGAACTCCATTTTCTGCTCCTTTACCTGTTCCGACCATGATAGCGGTTGGTGTGGCAAGGCCCAAGGCACACGGGCAGGCAATGACAAGGACGGAGATGGTAATGGAAAGGGAGAACATCCAGGGCTCTTGTCCCAAGAAGTACCAAGCAAGGCCAGAAAGGACGGCTAATCCCATTACAATTGGAACAAAGACTGCTGAGACGCGGTCAGCCAACTGCGCAATCGGAGCTTTTGAACCTTGTGCCTCTTCCACCAAGCGAATAATTTGAGATAGGGTTGTATCTGCACCGACTTTTGTAGCTTGCATCTGAAATGCCCCATGTTGATTGAGAGTCGCTCCAACAACTATGTCTCCAACTGTTTTTTTAACAGGCAAACTTTCCCCTGTCAGCATGGATTCATCAACAGTCGATTGGCCTTCTACTATTTTCCCATCAACTGGAATCTGTTCACCTGGGCGGACTTGCAGTACATCTCCTACTTTGACTTGATCCAAAGGAATGGTCACTTCTTGACCAGCACGGAGGACATGCGCAGTTTTAGGGGCGAGGTTCATCAGTTTACTGATGGCTTCTGAAGTACGCCCTTTTGATAATGCCTCCATGTATTTTCCAAGAGTGATAAGAGTTAAAATAACAGCCGCTGACTCAAAATAGAGTTCTGGATGACCATGTTGGGTAGCTACTTGGTTGGTAGCAATCAAAATCGTCATAATAATCCCTTGAACCAGGGCTGCACTTGTCCCAACTGCAATCAAACTATCCATATTGGGATGACCTGCAAACAAGGTTTTAAATCCTTTTTGATAAAAAGCCCGTCCGACATATAAAACTGGCAAGACAAGTAGGAGCTGCACAAAGGCAAAAACAAGTGGTTGATGTAAACTAGCTGGCAAGGGTAATCCACCACCTGGCACCATTGGTCCCATTGCAATGTAGAGTAATGGGAGCGTGAAAATGGTTGACCAGATAAATCTGCGCCACAAATCATTTTTGTGTTGTTCTTTTCCGCTCGGTTGAGCTTCTGACTCTTGTGTTTTTGGCAGTACCGCTTTATAACCTGCTTTTTCAACAGCTGTCTCGATATCTGATAAGCTCAGATGGGCTGGATCATACTGAATGGTTGCTTTTTCCGTTGCTAGATTCACACTGGCGTTTTGTATTCCATCTAGCTTATTCAAGGCTTTCTCGACTGTCAGAGCACAGGTTGCACAGGTCATCCCTTCAATAGCAAGCGTTTGGCTCTGGTAAGGATTTTCCAATTCATATCCAGCTTTTTCTACAGCCATCTGCAAGTCTTTCATTTCAACTTCCTGCTCATCATATTCAACAGTTACTTTTTCAGTCGCAAGATTGACTGTAGCCTTGGAAACTCCTGCTACTTTTCCAACAGCCTTTTCAACAGTTAACGCACAGGTGGCGCAAGTCATCCCGTTAACATTATAGATGGATGTTTTCATAATACTGCTCTCCTTTTGACTACGTTTGTAATCAAATTATATACTTTTTGATTACATTTGTAAACGATTTTGATTAAAAAAATAGAGATCATCCCTATTTCTTTCGTGCTAACATGGTCGCAAACCGCATCTTAAGGAAATTGCCATTTTCATCCCGCTTATGGAGTTGACCAAAATCTTCATTGTATTTGACCAGTTCCCAGTCACGGTAGTATTCTTTCAACTCACCTGCTCCAAAAGTAAAGGAGAAATTCATAGGACATGGCGCATCTTCTGTATCCATGGCCGCCACAATTAAGTTATAACCTCCAGTGCGTGTTCTCTCCTGCATATTGTGGATAATGTCCGGTACTCGATCTCGCTCTAAGAACATAAAGACGACTGTTGAGATAATCCAGTCATAGTCCTGCTCCAGACTGGCTGAATTGATGTCATAGGTCCCAGCCTGCAAGTCCAAGTCTTCCACTTCCTTGACCTGCAAGAGTGTCCGAATACTTGGCACATCTTTATCTACAGCTGTTACCTCAAACCCCTGCTGAGCCAAGTAGAGACTGTTCCTGCCATGACCACAGCCCAAGTCCAAGACCTTACAAGGCTCAATTATCTTCAAAGCCTCTAAGACCTCCGAATGGGTTCGCGTATAGTCATACTTTTTAGCAAAATAGTCTTCTGGTTGACAGAAAAATTCCAAGAAAAACTCCGTTTCCTCAGTCAATAGGGTCACACGATGCCAGGCCTGCGGTTCCACAAAGGGAATATCATCGGTTGGACCATAGACATATTCTCCCAAAATCTCATTGTCATCTGAAATCGGCTCAAATTTGAGCTGCCCCTTCAAAACCTTGATCTTCGCCCAGGTACCCACCTTGGTATTGTGCTTGGTCAAAAAATGCTGGGGAACCGTATCCTGATTCCAAATGGGCATGCGTTTGTAAGGAACTAAAACTGTCATTATCTCTCCTTTTCTTTCCGATACACTTAGTCTATCACAAAGGAAATATGAATTCAAACCCATTTTTTTCTTGACTTGGAGTGAACTCCAAGGTGTATAATATTCCATATCAATCAGAAAGGATATTTACTGACAAGTAAATGTGTGATGAATATGAAAGCAGCTATTTATGAAAAAGCCGGTAAGATGACCGTTGCAGAAATCGAAAAACCAAGCCTTCAAGCCAAAGATGATGTCATTATCAAGGTCGTTAGGGCCTGTGTCTGTGGGTCTGACCTTTGGGGATACGGAGAAGACATTCACCATGACCACGGTGACACAAACTCTGGTCATGAAGCCATCGGTATCGTTGAAGAGGTAGGCGAAGACATTACAACACTTGTTCCTGGTGACTTCGTTATCGTTCCATTTACACATGGTTGCGGACACTGTGATGCCTGTCGTGCTGGCTTTGACGGTACTTGTGACAACCATCCAGGCTACACCAACTGGGGCAACAACTACCAGTCTCAATACATTCGTTTCCACTACGGGAATTGGGCCTTGATTAAGGTGCCTGGTCAGCCGAGCGACTACTCAGAAGGCATGATCAAATCTCTCTTGACTCTGGCAGATGTTATGCCAACAGGCTACCATGCTGCGCGTGTTGCAGATGTCAAACCTGGTGACAAGGTTGTTGTCATCGGTGATGGTGCAGTGGGTCAATGTGCCGTCATTGCTGCAAAAATGCGCGGAGCTTCTCAGATTATCATGATGAGCCGTTACGCAGACCGCCAGCAAATGGCTTTGGAATCAGGGGCTACTGCCATCGTAGCAGAACGAGGTGAGGAAGGTATTGCCAAAGTCCGTGAAATTCTTGGCGGTGGAGCTGATGCGGCCCTTGAATGTGTCGGAACAGAAGCCTCAATTGACCAAGCCCTCGGCGTGCTTCACAATGGTGGTCGTATCGGTTTTGTCGGTGTGCCACACTACAACAACCACGCCCTTGGCTCAACTTTTGCTCAAAATATCATTATCGGTGGTGGCTCTGCTTCCGTCACAACCTATGACAAAGAAATCCTGCTCGATGCAGTTCTCAAAGGCGACATTAACCCAGGCCGTGTCTTTACTCAGACTTACAGCCTAGACAATATCGACCAAGCCTACAAAGATATGGCAAATCGCAAAACTATTAAAGCCATGGTGACGGTGGAGTAAGATGAAAGAACAAAACCCCTGAAGTTTACATAAACTTTTGGGGTTTTCGTATAATTAGTAGAAAGATAAAAACGGAACCATCCCACTCATTAGAACTACTAATACTCAATGGGAGTTGAAAGGTCCAGTTTCAACACTTGCAATAACAGAATCAAATGTTAAGCATGAATTTTTTTATCTGCAATTGCATCTGTGAGGGTCTGTGAGAAATTCAATCCTAGTTCACGTCCTAGTGTGTCTGCCCAGCGTGGGATAGTGAGTGTTTTCTTTACTGGCTCTTGACTGCCCAAATACTTTGCAACATCCACCATCACCATGGAGATAAAAGACTTGCTAGAATCGTAAACCATCTCAAAATCCTCATCACGGAAAGGGTTATTATCTACTAATGACAAAGTATTTATAGAAGACGGGGTAGGAATGTCTCGTCCATTCTCGATATAATCAGCTAAGTTCATGCCTAACCAATCGCTAGCCATTGCCATAGCGTCCGCCATATCCTCGCCTTGAGTTGCTGAATGCTCAAAATCAGGGAATGTTACAAAGTAGGGTGCGTTAGCTCCGTCTGTATCATCAAAATAAAATAAAGCTGGATAAGTGACAAGCATAGTTTACCTCCAAATGAAAACAAGCGGTAGGCTGTTGTTATAACAGCCCTGCTTGCTTTTTGATACCCCTTTCGGTATATTTGTTTATTTCACCGTGGGGAATGGTTATGGGTCGCTCGCCTGCTTTTTCAAGTTTCACGTGTGACCCCTTACCGCCTTTGGTTTTTGTCCAACCATGGGCGGTAAGTAGCTTAACCATTTCTTTTTGTGTCATAGGCATAGCGCTTTTACCTCCTGACAAGATTATTATACCATACGTATTACACGTATTCAACCACAAAGATTCAGAAAATGTCTGAAATTTGTGACTGATAATCAATGTAAATAGCCTCCAAACTCTGGCTCTGATACTCAATGGAAATCAAAATCTGACTTGCTCTAAAGTTCGGGGAACCTTTAGAGGTTGGAAATAGGCGAACGTAGTTCGTTTCGCTTTGACGCAAATAGAACTCTGTCCCTTTTATATTTCAAGGGAACAGGCTCTCAAGCTCTACTGGAGCTTGACACTCATCTAATCAAGTCAACAACGTCTGACTTTGATTTTCGAAGAGTTTGAGGGTTCATTCGCAGAAAAAACCAGGATTTCTCCCAGTTCTTATCGATTATTGATCGCCTTCATGGTCCGCTTAATATCACGGTCTTGCTCACGGCGTTTGATGGACTCCCGCTTGTCGTAGTCATGTTTCCCTTTAGCAAGCCCAATCAAGACCTTGGCAAAGCCGTCCTTGATATAGACCTTGAGAGGAACAAGGGTCATCCCAGTTCCCTTGACTTCATTCCCCAAATCTGCAATCTGCTTCTTTCGCAAGAGAAGCTTGCGAGTTCGTGTTGGCTCCTGATTCCAGATATTGCCCTCATCGTAGGGAGCGATATGGACATTGACCAACCAAGCCTCCCCCTGCTTGATCTGGGCAAAGCCGTCCTTAAGGTTGATCCGCCCCGCACGAATAGACTTAATCTCCGTCCCCGTCAGGACCATCCCCGCCTCCACTGTATCGACAATGGTATAGTCGTGGCGGGCTTTTTTATTCTGTGCAATCACATTGCCCTCACCCTTGGCCATGCCTATCTCCTTTTCTTCTTGTTCTTTTTAGCCACTTCTTTATAAAATGGTTTCTTTTTCTTGTCAGTTGCTCCAGACATAGATTTGCGGTCTTTTCCAGACTTGTGACGTCCGCTGTCGCGACCAACAGCTTCTTTTTTACGGTTTTTGCCCCGTCCTCGCCCTGACCGATCATCACGATCGCGGTTTGAATGACTCACTGTTTTCCGTTTCGCCTTTAGATTCTTCTCGACAAGATCCAGCTCGGACGGCACGTGGGCAAAATCGATTTCCCCTGTCATCTTGTCCGCCCGCGTTAGCTTAATTCGGATTGGCTGGCCGACACGGAAGATACGACCAGATTTCTCACCCTGCAAGGTCAGCGTTCGCTCGTGGAACTGGTAGTACTCGTTGAGATTGGTAACATGAATCAGGCCTTCAACGGTATTTGGCAACTCTACAAAGAGACCGAACTTGACCACGCTAGACACGACACCATCAAACTCTTGCCCGACAAATTCTTGCATGAATTCTGCCTTCTTCATAGCTTCGACTTCCCGCTCTGCCTCAATGGCACGGCGTTCTAAACTGGACGAAGACTTGGCAAGCTCAGGAATGACCTGCTCAAAATGCTCTGCTTTTTCCGCAGGATTGTGACCATATTCCCGCACCATACGGTGAACCAGCAAGTCAGGATAGCGGCGGATAGGACTGGTGAAGTGGGTGTAAAACTCCGCACCCAGTCCGTAATGGCCGTGGTTGTGCTCTGAGTAACGCGCCTGCTGCATGGAACGTAGCAACATCATGTTGAGGACATCCGCATAGGGTTCATCCTTGACCCGCTCCATGAGATCCTGAAGGGCAGCCTGGCTGATAGAGCTGACCGTACCGTAAACCATCAGACCGAAGCTGGTCGCATAGTCGATGAACTTCTGCAACTTGTCTGACTTAGGCTCCTCGTGGATCCGATAAATAAAAGGCAGGTCAAGCTTGGCAAAATGCTCGGCAACGCACTCGTTGGCTGCTAACATGAAGGACTCAATCATCCGCTCAGCAATACCCCGCTGACGCAATTGGATATCGACTGGCAGACCATCTTTGTTGACGATGATTTTGGCTTCAGCTGTATCAAAGTTGAGAGCCCCACGCTTGTAGCGCATAGCTTCCAGCGTCTCATGGAGTTTGACCATGAGCTCTACACTTGGCACGATCGCCTTGTATGTAGCCAGCTTTTCCTGATTGCCCGCAATCATGTCATTGACATCGGAATAGGTCATGCGGAAGGTCGTTTTGATGACCGTCTGACCAATCCAGTGCTTGACCACCTTGCCCTTACGGTCAATTTCCATAATAGCCGACTGGGTCAGGCGATCCACATTTGGATTAAGGGAACAAATGCCATTTGACAAACGTTCTGGCAGCATTGGCACCACACGGTCGGTCACATAGACAGAAGTCCCACGCTTGATGGCCTCTTGATCCAAGGCTGAGCCTTCCGTCACATAGTAGCTGACATCAGCAATATGGACACCCAGCTCCAGATTGCCGTTCTTGAGTTGCTTGATATGGACCGCATCGTCCAAGTCTTTGGCATCCGCACCATCGATAGTGAAGATGATTTCATCTCGCAGATCCAAGCGGCCTTCAAAGTCCTTCTCAGATGGACTTTCTGGTACTCGATTGGCCTCTGCCAAGACTTCATCCGGAAACTCCGACACGATGTCCATGGATTCCAAAACTTCCAAGACATCAATCCCCACATCGTCCTTGTGGCCCACCACGTCCCGAATGGTCGCAACAAAGTGGTCCCGTTTCTTGTTTGGATAGGCTTCAATGTCAACTTTGAGAATTTCCGTTCCGGTCAATACCAAAGGTGACTTCTTGATGTAGATTTTCTGAGCGATTTTCTGATTTTTTGACTTGATGTAGCCTGCATATTCTGGCTTATCTTCGTCAAAAACAATCAAGCCCACCGCAGTTTTCAGGCTATGTTCTAAAATATCAATGACTTCCGCTTCTGCGGCAGTTCCCTTGAGACGATCTGCAACCTTTTTAATTGCAATCTCAACTCTGTCACCCTCGATAGCAAAGTTAACATCGTCACGACTGACAAAGAGATCATCTTCCTCCTCATCAATGGTCACAAATCCAAAGCCTGACTTGTGGGCACGGAAAATGCCCTGCAAGGTTACTCTATTTCTAGTAACCTTGGGCGCTGGAAGAGCAATTCTTCCATCTTGGTCGAAAACCAGTTTCCGCTGTCCTTCCATGCTAGAAACCAGCTTGACCAAATCGGTAAAGCTTTTAGCAGAACCTGCCCCAAACTGATCTGCTAATTGGTCCATGGTCACAGGACCAACTTCTTTAATATAGTTTATTATTTCGTTTTTCATTTTACCTTTACTAAAAAAATAGACCAAGAACAAGTCCCAGTCTGTCTATCTACTTACTAGAAATGATTACTAGCGCGACAGCATCTAACAACCACAAAAAGATTAGGAAGGCTGTAATACGCTGCATAACGGCTTCAAAACCACGCGCTTTTGTACGCTCAAAGAGGGCTCCGCTTGAAGCATCAAAAACGTTACTTGATTGGTTTTTTGCTGGTTGGATAAAAATCACGGCTATAAGAATAACAGATAAAATCAACAGAATGGTTAATAATGCTTGATACATATTTTTTTCTCTTTCTACAATAACTCCATTCATTATAGCATAAAATTTATTTGGTTTCAAGATGGAGTGTAACTTTTCTCTCTTTTGGGCAGTATTTTAGGACCTCAATCTTATCAGGATGGGTCTTGGCATTTTTACTTGTCAGATAGTTTTTACTACCACACTCTGAACATTGTAAATTGATTTTAACTCTCACTAAATATCCCTTACTTTCAAGTAATTTCTAAAATTGGTTAAGGACCAGATTAGATTAAAGAGGACCAGTCCACTCGATAGGTAAAACACCCAATCATAGCCCATATGGACAGCAACTGCTGAACCCATCATCGGGCCAACTACAGTTCCCAAATTATTAAAGAGCTGATTATAAGAAAATATTCTTGAAATCCCTTCTTTCGGCGTCAACTTGGTCAGTAATGAATTGACAGAAGGCAAGAGCGCCCCTGTCCCAAATCCATAGAGAAAACGAAGCAATCCTAATTGAAAAGGATTTTGCGCAAACACAAAGAAGACGTTTATCAATAAACTATAGGTCAAGGCCATTAACAAGAGACGATGATTGCCTATACGATCCCCCAACTTTCCTAGATAACCAGAAGTCACCAAGGACGCCATCCCTGGCAAAGAAATGATAAAACCAGCAACAAAGAGTAAGTTCTCCTTTTGCCCCAAATGTCGTACATAGAGGGTCAGTATTGGCACAACAGCTTGAGCTGCAGCAATGATAATCATGGAGGTTACAAAAAGCCCAACCAACATTTGACGATCTTTTACCTGAGCAAACACTTCCTTAACTGGAAGCGCCTCACTCTTCTTGATAGGAACAAAATCTTCACGGATGTAGAACACAGTCAGCAACACCACTATAGCGTAAAGAAGCCCAACCAACAAGAATACAGTATGGACACCGAACATTTCGGCTAAAACACCACCCAGTGTCGGCCCAATCAAGTTTCCTGCCACAGCCCCAGTTGACAAGGTACCTAGAGCATAACCTGTTTTATCTTTCGGAACTTGGCTAGCAATCAGAGCCGTTGCATTGGGAATATACCCAGTGAAAACACCATTTAAAACACGCAAAACGATTAGCCAGAAAACATTCGGAACAAAAGCCATCCCACCCATGGTAAAGATCATAGCAAAAGCCGCCCGAACCATCATAGGTTTGCGCCCATAGCGGTCAGCCAAACTCCCCCAAATCGGTGCCATCAAGGCCGCTGCTAGAGCATTCGTTGACACAGCAAGTCCCGCATAATATTCCACCAAACCAGGCCCTACACCCAATTCTTCCACGAACACTGATATAAACGGCATGACCAAGGTAAAACTCGTTCCCGTCAAGAAATTCCCCAACCACGCCACCTTCAAATTCTGTTTCCAATAACTACTACTGTCGTCCATTCTTCAAATCCTCCAAAAGTAGTGCGACCCTTGCAAACGTCTCCTCGACCGCACCACTATTATCAATCAATACCTGAGCCTTCGCTCGTTTTTCTTCTAAAGAAAGCTGCGCATTCAGTCGATTTTCAGCATCTTGAACAGAAAAACCATTGCGCTTGATTAGCCGTTCCAACTGCTGCGCCTTATCGACATAAACAAGCCAGACTTCATCCACTTCCCCGCTATAATCCGCCTCGTACAGCAAAGGGATATCCATGAAAACCACTGGCTCGGTCTGCTTGAGCGCATCCCTTCTAGCCAGTAATTCCTCCCTGATAATCTGGTCCTGCAAAAGCGACAAATGTGCTCTTAGTCCAGCATTCTCAAAAACTGCTTGACCTAATTTTTTCCGATCCAAATCCCCTTCTGCCGTTAGAATTGCATTACCAAACTCTGCGACAAGAACCTGATAGAGTTTACCACCCTTTGCTTGCAATTCATGAACCACTTGATCCGCATCAATGACCGGATAGCCCTGTCGGCGTAGGAAATCCGTTACAGTTGATTTTCCCGACGCAATTCCACCTGTTAATCCAATTACCTTAGTCATTGTTCACCTGACACTTGGGACAAAAATGTGTCCCACGACCGCCTAACTGGATTTTCACAATCTCTGTCTGGCAGCGAGGACAAGCCTGTCCTGACTTTCCATAAACTTGTAAATATTCTTGCATGGTTCCATCCATCCCCAAGGCATTCTTGTATGTCCGAATCGTAGAGCCACCTTTTTCAATCCCTAATTGCAACACTGCGATTACAGCTTGACGCAGGTCTTCTGCCTGTTTCACCGTAAGTCGACAACTAGCTTGAGCTGGATGAATCTTAGCTCTAAACAAAACCTCGTCTACATAGATATTGCCCAAACCAGCCACTAAAGACTGATCCAAGAGATGGGCTTTAATAGATTTTTTGGAACGTGCCAGTTTGGTCTTGAATACCTTCAAGTCAAAATCTTCCTCTGTCGGTTCAGGACCAAGATTTCGATTGAGAAAATAGGCCTCAACATCCGCTTTCCCAAGCAATTCCATGGTCCCAAACTTACGAACATCTTGATAAACCAGCGTCGACCCATCTGAAAATGTAAAAAAGGCATGAAAATGCTTATTTTTCGGAACATTTTCTGAAAAATAGTTGTATTTCCCTTCCATACGCAAGTGAGAAATCAACACAAAATCCGTCAGATAGATCAACAGATACTTGCCACGACGATCCATATGCTGGATTTCTTGACCAATCAAATCCTGACAGAATACGTCAACACCAGTCTTAACCATCGGAGCATAGGTCACCTCCACCTTGGTGATGACCTTCCCCTTAACCAACCGATTCAAACCACGACGAACCGTCTCCACCTCAGGCAATTCGGGCATACTAAGATACTAAGCCGTTAAGCGACTCAAAGAAAAATAGAAACCTGACCGACGGTGCTTCGGCACCTAGGTCACGGTTGTCTTTTTTCAAAGAGTCGTAGGCGGGTTCAATTACAACACCTAATCGGCTTTCCTTTCTAAATTAAGATAAAAAATAAAATTCCTAGGAATAATTATTTTTCGTCTAGGAATATATTTTTTTGTTAAAATGTGAACTCACAATCTATTTTACAAAATTATTAAGATTGGAATCAAATTGTTTTCCAGAGCAATATTCGATTCCACCATCATAGAGTCTACTTATTACTAGATTTTGTTTCAGGCGATTTATCATATTTCTAGCTCTTACCGTATTATTCTGTACGCTATTTCCAGTAACTAAAATAAAACGTCTCTTAGATGAAATATCATCGAATGTCTCCAAATTTTTCCAATAACAATAAACTAACAATGATTCCAATGCCTTGCGTCTTATATTTTGAAATTCAATCGCCCCAGCCTTGAATTCAATGAAATTTAGATATTCACAAGTTGATATTATAGAATCGTCAATCAGAGCATCTGCAGTCGAATGCATATCTCCGGTTAAAAAATTCAAACCAGAATTATTTTTGGCATTTTCTTGCGAAAAATCGTCTAAACTATAAGCTACTTGATTACTATTTACACACCATCTACATGGTAAGTGACCATTATGATCAACGGAAAGATTATGTAAAGTATCAATGTTCACCACATCTCTCCTTCTTTTCTAGAATATTTCTCGCGACTTCATCTAAAATGTCCAGCGAACCGTTTAATTGGTCATATGCTGGTTGCAAATTTTGAGTGACATTTTCAAGAGATTGAGTCTCTGAGTTTATGAGATAGAAACGAATAAACTTCTCAGTTTCATGTAATTCGCTATACAGTTTAATCCCCTCAATAAAGTTAGAACTATGTGAATTAATCAGAAATTGAATGCCTAGAAGCTTGTTAAGCTTAACTATTAGCTCAGATAATTTAACCTGCCAAACAGGATGAAGATTTGTCTCTGGTTCATCAATAATTATGAACAAATCTGGAGTCATTGCATAATTTTGAAGTATCAATTGTAATGCGCCAAATATTTTGACACCAGTTGCAGTATTTTTTATGCTAAATCTATCATTATTCTTATTGAAATAGATTTCTCTTGCATCCTTTTCAACACTACCACCAATAATTGTACTTATTTCTTCCAGGACAACTTTCTGAATATCTAAATCTTTTCTTAATGGATTCAAATCTTCATTCAGAGCAATTAAAGATTTAAATACTTCATCTGATTTCTTTCTAATATTGGTTGATCGTCGCATAAAAAAGGGGGAAGAAGCAAACGGATAGTCTTCCAAGTTTACAAATGAATCCAAATATAAAACTTTTGAGTATTCATTTAGATTATTTTGAAACTCCAAAGTATCAATAACATCATTTGAAAAATCTGTTTGTACAATACTTCGATGGTTTTCTGATTTAGAATCAATCAATTGTACCCTAGCCATATCTCGAGAATCATGTGAAACCAAATCACCATCAAAATATGATTTAATTTTCGATTTCAATACTAAATTAAATTTTTCAATATCTGAATAAGAAAAATAATTAATTATATTGTCAAAAATTTTTATTATGTTGTCATTTTCATCTTCAACTATTTCATTATAAATATCTTTGAATACTTGGAATTCTTTTTCAATTCCATCATCATTTCTATAATATTTATATAGTGAAATATTAAAATCTAAACTATCCGTTTCGTCGTCAAATTCAACTTCTAAAAAAGTATTTTCATCAGATAAATTACCAAGTTTAAGGAAAAGATCCTTCATCTCATTTTTTGACAAAGTTCTGTTTAGCCATATAAACAACTGTCGTACATCATCCCTAATTGAATCACTTCTAAAGCTAGTATATTCTTCAGAAAAATTTGCAATAGTTTCTAAAAACATATATAGCGTTTTTGAAATTGTACTTTTTCCAGAATCATTTGGAGCCGCTACTATAGTTATGCCGTCTAAATCAATTTCTGCATTTTTTATTAAGCCAATTTTTTTAAATATCGCTCTCATTTTTCATCTTTCTATATTAAATTCAACAAATAGTTTAATATTCTTATATTGTTAATTAATTTTTTTGCTATTCTATAATAATTCAAGCATAAATTCAATACTCTTTCTCATTATACCCAAAGTCCGCGAGGTCGAGTTTTTTGTCTCGCCAATTTTTCTTGACTTTAACCCAAGTTTCGAGGAAGACTTTGTCACCAAGCATCAATTCAATGTCGCGACGGGCCATGGAGCCAATTTTCTTGAGCATAGCTCCTTGCTTGCCGATGATGATTCCTTTTTGGCTATCACGCTCTACCATGATCGTCGCGCGGATGTGGACCTTATCGGTAAATTCATCACGTTTCATGGACTCAATGACAACGGCAACTGAGTGCGGAATTTCCTCACGAGTCAGATGTAAGACCTTCTCACGAATCATCTCAGACACCAAAAAACGTTCGGGATGGTCAGTGATTTGGTCCGCAGGGAAATATTGGAATCCTTCATCCAGATTTTCCTTAAGAATTTCCATAAGTCGGTTGACATTATTACCCTGAGTTGCCGAAATTGGTACAATTTCTTCGAAGTCCATTTGATGGCGGAAATCGTCAATCTGCTCTAATAGTTGATCTGGATGAACTTTGTCAATCTTATTAACCACTAAGATTACTGGAACATTTGCCTGTTTCAGCCGTTCCATTATCATATCATCACCCTTGCCACGCTTTTCATCCGCGGGTACCATAAACAGAACTGTATCCACCTCTCGAAGAGTGCTATAGGCTGATTCCACCATAAAATCACCCAGGGCTGTCTTTGGTTTATGAATACCTGGTGTGTCAATAAAAACAATTTGTTCTTCATCCGTGGTATAAATCCCCATAATCTTATTACGGGTGGTTTGAGCCTTGTCGCTCATGATGGCAATTTTTTGCCCCATTACATAGTTGAGGAAAGTGGATTTTCCTACATTTGGACGACCTAAAATCGCCACAAATCCTGACTTAAATGTCATGAATTCTCCTTCATTCTTAAAATATAAAATTCCAAATTTTAGGCACAAAAATAATGAGCCCTGTTAGTAATGCAAATCCTGATACAAATAAGACTGCCCCTGCCGCCATATCTTTTGAATTTTTGGCCAGCATGGAAAAATGATAATCAGAAGCTAAGTCCACCACATTTTCAATGGCAGAATTAACAATCTCAAATGCGATAACTAAGCTGATACTCAACAAAAGAAATAGCCACTCTGTCACCGATACTTGGAAAACCAAGCCTGCCAAAATGACTAATATAGCCGATACAGCATGCTTACGCATATTGCGCTCTTCTTTAAAAGCGGTTATGAGTCCTGATACAGCAAAATCCAGACTCGACATCAATTCTCGGTTTTTCCACCGATTTTTTGAATTATTCTCGTGTAAGTCCATAAGCAGTTAAAATTTCTTCTTGTAAACCAAACATCTCAGCTTCTTCTTCTGGCGTATAATGATCGTAACCATTGATGTGTAAGAAACCATGTACGGCTAAAAATCCCATTTCACGCTCAAAGCTATGTCCATAATCCTCAGCCTGTTCACGCGCCTTATCAATTGAAATATATAATTCACCAATATAGGCATCAAAATCTTCCATCATTTCAGCCAATTCAGGATTATCCACCAAATCTTCTTCATCAAAGACAATTTCTGATTCGGGTTTGTACTCTAAACTAACCACATCTGTGGGGCGATCAATGCCTCGATATTCCAAATTTACTTCATGCACACGAGCATTATCTACAAATGTCACAGCCATTTCTTTATTTTGTTTACCGATTTTTTCAGCTGCAAATTGGAGCAATTCTGTGATTTGTTCTTGCATTTTTACAGGAACTTTTCCTGTTTCGTCTACCATTTCAATATACATCTTATTACATTCCTTCTATACAAGTCCATTATACCACAAAAGGGAAGAAAGCGGATTTTTATGGTATAATGATTACAAACCATCGTACTAAAGGGTAAGTCACTATGATAGCAACAGGAAAAAATATCATTGCCATTATTGAATCCAATATGGACGAAATGACTGAGTTGGAACAAGAAATTGCCCGCTATTTCACGCAATTGGATCCTGTTGATGCAGATTTAACATTGGAGTTCACTACAGCCACTCTTCACGTTTCACCATCTGCACTCACACGATTCGCTAAAAAATGCGGTTTCTCAGGTTATAGAGAATTTGTTTTCACCTATCAAAAAGATCACCAGCATTTGTTAAAACATTTCGACCATATTCAGCGTAGCCTAACTAAAAAAGTGTTGATTGATTATGATCAAATATTGGCAGCTACCAATAACCTAGTGGATGAAGAAAAGCTAGAAGAAATTGCAACATTAATTGACAACAGCAAGCGCGTCTACTTCTATGGAATCGGTAGTTCAGGTTTAGTTGCAATGGAAATCAAATCACGCTTTATGAGACTTGGAGTGGTATGTGATGCGATTACGGATAAAAATAATTTAATCTGGACAACCACTATTCTTGATTCTTCTTGTTTGGTCATTGGTTTATCATTATCTGGCCAAACAGAGGAGGTTATGGAACATTTGGATTTGGCAGCTCAAAAAGGAGCCGCTACCGCTCTTCTCACAACTAAAACATTTTCAACCACTCAGACCCATAAAATTATCCCGGTCGCTTCCGTACGGAATTTAAATTATGGCAATCGGATTTCACCTCAAATACCACTACTCATCATGCTGGATATTATCTACGCCTACTTCCAAGCCATTGACCGAGAAAAGAAAGAAACGATTTTTAAACAAACAATCATATAAAAAATGAACAGTTCCATTTGGCTGTTCATTTTTTGTATAGAGTCGAATGAATTAGTATTCACTAAAGGAACTGAGGTGCTAGCAATACTAGTGTAAGCCAAGCCGAAAACATCGATGTATCAAAGTTCATTCAACTGATTTTACTTACGAAAAGTTTGTACCCAGAAGGTAATCGAATACATAATCATTTACTTGAACATTGAGTGCATCATGACCATAATCCGGTAAAATTCTCATTTCCTTTGTCGTCTCAAGACGATTGAAAATAGCAAATTGAGTAGATGGAGGACAGACTGCATCTTCTAAACCAGTGACCATCGCAACTGGACACTGAATCCGGTGGGCTAGGTTTTTGACGTCTATATAATCTAGGACTGATAAAATCTTAGCCTCGGTTCGATGAAATGGGTCGGAATATTTAAAATAACGAAAGAGTTCATCATAGGCCTCACTATTGTTGCCCAATTCTAAAACACGCTTAAAATCTGATAAAAATGGATAGACTGCCACTGTCTTAGATAGGGTTGGATATAAAGCCGCTGCCACCAAAGCCAGTGCTCCACCTTGAGAAGCACCATAACTCATTAGCCGTGTCTCATCCACAAAATCAAAGCGAGCCACAAGTTGAATCATTTGGTACACATCTAGGTACACATCCTTGTAGAAAAGATGTTTTGGTCCCTGCAACATACCACGGATTACTTGTCCTTTGACTGTTAGCCCTTCAAATTGCCCCAAGTCCTGAGAACGACCTGCTTGCCCTCGGACATCCATCGCCACTACTCCGAGACCTCCAGCAGTAAATTTCAATAATTCTGTCCAGTCTGGACCTTGACCCTGGTAGCCATGGAAATAAAACAAAATAGGGAGGGGTCTAGGCTCTTTCGGAAACAGACATTTTGCAAAGATTGTTGATCCGTTGGTTCCTGTAAACCATAATTCCGAACAATTCATACCAGCTAGACCAACTGGCTTTTCAATCAATTGATAATCTGGTAGATCAGGCAAAGAGTTTAGTTGCTCTTGCCAAAAACTGTCAAAATCAGCTGGTACTTCGTGACGCCCCCTGTATGCTTGCATCGTCTCCAAGGTCATTGTTTCAATCATGGTTGCCCCCTTCTTTCAATCCTTGTTTTTGGGCAAAATGATAGAAAGCTCCCAACATTCCAGCTGCATTTTCATGCTCAGCGAATGCAATACGTGTTTTTTCCATCAAACTTGGTAAGAGATGGCGTCGAAGTGCTTCATTCAAAATGGGTTCCAAATACCCTTTTTGAGCCATGATACCTCCACCTAATATGACGACCTCAGGATTGACAACATAGGTTATGGTTGCAATTCCCTTACCCAAATAATCAACTAATTGATGAATGGCTGCCTGACACTTGGTATTTCCTGTCTTTGCTTCTTCAAAAATCCGATAACCATCCCATTCAGAACTGTCATCTCCATGTAGTTCGGCAACATGTTTTATCAAGGCTGTGGTAGAGGCAATATCTTGAAAAGCCCCTTCAGCTAATGGCAAATAACCGACTTCGCAGGCTGCATTGCTAGAACCATGGTAGATTTGTTTATCAATTAAAAGACATCCTCCAATACCTGTTCCAATCGTCAAACAGAGACTAATCTGACTATCTTTACCAGCTCCCGAGATCCCTTCTGCCAGACCCGCACAATTCACATCATTCTCTATTTCACATGGTATCCCAAAATCTGCCTCGATTTCTTTTTTAAACTGGGTACCTGCATAGTTTGGAATCTGTGGTCCCGAATAGAAAATTTCACCCTTGTCAGGATCGACCATCCCAGCCGAAGAAATGGCAACTCCTTCTAAAGGAACATTTTTTTGGTAGGCTTTCACCAAATCTTTCACAGTCTGTAAAATATGTGGACCACCTAAATAGGCATGACTATCGATTTTATGCTGTTCAACAATAACGCCATCTTGATTGATGAGACCATACTTGATTTGAGTCCCTCCAATATCTATCGCCAAATAAAATGTCATATAGGACCTCCATTATAGGAACTCTTCCTTGGTCTGTCTAATTAGTGCTGCAGCATCCTTTGCGATATCTTTGTCTTCTTCCGTCAATGCAGATAAAGGTGCACGAACAGAACCGATATTCAGATTTTCGTTGATCCTAAGCACCTCCTTAATGACCGCATACATGTGCCCATGTCCAGAAACTAATTTCCCAATGATGATATTAATCCGTGCTTGTAAGGCCCGCGCCTTGTCAAAGTCATTTTGCGCAATGAATTCATTCAAGGCTAAGAATAATTCTGGCATAGCACCATAAGTACCACCGATACCTCCACCAGCACCCATCATTCGGCCACCAAGAAATTGTTCATCTGGACCATTAAAAACAATATAGTCTGGACCAGCAATACTGATAAAGGTATCAATATCTTGTACAGGCATTGATGAATTTTTCACCCCTATCACGCGAGGGTTCTTTAACATTTCCTTATAGAGACTAGGTGTCAATGTCACTCCAGCCAATTGCGGAATATTATAAATCATGAAATCCGTCTGTGGTGCAGCCTCACTGATGCCATTCCAATAATCAGCAATACTATATTCAGGAAGTCGGAAATAAATCGGTGGAATCGCCGCAATGGCATCAACTCCCCATTCTTCAGAGTGGCGAGCTAATTCCTGGCTGTCTTTCAGATTATTACATGCAACGTGGTTGATAATGGTCAGTTTTCCTTTAGCCTCCGACATGACTGCCTCGAGAATCTGTTTCCGATCCGCCACACTCTGATAAATACATTCCCCAGATGAACCATTTACATAAAGCCCCTTCACCCCTTTGTCTATAAAGTAACGAGTCAAGGCCTTTACACGGTCAGAATCAATTTCACCATCCTCACCATAACAGGCATAAAAGGCAGGGATTATCCCCTTATATTTTTCTAAATTACGCATATCTTTCCTTTCTTTTCATTGAAACCATCCTTCATTGATCCTGTTGGTTTGAGCTAGACTATCAAACTCAATCATCTAAATATGAGTTTCAACAAATTTTCAATTAGTATTTACATTTTAAGATGAATACATATGCCAAGGTTGCAAAACCAAAGACCACAAAAACTGTCACGGTTAATAAAAAACTCAAGGCATTGATAAACAGAACAAAGGCAACACTAAGCACCAATACTAAGATAAATAATGTCAAATAAATGTTCTTACTGGCAAGCAAAATAGATATTTTGACAAGATCTGCAAATGACCAAATTTGTCCACTAGCCAAGTAATAGACATAGGGAAAAATCATCTGGCTGAATAAAAGAATCGCAAAGCAAACTACTCGCAAAAGCTGAATAGGGAAACTAGCTACACCAGAAGTTATCCATAAATCAACGATACAAGTTCCCACTATCAATCCCTCTATTAAGCCTAGCTTAAGTCCAACTGTCCAGTACCGTTTGACCATTCCAAAATAGGTTGACAGAACTGGTATTTTCCCATATTTTTGAAGCTCCATTAAGCTCGCATTCAAGGCTAAGCGAGCCATTCCAATCGTTACCAACGGTAGACAAGTCACCACAAAACAAATGTTCAATAGGAAAATAGTAAAACACTTTTCTACTATCAACCAAAAAGGATGATGGACATCAAAAATGGATTGTAAGAATTGACTACTGTTTTTTCTCATGGAATGACCTCCTCTCAGTCCTCTATCCATATCTTATAAACACATTTTCTAACCTGGCGCCCTAATCCAGACACTTGATTTGGTAAATGGGCTTCTCCAGGAAAGAAGAATGCAAAAAATCGGTTATTAATGACTAAGTCTAATTGCTTTGATGCAGCCAGGAAACCAATGTCGGACGTGATAGAAAATGGTTCTAATTCAGCATTTGTATCATAAGCGTAGGAAATGACTTCCTCTCCCGACACAAGAAAATGCAAATCTGCATATCGGCGATGGTATTCAAAGCGGTTAACTGGTTCTACCAGTTCATTCTCTTGAACCATATAGAAGACGCGGTCTCCATCCACCTGGTAGCCACCAATATCTTGATGCAAGTAATCAGCAGACTGAATACTTGCAATTGCCTTGTCAAAATAAGGATCCAACCCCTTATAATGACCAATATTCTCAATTAAATCGTAAATCATGATTGCCTCATAAACAATAGTGTATACTGCCGTCTCACACGCTCTTTTATCCCTTGACAGCTCCCATCGTAATCCCTTGTGTGAATGATTTTTGGAAGACTAAGAAGACGGTTACAATTGGTACCGCAGCAAGGGCAGCGCCAGCCATAATCAAGCCATAGTTGGTTGCCATTTCAGCCTGCATGGTTGCAACACCTAATGAAATGGTTAAATTCTGCCGTGAAGTTAACATCACTAATTGCATGAAGTAGTCATTCCAAGAATTGATAAAGGTAAAGATGGCAAGTGCTGCAAAACCGGGTTTTACGATTGGAAAAGCAACGTTCCAAAAAGTAGAAATTTCACCGCAACCATCAATTTTTGCTGATTCCAAAAGTTCTGTTGGGATATTCTCTGAAAATTGCTTCATGAGGAAAACACCAAACGGCCAGCCAACAAGTGGTAAAATAACAGCCGCTAAGGTGTCATGGATTCCCATAAAATTGACAATCCGTACCAATGGTACGAGGACAACTTGTTTTGGCAAAGCCATCGCAGCGATAAATATGGAAAAGAGAATCTTTTGTCCATAGAACCGCTTCTTCGCCAACACGTAGCCCGCTAAAGACGATGTCAAGCAGACCAAAATCATAGTTGTCAACGAGATGAATACAGAGTTCCACAGCCATTGCAAGGCTGGGTTTTGGACGGTCAACTTGGTGAAATTATCCAAGGTTGGATTAGTCGGCCACCACTGAGGTGGAATCACGATGGTATCTGGTTGAGATTTGAAGGCACCTGTCATTATCCAATAAAATGGAAAGATAAAGAGAATGGTCAAAAGCAACAAAATAACGGAAGTAAAAATTGAAAATGGTGTAATCGAGTTCTTTTTCATCCCAGTCTCCTTTCTAATATTCTACGTCATTGCCAAAGATTTTAAATTGTGCAAATGAAATAATGGCGATTAAGACTGCCAAGAAGACACCCATTGTATTGGCATATCCGTATTCAGACAACTTAAATGCTTTTTCATATAAATAATACATGAGTGTTGATGTGGAATAGTTTGGTCCTCCAGATGTTAACAGTTGAATCAAAGCGAAACATTGGAAGGAATTGATTGTTGTAATAACTGCAATATAAAGTGTTGTCGGTAAAAGACTTGGCCACTTAATATTCCAAAAGACCTGATGCTCTGTTGCACCATCTACACGGGCTGCCTCAACTAAAGAATTATCAATATTTCCCAATGCTGCAATATAAAGGATTATCGGTTGCCCAACCGATGTTGTTAGCAAAATAACAATAATAGCTAACAAAGCCCACTGTTTATCTCCAAGCCAAGAGATGTTTTGTTCAATAACACCACCTGACTTCAAAACAAAGTTAAGAATCCCTGAAAGGGGGTCATAAATCCATTTCCATACAACTGTCACAGCCACCGAACCAGTTACAACTGGTAGAAAGAACACTGCACGATAAAACGAACGAGCAATCACATTTTTTTCATATGTCTGCGAAGCTACAAACAGTGAAAAGAAAATAACTACTGGAACGGACCCAATGACAATAATCAACGTATTAATCAATGATTTGACAAAAATTGGGTCATTGAACATACGTACATAGTTGTCCAAACCAATAAATGTAAAATCAGTCATGGTGTAGTTAAAAAAACTAGTTACAAAGCCCATGACCATTGGAGCTAGGACAAACACAGTAAAGAAGATTAGTACAGGAGCCAAGAAGGCATAGGACACTATGGTCTCCCTCATTCTTATTTTATTGATTTGCACCTCGAACACCTCAATTTCTAATAGGATATAGGTGAAACTAGCTGACTAACTCACCTGTAAGATAAAATGCTCCTTCTCTACATCATAAAATTGAACTTTGAAAAGGAGCACAGTTGTTATATTATTTGATTGTTGCGTTAGCTTTTTCAGTAAAGTCTTTCAATGCTGTTGTTGCATCGGTTTCACCATTCGACACTGATTGAAGCATTGGGAACCATAGAGTTCTCATTTCAGCAAAGCCATCAATTGTATTGTAGTATGGAGAATAGTATTCAGTCCATTTACTAATCATAGCCATGCGCTCATCACTGTACAATTCACCAAATGAGGTACGAACTGGGAAGGCACCTGTACGAACTACGTTTTTAGGACCCCATTCTGCATCATCAGCGATAAATTGAATAAATTTCTTAGCAGCCGCTACTCGAGCTTCATCACCATTATTAAATACTGCAAAACCATTGACAAGGTATTCAAGATCTGCTTTTCCATCTTCAGAAGGGAATGGCACTTCTAACACTTCTACTTTTGAAGCTTCTAACAATTGTTGTTGGATACCATTTTGAGATGGTGCCCAAAGAATAGTGTATGATGTTTGCCCATTTGCAAAGTTTTGAATATCATCACCACCAGCATATTGTGAACCATTCATCATGTAGCCATCTTTGATCCAACCTGCAACTTTATCTAGAGCCTTAATCATTTGTTCAGAATCAGTTGTGTATTTGGTCACAGCTTCATCTGTAATACTACCACTGTATAAGTTTGCAAGGAAGGCACGGGTACCTTGGTCGCCACCTTGTCCATTTGAGAAAAGAGAGCCTGGGTTGTAGCCCTTATCTTTCAGAGCCTTGATTACTTTTTCAAAATCATCTGTAGTCCAACCATCTTTTACAAGCTCAAGTACACCTGCATCTTCAAGCATTGCTTTGTTTAATGCCATATAGAACGGTGCAGAACTGATGGGATACATATAAGCAGTATCTCCTGCCTTAGATGCTTGAATAATATTATCATTATTGACATCTTTAACATATTCGTCGGTGAAGAGATCGTTCAAATCTGCAAGTTTACCATTTTTTCCATAGGTAATGATCCTACCAGGAGCATCAAAAAGCACATCTGGAGCTGTACCAGCTTCAATAGCTGTTGTAATTTTTTCAGGTCCTGAAGTAAAATCGATGGTTTCCAATTTTACAGTAATGTCTGGGTTTGCTTCTTGGAAAGCATCTATGATTTTCTGTTCATATGTCCCCACACCATCATCAGTATTTTCCTGTGTAAATACTGGGAAGGCCCACCAAGTAATCTCTGTTTTTCCAGCAGTATCACCAGATTCCGATGAACTAGCTGTCGATTCACTTGAACTTGAACCACAAGCTGCAAGTGATAGAACTGCAGCACCTGCCAACAATGAATGGATGATTTTTTTCATCATTCTTCTCCTTTATTATTATTTTTCCCCTCAGGGAGCATTTGATAACCGTTGATTACTTCCGCAAAACGTTAATAAATCGTTCTGCAATTTCTTTTGGACGTGTAATGGCACCCCCTACAACAATACCAGCAACACCTAAATCGTGTATTTGTTTTACTTCATGTGGATAGTGGATTTTTCCTTCTGCAATCACGTCCATACCTGCTTGACAAAGCTGATCTACCAACTCAATGTCAGGGCCATCATCCTGTCTACTGTATGAAGTATAACCAGATAAGGTTGTTCCCACGAAATCAATCCCAGCTTGATAAGCAACAAGACCTTCTTCAAACGTTGAAATATCAGCCATGAATAATTGGTTGGGATACTTTTCTTTGATTTGATGAATGAATTCTTCAATCGTCAGTCCATCAAAGCGTTCTCTCTTGGTACAATCGAGAGCGATGACCTCGATATCAAGAGCTGCCAACTCGTCTACTTCTCGCATTGTAGCAGTGATAAATGGCTCTTGTGGAGGATAATCTCGCTTGATAATTCCGATAATTGGTAAAGTTGTTACCTCTTTTATTTCTTTGATATCTCGAACGCTATTGGCCCGAATACCTACAGCTCCAGCCTCCTGGGCTGCTTTAACCAACAGAGGCATCACACCGCCTTCCTCCGTATATAGAGGTTCCCCTGGTAGGGCTTGGCAAGAGACAATAATTCCATCTTTTATCTGCTCTTTTAATTCTTCCTTGCTGATGCTAGCCATTATGTCACTCCTTTCTGTTCCGGATCCGAGATAGCGCTTACATGATTTATTATATAATATTATATTTAATTTTCAATATCCTTCATTCACTTAGAATCTAATTTCAATTTTTGTCAAAATGGACAAGTTCCTGAAAGTAGTTTCAGACAGGTCTTTTTTCAGATGCTGGAGGTTTTTCAAATTTGGCAAATAAAAAAACCAGCTTTTACTGGTTTAACAATTGTTTAATCGTGGGTACAAGTTCTTCCCATTCGGAGATTATGAAATCTGCTGAAACAGAGCTGGATGGAAGTGGGCGTTTGCGATGATTGAACCAAATTGCCTTCCAGTTCGCAGCTTTTGCGCCCACCACATCATTTTCAAACGAATCTCCTAGGTAATACACATCTTCTACTGACATTCCCAACCGCTCTTCCATCAAGTGAAAAATAGCGGGGTTGGGTTTGGTTATCCCGATTTGTCCAGAAATAAGAATGTTTTCCGGTTCAAACCAATCAAATAGGCCCAGCGTACGAATTTTTCTTAACTGATGCCTATAGGGGCCATTTGTAATGATGCCCATTGTAATTCCATGTTCTTTACACCATGAAAATATTTCTGGAAAAATCGGACTGAGTTCCAATTGTCCTTGAAAATAATCATAATCAATCTGAATGGTCAAAGCCAGCGCATCAGACACCTGATAACCATTGTCCGCCAAGGCTTGTTTCATCCGGTAAATATGGCTATCCTGCAAACTCATTTTACCAGTTGCAGTAGCCTCAAAAACCTCATCCGCCCGCTTGCGAAAATCCAGATAAAGCTGGTCCAATCGGTCAGCTGGCACGGACAAATGACGCTCCAAGGCCCGCTGAAAGGGCTGAATTTGATCATATAGAGTATCGTCTAGGTCAAAAATTAAGGCTTTCATCCGCTGCTTCACCTGTTATTGTTCAGGATTTTCTGGATGCAAGTCAAATAAATTCTTCATCCGGGTGTAACTCTCTTCCTCACCGACAAAGTAGACTAAATCATCCTTTTCAAGCGTCTGATAAGGACTAGGGGAAATTAACAATTCATCGTTACGTTCAATACCAACAACGACTGCACCAGTGTGATGCCAAACTCGGATTTCAGTCAATTGTTTCCCAAACAAATCAGAATCCGAGGTCAACTTTAAACCGTAAGGTTCCAAAGGATACTTTTTCTGCACCCGCTTGGTCTGGTCCAAATAAACAGACACCATTCCCCGCAATTCTTTCAACATGAGCTCCTGCTGGTCCATCTTTTCCAGAATGCGATCCTTTTGTGACACCAAGGAACTGGTCATTTCGAAATTATCCAAGAAATCATGAGCCTTTTCTTTAGACAGGACAATGGCACCGCTCCCATGTTTAACCGACACAATGTGCAAATCCGCCAAGATATTCAAGGCTTTTCGAGTCGTTTCAGGCGAAACACCAAACATACTAGCTAAGGTTGAACGAGACTTAATCCGCTCTCCAACCTTGTACTCTCCACTGACAATCCGCTGGGCGACACCCACTGCAATTTGCTGATATTTTGATGCTTTTACCATCTTACGATTTGGCATTTTTTGTTCTCCTTTCACAAACTGAAAAGGAGCGAGATGATATCATCTCACTGAAATGATTATCTCACTCCTATCGACTAGCTGGATAACACATCTTTTACCTAGCTAGTTGTCTCTTATCGCACCAAACTGCGAACGTGATTATTGGACACGTGATGATTCAAGTTTGTCTTTTACCAAATCTGTTTGAGTGGTGACGAAATCACCAGCTTTACTAGCTTGATTACCTATCACCTCACCTGTAGCTTGAGTAGCACTAGCTACACGATCTTGTAAGGTCACAGATTCTGCCTCAAACTCTTCACGTGTCTTTATATCCACGACTTCAACATTGACTTCAACCACTTCTAAGTGGGTCATTTTCTTCACTTCTGCACCGATAACAGACCTCATTGTTTCGACGATTTCAGGAATATCTTTTCCATATTCTACCACAATTTTCAAATCCGTTGCAACTTGTTTGCTACCAACTTCGACATTAATGCCATCTCGAACATCTGAACTGTTGATCAACTTATTTTTAAAATCTGTGAAAAATCCACCGCTAACAGCCAAGAGTCCAGGTACATCTTGCAAAGTGTGACCAATCATCTTTTCAATCACTTGATCCGCATACGTCACTGTTCCCTTCATTTCAGTTGCCTGTGTTTCTATTTGTTTGTGTCATATTTTTTTACTCTACTTTTTTGTCTATTTTATCCTTATTTTGGATTGTTGATACCGTTCAAGGCACCTTTAACAGCGTCTTTTGCATCTGCTAAAATGGATTCTGCTTTACCTTTTAATTCTTCAACCTTACCTTCGGTTTCCAATTCTTTATCACCAGTCACTTTACCAGTCACTTTTTTTGCAGTACCAACCAATTCATCTTTTTTTGCATCAAATTTTTCTTCAGACATTCATTTTTCCTCCTTTGTCTACTTAAATAACACGTGGCTCATTTCTACTTGCAAGATTCTCTACACCTTTTGAAGCTTTGTCAACTTGAGCTGATGTAAATCCTGCTGCGGAACTGGCTGCATCAGCAACCTTATCTTGTAAACTGACTGATTCAGCTTCATATTGCTCACGAGTTTTGATATCAACAACTTCTACATTCACTTCAACAACTTCCAAGTCTGTCATTGCTTTTACTTCAGACTCAATAATGGCTTTCATTTCCTTATAAATCGTTGGTAAATGTTTTTTATACTCAGCAATAATAGCTAGGTCAACCGCAACCTGCTTTTTCCCAACTTCAACATGTACACCTGTTGTTGGCTCGTCGCTATTGACTATTTTATCTTTCAGGTTTGCAAAGAACCCACCACTAACTGCTAGCAAGCCATCAACTGACTCTAAAGCAAGCCCAATCATTTTCTCAATGACCTTATCAGAATAAGTCAATTCTCCTCTAATTCCCGAAAATTCTTTCATTTCTGTCATTTATATCCTCCAATGCCATGATTACTTCCTTATCAGGTATTCAACAATTCCTGCTTTTTGAACAAAATATCCTATAAAAGCTCCCAAACCAACCAATACAAGTACGAGCAAAGTTTTGAAGAAACCAAGTGTTAGAAATAAGATGGCCAAAAGTAATCCTGTACCTGCTCCAATGATTGGATACATCCATTGATTATCTTCTTTCATAGGCACCTCTATTCTACTCTTGAAACTAGTCTCTGACTTGAATCTACAATTTCCTTCGCAATCACTGTAAATTGTAGTGGACGGGGTAGACCAAAAAATGCTTCCAATCCTTCACGAATTTCCTGTTCCAAGTTAGATAATTGTTGCGGTGCTGCTGCCCGAGAATTCAAACAGCCTGTAACTTTCACCTTTAATTGTTTCCCATAAATCGAAGTCTTAACAACAGGTTCTGTCATCACACCTTGGGCGTCAACTACTGATCTAACAAAGCCTTCTAAGGCCGTTTTTCTCAATAATAGTTTTCCGCTCCCATCCTCATATAAATTGATTTTTGAATAACGACTTGGCCACAATAAAACGATCAAACTAAATGTTATCAAAATAAGAATAAATACAATCGAACCCCAGAAGAGAAATTGTGAGACTACCTGATTTGTTTGCGTATGGAGATGCCATTGAGGTAAAGCTCGCTCGACCTCCATTGGCATAGTGATAACCTCTGAATAGCGAATGGCTATCAATCCGAGCAGGACAATCAGAGGCAAAGTCACCAGTCCATAAGTCCATTTTAATCCTTTATTCATAGGTTGCTCTCTTCATAGCTTATGCTTTACGACCAAGGAAGAAAGATACGACTGCTACTACGATTACCGCACCTAGAATCGATGGGAAGAGTGCCATTCCTGCAAATGATGGACCCCATGATCCAAAAATTGCTTGACCAATGGATGAACCAACCAGTCCTGCTATAATATTGGCAATCCAACCCATTGAACCACCTCTATTGGTGATTGCCCCTGCAATTGCACCAATGACTCCACCTACGATAAGTGTCCAAATCAATCCCATAATGTATACCTCTTTCTTATTTTTCCAATATTAGCTTCTTTCTAATCCCTATGCCTTACGACCAAGGAAGAAAGATACAACTGCTACTACGATAACCGCACCTAAAATCGATGGGAAGAGTGCCATTCCTGCAAAAGATGGTCCCCATGATCCAAAAATTGCTTGACCAATGGATGAACCAACCAGTCCTGCTACAATATTGGCAATCCAACCCATTGAACCACCTCTATTGGTGATTGCTCCTGCAATTGCACCAATGACTCCACCTACGATAAGTGTCCAAATCAATCCCATAATGTATTCTCCTTTAATTAAAAATAGTAGAAAAACCAATTTATCACTTCTAAGAGTAACCAACACTTGTTTTATAGTTCAAGTAGCTTTATAATTCAAAGTGACAACTTTTGTTTAACTTTATGTTGTTAGTTTATCATTTAAGTTGGAACTATGCAAGTTTTCTGCCTACTATTTTAATATTTTTTTACAAAAACAGTATAAAACCCTTGTTTTAAAAGCCTTTTTCCATATAATTTTTTTCATTAAGCAATGTAATTTTATCGGATTGTCTAATAATTCAAATCATAATATTGATAAAAAATTATTAAACCATTTATCATTCCAATCTGTTTTTCATTTTAGGTTGTCACTTTTATAAAAAAATGATTCAAAAAAAATCCAGTTGTTCCGAACTGGATTTCATAATGTAGACACACTTTGATATTTCGAGTTGTATGACAATTCTTTCATAGTTGAATGAATAAACATATTTGGGTTACCGATAAGAATCTAAATGTCCCCCTCGACTGGTTGTCTTTGCCAACTAAAGATTTTTAGTCCTTACACCCTTGCTTGAATCTCATGCATTTGAGCATAGGTACCACCAAACGCAATCAAATCTTCGTGTTTGCCATGCTCAATGATTCGACCTTGATCCAAGACAAGGATTTGATCTGCATTTTGAATGGTAGAGAGTCGGTGCGCAATGATAAAGGTTGTTCGGCCTTCTTTCACCACTTCCATGGCATGTTGGATAATTTCTTCTGTCTCCGTATCAATATGAGAAGTTGCTTCATCTAATATCAGAATTTTAGGATCAGAGTAGAGTGTCCGAGCAAAGGCAATCAGCTGGCGCTCTCCACTTGAAAAGGCCGCTCCCTTCTCAACTACAGGTTCATCAATCCCTTTCTCTAAACGAGATAGCATCGGCCCTGCTCCAACTTTTTCCAAGGCTTGCAAAATTCGTTTTTTGTCTGCTGTTTCCTCATTCATGGAAACATTACTTGCAATGGTTCCTGTAAAGAGATAGGGATCTTGTAAAACAATCCCCATGTGACTACGCAGGCTTTCACGAGAATAGTCACGAATATTTTTTCCATCAATCAATACGCGACCCGCCTGTGGATCATAGAAACGATAGAGGAGGTTCATAATCGATGACTTTCCAGAACCCGTATGTCCCACCAAAGCAACTGTTTCACCTTTTTCAGCCCGAATGGAAATATCTCTCAAAACTGGTTTATTTTCTTCATAACTAAAATTCACATTTTCAAACACGACTTGACCTTGATCTACTTCCAAATCATGCTCGCTATCAGGTTCCGCCTCTTCTTCTAAAAGAGCCATTAAACGCTTACCAGTTTCAAAAGAACGAAGCATATTTGGAAATTGCTGAACCAAGGCACCTAATGCGATGAAGACGCCCTCAATATAGTTTACATAAACAAAGAGTCTCCCGGCTGTAACTCCAGGATGGCCCTTGAGAAATTGATAACCAACTACTGTCAAAATCCCTGTAATCACTAAATTTTGTAAGAAGCCACTCAAATTCCAAGTTGCAAGAGACTGAGCCCATATCATCTTGTTGTCTGCACGACGCATCTTGTCAGCAGTCGCTTCAAACTCTTGCATACTTCTTTCTTCTTGTCCAAAGAGTTGAATCAAACTAGCACCGTTCATGGTTTCATTTACCTGAGTATTCACATCACTCCTGGCATCATAGAAGTCCTTCATGGGCTTGTCAGTCATTTTTTTATAAGCAAATTGAATCCCAATATATAGAGGAATCAGCAGCAACATCAGCCAGCCCAAACTACGATTCATGTAGAAAAGAACAGCATATGTAAATACCAGTCGAACGATATTGTTAAAGGCATAAACTAAGGTACCATAAAATTGAGTTCGCAGTGTCTCAGTATCATTGACAATTCTAGTTGCAATCTTCCCTGCTGGTTTATCATCAAAATATGAAATAGGCAACCGCTGCATCACATCATAGGCTTGATTTCTCAGATTCTCTGCAATCCGATTGGCACAATGCATGAGCAAGCGCATGGACAGGTAAAAACCAATGGCTCCTAGGACTGTCATCCCCATATATTGAGCTGACTGAGTCAAAAAAACAGTTTCATTAAATGGAAAACCCTTGCTCAAATCTGTAATCGGCCCATCGATAGCCTGCTGAATCAACAGAGGAGCCAATCGAACCAGGGTTGAAGCTAGTAAATAGAAAGCTACTGCTACAATAAATAGCCATTTGACGCGTTTGATTTGTTTTAATAAAAATCCTAAAATAGTCATTACTCTCCTCCTTCCTGGCTTTGTTGTCGCTGGTATTGTTCATAATACCAACCTTTTTGGGCAAGCAAATCAGCGGGACGCCCTTCTTCAACGATACGGCCCTCATCCAGAACCAACACCCAATCAGCATGGTTGACAGCAGATAGACGATGGGTCACGATGACATTAGTTTTGCCTGCACGTTCTTTTTGAATATTTTGGATAATCTGGCGTTCTGTCCGAGCATCCACTGCCGACAAAGAATCATCTAGGATTAGCAAATCTGGTTTCCGTAAGAATGCACGCGCAATAGAAATCCGTTGCTTTTGACCACCCGAAATAGATACCCCACGCTCACCTATCATGGTGTTTAGACCATCACTCATCCGTTTTAAATCTTGATCAAATGCAGCCGTAACAATGGCTTGTTCAATCTCTTCAGAACTACTATCTACTTTGCCGAGCGCAATATTTTCTCCGACTGATTTAGAAAAGAGAATGTGTTCTTGCGGGACATAACCAATTTTTTCTTCAAGGCTAGCACGTTTATAGTCCAATACTGTTTGATCATTAATGGTGAAATCACCCTGACCAACAGGATATTGACGCAGGAATTGGCGGACTAAGGTCGTCTTTCCAGAACCTGTTTTTCCGACGATTCCAACGGTCTGTCCAGCTAGTAGGGTCCAATTAATGTCCTGAAGGCTGGCTCTTTCCGACTGTGGATATTGGAAGCTGTAATCCTTGAAAGCAATACTCGCCAGCTCTCCTATTTCCTTAGACCCATCCACCTCCAAATCATCACCTGTCTCTATTAGCTCTTGCAATTTTTCGAAAGACGTCTTGCCAGTTTGATAAACAAGGATAAAATCTGCCAGTGTCCAGAAGGGCTCTAAGAGCGAACTGACATAGAGTTGCAGTGCAATGACTTGTCCGAGTGTTAATTGACCTGTCTTCACGGCCTGTGCTCCCATTACAAGTACTAGAATCGTAGATAAACCTAAACAGACAGTCGCTAGAGGATTATATAAAGATTGAAGTGAGGTGATACGATCACCACCTTGTGCTAATTGTTTGGTGCGTGCTTGGAATTGAGCTTTTTGAGTCGCTTTCTTACTATAAGCCCTCGTCACTCGAATCCCTTCAATGACTTCCAAAACTTCATTATTGAGTTGAGCTACAGCGTCCCTATTCGCGTCAATCGCCTTATCTTGTTTTCTTCCGATAAAAAATATACAAAGCGTCATGAACAGCATCGGAAGCAAAGCAACCGTAGAAATCTTCCAGTCAATGAAGAACATGGTTGGAATGATAAAAGCTAGCATGCCACCTGCATAGACGACAATCATGAGACCGTAACCGACCATCTCCATCAAGCCATCCACATCCGTTGAAAAACGGGTCATTACATCTCCTGAGCGAAATTTCTCATAGAATGGTGTTCGCATAGTGACCAACTTTTTGAATGCCCGTTGTTGCATATCAAACTTGAAGTTAACGGAAGCCTGAAATAGTTTAAGGTGCCAAATAAATGCCATAGCATAGTTCAGCAAGGTCACGAGCAACAAGAGCGTCATATCCTGAACTAAAATTGCTTGCGTTAATTCATTTTTGGTCAGTATATCAACCATCCGTTGAATCATTTGCGTCGGTACCAAAAGCGTGGCATCATAAATAATCAAGGTCACGGCAACCAATAAATAGAGCCACTTATGACGCTTGATATAATCAAAAATTAATCGAAACATATATCTCCTTTACAAATCTCCAGCCTGTCATTTGTCACCACATCAAGGGATGGTAAACGAACAGACTTCACCTTTCTAAGCGCACAAAAAAGCCCAGGGAAGCATTTTACTCCTCCTAGGCTTGCTTTAGTCCACAAAAATAGACCCGTTGTTTTTCAAAAATCACTCAATAAGTCCATAAACCTATCTAGCTGAACCACCGTTCAACCTCTACTCTTCATTGAGACCACACTCATGAATGATTTCTAAAATCTGTTTTCCCGCTTAGAAAGGAGTATATGATAAAAAATAGCTTGTTTGACGACAAGGTTCTTGTTCATTTGTTTTACTCCTTTCAGCTTTCTATCCACTATTTTAACACAATAAACATATATGTCAAGGGATTTTGTGATAAAATATACCCTATTTATCCCCTATTTAAAAAAATTGCTTTTAGAAAATTGTTGGGCAAAATGTCCATATACACTCATTAAGACATACTTATGCTTCATACTTGATTACCAAAGGTGTTGAGTTGATTTCCATTTCCCAGTTGTTAGGGTATGAGAATTTAAACATCACACTCAAAGTCTACGCTCACCAACTTGAATCATTAAAAGAGAAGAGTAATGAAAAAATCAAAAAGATATTTGAAAAATTTGGGGCAGATTTGGGGCAGACATAACAAAAACCCTTGTGTTTCAAGG
Organism: Streptococcus parasuis; assembly: GCF_021654455.1. NCBI lineage: Bacteria > Bacillati > Bacillota > Bacilli > Lactobacillales > Streptococcaceae > Streptococcus > Streptococcus parasuis. Next base: position 1,515,073 of record NZ_AP024276.1, read on the forward strand.
GTTTTTCAGAATGAAGACAAAGTCGTTAGAATTATATTTCTAACGGCTTTTTCATATGTAAAGTAGTATAATAGAGATAGGAATACTAGCTAATAAGCAGAGGGAGAATCGCTATGTTACACAAAGAAAATCCAGACTACAATCGCGGTCAATTTGGTTTCTACAGTTTAGATGACCTTGTTCCTCAAGATCATCTCCTTCGTCAAATAGAGGAAGCTATTGACTTCTCCTTTATCTATGACTTAGTCGCAGATAGCTATAGCGATGATACAGGGCGTCCTAGTCTTGACCCTATTCTGCTCATTAAAATTCCAATCCTTCAATGCCTCTTCGGTATTCGCTCCATGCGTCAAACCATTAAGGAAATTGAAGTCAACACTGCCTATCGTTGGTTTCTTGGTCTTCGACTGGATGATAAGGTGCCTCATTTCACTACCTACGGAAAGAATTATGTCCGTCGTTTCCAAGATAGACAGGTCATTGAAGGCATTTTCACCCATATCTTAGGTCTCTGTGTCAATGCAGGATTCATAGATCCGACAGAAATTTTCATTGACGGTACCCATATCAAAGCTGCGGCGAATAATCGCAAATTCATCAATCGTGAAGTTGAAAAGCAAGCCAAGTTTATGAGTGAGCAGTTAGAGATTGAAATCAATAGAGATAGAGAAAAGCATGCAAAAAAGCCGCTAGGGCCCGCAAAAGAGGAGGGGCCCGTCGCTAAGAAAATTTCTACAACCGACCCAGAAAGTGGTTGGTTTCATAAAGGGGACCATAAGGAAGTATTTGCCTACACAGCTCAGGTGGCTTGTGACAAGTATGGTTGGGCTCTGGCTTATAGCGTTGAGGCTGGCAATGTCCATGACAGTCAGGCCTTTCCTGCACTCTTCGCCAAGCTCCAGCCCTTTCAACCTAGCTTTCTCATTGCCGATTCTGGCTATAAGACCCCTAGTATCGCTCACTTCCTTCTGGAACAAGAGATTACTCCTGTTTTTCCTTACACTCGTCCGAAAGGGAAGAAGGGAAAACTGCGCTCGAAGGATTTTGTTTACGATGAATACTATGACTGTTATATCTGTCCTGAGAATCAAGTCTTAACCTATCGCACTACAATCAGGGAAGGTTATCGGGAATATAAGAGTGATCCAGCTATCTGTGCTAGTTGTCCACTTCTATCAATTTGTACAGAAAGCAAGAACAAGCAGAAAGTGGTAACTCGACACATTTGGAAAGAGGCTTTAGAAACCTGTGAAGAGATTCGGCACAGGAAAGGTATGAAGGAGCTCTACCAGAAGCGCAAAGAAACCATTGAACGCCTCTTTGGGACAGCCAAAGAGTACCACAATCTTCGTTATACAAGAGAGAAAGGCAAGTCCAAAATGGAAGATAAGGTTGGACTGACTTTGGCGTGTTTAAATCTCAAGAAATTGGTAAAAATGAGGGCAGGGAAGCCTTTTTATATTGTACAAATAGTCACGATTCTGGCAAAAAGACTGACTATCAGACCAATAAACAGAAAAAGACAAACATCAGTCGAGATGTTTGTCTTCATTCTGCAAAAACCCTTGTGTTTCAAGGGTTTTTCAGGTTATTTTATGCTAGTTGCCGGGATTGAACCGGCGACCTCATCCTTACCATGGATGCGCTCTACCGACTGAGCTAAACCAGCGTACTTGATTAGTATATCATACCTCCAAAAAATGTCAATGGATTTTTATAAAAATAATTAAGAACTAACTTCTCAAAATAAGCCCGTGAACAAAATATTTTCAAGTATCATTAAAACTAACATATATCTAAAAATTATCTGACATTTTTAAGTATTTGTGTTATACTATTGTTATAAAAATCACAAAGGATGCTTAATGAACATGCAAACACTGCAAATTGGACAAATTTATCTTGTAAAGGACATTCAATTACAAGAAGATGTTCGCAAACATTTGAACCATCTTGGGTTAAAGATAGGACAAGAAATTCGAATCATTTCAAAAACAAAGGACAATGCAATCATCCTGGTCAAAGCCAGTCGTTTAGCCTTGGATCAATCTGTTCTCAATAGCTTGGTTTTAGAAGAAAAATCAGAACAAGAGCAATCCTTGGCCCTATCAGATCTTCCAATTGGTAGCAGTGCTAAAGTTATTGAAATCTGTGCGACAGGCGCCCTACGCCGTCGCCTCATGGATATGGGTATAACGAAACATACACAACTTCTTCTAAAAAATGTTGCTCCATTAGGCGACCCATTAGAAATAACACTTCGTGGCTACCAATTAACTCTCCGGAAATCGGAAGCACAAATGATTCTCGTTCAAGTTGAAAGCTAGGTGAATACATGAATAAACAGATAGCCTTAGTGGGTAATCCAAACAGTGGAAAGACCACCCTTTTCAACCTCCTGACAGGAACCAACCAACGAGTTGGAAATTGGCCAGGAGTAACGGTTGAAAGAAAATCAGGAAACATAAAAAAACGATCACACTTGGATCTGCAAGATCTTCCCGGAATTTATTCCCTCTCACCCTACACTTCCGAAGAGATGGTTGCTAGAGACTACCTCCTAACTGCTCAACCAGCAGCCATTTTAAATGTTGTAGATGCAACGAATCTGGAACGGAATCTATATCTAACTCTCCAATTACTCGAGATGGGGATCCCAACCGTTATTGCACTGAATATGACCGATACTTTGAAACAACAGGGACGGAGTATTAAAGTAGATCAGTTATCTCACCAGCTAGGTTGCCCCATTCAATCAATTAGTGCATTAAAAAAGATGGGTATCCCTCAACTGCTCAGCGAAGTTGAAAGAACGAGCACCCAATCTAGCACACCTTATTTTCCGCAATATGAGAAACAATTTGAGGCAGCTATCGCTCAAGTGATTGAATTGTTACCTCAAACAATCCCTACTACACAACAACGCTTTTATGCTATCAAGGCTTTAGAACAAGATTCAGACATTTTACATCAACTCAATTTCGGAGAAACTGAAAAAGCAGATTTATCTGAAATTATCATGATTTTGGAGAAAATCTATTCGGATGATATCGAAGCCATAATTGTCAACCAGCGATACCAATTCATTGAAACCATTTCGAGCTCCGTCCAAGAAGAAATTAGAAACGGCCTTAATATTTCTGATAAAGTGGACCAAATTGTAACCAACCGCTTTCTCGCACTTCCTATTTTTGCACTCGTTATGTGGCTAACCTACTTTCTTGCTATCCAAACCGTAGGAACTATTGGGACTGACTGGGTCAACGATGTATTGTTTGGCCAATTTGTTCCAGATATTATTCAAAATCTTCTTGATACCTTTGAAATTGCTGGCTGGTTACAATCTTTAGTACTTGATGGAATTGTAGCTGGTTGTGGGGCTATACTCGGCTTTGTGCCACAGATTTTTGTACTCTTCTTCTGTCTAGGAATCTTAGAAGATATTGGATACATGAGTCGCATTGCCTTTGTCATGGACCGAATTTTTAGACGTTTTGGCCTATCAGGTAAATCCTTTATCCCGATGCTGATTGCTACAGGATGTGGTGTTCCTGGAGTAATGGCTAGTCGGACAATTGAGAATGAACAAGATAGAAAAATCACTATTATGACAGCTACTTTTATGCCTTGTTCAGCCAAACTTCCGATTATTTCACTCGTTGCAGGTGCTTTTTTCCCTGGCAACCCTTGGATTGCACCCAGCGCATATTTCATCGGTATGGGAGCCATTATTCTTTCTGGTTTGGCATTGAAAAAAACAAAGCAACTCGGTGGCTTGGCGAGTCCATTTATCATGGAATTGCCCTCCTACCATCTTCCGCAAATTCAAACTGTTCTTCGTTATTCTTCCGATAAGGCAATAAGCTTTATCAAACGTGCGGGAACCATTATCTTCGTAACCAATATCATCATTTGGTTTGCTAGTTCATACAGCTGGGCTTTGGCACCAGTCGAGACAAATCAAAGTATCCTGGCTTCAATCGGCCATGGTTTTGCCTTTTTCTTCCAACCACTTGGTTTTGGGAACTGGAAAGCTACAATCGCAGCGATTACTGGCCTCCTAGCTAAAGAGACAGTCATTGCTAGTTTTGGTATTCTCTACAAACTGGGAGAAACTTCCGAGAGCAGTCGTGAATTGTGGACATTGCTCCAGCAAGATTATTCCGCTTTATCCGCCTACTCATTTCTCATTTTTAACTTGCTCTGTGCACCATGCTTTGCTGCTATTGGAGCCATACACCGTGAGATGGGAAATGCAAAATGGACCTGGATTGCTGTAGGTTTCCAAACAGGACTAGCCTATGCTGTCAGCCTCATCATTTATCAATTAGGAGCTGTTTTTCTCTACCATCATCAACCAACTATTTGGACCGGTATTGCACTGATTTTACTATCTGCAATGGTGTATAGTATCGTTCGAAAACCTGCTTCCGCCTTACCTATCGTCACTCTAAAAAACCTTCAAAAGGAGCAAATGAATGGCTAACTTCATCCTGATATCACTCATTGTTGTATTGTTCATCCTAGCTATCCGTAGCTTGGTCAAAAGTAAAGGTGCCTGCAATGATTGTTCTTGTGACTGTGCTATCAAACAAGAAATTTCTCATCAACATGATCCACAACATTCTAAAATCTCATAAGCTTTACCTTTAAAAAAATTTCCATTTTTAACTGTCAGACAGATAAAAACTGCCTTATTTTCTTTATGTGAAATAGGCAGTTTTTTATTAGTATTCATCTAAAGCATATTCTGCTAAGACGATTGTTTTTCCAGCCAACTCTTTGACCTCACCAGTTGGACAAAATCCAACTTTGGACCAAAAATGACTGGCCTGAGGATTGCTTTCTACATAACCTAGACGCACCTTTTTGAAGTGAGTTGCTAACCGAGGCAGGAGCTCCGCTATGACCTTTGAGCCAAGACCCTGACCAGCCAACCTTGAATCCACCATAAAAAGTCCGATATAGGCAAGCTCTGCAGTCGGATAACCGTCTATTAGGTCCAGCACAGCAAGGAGCTGGTCCTTATCCCAAAATCCTAGAAAATATTTATCTGATAACTCCTTACCTGGCGGACACTCAACAAGGTCATTTGCTAAACTTTCCATACTAGGTAAAGGTGGAAAATGCTCAAAATAGAGGGTCTTGGCCTGGTAGAGTGCCAAGACCTACTCCAAGTCGGCGTCTGCTAACTTTCGTACTTGATAATGATTTGAAAATTGACTAATCTTCATCCTCTTCGCTCCGACTAGGCTCCCCAATCGTTTCAAAACTTGCTCGACTAGCAGCTGCCCGAGCCTCCTCTTCATAGGCATTGATAATCTGGGCAACAACTGGATGGCGAACCACATCCTTGGCTGAAAAATGTACGAAATCAATCTGCGGAATTTTGCTCAGTTTCTCTGTCGCATCAATTAAACCTGACTTAACCTTGCGTGGCAGGTCAATCTGACTAATATCCCCATTGACAATCATCTTGGAATTAAAGCCCAGACGGGTCAGGAACATCTTCATCTGCATAATGGTCGTATTTTGCGCCTCATCCAAGATGACAAAGGCATCTTCCAAGGTCCGCCCCCGCATATAGGCCAACGGTGCAATCTCGATGATTTCCCGCTCCATTAGGCGCGTGGTCTGCTCCTTGCCCAAAATCTGGTAGAGGGCATCATAGACAGGACGCAAATAGGGGTCTACTTTTTCTTTTAAGTCCCCTGGCAAAAAGCCTAAACTTTCGCCTGCTTCTACCGCAGGACGTGTCAGAACAATCCGCTTGACCTGTCCCCGCTTGAGGGCTGTTACAGCTAGAGTAACCGCCAAGAAGGTCTTACCTGTACCAGCAGGACCGATTCCAAACACGATGTCATGACGCTTTACGCTGTCCACGTAGAGTTTTTGTCCAAGGGTCTTCACGCGAATGGGTTTTCCGTAGTTGTCCTTGATAATCTCTTCTTCATAGAGGGCAACGAATTTCTCAATCTCATCATTTTTTGCCATGGAAATAGCTGTGACCACATCTGGCGTATTGATAACCAAACCACGACTCACCAAGACAAGGAGAGACTGGATAACAAGACGCGCCTGTTCTACATGTTCTTCCTGTCCAATCACCTGCACTTTTTCCGTACGGGCATGAATAACCACACCTAGTTCCTGTTCCATCAATCTCAGATGGCGTTCATTCGAACCAAATAGGCTAAACGAATCATCTGGATGCTTGAGTTGAATATCAATTGAATGTTCTAGCAAGAGTTGCTCCTTTTCCTGTGCTTTTCTCTATTATAACAAAAATAGCCCAAACAGGGCTATTTTGTACTATTTTATCCATCAATGTCCCAAATAATCTTCCCAAATCGCATCAAAATCAGACATGGAAAAGGCAAAACTGGCCGATTCCTCCAAAAAACGACTGACTTCATCGAAATTATCTGATTGCTTAGGAAAATCAGATTCATCAAAGGCATAATCTGCCAAGATAGCTACTGGTTCATTACTTTTCGGGTTGCGCTGGGTCATCAACCAAGAATAAAAACTTCTTCTCACTACATCTACTTTCTATGATTTTTTTCGTAGAGCTCTATATAGCGCTCCATAGACATCTTACTAACTAATTCCCCTATCAATTCATAAGGAATATTCTTGGGATTTTTCATACGAACACAGGACTTGCCCATATCCAGTTTGGTAGGCACCTGTGCTTGATAAGCAGCAACGAACCAATCATTCAATTCTTGGTCCATATAGATTCCCATGTGGTAGAGGGCGATGTGTGCCTTTTGTGATGCCAAGGCAAGGAAAGGCAGGGGCTCTCCTGGTGTGCAATGATAACCATCAGGGTAGGCAGTAAGCGGCACATAATAGTTAATCATACCTCCCAAGATGCCTACTTCAAAACCAGCTGGTAACTGTTCCACAATCACTTGATGGAGCCGTTCAACCGCTTCCTTCCGATTCTCAGGCAAGGCAGCCATATATTCTTCAATCGTTTCCACTTCAATCAGCATGACTTTCTCCTATCTCAACCCCAGCATACTTTCCTTGGCGTGAACCATGTCTGTTATCATCTGACAGTATGGCGTAGTGATGCCTGCTCGCTTGCCTTTGAATACAACTGCTCCATTCAGATAATCAATTTCTGTCTTTCGACCATGTTGGACCAAATCCTGATGCATAGATGGATAGTGATTAGAAGCCTTCTTCGAAGCATCAATAACATATTTCCAAATAGCTTCTTCGTCAATTCCATCTGCCTCAGATTTAGCAACAGCTATAAATTCTTTGAAAATCCCCTGTACTAGATTCAGTCCAGCCTCCGTACCAAATAATTCACCAATTGTACAGTCTAAAATGGTACAAGTTGGATTCATCACACCATTGACACAGGCTTTCTGCCAAATAGCACTGACAACATGATTGTCATAGGTCACATTTAGCCCAGCTTCATTCAGCATTTCAATAATATCCGCAACTGATTGCTCATCACCAAGAATATGCTGAACAGACATAGAACCCGGACCTTCTAAGTGTGCATGTCCAGGACCCTTTAGACCCGCCAACCACATGGTCACCCCAACCATGATACTTTCATCTGGCACGTACCGACGCATGGTCGTCGCATGCCCCAAACCATTCAAGAGACTCAAAACCTTGGTAGTTGGACCGATAATCGGCTTAATATCCCGCAACATCTTTGGCAACTGATCAGCCTTTGTCAATAGAATGATAAAATCTGCTTCTCTCGTTGCTTCGGTCGGTTTCATGATAGGTAAGTGTACAGTTTCCTCTACATCTCCAGTCACTTTCAAGCCGTTTTCTCGAATCGCTTCGATATGCTCTTCCCAATTATCCAACAAAATCACTTCATGTTTTGTCTTAGACAATTGATAACCAAAACGACACCCCATTGCCCCACTACCAGCAATATAAACTAGCATAGACGCCCCCTACACCAACTCTGTTCCCAAAGAATCCTGTTTAATTTTTCCAGCCTTCATCAGACCTCCAAGAGCTTTTTTGAATTGCCCTTTGGAAATACCAAAGGTGGCCTTGATGTCTTCCGGAGCAGACTTATCGTTCAAGGTCATGAAGCCTCCATTGCTTTCCAGATAAGTCAATATCATCTGGGCATCATTTTCCAGCATCTCAAATGAACGTGGCTTGAGAGACAGGTTCAAGGTTCGATCAACTGCACGGTAGCCGATGACACGAGCCTCCAAAACCTGACCCAGACGTGGTTCCGCAAATCGTTCACTTGGGTGGATAAAACCAAGCATGTTGTTGTCTGGCAAATAAACAAAAGTACCATTCATTTTCAAACGGTAGACAATCGCTCGCAGAGTTTGGTTTTGCATATTGTCATAAGCAGGTCCAGCCATTTTCTGAAAATCTTCCTGAAAAGCTGGTAAAGCCCAAATGCGGTCCTTCTTATCGACGTCTAATTTAACGTACAACTGATCCCCTTTTTTCGGCCAGAGTTCCTTGATTTCAGGCAAAATGTCTAAGGAAACAACCACTTGCTTGTCTGGCAGACCTGTATCCACAAAGACACCCAAATCCTTACGTACCTCTGTGACAGTTCCCCAACCAAAGCTGGTACGAGTCGCCCCAACATCCTTTGTTGTCAAACGGAGTTTTTGTTTCATATCGGTATAGGCAAATCCCTTAAGAGATTGACCTAGACTATGTTCTCCTTCATCCTTAGAAAGAGCAAAGGTTCTACCCTCTTTTTGGACAAAGTAAAACTGATCGTTTTCGTCAGTCACTAAACCAACGATATACTGTGCTAATAAATCATTCATGATTTTCTTCTTTCTGATTAAAAAAGGGGGAGTCTGTCTAACTCCCCTCCATTAGATTTCTTATTGATACATCACTGGAAGTTAGACAGCCCAGTGATAATCTGTTTTTGAAGCCTAAAAACGTGTCGATTAAACTTCCAACAATTCTTTTTCTTTGTCGGCAGTCATTTTATCAATTGTTTTGATAGCATCATCTGTTACTTTTTGAATATCTTTTTCAAGTGACTTCAATTCGTCTTCAGTGATTTCTTTTGCTTTTTCAGCTTTTTTAGCATCATCCATAGCATCACGACGGATATTGCGGATAGCAACTTTAGAGTTCTCACCCACTTTTTTCACATCCTTCGCTAAATTCTTACGAGTTTCCTCAGTAAGGGCAGGAATAACCAAACGGATAACAGTACCGTCAGACTGTGGTGTCAAACCAAGGTCAGATGCGTTCAAAGCACGCTCAATATCTTTTAATATTGACTTGTCGAATGGTGTAATCAATAGAACACGCGCTTCTGGCACTGTAATACCAGCCAACTGGTTCAATGGTGTTGGAGAACCGTAGTACTCAACTGAAATACGGTCCAACAAGCTAGCATTTGCACGACCAGCACGAATGTGGCTAAATTCACGCGCCAAACTCTGATGAGATTGGTTCATGCGCTCTTGCGCTTTAGCAATAATTTCTTTAGACATAAAACTTCCTTCTTTTTTTATTTTCCTATTGAATAGATGAAAGTTGAACTCAATTTCAATCTATTATTTTTCTGCAGTATAATTTGAAACAGTTGTCCCAATCGGTTCACCAAAGACAACGCGCTTGATGTTCCCTGGTTCATTCATATTAAAGACAACCAAATCAATGTCATTGTCCATTGAAAGTGTTGAAGCAGTCGCATCCATAATTTTAAGACCACGACTAATCACTTCACGGTGGGTTAATTCATTAAATTTAACAGCATTGGCATCTTTCTTCGGATCAGCGTTATACACACCATCCACACCATTTTTAGCCATCAAAATTGCATCTGCTTCAATTTCAGCAGCTCGAAGGGCAGCTGTTGTATCGGTTGAGAAGTATGGAGAACCAATACCTGCACCAAAGATAACAATACGACCTTTTTCCAAATGACGGAGCGCACGACCACGAATATACGGCTCAGCAACCGACTGCATGGCAATGGCGGTTTGTACACGTGTATCTACACCAAGTTGTTTAAGGGAATCCGCCATTACAAGGGCGTTCATAACAGTTCCAAGCATTCCAGTATAGTCAGCCTGAACTCGATCCATGCCCGCCTCAGCAGCAGGTTCTCCACGCCATAAGTTACCGCCACCAATTACAAGGGCAATTTGAATACCTGATTCTGCAACTTCCTGGATTTCCTTTGCCATTTCTTGAACAGTTTTCAAGTCAATGCCGACACCACGTTCCCCGGCCAAGGCCTCTCCAGACAGTTTTATTAGAATGCGTTCGTATTTAGGTTTCATTCTCTTACTCCTCTTTTTTATCCCTACTATTCTACCATAAATTCAATTTTTTTAATACTGAAATCTCCAAGAAAAAAGAAAATCCATCATGAATTTTCTTTCCTTTTATTACGTACTAGCCTATCTTTACTGTAAACTATCAGAATCAATGATTCCGCAATACCAGCCAGATTAACCCTCTCGAAGACCCTATCCCAGCCGTAACTTTCTACGTAAAGATTGTGCTCTACCACCGATTAGGCGGTCTAACTGACGCGTCTTTAATGTCAATAGACCGAAAACAATAATACCAGCACCACCAGCAATCACTAGATGGATAAAGCTAGAAACATATCCATTTGCTGGAAGAACGATATCTAGAAGGAACTCGATAACCCAGACAACCAAGCCCATCACCGCGGAAATCCAACTAATTGTCACAATATCCTTCACTACTATTTGTTCATCAATATCTAGTATCTTATCAATTCGTTTATAAAAGAGATACAGCATAATGCCTAAACCAAAAATTGTTGAAATAAAGCTGCCATAAACTTTGAAAAGATACATCATTGGTACTTGTAAAACAATTTTCACAAGCATACCAATCAAGAAATAATAAATTCCATGTCTGTTTTCAAAGATTGATTGAATAACAACGCTAATGACTGAATACATGCCCAAAGGAAGAATCATAAAAAGATTCCAAATAAACAAGGTAATCGCAATGTCCTCCGACGGGCCATAGAAAACAGAATATAGAGGACGAGCCAGCAACACAGTTCCCACAATAGCTGGAATTGTAAAAATGAAAAGAAGTTGTAAATTATCAGCTACTAGATGCGAAGCGGCTTTCAAATCCTTTTGAACAAATTTTTCAGTTATCAAAGGAATGGCCACGCTTCCTAAACTCTGGGAAATACCAATAATCATCATAGTAATTTTGTTCGGATTTGCGGCCAAATATGAATACAGTTCCAATAATTCTGAATTGGAATAGGTTGTAATCCGCTCCATCACATTAATAAAGGTAACCTGATCAATAAATTGCAACAATTGAATGGTTAAACCTAAAATAATAATCGGAATAGCATCCTTTACAGTTTCTCTGATTAACTGACCAGTATGGATAGATATTTTCTGCTTTTTCGCATGAATCAATCTTCCTAAGTAACCTTGTTTCCATAAAGCATAGACTAATATTGCAACACTGGCAATCATACCAACAAAGGCAGCAAAAGTAGATTGGACAACCGCATCAAGGTAATTCCCATTACCTAGTTTCATGATAATAAAGGTCGCTGCTAAAATCCAAATAACACGGACCAACTGTTCTGCGAGCTGACTAATCGCATAGGGCTTCATATCATGACGACCTTGGAAAAAACCACGAAGAATGCTCATAGCCGGGAAAATAAATAAGGGCGGTACGAGACTATACATGACCGGAATCAATTTTTCCCTTGAGCCAGATGCTTCTGCTAACCACGGTGAGCTGATATACATGATCCCAGCAAATACCGCTCCAAAGATCAGCATAATTTTGAAGAACTCTCTTACCAGATAGAGAGAAACATCTTCCTTACCAAGAACATTATATTTTGCAACTTGCTTAGCAATCGCTACAGGTAAACCTACTGTTGAAATCAATAAAAAATTTGCATAAATTTGATAGCCCATACTAAAAAGAGCATTCGCTTCTGCTCGGTATTCTCCTAGCCAAATATACCAAGGGATTACATAAGCTACCCCCAGTAAACGACTTAGAATATTACCTGCAGTCAACCAAGCTAATCCTTTAGCCATTGTAGCCTGTTCTTTTGACTGCTGTATTTCAACTTTTTCAGACATATTCACTAATCTTTCCATATAAGTATCAATTTTATTCCCTCAAAAATCCACATTAGCCACTGCTTTTCTTTAAAATTCAAGAGAGTCTAACCCTTTCATTATAAACTTTTATGATACCAAAGTAAAAGAAAAACCCACCCAATGGGTGAGTGGTTTAATGATCAATGGACTGATACTGCACTGTCAACCCTCGTTGTACAGCTGGACGCTGAGCTATTTTCTCTACCCAGGTCTTTAGATGCTTGTAAGAATCAACATCTAAAAATTCTGCTGAACCTGGATATAGTTCTCCTTGCACCAAGCGACCATACCAAGACCAAATAGCGATATCAGCAATTGTATAAGTGTTACCTGCTACATATTCTCTAGTCGCTAATAACTGATTCAAGAGATCCAGCTGACGCTTAGTTTCCATTGTATAGCGATTAATCGGGTATTCTTGCGCTGTCGGAGCGTAATGGAAGAAATGTCCAAATCCTCCACCAACAAATGGAGCTGCGCCAGTTTGCCAGAAGAGCCAGTTAAGAACTTCAGTCCGTTCAGCCCATTCTTTCGGTAAGAGAACATCAAATTTTTCTGCTAAATAGAGAAGAATATTTGCTGATTCAAAGACGCGAACGGGTTCTTTTTCAGAATAATCTACCATGGCTGGAATTTTGGAATTGGGGTTGATAGCAACAAAATCGGAGCCGAATTGGTCTCCTTGACCGATATTGATGAGAAAGAGATCATAATCAGCTTCCGAAATACCTAACTCTTTCAACTCCTCCAACATAATAGCAACCTTAATGCCATTCGGCGTCCCCAATGAATAGACTTGGAAAGACTTCTCTTCCTTCGGTAGATCCTGCTCAAAGCGACTGCCTGCTGTTGGACGATTGCCAGATTGGTTGTCGTTTTCATCTTCCCACTTCCATACGAGTGGTTTTGTATATTCTGTCATGTTTTCTCCTATTCTATCTTACCTGGAATAATGCTTGCATAACGATAGTGATTTTGAAGTTCTTGAAGATAGCGGGCTAACTGAACCAATTCCTTGGGTGCTCGACAAGTCAGAGCTGTTAGCTCTGCATTGATAAAGCGACTTAAGTATCCAGCCAGTATATAGAGATTTTCCTCCTTGTCCAACTGACCTGCCACCTCCAACATTTTTTCACGCAGGGCTTCTGAAAATGCTTCCTGCGAAAGGTTGTAGGCCGCAGAAAGGTGGTCATAAAACTCATCTTTTTCCGCTATTTTCATTGGATGACTCCTTTATGTAAATTGAGTATAGTATAAATCGAAATCAAGTGCTTGTCAAGAAAATCTCAAGAAAAAAAGATTGCCCTAAGACAATCTTCTTATTGATTAAAGTGAGTTAGGATCAACTTTGATACCAACACCTTGTGTTGTTGTAATTGATACTGAAGTCATGTAAGTACCTTTAGCTGTAGCTGGTTTAGCTTTAGCCATTACATCGTGGAAAGCTTTGAAGTTTTCAACGAGTTTGTCAGCGTCAAATGATACTTTACCGATAAGAGCTTGTACGATACCTGCCTTGTCAGCACGGTAAGTGATTTTACCACCTTTAGACTCTTCAACTGCTTTAGCAACATCCATTGTTACTGTACCAGTTTTAGGGTTTGGCATCAAGTTACGTGGACCAAGTACGCGACCAAGACGTCCAACAACAGCCATCATATCTGGAGTTGCGATAACAACGTCGAAGTCCAACCAACCACCGTTGATTTTAGCAACGAGGTCATCTTCACCAACAAAGTCTGCACCAGCAGCTTTTGCTTCTTCTGCTTTTGCACCACGTGCGAAAACAAGAACACGTGAAGTTTTACCAGTACCATTTGGCAATACCATTGCACCACGGATTTGTTGATCAGCTTTACGAACGTCGATGTTCAAGTTGTAAGCAACCTCAACAGACGCATCAAATTTAGCGAAGTTAGTTTCTTTTGCAAGAGCAACAGCTTCTTCTACGCTGTACAATTTTGTGCTGTCGATTTTCTCAAGAGCAGCACGCAAGTTTTTGCTTTTTTTAGCCATATTATATGTCTCCTTGTAATCAGATAAACTTGGGTGCTACTTAGTCAGTAACAGTGAATCCCATAGAACGAGCAGTACCTTCGATCATACGCATTGCAGCTTCTACAGATGCAGCGTTCAAGTCAGGCATTTTAGTTTCAGCAATTTCTTGTACTTGTGCACGAGTAACTGTTGCAACTTTAGTTTTGTTTGGTGTACCTGAACCTTTTTCAACACCTGCAGCTTTTTTCAAAAGAACAGCAGCTGGTGGTGTTTTAGTGATGAAAGTGAATGATTTATCTTCATACACAGAGATAACAACTGGGATGATCATACCAGCTTGGTCAGCTGTACGAGCGTTGAACTCTTTAGTGAATCCCATGATATTGATACCTGCTTGACCAAGTGCTGGTCCGACTGGTGGAGCTGGAGTAGCTTTACCTGCAGGAATTTGAAGTTTTACGAGTTTTTCGACTTTTTTAGCCATGATATAAAATCCTCCTATTGTGGTTTTGGCGGTAATTACAGATTTTTACCTCCCACAAATATGTGTTTTACACATACCTTTTCATTATACACGATTTTCAAAGAAATGCAAGCTTTAGGTTTACTTTTGTTCACATTTTTTATAGAATAGACTTATGTTTGAATCAATGATTTTTTTAAAGATTGCGGCAATATTATTTCTATTTCTGACTTTGGCACTTTCCATTATAGTTGTCAATTTTTTTAAATTGCAAAAAAGAGGATGGAATTTTGCGGATATTGCCTTTCCATTATTTGCCTTTGAGTTTTATCTTATTTCTGACAAGGCTTACTATAGTAGCTTAATACCTTATCTGACCTTCTCACTGTCAGTACTTGCCATCGGTCTTTGTCTCTTCTTCTTGCTTCAAAAAAGACAGTTTAACTACAAACGATTTTTCAAAGTATTTTGGAGAGCTGGCTTTATCTTGACATTCCTGATGTATTTGGCCTTGGTGATTGCTGTCTTAACTTTAAAAAACTAAGTTCGAAACCTATCACATGCAAAAAAACCTGAAATTTTCAGGTTTTTTTATTTTATTTCTTATGGCTCTATAATTTCTGTAGTGGGTAAAACCACCGTGGAGATTATGGAGCCTTTTTGAGTATAGAAAAAAAGTCCCATATGACCTATAATGAAAAGTGCTCAAACTATCATTTTAGAAAGACTCATATGGAACAACTAAATCTTATCACAAATTTTCTCAGAATTAAAGACAAAAATATCACTATCACTGATGAATATGATATGGGAACTCACTTAGAACTCCACGGTTACTTGGATTACATGGCTCCTAAATGCCCAAAATGCAAGGGACAAATGGCTAAGTACGACTACCAGAAAGCATCAAAAATTCCCTACCTAGAAACCGCTGGTTATCCACTCCTTATCCGCCTTAAAAAGCGTCGTTTCAAGTGTAAAGAATGTGGGAAAATGGCGGTCGCTGAAACTCCTCTTGTTAAGAAAAACCATCAAATATCTGTCGCTGTTAACCAGAAAATTGCCCAATTACTCATCGAAAATCAAGCAATGACACATATCGCACACAGGCTAGCTATCTCAACATCATCAGTTATGAGAAAGCTCAATGAGTTCAAGTTTGAAACGGATTGGAATACCCTACCTGAGGTGATGAGTTGGGACGAGTATGCCTTCAAGAAGGGGAAAATGAGCTTCATCGCTCAAGATTTCAACTCCCTAAATGTCATCGCCATTCTCGACGGAAGAACTCAAGCAACCATCCGAAACCACTTTCTACGCTATCCTAGAAAGGTTAGAAATCAGGTCAAAGTGATTACCATGGATATGTTTAGTCCCTATTATCAACTTGCTAAACAGCTTTTTCCGAATGCAAAAATCGTACTAGACCGCTTTCATATTGTTCAACACCTTAGCCGGGCTATGAACCGTGTCCGTATTCAAATTATGAATCAATTCGACAGAACATCGCAGGAATACCGAGTCTTGAAACGCTACTGGAAATTGATACAACAAGATAGCCGTAAACTCAGCGATAAACGATTTTATCGCCCTATGTTTCGAATGCATTTGACTAACAAGGAAATCCTAGAAAAACTCCTGTCTTTCTCCAAGGAACTACGACAGCACTATGAACTCTATCAATTGCTCTTATTCCATTTCCAAGAGAAGAACTCAGACCATTTCTTTGACCTCATCGAACAGGAAGTAGCCACTGTTAATCTTATTTTTCAGACGGTATTTAAGACATTTCTAAAGGATAAAGACAAGGTTTTAAACGCCATGGAATTGCCTTATTCCAACGCCAAACTGGAAGCTACCAATAATCTCATCAAAGTCATTAAAAGAAATGCCTTTGGTTTCAGGAACTTTGAAAATTTTAAAAAACGGATTTTGATTGCTTTGAACATAAAGAAAGAGAGAACGAAGTTCGTCCTCTCTAGGTGTTAGCTTTTCATCTACCCACTACAGTTGACAAAGAGCCTTTCTTATTTGTTTCGTTCAGCGCGGTATGCCGCAGCCTCTTCTTCTGTAGCCAATACAAAGTGACCAGGCGTAATCTCATGCATCTGACGTTCTTGACCATCTAATTCAGCACTTGGATCGTATTCCACATGGATACGATTTTTTTCAAATTCTGGATCCGGTTCAGGGATAGCAGAAAGCAAACTCTTCGTGTAGGGATGAATTGGGTCATTGTAAACAGCATCCGACGTTCCAATTTCCAACATTTTACCCCAGTGCATAACACCAATACGGTCAGAGATGTACTTAACCATTGATAAATCGTGTGCAACAAAAAGATAGGTTAGACCTTGTTCTCTCTGCAATTTTTGCATCAAATTAACAACTTGTGCTTGGATGGATACATCTAAGGCTGAGATTGGTTCGTCAGCAATAATGAATTTTGGACGAACTGCTAAGGCACGAGCAATACCAATCCGTTGTCGTTGTCCACCTGAAAACTCATGCGGATAACGCGTTAAATGATCCTTATTTAAACCGACTAAATCCAATAAATGTTGAACACGCTCATCCCGTTCTTCTTTTGAAGAAGTCAAGCCGTGAATATCCAAACCTTCTGCAACGATATCTCTGATTTTCATACGACCATTCAAACTAGCTTGAGGATCTTGGAAAATCATTTGTGCATCTTTTCGAAATTCTTTCAAATCTTTTCCAGAAAGCTTTGAAATAGACTGGCCATCAAAGAGAATATCACCAGCATTATAGTCATACAACTTTAAAATTGTACGGCCAACCGTTGTCTTCCCTGACCCAGATTCACCAACGAGACCAAAGACCTCTCCTTCATAAATGTCAAAGGAAACATTGTCAATGGCTTTAACTTCGTTTTTCTTACCTGCATTAAAAGTCAATGAAACATTTTTTAGTTCAACGAGTTTTTTTCTATTTTCGCTCATTGTTTCTCCTTCTTACTATTCCATTTTTCCCAACGTTTCAAGATTGCTAACGGTGGGGTAATTTCAGGAGCTCGCTCATCTAACAACCATGTTGCTGCATAATGGCTATCTGAAATTTGGAACATTGGCGGTTGCTCTTCAAAATCAATATCGAGAGCATATGCATTTCTGGCTGCAAAAGCATCTCCAACAGGAGGGTTCAACAAATCTGGCGGAGTTCCAGGAATGGATTCCAAACTTCCAGAAGTAGTCTCTGTTGTCGGCATAGAGTTTAATAACCCCCATGTGTAAGGATGTTGCGGATTATAAAATACTTCCTCAACCGTTCCAACTTCCACAATCTTCCCTGCGTACATAACAGCCACACGGTCCGCCATACCAGCTACCACACCCAAATCATGGGTAATAAAGATAATAGAAGACTGTGTTTGAGACTGAATTTCTTTCATCAAATTCAAAATTTGCGCTTGAATCGTCACGTCTAAGGCAGTTGTTGGTTCATCTGCAATTAGAATTTCTGGATTCGCTGCAAGTGCAATCGCGATGACTGCACGTTGACGCATCCCACCTGACCATTGATGTGGATAATCTTTAATGTGCTCTTCAGCATTTGGAATACCAACCTTTTTCATGAGTTCCAAGGCACGTTTCAAGGCCTCTGATTTGGATACCTTTTCATGTAAAATGATTGGCTCAGCAATTTGCATACCGATTGTCATTGTTGGATCCAAACTTGTCATTGGATCTTGGAAAATCATGGCAATTTCATTTCCACGAACTTTTACCCACTCACTCTCTGACAACTCGCTCAAGTCTTTATCTTTAAAATGAATCTTACCTGACAAATGTGCATTTTTTGCATTTAAGCCCATTAGCGTACGTGTTGTTACTGATTTACCTGAACCTGACTCTCCAACAATAGCCAGAGTTTCACCCTTGTTCAATGTAAAATTCACATCACGAATGGCCTGAACTTCACCGGCATAGGTATGAAAGGTAACATTTAAGTTTTCAACCTGTAAAATCGTTTCTTTATTCATCACAGCCTCCATTCCTAGTCTGCACTTGATTTCGGATCAAAAGCATCACGTAAGCCATCACCTAACAAAATAAAGGCAAGCGAAATCAATACTAATGCTGCTGCAGGAATCATTACTTGATATGGATAATATTGTAAGTTTTCTTGAGCGTCTGTAATCAACGAGCCAAGAGATGCTGTAGGTGGTTTTACACCGAGGTTGATGGCTGACAATACAGACTCATACATGATTGCACTAGGGACAGTCATCATAATTTGGACAATAATAATACCTGAAATATTTGGCAAAACATGTTTAAAAGCAATTTTCAGGTTGCTCTCACCTAACGCACGAGAGGCAAGTACAAAGTCACGCTCCTTGTAGGATAGGGTTAGGTTCCGAACCTGACGAGCCATCGAGGTCCATCCAACAATTGCGATTGAAATAATAATAGAAGTCACACCATTTCCTAAGAGCAAACCAAGCATGGTTACAATAACCAAGTTCGGAATGGAAGAGATAACTTCGATCACCCGTTGCATAACCGTGTCCACTTTTCCACCAGAGAAACCTGAAATCAGACCATAGGTCACACCAATAACCAAGTCAATCAAAGTAGCAACAACTGCAATTAAAAGGGAGATACGAATACCTACAGTCACTCGTTTGGCGATGCTACGTCCAAGGTTGTCCGTACCTAAAACAAACTTAACCCCTTCAGGAACACTCTGATCTGCATAGGCATCATTTGCTTCAGTATTTCCTGAATAAACAATTGATCCATTCCAGAATGGTAAGTTATCACTAATTTTTGGTGGCAAGTTTCGATATGTAGAGACTTCTTCACTATTAAAACTATTGGCAGAATTTGTAGAAACCACAAAAGTTGAACCAATTGCAAATACTAGCAAAAATCCAATAAACCATAATGAAATAACTGCTAATTTATTTTGCTTTAATCGTCGCCAAGCATCTTGCATAAACGACAAGGCTGGCTTTTCAATTTTTTCCTGGGAGTCTGAGCTACCCGCACCAACCAAAGTAAATGTTTTTCTTTGTTCTGTCATTATTCACTCCTTATCCCAGTCTGACACGTGGATCCACAATGCTAATGATAATGTCCGTAATCAAAATAGCAACCATGAGCATCATTGCATAGACAATTGTAGTCCCCATAATCACTGGATAGTCTTTTGTAGGAATTGACGTTACAAACTGTTGACCTATCCCTGGAATGGAAAAAATCTGTTCAATCAAAGCTGAACCCGTCAAAATATTAGCCGCCATTGGTCCAACCAAGGTCAGAACAGGAATCATTGAATTACGGTAAGCGTGATGATTGGTTACTTGACGATTTGTCATACCCTTTGCACGCGCCAACTGAATATAGTCAGTGTTCAAGGTTTCAATCATTTCACTTCTGAAGAAACGTGTAACCTGTGCAAAGACTGGGATTGCAAGGGCGAAAGTTGGCAAGATAGTTTGTTCAAAAGTCCCCCATCCTGAAAGAGGTAATAACGCCCATTTGAAACCTAGATAGTCCAACAAAAGTAGACCAATAATAAATGCTGGAACTGAAATCCCTAAAGTTGATAAAATACTCAAAACACCATCAATTTTATTGTTTTTATTTCTAGCTGAGACAGCACCAACAATGAGACCGCCACTAATTCCGACAATCAGGGCTTGAATTCCAAGATGAACTGACACACCGAGACGTTGTACAATTAATTTAGTCACAGATTGGTTAATGGACTGATAGCTTGTCCCAAAATCACCATGTAAGATATCAGTTATATATTTTAAATACTGTTGCCACAATGGTTTATCCAAACCATATTGTTTATTCATCATGGCAATCATTTCATCCGTTAATTTCGGACTATTATATGGTGTTCCGGGCATAATTTGCATTAAAAAGAAGGACAGAGTAATAACTACCCACAACGTCGCCACCAGAATGGCGATCCTTTTCAATAAATATTTAGTCATATTATTCCTCAAATCAAAAGCAAGAATTGGCATATCCAATCCTTGCGCGTATTAATTCAATAACTACTCTTCTATGTAAGCGTAGGTAAAGTCTTCTTGAAGACCTGTTGAGTTACGAACAAATCCTTTAATAGATGGATTTTGAAGAGCTGCTTGGCTACGGAAGTATAGTGGGTTGTAGTAAGCATTGTCAAACAAAACTTTCTCTGCTGCTTTATAGTCAGCCGCTGCTGCATCAACATCAAGAGCATCTACTGTCAAAGCTTTATTATAGGCAGCGTCATACTCAGCGCTTGAGAATTTACCATAGTTGTAAGCAGAATCAGATGTCATCAAACCATAGAATGTAGATCCTTCTGGATAGTCACCACCCCAAAGAACAAGAGCAACTTCGAAGTTTTGGTTCTTAGTATCTTCCAAACGTTGTTTAAAGGTTACAAATTTTTCTTCGACTGTCAATCCAGGAAGAGCTTTCTCCCACGTTTCTTTCAAGTAATCAACTGCTGCTTTAGCTGCTGGACGATCAGCATCCGCAGTAATGGTTAACGTTACTTCAGAAAGTCCAGCTTCTGCCAAACCTTCTTTGAATAGCTTAGCTGCTTCAGTTTCGTCATAAGTATAACCAGGTGCAATAAATTCAGCCAAGTCTGTGCCATCCGACAAAGCAGCCAAACCTGTTGGCGCAAAACCTGTTGCTGCTACTGAACCTGTATTAATAGCTGCTTCAACAACACCTTCACGATTTGTAGCCAAATTCAGTGCTTGACGAATTTTTGTATTGCTCAAAGCTGGAACTGAACCAGTTTGGTTGTATACCATGTAAGCTGTAGTTGCTTCTTTAACTGGTACCACATCTTCGTTGTTTTTATTTGCGTTATAGATAGCTGATGTATCAGAAATTAACGCATAATCTAACTCACCTTGTTTGTACATTTGAACTGCTGTATCTGGTTTCTTAACAGTTTGGAAATTAACTGTTTCAATCTTTACATTTTCAGCATTCCAATAATTTTCATTCTTAACAAGTTTATATGTTCCACTTGTACCATTCCAATCTTCAACAGTAAATGGACCAGAGTAGATTTGGTTATCTGATGAAGTACCGTAGTCATCACCTACTTTTTCAACAAAGGCTTTACTTTGTGGAACAAAGTTAGAGAATGATAAGAGACTCTTGAATTGAGGTGACGGAGTTGCTAAAGTAAAGATAACTTTATTACCCTCTGCTTTTACACCCAATTCCGTTACAGGTTTTTCACCTGCAATAACAGCTTCACCATTTAAGATACCTGATTCAGCAACTAGGTAAGCATATTCTGATGCTGTCGCTGGATCAGCAATACGTTGCCAAGAGTAAACAAAATCTTCAGCAGTCAAATCGCTTCCGTCTGACCATTTTAAACCGTCACGAAGTGTAGCTGTATAAGTTAACCCGTCTTCTGAAATTTCCAACTTCTCAGCTAAATCTTCGTTCAATTCGCCGTTTTCACCGGCACGTAATAAGTTACTTCCAGAGTTACCAATTGCAGTGGCTGAATAGCGGTCGGTATTTTTTGAAATGTCGAGCGTAATGATCTCAGTTGGTGTATACCAATTAATAGTAGTAGTGTCTGCTGATGAAGATTTTGAACCTCCATTACCGCAGGCAGCTAGGACAGAAAGTGTAGCTACAGCTAAACCTGCTGTAGCGAGTTTTTTCCATTTATTCATAAGAAAATCTCCCTGATTTATGAACTTTTTATCAACTTTTTAAGTTATGCTTAAGATTATATACTAATCTTTATTCACTAGCAAGTGTTTTTGATAAAATTTTCTGACTTTTCTTTCAGTTTTTAATATACGTAATATATATTAGTATCTATTGCGACATACTTATTTTTTATACTAATCGCGAATTATGTTTTCGTAAACACTTGACAACATTCGTTTTTACCCTTATTTTTCAAAAGTCTAATCTGTGAAATTATACAGTAAATGACATGCTTTGTATCCTTTACACATAATGTTAGTTTTTGTTACATTGAAGCATAAAATTATTTGATAAAAAAAAAGTAATTAGCTGTTTACTAACTACTTTTATTCCAATCAATGGTTCAAATTTTATTAGAGTTTGCTCAAATTCCTTCAAGTAATGACGAAATTATTCATGGATTTCTAATGGAAGACCATCTGGATCAAAGAAAAATGCCATCTTTTTTCCGTCAAAATCATCCCACCGTACGCTTTCATGCCGAATCCCAAGCATATCAAACTCGCTTAAACACTCTTCTACATTCTCAACCTTAAATGCTAGATGACGGAGTCCAGTATGCTCTGGATTTGGCATAGCAGGTCGCTTTGGGGCATCTGGTTTAATGAAAATTTCCAAAACCAGATTACTTTTTCTTACATTAAAAAGAATATCCTTTTTTTCTGGACGGATATGCTCATCAAGTTGTTCAAACCCTAACTTTTCGACATAAAATTCCCTTGTATTTTCATAATTGCTACCAATGATAGCAATATGATGTACAGTATCAAGTTTCATTATTGCGTTTCTAACACCTTTCTTGGTTTTGTGCCTTCTGCAGGGCCGATGACACCTGCAGCCTCTAATTCTTCCATTAGTCGTGTTGCTCGGTTAAATCCGACAGATAAGCGACGTTGAATCATCGATGCACTGGCTTTTTGTGTCTCAATCACTAAAGCACGTGCCTCATTAAAGAGAGGATCCCCTTCGTTTGTTCCTCCATTTCCTCCGAAATCAGAATCACCATCAGACACTTCCCCAGGATCAAAGGTATCATCATATTCTGCGTCAGCCTGCTCTTTTACAAATTGAACAATACGTTCTACATCATCGTCTGAAATAAAGGAACCTTGTAAACGCATTGGCGCAGATTCTCCAATCGGGTGAAACAGCATGTCCCCCCGTCCAAGCAGTTTTTCTGCTCCATTCTCACCCAAAATAGTCCGCGAATCCGTGCCTGATGCCACAGCAAAAGCGACACGGGACGGTACATTGGCCTTGATAAGACCAGAAATAACATCCACTGATGGCCTTTGAGTTGCAAGTATCATATGAATCCCAGCCGCGCGCGCCTTTTGTCCAAGTCGAATAATAGCATCTTCGACTTCTTTACTAGCTACCATCATCAAGTCAGCAAGTTCATCCACAATGACAACAATGAGTGGTAATGGGATTTGTTTTTCAATCGAGCGGCTATTGAATTCTTCCACTTTGGCATTATAACCTTCTAAATTTCTAACCCCCACTTGACTGAACAGCTCATACCGTTTTTCCATCTCGTCAACGACTTTTTGAAGGGCACGCGCTGCTTTTCGTGGATTGGTTACAACAGGAATTAATAAGTGAGGAATATCATTATAAACGGATAGTTCCACCATTTTGGGGTCAATCATCATGAACTTCACTTGATCTGGGCTTGCTTTCATCAAAATTGAAGAAATAATCCCATTGACAGCCACTGATTTCCCTGAACCAGTCGAACCAGCCACCAATAAATGAGGCATCCGTGTCAAGTCAAACGAGCGAACCGTTCCATTGACAGCTTTGCCAAGTGGAATTTCCAACAATTTAGCCGGGTCCGTCTTGGATTGTTCCCATAACTCTCGAAAAGGCACCATTGCTACTTCTGTGTTCGGCACCTCAATACCAACGAGTGATTTTCCTGGAATAGGGGCTTCAATTCGTACATCTTTGGCTGCTAAGGCCAGTGCTAAATCATCTGCCAAATTTGAAATACGATTGACGCGAACCCCAACTGCTGGTTTTAGCTCATACCGAGTCACTGATGGCCCAATTTCTGCTCGTTCAACTACTACTTTGATACCAAAACTTGCAAAGGTGTCTTCTAACACTTTTATATTCTGACGAACGATTCGCTTCTCATTGGTTTGTCCTTTTACTTTTATAGGGGCAAATAAATCAATGGTTGGCAATTTGTAAGCCAATCGTTGCTTGGGTTTAAAATCTATTTGAATGTCAGTATCTTCAACTTCTTCGTCTGCGAGTTCCTGCTGGGCCTCCATAACTGGAAGATCATCTTGTGCAAGCATGACTGGAAACTCATCTTCGGGTTCCAAATGATCGTATTCAGAAAAAATTGGTACTTGAACGGGTTCTTCTATCTCTTTTTCCTCTATGATTTCCCCTGTTTCAAGATCAATTTTTCGTTGAGGAGAGGTGCTTTCATCGGTAACCTCAACTTCATTTTCAATTCGGAGGCGCTCCTCCTCAAGACGAGCTAATTCTTGCTGGCGTTTTTCTTCTCGTTCAACCCGCTTCTGTGCACGAAGCTCTGCTCTTTTTTCTTGTCTTTCAGAAAGTCTATCTCTGAAAACTGCCATTCCATCCGCCACATCGTATACAGACCATGGGCTCATAAAGAAAATCCCAAAGGCTATAAATAAGAAGCCGATGAAAAAGGTGCCTACATTTGAAAACAGGAATGACACTGGCAAATAGAGTAGATTTCCAACTAAACCTCCTCCAAAGAACTCTGACACTTTGAATGAGGATAAATCTCGAAGAGCCAACTTGAGTGTCTGATGAAATAAATCATTTCCCTTAAAATTCCAGTCAAAATAGGCATGAAATTCAAGCAAGAGTCCTGCAACGATTAGCCAAAAACCGGAAATAGTTCCTTCACGATTCCGAATTTGATTTGGAAACAAGAAATAAACAAATGCACCCACAATCAAAAGGTAGGCCAAACTACCAAAAAGCAATCGGAAAATGTTGTAACTGGTTACCCCAAACACTCCCAATCGACTTGCTGTAAATGCTAAAAAAAGGAGACCGATGATGCGTAAAACCATCTTTTTAACACGCTCTTGTTGAGCCAGTTCCGCCTTTGTCGGCCGTCTTGTCGCCTTTCCTTTCTTACCTGTCTTTCTCATATATACCTCAACTTTCTCAATCTCTTTATTTTATCATAATTGAGAAGAATTTTCACATCAGAAAAAGCCCTGCCACGCAGGACCTTCCTTGGAGTGAAAAATAATTTAGGGGGAACGAATTTATAAAGTATTTAAACTTCTATTACCTTCTACATAGAAAGTTGATGTCAACGTTTCTTGACCGTTATTGACAAAGATTTCCAAACAGTTGGTGTCAACCAAAACCAATAAGTCCGTTGCTTGAACCGCCACAGCTCGGCGAACGGTTGACCATTCCTCTTCACCAGCTTGCTGGATCTTGAGAGAGCTGCGATCTATATAGACTTCCTGCTTGGCTGAATCATAACCAAATTGAAGATAATCTTGGTCATTTCCAAGTTTCAAGTCCAACCTGTCATCCAGTTTGAGGGAGAATTTGCTTGGTCCTTGAATAACTTGACCAATTTCAATTTCGGCAAAGCTATTCAAGATACTTGCTGGCAAGACCTGTTGGAGTCCATTCTCACCATGCTTGAGTAGACGAGGCAGGGTCATTTGTCCATACCATTTATGACCAAGGTCATTGGGTACAAGCGGACGTCCCCAAGTGTGCATCCAAGCTATCATGACACGCTCTCCTTCTGGACCTTGGGTTGTTTGAGCCGCATAGAAATCATGACCATGGTCAATTTCTTTGAAGGAATCTGCCACAAAGACTTTCTTGTCCCAGTCCACATGACCTGTCACAAAGATATTGGAATTGATATTGACAAAGTCGTTGTCTTCTTTTTGATACCGCATCGGCGAAACAATCAGGTACTCCTGACCATCTACTTCAAAGTAATCCGGACATTCCCAAACGTGACCTTGGTGGGCTTCCCCTTTTAAGAAGATAGACTCAAATTGCCAGTCCAGCAAATCGTCAGATCCTAGTAGGACAATACAGCCGCCCCCGTCTTTGTGCTTAGTTGCCACAACAGAATAGTAGCGACCATCTTTCTCGAAAATCTTTGGATCACGGAAGTCATTGGCGATGACTTCTTCCGGTAGAAATTCCTCCGTCGCAACAGGGTTCTGTGCGATTTTTTCAAAATGTATACCATCTGTCGAATAGGCCATGTTCTGCACCTGTCTGACAGAGCCATCTTCATTGACGATGTTGCCTGTATACATGAGCCATAGGGTATCATCTTTAACAATAGCTGAGCCCGAGAAACAGCCATCCTTATCGTAGTCCTTATCTGGGGCGAGGGCAACTGGAAGATGTTCCCAGTTGACCAAGTCCTTACTTTTGGCATGACCCCAATGCATTGGCCCCCAGACACTTTCATAGGGATTGAATTGATAAAAGAGGTGGTATTCTCCTTTGAAATAGACAAACCCATTCGGGTCATTGATCCAGCCAATTTCTGGAACAAAATGACGCTCTGGTATAAAAGTCGTATCAACGGTTACTTTTTCTGCTTGAATGTATGCATTGGCTTTTTCAACTGTTTTCACAGGTAGCCTCCTTTTTGA
Organism: Streptococcus parasuis; assembly: GCF_021654455.1. Classification (NCBI taxonomy): domain Bacteria; kingdom Bacillati; phylum Bacillota; class Bacilli; order Lactobacillales; family Streptococcaceae; genus Streptococcus; species Streptococcus parasuis. The sequence continues at coordinate 1,542,035 of NZ_AP024276.1, forward strand.
TTACTGATTTTCTTTGTATTGATCGTAGTATTTTTGTTTGATAGCTAACCAGTCAGACAGACCGTAGCTTTCCAATTCTTTCAAATAGCCATCCCATTCTTCTTCGACACCGCCGTTCACAATCCATTCTGCACGTTTGCGGTAGATGAAGTCGTTCATATCTGCTTCAACCTGGGCAATCTTGTCCAAATCCTCTTGTTCCATGAAGACACGTGGGTAGATTTCATCATTTGTTACATAGTCCATATAAGTAGCGTGCATCAAGTCCAAACGCCATTTGGCATCATCTGGCATGGTGGTTACTGTTCCATAGTATTCATCAAGAATTGCCAAAGGTCCACCCACTTCTGTCTTCTGACGTAATTCGCCTGGTGCAGTACCGTCCAATGGCAAGTGTTTCAAGCTCTTAGTTGCTTCATCAAACTCAAAGATGTTTTGTTGGCTTTCATCTCCGTATGTACCCCAGTTGTTTTGAACAGATTGGAGTGGAGCGTATTGGGCATCAATCCATTTGGCTGTTAACTCCAAGTTTTTATTTGCTGATGTAATGACCATGCGATCACGCTGGAAACCCATACCGTTTGTACGGGTGATGTGTTTGGTTCCGTCAGGACCTGCCAAGACTGGTAAGATATCATAGGTATCATTCATACCAGTCACGTTTGCTTTATCCCAAGTAAAGTAAACACCGTAAAGATTTTCACTTCCTTTAGAAATATAGGTATTCCAATCTTGTTCGAACGCCTCAGGATCAAGAAGACCTTTTTCTTGAAGGGTACGTATAAATTGAACACCCTCCTTATAATCTTCATTATCTGCAGTGAAGTCAACTGTTCCATCATTGTTGACAACCAAATGGTCATCATTATCCCCAACACCAAAGGCACCGAACAAAATTTTGAAATCCTCGTTACCGCCACCATTGATAAAGGACATTGGAATTTCGTCAGCTTGGCCATTACCATTTGGGTCTTGTGTTTTAAAGGCTTCAAGAACCTTAATCAAGTCATCAGTAGTTTTTGGCATTTCAAGACCAAGTTTGTCCAACCACTCTTTGTTAATCCAAGCAATGTCGCTAACAGTGTGGATTGATTCCTTACCTTCACCCAACTCTTCAATCCATGGGAATGAGTAGATATGGCCATCAGGAGCCGTAATCATAGAACGGTATTCTGGATTTTCATCAAGAATTTTCTTCAGGTTTGGCATATGCTCATCAATCAAGTCTTCGACTGGTACAATGACCCCTTGCTTCGCCCAGTTCATCAATTCTACATCAGAAGCACCGTCGTTATGAATGGCATCTGGTAAATCACCTGAAGCAATGTCCAAGTTCCGTTTTTCACCAAAATCTGACGGATAATTTGTCCAGTCAATATGCACACCTGTTTCCTCTTCTAAGCGCTTGAAAATTAATTTTTCATTTGGATCTGCTGGAGCTAAAGGCGAACTAGCAGTCATAAACTTAAGTGTGACTGATTTTTCCAACGGAAACTGAACATCTTTTAACTCATAATCCGGGCTAGAAGCCGAATTTTTTGAACCACAAGCAGCTAAAAGAACTGTACTTGCAAGAAGCGTAACAACTGTTTTTCCAAATTTGTGTTTCATCAGAAACAACCTCCTATTATATTACTATTTTACTGGATAAGATTAACCTTTTAATGAACCAGCCATAATACCCTTATCAAAGTATTTTTGGAAGAATGGATACATGACAATCAACGGTAGACTTGAGATAATAATTGTTGCATACTTGATCATTTCAGCAATTCGCTTCATTTCATTCATGGCAGCCTGTGCCCCAATCATATCCTTCGCAGGTTCGCTTTGGATAAGAATTTTTCGAAGAACAAGTTGAAGTGGTTCTAAATTAGGATCTTTTATATAGATCATTGCATCAAAGTATGAATTCCACTGCCCAACAAAAGCATATAGGAATAACACAAACATAATTGGTTTTGCAAGAGGCAACATAATTTTTAAGAAAATTTGAAATTCGTTAGCACCATCCATAACTGCTGCTTCAACCAACTCATCTGGCAAGCCTTGGAAATAAGTTCGCGCTAAGATGATATTCCACACATTGACTGCACCAGGGATGATAATAGCCCAAACAGTATTTAGCATCCCTAAATCTTTAACTAGGAGATATGTAGGAACCAAGCCTCCGCCGAAGAACATTGTAAAGACAAGGAAGGTATTGATCCATTTTTTTCCAACCAAATCTTTTTTTGACAAGGGATAGGCAGTCATAACTGAAATGGCTACTGTGATAAAGGCGAAGGAAAATGAGTAGAATAATGAATTCAGAAACCCTCGTACTATTGATTTATCCGAGAAAACCCTCTGATAACCTTCAACTGTCCAATCCTTGGGATCAAAGCTGATGCCTTTACTGATTAAGGCTTGCGGATCCATAAAGGATGCAACAAGGATATAGACCATTGGAACAACTGTTATTAAAACAAGAAATCCTAATAATATTTTATTGACAACGAGCATTCGCTTGTCAAATTTTGTATACATTTGCGAATTCATATGAACCTCCTATAAACCTTGTCCATCGTTAATGCGTTGGACAAATTTATTCACTGCAATGAGCAAGATGATATTAATCAATGCATTGAACAAACCAACGGCCGTTGAGTATGAGTAATCACCTGATACCAAACCTATTTTATAAACATAAGTGGAAATAATCTCCGAACTTGTCAAGTTCAATGAAGTTTGCATCAAGAAGGCTTTTTCATACCCGACATTCATAATTCCACCAGCCGCTAAAATAAATTGGATCACCATAACCGGTTTGAGTGCTGGCAAGTCAATATGCCAGATCCGCTGAAGGATATTTGCCCCATCCAATTTTGCTGCTTCAATTAATGCTGGATCAACATTTACTAAGGTGGCCGTGTAAAGAGTTGATGCCCAACCCATTCCTTGCCAGATACCACTTAAGATATACAGAGGTCTGAAAAAGTCTGGATCTGTTAAGAAATTGGCCTCAATTCCAAAAATTCTAAGAATGGAATTGACTGGGCCTCCTACTGAGAAGAAGAGGAAAATCATACCGACAATAACAACGACCGAGATAAAGTTTGGGGCATAAAGCACCAATTGAATCCGTTTTTTTGCTTTATCACTCAAGAGCTGATTGAGCATGATTGCTAATATAATTGGCGGAAGAAATCCTAATAGAAGGCCATAGACACTCAATTTTAAAGTGTTGGCAAGTAGATTGCCGAAGTTTGGAGAAGAGAGAAACTTCGTAAACTCTTCAAATCCAATCCACTCACTTCCGAGTACTCCTCGTAGTGGATTGTAATCCTTGAAAGCAATCAGAACACCATACATCGGAATATACCGAAAAACGAATGTCAAGATTAATCCAGGGAGCAACATGAGCAATAAAATCTTCTGTTGCTTTATTCTTTCCCAAATTGTCACTTGCTGAAGTTTAGATGTTTTCATATGAACTCCTTTTGAAACGTTTCAAAATATTTTGTTTTAGAAAGAGGAAAAGTTATTCCTCTTCTATTATTTTTGAAACGTTTCATTTTTTATTTAAAAATAAAATCAACTAACTTGATGATTTTATTTTATCATTGTAACCGTTTTCTGTCAACTGCTTTTTGAAATTTTTTGTAGTTTTTCCTTCAATATAGGAAATTGGTAGGGTTATTTGAAGTGGCCGCTCTTTCTTATCAATGATATCTAAGAGACACGCTACCGCTTCCTTGGCCATCTCACCAATTGGTTGGCGAATAGTTGATAAATACTGCGAACGTTCTTCTGCTTGTAGAATGCCATCGTAACCAACTATTTGCACATCTTCTGGTACACGTTTGCCAATTTTTTCTAAGATTTCAATAGTATCCAGAGCTGCAAAATCATTTATCGTAAAGATGGCATCAATTTGTGGATGCTTGCGTAGAAATACTTCAACTTGCTCTAAAAAATCATCGTATGGCTCCTCTAAATCAAGAACCTCACATGGGAAACCAGCCTCTATTATTGTTTTTTCAAAGTAAAGTCGACGTTTCTTAGTCTCATTAATTGTTTTATTATGGCCACCAATGAAACCAAAATGTGTACCACCCTTTGAAATTAGTACCTGAGCAGCAAGTTCAGCCCCCTTTCTGTTGTCTGAACTAACACAGGCAATCGCTTTGTCTTCATAAGTTCGATCGATACTGACAAATGGAATATTAGACGATAGATAATTTTCAATAGGACTGTAAGTAATGGCAATTATTCCATCAACCTTATTTTGCTGAAGCATGGTGATGCAATCTAGTTCTCTTTTTGGACCAGAAATATTACAGAGCAACAATTTATATCCCTTTTTACTTAGTTCCACTTCAATGTGGTATGCAAATTCTCCAAAAAACGGGTGCCATACCGTTGGAATAATTAAAGCAATTGTCTCTGTTTTATTTTTCTTCATACCACGAGCATAGACATCTGGTATGTAGCCCAATTCATCAATCGCTTGGTGAACTTTTTGCAATGTAATTTCCTTGATTCCTTGCTCTTGGTTGATTACACGAGACACTGTTCCAACACTGACTCCTGCTAATTTGGCAACATCTTTCATGGTAATCGATTTAGTTGGTTCCATGGCTCGTCCTTCCTAGTTACAAAAAAATGAAACGTTTCAATGTTTATAACAGAATACCACTGTTAGCGTTTTCTGTCAAGAAGAAAAAAGGACCAGCCTTGCTGATCACATTTTCTTCTTCGGGTGTTTGTCTATTACTTCAGGGTGATTGTCTAGGGCTGCCTTTCCCTTTTCCGTCAAGGCGTAGCCGCGAACTGAAAAATACGGTGCCAATTTTTCTTCAGTCAAATACTCCTTAAGAGCTGCATCAAGGTCAGCAGCTTTTAATTTGGATAATCCTGTAACTCCTTCTGCTTTCAGAATACTTTTCTTTGCAGTTGAAGTGATATGATCCAACGAGTCAAAAGCCGTCTCGACATATGCAAATCCATTTTCAATCAATTGGTTCATATGTTCTGGACCATTGATACCATAGATATACTCAAAATACTTTGAATAAGGGGTCGTTGTTTCAAACGTTCCAAAGTTGATGCGCCATAATAAAATGATATCCCCTGGTAACAGACCTTCTTCTAGACGAACCATATTACGCTTTGGCACCGGTTTAGCTTCTAATAGCCAGGTCGCAAGATCACGTTCTGGGGAAATATAGGGTTTGACCTCATGGTCTTTATACATTTCTGCGATGCGTTGTTCAACAGACATAATTACCTCACATTATTATCTCTAAATAGTAAACTATTCCACAGGAAAAACCTAGATTGGTGACTAGGATTTGCGTTCAAAAGAGAGCATGCGAGTTCCTTGAAAGGTCAATGTTCCTTTATCTCCTTCCGTTAACAATCCGTATTCATGATCCTTGACGCGAAACTCCCTTCTTTGTCCATTCCATTCAAATGTCAGATAATAATTGGTCCGGGCTGTTTCATTTCCAAAGACATCGGTTCGCTTTGTGACCAGGAAGGCTTGACAAGTCTCAATTGGTGATTGGTTATTACGATGCCACTCCATAAAATTTCGAAGGATTTGAAAACATATTAGCCCAATTATGAAAATAAAAACGAAATAAAAAAGAGCCATTTCCCACATAATTCCTCCATGTGGACCAAATAAATTTCCAAACATATGGTAACCTCCTGTTGCATTTATAACAATAGTATATCATATTTAGTTCATTTAGAAACGATTGATTTCATCTAGGAGAAAAATTGAAAAAATTAGAAAAACATGGTAGAATGTGCATAATTTATAAGAACCAGAAAGGTATTTTCTATGAAGAAAACAATACTGTTTTTACTGACTTCCAGTTTATTTCTAACTGCCTGCGGAAATAGCTCATCAACTTCAGATTCCTCTAGCTCCACAAGTTCAACATCTGAAGCATCTACAACTACGGATACGACAGCATCAGGTCAATATGCAAAGGATTTGGCTTATGCGATCAACAATCCTTCAGCTACTTTTCCACAATTGTCAACTGATATAGCTGAAAATGAGGCTGCCGTTAAAATCAAGACAACTGAAGGGGATATTACTATCAAACTCTTCCCTGAGCAAGCACCTTTGACCGTTGAAAATTTCTTAACCCATGCAAAGGAAGGATACTACGACGGTACAATCTTCCATCGTGTCATTAAAGACTTTATGATTCAAGGCGGAGATCCACTTGGAAATGGTACTGGTGGTGAATCTATCTGGGCAGGAAAAGATACGACCATCGATGCTGGAAATGGTTTCAAAGATGAGTTTTCAGCCTTCCTTTACAATATTCGTGGCTCGCTTTCAATGGCCAATGCTGGTACCGGTACGAATGGTAGCCAATTCTTTATCAACCAAAATACCACAGACATGTCAAGCCAACTTTCTAGTTCAAGCTATCCTGGTAAGATTATTGAAGCCTATAAAAACGGCGGAAATCCAAACTTAGATGGCAAACATACTGTATTTGGTCAAGTGATTGATGGAATGGATGTCGTCGACAAGATTGCTTCTGTTGAGACGGATGACAATGATAAACCAAAAACAGATGTAAAGATTGAGTCAATTGAGATCATTAAAGACTACACTAACTAGTCAGACCAATAAAAAATGAAAACTTGAGAATTTCCTCAAGTTTTCATTTTTTATTACGATTGCTTTCCTTGTTTTCCATTATATAGACCCTTGAATACTTGATAGAGGATTGGTACAGCAATGATGGTCGTAATTGCAGTGCCATAGGTTCCTAAGATTCTACCCAAAGCTGCGAGGAAGGAAGCTGAGAAGGTTAACCCCCCGACAAAACTTCCCGTTAATGTATACTTCAATAGGTTCAAGATAATTTTTGTAATTGCCGCAACAATTCCAACCAAAATAATATTGGTTAAGCGATCATTTTCCTTGAGGAATTTCTCGTAAAACAAATGCAAAATGAAGCAGACAATGAGCGATTCTAAAATGGTAATCCAAGCGACTGAAGCATAACCAGATAGTAAATCAAAGATGCCTAGACCAAGTGACGCCGCCACAGCTCCTTTTTTGGCTCCAAATAGTAGAACACCCACAACCACTAGAGCATTGCCTAGATGGACAAATTGACTTCCGAAAGGAATGCGAATAAAGAAGACAACCACACAAATAAGGGCTGCAAATAAACTAACTTCGGTTAATTGACGTAATTGATTCTGTTTCATAATTTCTCCTTTACTGTTTGAAATGCCTGTTGTAATTCTGCTAAAAATGGTTCAAAATAAATCCCTAACTTTAGGTCTCGATTCAAAGAAAGGGTTTGTCTTAAGCTCTTGTCAATAAATTCTAATGCAAGAGGGATAGCTTGATGAAGATTGATTTGTTCAATGGTTGCTACTGCTAACAAGGTAGATAGAATGTCACCTGTTCCAAAGAAATTTGCTGGATATTTTTTAGACATATAGGTAGTTATTTCCCCAGTTTCCTGCTGAAAATAGGCTACACCTATTTGGCTATCATCAAAGGAAATTCCTGTCAGTACAATATCTGCAGACACCTGCTCTGCCAAAGATTTTACTAAATCCTCAATATCATGAATATCGTAGGAATCTCCCAAATAGTTTCTCCCAGTTAATAGAGAAGCTTCTGTTATATTCGGAAGAATGAGCTTGGCCGACTGAGTCAATTCTTTCATGGCCTCTACATAGGATGATGTAAAACCTGTATACAGTCTTCCACTGTCACCCATAATCGGATCTACAATCAATGGTGTCTCTGTTTGCTTGGCGTACATTGCCAATTGTCTAAGTTGCTGGGGACTTCTACAATAACCTGACAGAATTCCCGCTACTTTTACATCCAATTTCTTCCACTGTCTAAAATAGGCTCGATTCAAGTCAGTCATATCTTCAATGACAACATCTGGGAAACCACCTGTGTGTGAGGATAAAAGAACTGTAGGTAAAAGCATTGTTTCTACCTGACAAGCAGCCGCAATTGGAATACTAGTTGCTAGTGCAACCTTACCAACACCAGGTAAGTCGTTCGCAAGCAATAATCGCTGCATGATAACTACCTCCTAAATTATTTTTCATAAACAAAATTGTAAAGGATTATCATACATTTTTCAATCTTACATATCCATAACTGTATGGGGACAGATAGCTGAAACCTTGCAACACCAGTCTCAAATTATTACATAAGAAAAACAGCAACAACTCTTTGCTACTGTCGTCCTTTTCAATGTATTGTTGTCAAAATCTGCTTAATATTTCTCCAGAAAGGCAATCAAAATCTGGGCAGAACGTTCTCCTGCTTGAATGATAAATTCATCAAAGGTGATATTGGCATCTCCCTGAGCTGTATCACTCATGGCACGGATAACCAAGAATGGCTTGCCTGTATTGACAGCTGCTTGAGCAATAGCTGCTCCCTCCATCTCTACGGCAAGGACTTCTGGGAAATGAGTTTTGATCGTAGCGATTCTCTCCTGACCTGCGATAAAACTGTCACCTGTCACAATCAGACCCACGTGGCTAATCATTTCCTGCTCTGCTAAAACGGTTCTGAGCTGTTCTAACAAGGCTTGGTCGGCTGGATAATACAATTCCTGCCCTGCCATTTGCCCGTAAGCATATCCAAAAGCTGTCACATCCACATCGTGGTATGCCAATTGATTTGCTACAACCACATCACCGATGGCAATACCGTCAGCAACAGCACCAGCTGAGCCTGTATTAACAATGACATCAACTGCAAAATGGTCTGCCAAAATCGCTACAGACATAGCTGACATGACTTTTCCAATCCCTGATTGAACGAGTACTACATCATGCTGACCTATTCGTCCCTGATAGTAAGTTCGACCCAAGACATTGGTTTCTGCTTTATCTTGTAGATGCTCAACTAAAATCTTTAGTTCTTGAGGCATGGCTGCGATAATTCCAAATTTCATCTCTTCTCCTAAATAAATAATACTGCAATGATAAAGATAATCAGCAAGATGATGACCCACAAGAGGATTTTATTCACTTTACTACGGAATTCTTCTCTCTTGATGGTTTCAATACGACGACTTTTTACCACACTGGGTTTGACTGGAATTCGGATGGTTTGGCCTTCCTCATACCCTTGATACTCTTCTTCTAGATAAGGCTCAAATACATTGTCATCCATCGAAACATCTTGATTTGGACTATAATGTCCAAATTGATTTGATTGACCTGAATACTGATTCTTTTTCACTTTCTCTAAAATATCATCCGTTAACAAGGGCTTCCTCATGCCTTAACCTACTTTCTCATGAGTTGTAAATATTGCACAGCCATAATCGTCTTAGCATCACAAATCTCGCCTGCTGCAATCAGTTTCATTGCTTCTTCCAAAGTCACTTCAGAAAGTTCAATAACCTCGTCCTCATCCATTGGACGTGGATTTTCAACTTTGACCAGATGGTCAGCTAAATACAGACGAATTCGCTCATTACAAAAACCGATGGCTGAATAGAAATCTGCTAGCAATGTCAGTTTGTCACTGGTATAACCTGTCTCTTCTTCTAATTCTCGCAAGGCAGCATCTTCTAGCGTATCTTCTTCTCCTAATTCCAACTTTCCTGCCGGAATCTCATAAATGGCGCGTTCAATCGCTTTCCGATACTGTTTGACCAAAATCATTTTACCTTCTGGGGTAACGGCTAAAACGCAAACTGCTCCCTTGTGGAAAATGAGTTCACGCTTACCAGTTCCACCATTTGGCAAGGCAACATCATCTACTACTACATCAAAAATGTGTCCTTTAAAAATTTCTGTCCGCTCAATGGTTTTTTCTTCAAAATTCATACGATTACCTATTTTTGACTTGGATGGAAGGGGAAACGTGTCGCATAACCTTCTTTATTTTCTTGGCGACCACGACCAATACCGATAGCATCTTTTGGAATATCTTTTGTAATCACTGATCCAGCAGCCAACAAGGCGTTGTCCCCAATAGTTACTGGGGCAATAATCGTAGAATTAGAACCAACAAAAGCATTATCACCGACAGTTGTTTTATATTTATTTTTACCGTCGTAATTGACAGTGATGGTGCCAGCACCAACGTTAACATTATTGCCAATCGTTGCATTTCCTAGGTAGGTCAAATGACCAGATTTTGTTCCTTCTCCTAAAGTTGAAGCCTTAACCTCAACAAAGTTTCCAACGTGTACATCTTTTTTCAAAAGACTACCTGGACGAATATGGGCGTATGGTCCTACCGTCACACCTTCTTCAATGACAGATTCTTCAATGTCTGAGTTGCTGATGACGACATCTGTTGCAATTTTCGCATCACGTACACGTGTACCATTGGTTAAAACTGCACGTTCTCCAATGACCGTCTGCCCTTTCAAGACAACATTAGCTTCAATAACAGCTTCTGCACCGATTTCCACATCAATATCAATATAGGTAGCATCTGGGTTGATAAATGTCACACCATTGACCATGTGTTTTTCATTGATTCGTTTGCGCATCACAGCTTCTGCAGTCGCAAGAGCGACGCGATCATTGACACCCAAACTTTCATCAAAATCACGCAATACATAGGCACCAACCTTTTCGCCTGCCTTACGGAAAATCGAAATAACATCTGTCAGATAGTACTCTCCTTGGGCATTGTCCGTATTAATATCTTTAAGCGCTTCAAAAAGACGTTTATTATCAAACAAATAGGTTCCTGTATTGATTTCTTTCACTTGTTTTTCAAAATCACTGGCATCTTTTTGTTCAACAATTTTTTGCACTTCCCCATCAGCATTACGGATAATGCGTCCATAACCAAATGGATTATCAGCTTGAGCTGTCAAGATAGTCGCAACATTCTTGTGGCTGACATGGAAGTTGATGAGGCTCTTCAAACTTTCTCCTGTAATCAGCGGTGTATCTCCTGCAATAACAAGGGTCTGACCTTCCAAACCTGCAAGAGCTGGCTCAGCCATCATAACGGCGTGCCCAGTACCCAACTGTTCTGACTGGAGGGCAAACTCGGACTGTCCTTCCAAGACCTGCTGCACCAGCTCTGCCTTGTGCCCCACAATCGTCACCGTCTTAGCCGGCTCCATGGCATCCACAGCTCGCTTGACGTGCTCCAACATGGAAATCCCCGCCACCTTGTGCAAGACCTTTGGCAAGTCCGACTTCATGCGGGTCCCCTTGCCCGCCGCTAGAATAATTGCATAGTTATTGCTCATAAATAATTCTCTTTTCTTCGTAATACCACTATTATAGCAAATTTTGAATTTTTTGGAAAATGGCAGTATTATAAGGATTTTTCGTAAATAAAAAAAGAAACTGAAATGAAGTCAGCTTCTCAAGAATTTCTAATATTAGAAAACAAACTACAGGTTGATTGCATCCAATAGAATTTTCTATTTAGGGTAAACCAATTCAAATTCTTCACAGACGACTAGCATATCTTCTGAGAAGGACAAACCTGCTTCTGCCAGCCAGATAGTGAAAAGCTCTTCATGGACCAGTCGCCAGTGGATTAGACTTTTCGCTTTTATGTCAGACAAGTCCCCTCCCTGACGGAACTCTCCCTCCTTATAGGCATGATCTTCCGTCACTTGGGAAAAGGGCGTCACATAGACCTTGGTGGTCTGAATAATGCACACAGCCTGACCTTGTCCGTCCAGAATGATGTCATAGCCACCAGCTCTTGGGATTTCTTCTCCCTCCACTGCGTAGAGGGCATAGGCAGAGCTGGTCGAAGTTTTAATGCCCTTAGCTACCAAATCAGCCAGTCGATCAGCTTCCGCCCCAAAGGCCCAGGCCTCTGGCTCAGGACCTGCTTGGGGATTGATTGCAAGAAAGTTTTGCCAGAGTTGTGTAGGTGTCATGGGTGCTCCTTCCTAGACTGCCATTCCTCTCTTGTCAGCAGATTCACTCGTTCGCTACGGACCTCATCAATGAGTGGGAAATGCACATCTTCCATGAGGTATTGGTATACAAAGCCCAGTTTTTCTTGGACACGTAATGATTTGGTATTTTCTACAAAGGCACGACACCATATTTTCTCTAAATTCAATTGGGAAAAGCCGTAATCCAGTAAAACTTGACTAGCCTCTGGCACCAATCCCTGTCCCCAAAATGAATGACCAATCCAATAACCAATCTCGGCCTCTGAATCAGGCAAATCAAGACCACCTTGCTTGCCAATCATCAGTCCGATACTTCCAATCACCTGTCCTGTTTCTTTGTGAACAAGGGCATAGGTTTCTGGTTGGCTGAGAACAGTATTGATAATCTCTCGACTTTCTTCTACACTCTGATGAGCAGGCCATCCTGCTGCTGGGCCAACATCTGGGTGGCTGGCATAAACAAATAAATCTGCTGCATCTGCTTCACACCACGGGCGGATCAACAGACGATTGGTTTCTAGAATCATAATTTTCCTCCCTACTTCAAACTCCAGCCACCGTCAATGGTGATAATTTGGCCTTGCATGGAAGCCAGTTTGCCAGTAGCCAGCATAAAGGTCAGCTCTGCGATTTCGCTGGGTTGGGACCAGCGTCCGATAGGGGTCTGGTCTGCCACCCAATCCGCCAGACCACCAGGCTCAAAGTCCTTCTGGGTCATGCCTGTTTGGACGGCACCTGGGGCGATACCGAAGACCTGGACCTTGTCCTTGGCATAGTCCAAAGCCAACTGCTTGGTAAAGCCTGCTAAAGCGTGCTTGGAAGCAGTATAGGCTGAGCCCCCTCCTCCTGCTAGACTGGAGGCAATGGAGCACATATTGATAATGATGCCCGACTGTCTGTCCACCATTTGCTGTAGATAGGGGCGGGTCAGTCTGGTCACCGCGAAAAAATTAACCGCGAAGATGCGAGCTAATTCATCCTCCTCAATATCAAGGTGGGGTCGGTAATCATCTAGAATGCCTGCGGTGTTACAGAGGACATCAACTGTCTGGCACCAGGAAAAGACTGGGCTTAAATCGCCTGTCAGGTCCAACTGTAGAAAGTGGAAATCTCCTGCCAAATCAGGCTTGCTGGCCTGATCAATCCCGTAGACACGCCAGCCATTTTCCAAAAAAATCTCCGCCTGCGCTAGTCCAATGCCGCTGGAAACGCCTGTGATGAGGGCTGTCTTAGTCATGAACTTCTACCCAGTCGGTCGCAAGGACGTCACAAGGTGTCGGGCTCCACATGGAGAAGCCTTCGCCCTCGCCTGTCACGTTGATGAGGAAATAGGGCGTCGCCTCCAGCTTTTGCCCGTGAACTTCAATGGTGTCAAAGAGCTGGACGTAGTTCTCCGCCCCGCCCCAGCCTGTGCGAACATACTTTTTCTTGGCCTTCAAGCCTGGTAAAATCTCTTCAAATGTCATGGTTTTGCTCCCTATATTTTTCTTTATTATACCAAAAATATCAACTCTTTACTTACCCTTTCTCACCAACAAAACCGCAGTTCCAATCCAAAAGGCCATAGCTGGAAGAATGACCAACATCAGATTGAGCCAAACTGGGACGGTCATGACCATATTTACCACACCGCCAACAATCATGAAGAGATAGGTCGGTAAAAAGACATAGCGGACTAATTTTTCCTTTTGGAAAAATAGCAGAGCGAGACCGAGCAAGGTGAGTGGCACTAGAAGCCCCCAGCCAGTCAAGACTATGTCAGGTTCCTTGGGGATTGCCCAGAGACGAAGTCCACAAATCAGGAGAAAAAGAAGGGGGATGCAGAGAAAGCTTGCCCAAACCTTGATTTTGCTGGTCTGGTAAATGAGATCGCGAATAATGAGGAAAATCCCAGCGGGGAGGAGGAGGCTAAGTAGCGCGTCGCATATCAGGTCCAGCCAGTTGAGAGAGATGGTTCCTGTCCCTGCAAAATCCATGAGCCATTGGCTACCAAGGTAAATGATGAGCATGAGGCCACTCAGGTTTGCGACTTCCACAAAACCAATCGGAGGGAGGTAGCTGAGTAGGTCATCCGCCATCTGCTTGCTGTCTTTGCCCAGAAAATCCTCCGCTGAAAGCCCGTCTTTTTGAGCTTCCAGAACATCTTGGTAAATGGATAGGAGCTGGGCAGTCACTGCTTCTTCCTGCCTGTGAAAGACAGAGGCAATCATCATGTAGCCATTGATACGGCCCATATACTCCTTGTTTTCCTTGGTCAGCTGGTTTTCAATCACTTCAATCTGCTTGCGGTATTCCATTTGTTTGCTCATCCTACTCTCCTTTCAATCGCTGAACCTTTTGGACCAATTCCGTCCACTGGCTCCAAAAACTCTCTAGATAAGCCTTTCCCTGGTCTGTCAGATAAAAATACTTTCTATCTGGCCCGTCTGGCGAGGGCTTATTCTGACTAAAAATCAGGCTATTTTTTTCTAACTTCTGAAGGAGGGGATAGACTGTCCCTCCGACCATGTTTTCAAAGCCCTGATTTCTCAACTCTTGGACCAGCTCATAACCATAAATCTCCTTCTGGCTGATAATTTGTAAGACACAGCCATCCAGGACCCCCTTGAGCATCTGGGTTTCTTTCATAAGTCCTCCTCTTCCTCTGCAAAAAATCCAAACAGCAAGCCTGACGCCAACATGATGCCTAAGATCAAAATAGAATCCAAGGCCCAGCCAGTTATAATGGCCGTCACAAGCGTGATGGCTACCACTTCCCAGTTTTCACGTTTCTTCCTGTCCAATTTCATGTTATACTCCTATCTAGTTTGTAATGCCTACTAGTCTGATAAAAATAAAAGTGATTTTATTTGTCTTTTATCACTAGTTTGTTTTACCTATTAGTTTTGTATCTATAGTCTAACACAAGATAACTAGTTTGTAAAGCAATATAGTGAAAAATATTCAAAAAAACATCACTTCTACAAGTTTTCTACAAGTTTGCGTTAACATCTCAGCACAATGATAGATTGCTTCAACAGTCTGGGGAGAGACTGTTGAAGGGGGGAAATTAAACAAACGCAGTTTGTGTACAAACAATCTGGGAGATTGTTGGAGGGGGGAAATTAAACAAACGCTGTTTGTGTACAAACAGTCTGGGGAGAGACTGTTGAAGGGGGAAGATAAAAAGTTGCGGTAGCAACCTATCTTAGAACCTGTAAAAAAAGAACTTGGGTTGCACCAAGTTCATCATATCTATTTCTAAAAACCAATATTCACCAATGACAAACTTTTAGATAAGAAAGCAATTTACACTGGTCTTTGAGAGAACACTAACTGTATTTTGAAAAGAACTAGTGTTGAAAAGCTTACTTAAATGAAAGTGCTGAGCAGTGAATCCAAGTTCTAAATTGCATCACGACCACGTTCCCCTGTACGGATGCGAACAACATCATCGATTGGCTGAATAAATATTTTACCGTCACCGACTTCCCCTGTTCGGACTACAGTAGTGATGACATCAACAACTTCTTCGACTGCGGCATCTTCAACAACAATCTCTGCTTTGACCTTAGCAAGCATGGTTGGAGTCACCTTTTGGCCACGAACGAATTCCGCAAAGCCTTTTTGATTACCAAAACCCAGAACTTGTGAAATCGTCATTCCCTTAGCAACTCCTGCACTAGTTATGGCAACCTTAAGATCTTCTAATTTCTCTGTACGAATAATTGCTTCTATTTTTTTCATCAAAAACACCTCTCTTATGAATCTAAGCCCATAAATGTTGGATAAGCTGTCTCACCATGTTCTGTATCATCCAAACCAATTGCTTCTTCTCTATCTGAAACGCGGAGTGGCATGAAGAATGAGATTCCCTTGATGAGAACAAATGTCATGCCTGCAGACCAAACAATTGTAAAGACAATCGCTGCGATAGTTACCAAGAACAGGCGTGGATTACCATAAATCAAGCCAATATTTTCAGGGTCGAGAGCCAATTCAGGAGTAGTGAACAGTCCTGTTACGATACCGCCAAAAATACCACCGACACCATGACAGCCAAAAGCATCTAAGGCATCATCGTAACCAAGTTTATGTTTCACAATAGCAATTGCATAGAAACAAACTGGACTAACCAATAATCCGATAATCACTGCACTCCACGTTGATACAAAACCAGCCCCGGGCGTAATAGCAACCAATCCAGCTACTAATCCTGTTGAAGCACCGACAAGTGATGGTTTTCCATTCTTTATATATTCTAACAAAATCCATGAGAACATGGCCGCTGCAGCTGACAAATGTGTCGTTACCAAGGCATGAACAGCCAAACCATCGGCTGCTAAGGCAGAACCTGCGTTGAAACCAAACCAACCGAACCAAAGCAAACCAGCCCCCAATAGGACAAATGGTACATTATGTGGACGGTATTCAAGGCGATTAAAGTCCCTGCGCTTGCCAACTACCAAAGCCAAAACCAAGCCACTTACCCCTGATGTAATATGGACAACATCACCACCAGCAAAGTCAATTGTACCCCACTGAGCAAGTAACCCTTCATCCCAAACCATATGGGCAAATGGATAGTAAACTAAAAGAAGCCAACCAATTATGAAGATTAAGAGAGGTTTAAATCGCATCCGTCCCGCAACAGAACCGGTTAAAATACCAACAGTAATGATAGAAAACATCATCTGAAAAACTGCGAAAAGTGAATCCGGAATCGTCAAGCCCCTTGTACTCTCTGAGTCACTGACGCCTTGGAAAAACGCATGTCCAAGATCACCAATAAGATTTCCATCACCTGAAAATGATAGAGAGTAACCAACAGCGAACCACATCACCGTTGCAAGGGCTAGCGAGACAACAGACATCATCATCGTTGAGATGACATTTTTCCGTCTCTCGAGACCACCATAGAAGAAAGCAAGGGCTGGCGTCATTAAAAATACCAAACCTGTACAAATCACTATAAAGGCAATACTTGATCCTTCAATTTTCATAAGCACATCTCCTTTTCTATCCTATAATTGTTAGTACTTATCTTACTGTCTTCATTTTTTATCAAGGGCAAGAACGATGACACTAAGCAACTATAGAATGAACTTTTTTGTTATGCTACATACAATATCACTATCCTCTTAATCTGTAAATATTAAATTGACAGAAAATTCTAAAAATGTTCCACGTTATGTTAGAAATATCAAAAAACTTGGGAAAACCCCAAGTTTTTAGGAAACAATTTGTTTATAAGTTCGTGTTGTTATTGCAAAAACCATCAAGTAGAGCAAGAAATAGACCACACAAATTCCTATCGTTACGTGTAACATTAATTCCATATTTACAACACCGATTGAGACAAGGATGGCGGATAACATCTTATAGGCAAAACCAAGATGAACGATAGCCAGGAAGATTGGAAGGAAAAATACCATCAACAACTGCTTACGGATAGACTGTCTCGTCTGATCCTCATCCAGACCAACCTTGGTCATGATGATAAAGCGATCTCTGTCTTCATAGCCTTCTGAAATCTGTTTGAAATAGATGACCAATACCACCGCCATCAGGAAGGTGAGCGATAGCAAGAGCCCAATGAAGAAAAGTGAACCAGCAAAACTGAAAAAGTTCCTTGTTGCATAGGCGCGGTAAGCCAGACTGACCGTGTTTGTTCCATCAGGAAGGATATTGGAAGTCCAAAGTTCGCTTTCAAAAGTTCCGGATAAGAAAACCTCTTGGCCAATAACCTGTTCTTCTTCTGACAAACTGCTTTCAAAGCCCATATAATAGTGATTCTCAGCTTGATTTTCAAATATCATCAAATCTTGAACCACAACGATCAAATACTGACTGACATTGAAAGTCACATAGTCTGGCAGATGTCCCAAGGTCACATTTTTAGACAAGACTTGGGCAACTTCCATCTCCTTTTCATCAAAGGTGAGGGTTTGACCAGCTTGAAACTGGACTCCCTTACTATAAATGGCCACTTGGTCAGCTGCTAACTCCAGTTTTTGACCAGTCATCTTTTCATAGCTGGCTTGATCAAGGATAAACCCAATACCAAGGTCAGAGAAATCTATACTAGCTGCTTTTTCATCCGTCAAAAATCTTACTTGCTGATGGGTCACTTCAGAAAAATAGGCTTGCTGATAGGGATAGACTACCTTACTTTCCACAGGAATCCCCGCCTCTTCCAAGATAGTATCCGCCCACTCCTCCACTTGTGTCTTTGAAGTGGTAGGTTCCATGACAACATCAATCGAATAATCATTTGGATTCTGGTTGGCGATATAATCCTTACCACCGATGTAAATATTAAGTCCTCCAACCATGGTCACTAAAAACATAGTGGATAAAATGGTGATCGTAGCAAGACCCAGAGCATTTTTCCGCATACGGAAAATCAAGTTAGATACAGAAATAAAATTGTCTGGCTTATAATAATAGGTCTGACGGCGCTTGAGCCAGTTTAATAGACTGATAACACCTGCTTGGAAGAGCAAATAAGTTCCAAGGATAACCAGAAGAGTTGCTCCGAAGAAGCTTGGAATAGCCTGTATAGGACTCGTCACTAGTTGGGCAATAACATAGCCTGCCCCCAGTAAAATAAGAGCTAAAAGAGTTTGCAACCAGAGGAATCCTGTTTTCTTATCCCCACGCTTCTTGCCCTGAACCAGCTTGAGAGAGTCAGTCAAGCCTAGCTTTCCGATATTAACTAGGCTGACTAAAATGAAAATTCCATAGAGATAGGCAAGTACAATTGCCACATTTTTCAATTGAAAGACGGATGTCAAAACAACTGGCATTTGCATGGTCTTAAGCAAGAGCGCATAGAAAAGTTTGTCCAGGGCCAGTCCTAAAAGGAGGCCGGTCAAAATAGTGCTAGTTGAGTAGACCACATTTTCTAGGAAAGTCATCAAAAGAAGGTGTTTTTTCTCCAAACCCAGAATACTATAGACGCCGAACTCTTTTGACCGTTGCTTCATGACAAAACTATTAGCATAAAAAACCATAATAGCAACTGCTAACATGACCACAATCATACCAAACCCCAACACTTGGGTCACTCCATTTGCCCCCTTGACTTGACCTAAATCAGGATGAAAAGCTAATGATGCAAATATATAAGAAATGGCTGTGGAAACAATGGTCATTATTGCGTATGGGTAGTAGAGACGACGGTTCTTTTTTAGATTGGTTAGCGCCAATCGAAAGCATAGTCCAAACATACTACTCACCTCGATTCGCCATAAGAGTCAGAGTATCTGATATCAACTGAAACATCTCTTGACTGGTCCGTTCACCTCGGTAGATTTGGTTATAGAGAATACCATCTTTGATAAATAAAACCCGTTTTGCCCGACTTGCTGCAGCTGTCGAATGGGTTACCATCAGAATCGTTTGCCCCTGCTGATTAATTTGTTCAAAAATATCCAGTAAGGTTGCTGACGATTTGGAATCTAAGGCACCAGTCGGCTCATCTGCTAGAAGAATTTCTGGTCGTGTGATAATAGCACGCGCTACCGCAACTCGTTGTTGCTGACCTCCTGAGATTTCGTATGGCATTTTCTCCTGCAAGGTCCCAATTTCAAGACTATTGAGTGTACGTACCAAACGCTTGTTCATCTCATCTATCGGAAAGCGAGAAAGAACTAATGGCAGGAGAACATTGTCCTTGACGGATAAGGTATCCAAGAGGTTAAAGTCCTGGAATACAAAGCCCAATCTCTCCCGACGAAAGGCTGCTGCTTCCTTGCTCTTGATAGACTGTGTATCCAAACCGTTCAGCAAAACCTTGCCTCGCGTTGGCTTATCGAGGGTGGCCAAAATATTGAGCAAGGTCGACTTCCCTGAGCCAGACTCACCCATGATAGCGACATATTCTCCCTCTTCTACAGTAAAATGAATATCTTTTAAGGCCTCTACTTGCCCTGCCTTAAAGCGTGAACTATAAATCTTTTGCACATGCTGAACATCTAAGACGGTCATAACATCACTCCCTTTCTTTTTCTACCTCCATTCTAGCTTATGCCAATATAAGCTGCCATAGCTCAAGCTTTCATTAAAGTGACAAATTTGTAAGACTAGTCTATGACAAGTTCAACCTCCTTGATCCCGATTCGAACTTCGGTTCCCTGACCCACTTTGGAGCTTAGTTTTAGGGAATAGCCCAGCTCCGCTGCGATTTTACGTGAAAGATAAAGCCCAAGTCCCGAAGATTGCTGTGTTCTACGACCATTGAATCCTGAAAAACCACGTTCAAAGACCCGTTCCAAATCACTCTCTGCAATCCCGATTCCTGTATCACCAATGACCAAATCATCTCCGTCCAAAACAATCGAAATGGTCCCTTCCTGACAATACTTGAGGGCATTGGATAAAATTTGCTCAATCAGAAGTCCTAGCCACCGTTTATCAGTCCTTAAAATCCGATCCAGTTGTCCTAAGTCCAAACGATTGTTAGACTGTATAAAAAAGAGAGAATATTTCTTCACCAGAGTCCTGATGAGCTCATCTAAATGAACAGGTTCAATGACTAAATCATCATGAAAAGACTGGAGTCGCAAGTAATTCAAGACCAAACCAGTATACTGCTCTATCTTGAACAACTCAGATTCTAGTTGGTGACGAATTTGACTGGTCTCAATTTCATTGATTAAGAGGTGGCTGGCTGCTATAGGTGTTTTCATTTGATGGACCCAGAGGGTATAGTAATCATCTAATTCAGCCTGGTCCTTTCGCTGCTTTTCAAAGAGTGATTTATTTTCGACCTCCAGTCTTTCCAACTTCTCATGTAAGCAACGCTCACTAACTGTCATTGATGCGACCTTCTGACCACGCCAGATTTTTCTAAAACGAGAAAACTCGACAAGAAGGTCGAACAAAAGAGCAAGAAACCAGCAGAGACTGAGAAGGGTAAGGGCATAAATGATTAAATTGATGTCTATTTCAAAAAGAGAGCCGAATCCTAGAATAATCCCCGAAAAAACGATAAAGGCAAGGAGAAAAATCCAACGATGGCCAAGCCAAGAACCTAGAAATTGATAAAAAACGCTACGAAAATCATCTTTATTCATGGATCCACACTAGGCCGTAGCCGACTCCTTTCTTGGTCGCAATGAGGTCTGGCAAGCCCAGTTCTGTCAATTTTTTGCGCAATCGGGCAATATTTACTGATAAGGTATTATCATCGACAAAGATATCACTGTTCCATAACTCACGCATCAGTTCCTCGCGACTAACGACTTCTTTGCCATGCTCAAAAAGTACTCGTAAAATCTGAAATTCATTACGAGTCAATTCTTCAACAGCTTCTGTATAGGAGATCTGCATAGTTTTTAAATCAAGTGCAACCTCTTCAAACCAGAGTAAACTCTGCTCACCAACAAAATCATAGGTTCTTCTCAAAAGTCCTTGTATTTTTGCCAAAAGTACTGTCATTTCAAAGGGTTTGGTCACAAAGTCATCCGCTCCCATATTAATCGCCATGACAATATCCATCGGCTGATCATGCGAAGACAAAAACATGATGGGGACACGAGAGGTCTTACGGATTTCCTGACACCAATAATAGCCGTTAAAGAAAGGAAGACTGATATCAAGTATAATCAAGTGAGGTTGAAAATCGTCGATTTGCTTCAAAATCGTCTGAAAATCCTTTACTTCTTGAACCTGATACCCCCAGTTCGTCAAGTTTTTAGCGACCAATTGGCTAATGGTTTTATCATCTTCGACTAGAAAAATCTTCTGCATCTGTGTCTCCTTTCACTCTTCTATTATTATAGCCTATTCCATAAAATTTATGCAAATTTATTCGGTGGAAATGAATGTGAATGTGAAATTTTTATGAAAATGGCCAAATAACTATACGAATAGTTGTCATCTATGCATGATTAGGTTATACTATTTATCTATAAGAAAACTTGAGGTTTTTATGCCAAATTTACTAGATTACATTAAAAATATCCAATATGATAGTTTCTATGATCAAGCCATTAATAAATTAGATATTCTAGCCTTAACAGAATTATCTTATCTCCCCTTTGACGATCTTGTTCCGACAGAATTCGACAGTTCTGGTATTCGTATTGATAAATTATTTGATGCTTTCAATGAAAAATACAATCAAAAATTTCCTCCTTTTACCATGGTCACAAAGAGCCGCTTAACTCTTTTTGAATTAATGGCTAGCTCAAAACGCTATAAATACTTGAAAGCATTTGCCTATGTTAATGATTATCAGATTGATTTACAACAACAATTTGCAGCAGTTAGCTATCACTTGGATAGGGATACAGTGTTGACCTGTTTCCGTGGCACCGACGATACCATCATTGGGTGGAAGGAAGATTTCCATATGACCTATATGAAGGAAATTCCTGCACAACAAGCTGCCAGTCGCTATTTGCAGGATATCATGGCTGCTCAACATTCTGATTTTTATGTTTCAGGCCACTCGAAGGGTGGTAATTTAGCAATTTATGCTACTTCTCAACTTCCACCAGCCCTTCAACAATATATTTTGATTGTTTACGCTTTTGATGCTCCAGGACTTCATAAACAGTATTTGACGTCGGATGGGTATTTGGGGATCGAACCAAAAATTGTACCAATTATTCCTCAAAATTCCATTGTAGGTATGATGTTGGAAACACCAGAAAAAGCGCAAATAGTGAGCAGTCGCACAATCGGTTTATTACAACACATCAGCTTTTCTTGGGAGGTAGATGGGTGCGATTTCCGGACCGCCCCAGCACTTACTGAAGAAAGTTTGCAAATTGACCGTACCTTAAAAGCATGGACTGCTAGTTTAACAGAGGAAGAATTACAGGCCTTTTTCGATCTATTTTTTGGCATTTTCATTCAAGCTGGCATCGAACGCTTTAGTGACTTTGTCATCAATCCCTTGCAAAAATTACAGGAGATTGATCGATTAAGAAAAGAATTTTCCCCTCAAGAAGCCGAGATGATGGATAAACTCATTCGCATGCTCTTTGATACCCGTTATCAAATCTGGCTAGAAAGATGGAATAATCGCCTCCCAAAACCCGACCTAAATTTCCCTGATTGGAATGAACTCTTTACTCTCCCAACTATCAATAAAAATAAAAGCTAGTTTAGGTTCTCTAAGCTAGCTTTGTTTATATAGTTTGAGATTTATACTCTTTGAAAATCAACATACCCTCTCGTCAAGATCCTCGATGAGTGAAAAGTTCTAGTGCTATAGTTCTGCCTATTATAGTCGAATGAATTAGCTTTCAGACAAGGAACTGAGACGCAGGCTGTACTGAAGTACGGCAAGGCGAAAGTGACGATGTATCAAAGCTAATTCAAATGACTATACCTTAAAAAGAATGCCAGAAGGTGCTATCTTTAGCCTAAAGATAGACTGGGAAGAACTCATATCATTTGTGATGAGTTGTCAATAGATCTTCGATTCTAGTTGATTTTCAATGACTTTTGTCGTATGCTGCTAAAGCATTTCCTAATAGCTCCAATCCTTTTTTCAGTGTCTCTTGGTCACAGGCATAACCAATGCGAACATACCCCTCTTTTTCAAATCGACTTCCAGGTACAACCAATACCCCATATTTTTCTAATAGGTTCAAAGAAAATTCTTCAATCGGAATAGGAACATCCAATTTGACAAAGGAGGTTGAGACAAAAGCAGGTTTTATGTAGGATGCCCTAGGTTGCATAGATACCCAATGGTCCAAAATGGATAGATTTTCGTGGATAATGCGGTGGTTTCTTTTCAAAATTGCCTGGCGATTGTCCAAAGCAAGCTGAGCCACCATATCATCGAATACACCTGCGCAAATCAAGGTGTAATCCCTATAATCACGTAAAATGGAAATGACCTTCTCATTTGCAGCAACCCAGCCAATACGAATACCTGCTAAGGAGTAGGTTTTGGACAAACTGTTGACTGCTATGCCATTTTCATACAGGTCTACAATTGAAGAATTGTTGTTTTCCGAAAACGATGTGTAAATTTCATCAACTAGTACATAGGCACCAACACTTGCCGCAATTGTAGCCACTTCTTTTAGGAAAACATCATCCATTACCGCACCCGTAGGGTTATTGGCATTATTTAAACAAATCATCTTTGTCTGAGGGCGAATTAATTGACGTAAATCATCTAAATCTGGTAACCAATTCAATTCTTCTTTAATCTGCCAGTATTCAAGCTCTGCACCTAGTGATTTTGGAATATCATAGAGCTGTTGGTAAGTGGGATAGAGCGAAATAATATGATCACCTGGTTCAATTAGACTAAAGAGGGCTAGAAAATTTGCTCCAGTAGCACCATTTGTCTGCAAGATATGTTCTGGTCCGATTGTACGATAGAGTTGACTGACTGATTTCTTAAACCCTGGAGACCCCTCAATCCAGCCATAATCCAATTTTGTCTTTCCCAGTTCCTTGTAAAATGTCGCTGCAGAAGTATTGGTCAACTCAAAAAGTTCATCTAAGGTTAATGATTTGATGGAAACCCCTGCGATATCATATTTTGCATTTTTTTCATGGACATTCAGCCATTCTTCAACCCCAAAACGTGGTAATTTCATCTTAATCTTCTTTCTAATATTCTCTATCAATCATTGTAACATGAAATGATTATTTCAATACTGGAAATAATAGTATTTTGGAAGGGTTTTGTGTCAAAATTACTCCTTCCCCCACAAATGAATCAATTTCTTGTCAAAAGAAAAAACCAATTTAGCAATGCTAAATTGATTCTTTGACTATTATTTTAGAGGTTGTGAGACTCTTCGCTATCATTTGTTGGTGCTTCAGTTACTTCCTCCACAGTAGGTTCAACAACAACAGAATCAATATCAATTTCAATATCCTCTGAAACTACCACAGCATCTTCAATATCATCAGCCGTTACATCAACTGTTGGTGCTTTAGCGGTTTTAGCTTTAATTGCATCCAGAATATCCGCTGTAGAAAGATTTTGTTCTGCAATTTTTTCTTTGATTTGTTCAAAGGTTTCCAAAGATTTTTCCTTGCCAGATTTGACCAAGTCTTCAACTGTCAGTTCTCCAGTTTCAAGTTGTGTTTTCACTTCAGTGAACCGTTCAGATGCTTGTTTTCCTAGATCTTGGGCTTTGTTCACGAAATCAGCATTGATTTCATCATGATTTTCCTTGTAATCATTTGCAAAATTGACTACCTTTTCTTTGACTACTTTACCAGTTTTGCTTGCTAGAAATACAGCAGCTGCTGCACCTCCTGCTGCTCCCAATAAGAGACTGGTTAGTACGCTACTAGATTTTCTTACCATTTTTTTCTCCTTTCTTACCTAAGAGAGATGAGATAGCTGACAGAGCAGAGAGCGCTCCACCTGCCTTCACTGTATTTGCTCCAGCAGACTTAGCCTTGACTGTCAAATTTCTTGCTGATGTATTCAGGTCAGAAACTGAAGTTGACAAGTCTGCCACTGCTACAAATAGCGGATCAAGAGTAGCAACTTTTCCATTGACATCTTCTACCAAGACATTGGTCTTGGCTAATAGCTCATTGGTCTGGTAGAGTGTCACATTCACATCGCTAGTCAAGACCTTTAGGGTCTGTTGCGCTTCATCCGTTACTGTATTCAATTTTTTTAAAAACAAAATAATGTATACTGCCACCGCCGCGATGGACAAGGCAATAATCAACACTGAAATTTCAATAATCATATTCTCTCCTTTATGGTTGATAGAACGGAATAGTTGCCTTTCTCCTCCGAAGCACAACCATGATAATACCAACGAAGATTAGGATTCCAGACAACCATTGTGAGACGCGTACGCCCAAGAACATGAGACTATCCGTCCGCAATCCTTCAATTAAGAGGCGACCAACGCCATACCATATGAGGTAGAAAGCTGTGATTTCTCCCTGTTTGAGAAGTTTAGGACGTCTGCGTAATATACAAATCACTACAAATCCCAAAAAGTTCCACAACGATTCAAATAGGAAGGTTGGTTGACGATAAGCACCGTCAATATACATCTGATCACGTATGAATCTTGGTAAATAATTTAGGCTATCAACAGCTTTACCATAAGCTTCTTGGTTAAAGAAATTTCCCCAACGACCAATCGCTTGAGCCAACATGACCGAAGGCGCAACGACATCTAGAAAATCTAGAGTTTTGATAAAGCGGTACTGTGTAAAGAAATACAAGATGATGGCTCCCGTAATCAAACCACCATAGATAGCAATTCCGCCATTCCAAATTGCAAAAACGGATAAGATATTGTCTTTATAGTCGCTCCAAGAAAAGGCAACGTAATATATTCTCGCTCCAACAATGGAAAGTGGAAAGGCAATCAAGATAAAATCCAAAATATCATCTTGAAGGATTTTCTTGCGTGGAGCCTCTTTTACTGCTAAGTAAACTCCGAGCATTAAACCAAGTAAAATACAGATGGCATACCAACGAATCTCTAGGGGGCCTAATGTAATTGCAACTGGATCCATCTTAGTTTTCACTCCTATTGTGTTCAATTAAATTAGAAAGACGCTCCTCAAATAATTTTGTCGCATCAAATCCCATTTGTTTTGCTCGGTAATTCATTGCTGCTGCTTCAATCACTACAGAAATATTACGTCCTGTTTTTACAGGTATACGGATTTGAGGAATCGCTATCCCAGCAATCTCAATCGTATCACCAGAATTTCCCAATCGGTCAAACACCTTGCCTGTTTCAAAATTTTCAAGGTAGACAGCTAATTGCACTTCTGATGAATCTTTAACGGCACTTGCACCATATAGACTCATCACATCAATAATCCCAACTCCTCTAATTTCCAATAAATGACGAAGTATTTCTGCAGGCTCACCCCAAAGGGTAACATCATCTTTGGCAAAGACATCAACTCGGTCATCAGCCACCAATCGGTGTCCTCGTTTAACCAACTCTAGGCCTGTCTCACTCTTACCAATACCAGAATCCCCTTGAATAAGAACCCCCATCCCATAGATATCCATCAGGACACCATGAACACTGGTACGTTGTGCTAAACGACTATCCAAATAAGAAGAGAGTTCCCCTGACAATCGACTAGTTGCAGTTTTACTTCTACAAATTGCAATCTGTTTTTCCTTAGCAGCCCTATACATCTCTTCAGGAATTTCTAGACCACGGGCAACAATAACAACAGGCGTTTCTGGCTGGAACATTTGAGAAAGGACCTGGTAACGGTTATGAGCAGTCATTGCTGTCAAATAGGACCATTCCTTCATACCAATCAGTTGAATCCGTTCTGGGGCGTAATAATCAAAGTAGCCAGTCATTTCCAATCCTGGACGGGTAATGTCTGCCGTTGTGATAGGCTTTTTCAGGAGCTCTTCCGTACTGTAAGCACATTCAATCCGCAGATTATCGACCAGATCTTTTACATAAACGGTCATTTGTTCCCTCACTTTCAGTTTTATTATATTATACCATAAGCTAGGGGTTGGGGGAAAATACAGACTTTTTTTTAGTGAAAAAACCCTCATTTCTGAGGGCATTAGGAGGTAAATAATGAGGATCACATTTTTTTATGCTTGAAGATTTGAACTGCAGACAGGAGCCCTAAACCTAAAAGCATAAAGGATAAGCTGCTACCATCACCTGTTTGTGGTAAGGTTTTAGAAGACTTTGAAGAAGTTTGTGCTGTCAAAGCGGTCGGTTGGCCTGGTTTCTTTCCAGTTTCTACAACGTGACCACTAGGATTCGGCAACACATGTTCAGTTGCAGATTTTATAGGTTTTACATACTCAATTGGGTCTGTATCTTGATTCTTATCATGTCCCTCGTTTTCAACAGATGAACTTGGTTCATTTTCTGTAGATGGGGCTTCTTCTGAACTATCCTTGCTTCCCTTTTCCTCTAATTCAGCAAGATCTTTCACAAGTGATATCTGTTCAATCTGTATTTGAACCTGATCTTCACTGCCTTGCACCAAGAATTCAATACCAATTTCACGTGTATTGGAACGCTCCGCAATCTGTGACAAATCAAATCGTAAATCCGTCCACTGGTCATTAACAGTTGCCATTTCATTGTTAATCCATTGCCAACTATCACCAACTTTAATATAGAGTTTGGCTTGAACTGGGGAACTTGTTTTTAGTTTAACGACATACCAATTATAGTTGGATAAGTCTTGATTGGCTTGGAGATTGATTTCTGTTTTCTGATCTTTTTCACCAGAAATAGAGGCAACAAGCTGTCCATCTACTGTCTTCAAATCAGGACCGTTCCATTTTCCAACTTCCTCATCAAAATGATAGATTGTCGGTTGATAAGTTTCTACTTCTGGCTCATATTTGTCCACAATTGCAGGTAAATCTTCTCTAGTGACTGCTTGAATATCATCGAAGTAAAGAGTACCAGTCCCTTTTTCGCCTCCCAAATAAAAGGCAAATTGACTTACTTTCCCTAATCCAACTTGATCAATACGTGCACTTTGATTGCCTTCCCAAGCAGCTGGTAGAAATTCAGCAAGCGGCAAGCTGACGAGACCTTCGAATGCTTCAGTCAAAGCAATATTTTTCTCATAGCTGACATTGCCAATGCGTATTTGGACAGTCAAATGTTGAGGATAGCCACTGTGTTTGAGCCAGAAACTTAGAGCATTGGCTCCTTGCCAATTTTTCTCAAAGGAGATTTGACGTCCAGCATAACCCTTATCTCCAACTTCATAGTCATAGACCATGCCATATTTGCCTTCTTGCTTTTGGTTTTCAGATAAGCTAATTTGGATCTTATCCCCGTTTGATGAGTAAGCTTGGTGCAGTAAACTGTTGTCTCCAAAATATTGCTCAAAAGTATCAACTACTAGGGGGGATTCTGTGTTCTGCGTGAAACGAGTAAATAGTTTTACTTGCTCCTGCTTGGTTTCCTGTCCTTTACTAGTGTATTGGATGGTTGCAATCAAGACTTGATTGTCTAACTCAGCTGGAAGTGTTATATTTGCTGTAAAATACTGACCTTCCTTGGAAAGCTGATAGATTTGGTCGCCAATTGTCATAGATACTGCATCATCCTCCTGACTTGGCTTGACAACAATGGTTACCTCTTGCTGACCAATAATGTCCCCATTTGCAGGACGGATTAGGTAGACTGAATCAGTTACGGGACTTGTTTGGATATTCTTACCCTTCCCATAAATTTGACCCACTTCCTTGGCAAATACAGTATTGGTGTGCTGATAAAATCTTTCAAAGTCTGGCAATAATTCATGGTCTCCACCGAGGCTACCATTGACATCACGATAAGGAACGTAGATGTTATTAGGCATGCCAAAATTTGCCCAAGTCAGCATGTAGGCAATTTTAGAAGCCTTTTGGTCAGATTGAATGGTGTTAAAGATGCGACTATACCAATCTAAGGTATTGCCTGTTTTATTGAGACCTTGGGCGCTGTAGCCAAATTCTGTCAAGGCTGCTACTTTCCCTTTTTGTTCTGCTAAGTCTACTATCATGGAGAGGTCTTTCACTAAGCCTGAAAGGAATTGTTCTGACCCTGCATTGTCTTTTGAATCATAGGAATCTATTCCCAAAATGTCCACATAAGCATCACCAGGATAGGTCTCTAAATAGCGTTCTTGGTCCCCAGGTGTAGCTGTATTTGGGGAATATACATAGAGGATATTATGAATATTTTTCTGGTCACGAAGGTATTCGACAGTGTAGCGATAAAGAGCCTTGTATTGGTCGGGTTTGGTTGTGCTGGCACCCCACCAGAACCAAGAACCATTCTGCTCGTGGAAGGGTCGAAAAATAAGTGGAATATCCTTACCTTCATCATCCTTTAATCCCTCAGCCAGACTGGCAATTCGATCCAACCATTGATTAAACTCTGTGTTTTTCGTACCACCTGGTAGAATTTCAGACACGACATTGCCAGAGCTATCATTGAAATTTCCACCCGTCACAAAATTATAGGGGTGCATACTGAGAACGACTGCCCCTCCTAGTTGGTGAGCAGTTTTCATGGATTCAATGACATTGTTCAAGCTTTGTTCAGGATCCCCTGCCACGCCAGGCTTTTCATGACCGTCTAGAGATAGCGTATCCCAACCAAAAATTGCAGGATAATCCCCAACAGCATTTTTCACCTCAGAATCAGTCGAGCCTGCTCGACTGCCTTCACTGGTCAAGCTCACTCCTTCATCAAGGGCATGCTGCTGTCCAAACAAGATGTCTGGACTGGCCGCCTTTTCCTTGAGATAGTCCAGTAATTCCTTGGTCTCCTGACTGGCTTTCGCATCAACCATATTTAGAACCACACTATCTCTTGCGCTTTCAGTCTCCACCCCTGCAGTAGCTACAACCTCCTCTAATGTCTCTGACTGAATCTCTGTTACAACTCCTGTTTCTTCACTACTAGGCTCATCAGTCTTTACTTCAACAATTTGTGGAGCAAATGTAGCTTGTGTTTCCGTATTTTCATCTGAGACTTTCGTTTCAGAGTTTGCATCAGGAACCGCTTCCATTTCTGTTTCAACAGAAGTTTCCCCTACTGGTGAAGGAAGAACTTCTGTTGAAAGAATAGGGTCCGAACTTGTTTCTTCCGCCAAAACAGCATGCCCTCCCAACAAACAACTAGCCACCAAAACACCTGCTAAAACACTTGATTTCGTTAATCTGTTTCCCATTTTAGACTCCTTTTTATCTATTTTTTCCAAAAATTGACCGCAAAAAAGAGCGATTATTGTAAAACCGCTCTCCATCAAAAAATGAACCAATGTCATCGGGAGGTTTGACCTCCCGTGACATAGCACTACCACTCACAGTCAAAGGACCTGATGCCCTTTGTACAAGGAATTCCAGTAGCTTCTTAGTCCAATCCATTTTGACCAACAACAGTTTTAAACCACTCACCTGATTTTTTAATGGTTTTCACCTGCGTATGGATATAATTTGAGATAAATCCATAGCGGTTGCGATAAGCATTGGTCCATGACCAGCAATCAATCGGCGTCCAGAGGTGATAACCAAAGCAATTAGAACCTTCTTGGATTCCCTTATGAAGAAATTCCAGATGCTCACGGATAAAATCAATCCGATAGTCATCTTGAATCTGACCAGTCTCATCCAAGAACCGTTCTTCTCGTGAAACTCCCATACCATTTTCAGAAACAAACCATGGAATATTCTTGTAATTGTCGCGAATATTGATGGCAATATCGTACATGGCTTCTGGGTAGATTTCCCAGCCCTTATCAATATTCATCCGACGTCCAGGCATGTCATAATGGTCATAATAGCGGGTAGGCATCCAGTCACCAACAGAATTTGGAGCGATGTCTGGCGCTTTCACACGGTTTGGATGGTAGAAGTTGACTCCAAGGAAATCCACTGTATTGTTCTTGAAAATGTCTGCATCTTCTGGTTCTGTTTGCCAGATAACCTTATCACGACTCAAGACCTCTTCAAGTTCTGCTGGAAAATGTCCGTAAATAGCTGGTTCCAAGAACATCTTGTTGTTCCAGAGTTCAGCAAATTTAGCTGCTTCTTGGTCAGCTGGCGCTTCTGAGGCTGCATAGGTTGGCGTCAAATTCAAGACTGTACCAATGCGTCCGCCCTCCTTATCCAATCCTAGCTCACGGAATTTGGCAATAGCTTTGGCAGAGGCAAGGTTGAGATGATAGGCCACTTGCACAGCTTTTTTCCCATCCACTACTTTAGGATAATGGAATTGATAGAGGTATTGCCCATCCACAACGACCATTGGCTCATTGTGGGTTGTCCATTCTTTGACACGGTCACCAAAGTGTTTGAAGGCCTGCTCTGCGAAGCCAACATAGAGATCCACTACATGACGAGACTCCCAGCCACCATACTTGTGATAAAGCTCCACTGGTAAGTCAAAATGGTGCAAATTCATAATCGGACGAATGCCATTTTCAATGAAACAATCAATCACCTGATTGTAGAAATCAACTGCATCCTGATTGACCGTATTGGTTTCCAAATCATCAATCAAACGCGTCCATTGAATAGAAGTCCGCACACTGTTGAGACCAACCTCTTTCATGAGAGCTATATCTTCACGAAAACTATTATAAAAGTTGGAAGCCGTATCAGGACCAACCTGATCATAGAAGGCTTCTGGTTCTATCTCATACCAGTAGTCAAACATATTGGCGTGTTTTTTAGCAAAACGCCCTTCGCTTTGGGGACCTGAGGTCGCTGCTCCCCACCAAAAATTAGCTGGAAATTCTTTCATCATCTTCTCCTACTGCACTTAATCGTTGGTGCATGATATCGTTAAATTTCGGTAAATACTCATGTCCAAATTCTGGATAAAAGAGTAATTCTTTTTCTGATTGTAATTGATTATAGACCGCAAATTGCATTTTGGGATGGCAGATGCGATCTTCTAGAGCCATGGCCCACAAGACTTTGGCCTGAATCCGTGGCACCAAGTATTGGATGTCAATGTAATCCAGGGCTCCAAACACAGCTTCTTCCGTTTCATGCAAAGGATCTCGAAAGCGGAAATAATAAGGGATTTCTTCATAGGCTGATTGTTCTGCTTGTAATCCATAAGCTTCTCTAAAGTCACTGAGAAATGGATATTGGACAAAGCTGGCCTTTACCTGCGAACAAAGACTGGCACAAACCAAGGCTAATGCCCCTCCTTGCGAAACGCCATAACTATACATGCGTTGACTGTCAACCTCAGGCATCGATTTCACAATCTGGCTAAGCTGATAAATGGCTTGGTAGACTCGTTTATAAAATAAATTTTCCGGACCTTCCTCCACTCCTCTGAGTAAATGTCCTTTGAGGGTTCCTCCCTTTGTCTGGCTAGAATCTTGAGAAGCGCCACCCTGTCCAGGAACATCCATTGCCACCACCATATAGCCCAAGGAAACCAGAGTCAATTTGTCCGACCAATCTCCGACATTTGTGTGATAGCCGTGAAATTGAAACAGGACAGGGCATTTCCCAATATCCCCTTTGGGCTTCAAGAACTGACAGACAATCCTAGATCCGTCCACAGCCGAAAAAATGAG
This sequence comes from Streptococcus parasuis, assembly GCF_021654455.1. Taxonomy (NCBI): domain Bacteria; kingdom Bacillati; phylum Bacillota; class Bacilli; order Lactobacillales; family Streptococcaceae; genus Streptococcus; species Streptococcus parasuis. The sequence continues at coordinate 1,574,941 of NZ_AP024276.1, forward strand.
TTCAAAACAATCTGCAAGCGGACTTTTAAAAGGGACTGGTTTCAACTGATAGTCTAGACTTTTTTCATCAACTTCTTTCAAAGCCTTGTCCCAAAATGCATCAAAATCTTTTGGCTTGGATTGACTACCACCATAGTCACCCCAAAGCGCTAGAGCATCCTTTGTCCTCATCCTATACCTCCACCTGCAACCGTTTGAGAACCTCATTCCCAATAAATGCCGCACCTGCTAGCGTCGGATGAACACCATCTTCACCTGTCAAATATTGTGCAGAGTGGAGAATGGCTTGCTCATTCAGAAGTCCATCTAAGGGAACTAATTCCAAATCAAATTCCTGAACCAAGCGTCGCACAATCTGAATTTTGGGATCCAAGTCCACTCGCCACTCCTGTCTATCCAAGGGATAAGGCAGAACAAATGGCTCCATAACCAATATTCGTTCTACTCCTGCCATTTTCAAACTCGTCAGCAGTTGGCGGTACTCCTGTTCAAACCGTTCCTGCTCAGCTTGACTACCGAAGGATTCTTGGCCAACAGCATGCCAAACGTCATTGATGCCCACCATGAGTATGATGGCTGTCGGGTTAAGCTCTAGACATTCATGGATACGGGCATTCAAATCTGCAACCTTGTTTCCACCAATGCCCCTGTTATAGAAAGAAAAACGGGCTTGTGGATACCGAGCAGCTAACTGGCCAGCAACATGATTAACATAACCATGTCCCAAGCTTCCTGCATCCTCCTTATCTCGCCCCCACTCTGTGATGGAGTCTCCGAAAAAGACGATGGTATCATCCTTGTATAGCTTCATATTTTTTCTCCATATTGGCTCACAAAATGAGCAGCTGCGCCAAGTAAGTTGGCATCATTTCGGTATTGGCAAGCTTCCAGTTTGAATGTCAAATCTGTAGCATCCGCCTCTAAAATAATCTGGCCTAAGCGCTTTCTGACTTCTTCTACCAATTCTTCCCGAATGGAAATGCCTCCACCGATTGCAACGAATTCTGGATTTACAGTCATCAACACATTGTAAATGCCGATAGCTAGACTCTGATAAATGCCTTCCACTGCCTGTCTGGCCTTTTCATGTCCTTGGTCTGCCAGAGCAAACAAGTCTTTTCCTGAGAAGGATTCAGCTAAGCCTTCAGCCTGCGCAAAACGGTTTGCCACGTGAACAGGACTGACTAGGTGACTCAAGGTCATGCCATCCTGAAGGATCATATAACCAAATTCCCCTCCAAAGAGATTTTCTCCTTTTAGTAAGGAATTTCCTTGAGCAACAGCTCCACCTACTCCAGAACCGATGATGAAGAAAACAGAGGATGCGCTATCCTTGGCTACCCCAAGATGTAATTCTGCTAAAGCAGCACAGTTGGCATCATTTTCTATCGAAACTGGTAGACCAAATAAGTCACTTAGCTCCTTTTGAATGGGAAAACGGTGAATATAAGGAATGGCACTTTTTCCATAAATGATCCCCTCTTCCGTATTGACAGAACCAGGACTGGAAAAAGCTACTCCAGTCAGCTGAATTGTTGAAAATGATTCTTGCAATTTTTTCAATTCATTTTTCATTTCTTCCCAACTGTCTGGAGTTGGAAAAGAAGATTGATGGGAGAGTTGCCCCTGATTGTAGAGGGCAAATTTCACAGCAGTTCCTCCCATATCACAAACAAGTAAAGCCATATGTTCTCCTAATCTTGTCGAATCATCATTTCAATACTGAAGGTATCGTAACGATGGGTACTGATTGAATACTCAAAGGTTGTCCCGTTAGATAAAAATCCAATTTGTTCCACTATACCCACAGGATCTCCTTGCTCTAACTCCAAGTGTTGTACTTCTGCATCAGATGCCTTGCGAACCGTAATATTGCGGTGGGCGCTTTGGATTTTCATACCCAGACTATCCTGAATATACTCATAGATAGATTCTTCTACATTTTTCAACCTTAAATCAGGTATGACTGATACGGGCATAAAGGTATTTTCCATAACAAGTGGACTTCCATCTAATATCCGGACACGTTCAATGTCATAAACAAAACTACCAATTGGAATATTGAGCTTATTGGCTACTTTTTCTGATGCAGCAATTATTTCAAAATGCAAAACCTTACTGGTCACTGCACGAGTTGGATAATAGGCCGAAGTACCTAACATCTGGCTACCCACGATCATTTTTTCCATTTCTTCTACAGAAAGGTCTTTGACAAAGGTTCCAGCACCTCTCCGTTTGATAATCAACCCTTCAGATACCAGAATATCCAAGGCTTTTTTCACCGTCATCTTACTGACTTCATAGACCTCGCACAAATCCTTTTCAAAAGGGAGCTGGTCATTAGCCTTGTATTCTCCATTTAAAATCTTTTTTCTAACATCATTTGCAATCACATTGTATTTTTGCATGATTGCCTCCTTCTAATCATTATCAGTTTGACAAACCAAGACTGCAGTTCATGTACTGTATTGATTGTCAAATAGAAAACACGGAAACGCTTTACTCTATTATATACCGACTCGAGACCGAATGCTTGTCTAGACCATTTTTAAATAAAATAATTTAGTCGAAAAGTCACCAAGCATCTCTCTCGACCAGTACTCCGCTTCACGGCCTAAATAATTTTCGTTCAATAATAGGCCAACTGTTTCCAAATCTCTCCCAAAACGAAGTATCTCAGACTGTTTTTCGTGTACTTTATAAGAAACATCAGCTTTCAAACCTCTTAATTTCAAGCGTTGATAGGTCGGATTCGGCTGGGCTAAAAGTTGAAAATGCCCAACTAAAGCCTCAGATTGATCTTGGCTCACAACCATCCATGCGACGCGGTTACTATCATTTGTTTCCAAGCGATAAAAATTTCCCTGCATCATCAATCCTTGATAGGATTTATACTCTTTAATTTGCTGCTTGATTCCTTCTTTTTCCTCTTCGGTCAATGCCAGAGGGTTTAATTCATAACCAAACATTCCAAAGAAGGCTACATTCTTTCTCATATCGAGAGATGTGACACGAGAGACTTGATGGTTGGGAACTGCTGAAACATGACTGCCCATACTAGACAGTGGGTAAAGCATAGATGTTCCGCTCTGAATAGCCAATCGTTCTACTGCGTCTGTATCATCACTGGTCCAAATTTGCGGACTGTAATAGAGCATACCAGCATCAAATCGTGCTCCTCCACCCGCACAGGATTCAATCAAGATATGTGGATAATTCTTGCTTAGGCGATTATACAAATCATAGACACCCAAAATATAGCGATGAGCCAGCTCTCCCTGCTGGTCTGGCAAATAGTCAGAAGAATAGGCCTCTGATATATAGCGATTCATATCGATTTTCAGATAATCAACCCTAACTTCTTTCAAAATCGCATCCATCTGCCTATAAACCTCATCAACCACTTTGGGATTACCAAAATTGAGGACATATTGGTTTCTACCTTGTGAAATATTTTTCTGCGGATGACCAATGACCCAATCAGCATGCTCATGATATATAGGAGTATCTTCTGAAACCATCTCTGGCTCAAACCATAAACCAAATTGAAGTCCCATTGCATGAATCTTTTGACCAAGACTGGCTAAACCATTTGGTAATTTTTCACGGCTTTCAACCCAGTTCCCCAAGGAACCCTTATCACTATTTCGATTGCCAAACCACCCATCATCTAGGACAAATAAATCTACTCCTAGTTCCTTAGCTGCCTCTGCAATATCAAGAATCTTTTTCTCATCAAAATCAAAATAGGTTGCCTCCCAGCTATTTAAAAGAACTGGACGAGGTTTATTTTTCCAAGAACTCCGAATGAGATGCTCTCGAAAAAGATGATGAAAGGCCTGACTCATGCCTGTCAATCCATTTTCGCTATAAACCATGACGGCTTCTGGACTAACAAACATTTCATTTGGTTTCAATTGCCACTGAAACTGAAAAGGATTGATGCCTAATTGGACTCGTAGTCGGTCATAATTATCCAATTCTATTTGGGCACGAAAATTTCCACTATAGATCAAACCAAAGCCGTAGACCTGCCCCTGACTCTCTGTCGTTTGCGGTTGGCAAATAGCAAGGAAAGGATTGTGAACATGGCTACTAGCTCCACGCGTGGAGGAAACATGTTGCACTCCCCGATGAATTTTTTCACGCGATAGGTGATTTTCACGCGCCCAAGCTCCATCTAGGTGAAGCCACTCATACTGCTCATTGGGGATGTCTAAGTTCAGACTAGCCAGTTGTTTTACAGAATACTCCTGCTGACCACCATTTCGTAAAATAGCCTGCCGTGATATAACAGGAAAATCTCTGTAAATGGCATAGCGCAAGGTCAGATAAACATCCGAATAATCATCCTTCAGATAAACTTCCAAAACCTGAACCTGCTCTGCTTCCCCAAAAGTTCCTGGCAGGGGCTCAAGGGCTACCTTTCCATCAAAAATCTTAAATCCTTGATAACGAAAATGACTGATAGAGTCTCCGTCTGGATAGGTCATTTCAAGAGCTGGGTAACGAAAATCTGTCGTTCCAAAAACGGGCATCTCTTGCTTGATATGTTCTAGGGAAGTCAATAATTTCCCAGCCACCAGATTGTTTCCAGGCCGAATCTCCCGTTCTAAGAGCCAGTCGAACTGATCATAATCAGCAATCGAACCGCCATAGTATAAATGTTCCAATATTCCTGTATCTTCCATCACCCGAAAAACATAGGAAATGTGGTCATTTTTTAAATGAAAATATAAGTCTTGTTCATGAACCCGTATCATTCTTTTTTTCCTTTCTTAATTGACTGATTTTTGTAAGGACCAGACAATAAATACCCGGCATGAAAAACCAGACAAGGAGATGTTTTGTAAGGGCAAGATAGAATAAAAGAGCTAAAATGGTGCCTAGCACAGCCACATCATTGAGATTGCGAGAAATCAAGTGCAAACTCATTGCCAAACTCTTTTTAAAATGAGGGCCAGCTACTCTTTGATAATAGGGAAGCCAAACCATCAATACTAGCCAAAACATACTTCCCACAAGAAAGCCTAGCAAGAGCTGGTCTGAATAGTTTTGGAGCAAACCAAGCCAGCTGACCAGGGATAATAGAAAAGAGAAAGTCATGAAGGAAGAAATGAGCATCTCTGAAACTTTGGATTCTTTAGAAAGATAATCCACTTCTTCCAAACTCACATAATAGGGCTGTGAACTTTCGTATAGTGCCAAACAAGTTGCCAAGGCACCGTACCAACCGTAAACGAAACCTCTTCTCACCAAGCCCCACCAAAAATAGGTTGAGGCCTTAGCCAAGACATAGACGCCATTGATGGTTGCAATTAAACGAGATTGTTTCTCCATGAGTCCTCCTTTCTATCACATGATTGACTACTTAACAGAACCAGCCACCCCATTGTAAATGTATTTTTGGAGGGACAAGAATACAATTAAAATTGGCAAGATAACAATAATAACACCCGCTAGAATAACCGGCCAGTTAGTACCATATGGCCCTTTAAAGGCGAAGAGGGCTGTTGAAATCACCTTTAAATTCCGATCTGGCATATACAAGAATGGGCTATAGAAGTCATTATAGACACCTACACCACTGATAATCAACATGGTCACAATTGGAGCCTTTAAGTTTGGCAGAATAATTCTCCAGAAAATCCCAAAGTGATTTGCTCCATCAAGGTAGGCTGATTCATCCAATGAAATTGAAATTTCGTCTAAATACTGCATAAAGACATAAACTGAAATCACATCCGTTCCCAAATTCAACAAGATAACAGCCCAGATAGTGTTAAACAAGCCAAGGGAATTAATGATTTGGAAGGTTGCTACTTGACTGGTAATACCTGGAATCAGCATGGCAATCATGAAAAGACCGAGAATTACTTTCTTCAATTTAAAATCAAAGCGACTCATTGCATAGGCAAACATGGACGCCAAGGTCAACTTCCCAATCATACTAGCTACAAAAATGATCAGCGTATTTTTAAAACCTAGAAGCATCTGTCCATTGACAAAGGCTGTTTTATAGTTTGAAAAATCCCAGGTTTTTGGAAGAGCGAGGACATTGCTGCTCAGAAATTCATTGTTTGATTTAAAAGAACCAATAAACACAACCAAGATGGGCAACAGTGCAACGACTGCTCCTAGAATGAGGACAAGGTATTGGAAGACCTTGCCAATTGTCAATTTCTCTTTTCTCATCGTTTATTTCCTTTCCTGCGTAGCATAGCGTTGCACTAAGGTCACTACTACGACAATGACCAAAAGAATAATGGCCATAGCAGAAGCCAAACCAACCTTGTTATACTTAAAGGCTGTATCGATTGTTTGAATCACGAAGGTTGTAGTGCCGTTTGAACCACCAGTCATAATGTATGGAATGTCAAATACACTCAGTGAGCCACTAACGCCAAGAATAATATTCAAAAAGATGATATTTCGGATACTTGGAAAAATAATATAGATAAACTGGTCCCAACGATTGGCACCGTCAATTTCTGCCGCTTCATAAATCTCTGGATTGATGGATTGAATGGCACCAAGGAAGACAAGGAAATTAAAGCCTGTATAGCGCCAAACAGAGGTAAAGGCAAGAGAAATATTATTAATTTCTCGATTTCCCAACCAGAGTTGAATCTGATCCCCCAAGCCTAACATCTCAAGAACCGTATCTAAGGTTCCTCCGCCTTTGTAGAAATACAAGAAGATGAAACCAATCGCAACACCATTTAAAAGATAAGGGAAAAAGAGAATCCCCTTCCAAAAATTAGCGAATTTTACCTTGAAAGATAAGATTGTCGCAAACAAAAGTGCAATTCCCAACTGGAAGAAAGTTGCAATAAAGTAATACAAACTAGTCTTAAAAACCGTAAAATAAGTAGGTTTTGTTAAAATGGTCTTGTAATTGTCCAAACCGACAAAATCCGGATTGGGAGAGTACCCATTCCAATTGGTTAAACTATATTGAAACATTTTCACCAAGGGATAATAAGAAAATGTTAACAATAATAGCACAGGAATAATTGTAAACGTGAAAATCAATAAACGCTTTTCAGCCGCTTGACTCATTTTCATCTTAAGCATAAGATCCTCCTAAAATAAGAACTTGTATTCACAAGTAAAGTGCTTGTATATAAGAGACAGCTTTTCGCTAATCAAGGTAATTTTTTGAGGGAATACTGACTGTATTTTGAAAAAACGAATGATAAGCAGCTGAAAAACTAGACTAAGATGGAGCGCTGAACTGTGAATACAGGTTCTAAATAATGGGCCAGTTAGAGAATTCCAACCAGCCCACCACTATTCTTAGTTGCCAGCAACTGCTTTAATGGCATCTGCCCAACGAGTGTTGAAATCCTTCATAATATCTTGGTAAGTCTCAGAAGAGTTCCCTACTGCAGCATCAATGATGCGTTGTTTTTCAAGGTCAGTTGTACCAATACCCAATTCAGATTGGTTATTAATATCGCTGAAGAGTGATTCTTTTCCTTCTGGTGCTGGATTTTCTTCAAACAATTCTACTCCAGCTTCTTTACTTGCCTGCAATGCTTCTGGATAATCTGCACCTTTTACAGTTGGGAGGCCGCCATTATCTTTGGCATAATCAGATTCGTTGACCATCCAGTCTACGAATTTGCGAGCTGCTTCTTTGTGCTCTGAATGAACGCTAATACCATAGTTATAGTCTCCACCAACTGGCATATATTGTTTGCCATCAGATGCAGTCATTGGAAAGGCTTGGAAAGTAATGTTTGATGCATTATCTGGATTTGCTTCTTGAATTTGAGGAACTGCCCAGCTACCCAAGACCATGACTGCAATCTTACCATTTGCTAAATCAACTTTTGATTGCTCCCAGTCAGTTGTTGTTGGATCTGCTTCAATCAAACCTTCTTTGGCTACATCATACAAAAGCTTATAAATAGTTCCCATTGTATCTTCTTGGTCAAATGGCGAAGTATCAGACGTCATTTTGTTGGTAAAATCTACATCTCCTGTAGCTCCAGCACGAGTAAAGTCCCAGTTTGATAGCGTCCAACCAGCTGCGTAGTTGGTATAAAGAGGAACTACATCATTGTTCTTTTCCTTGATGGTTTTCAAAGCTGCTAGGAAGCTTTCCGGAGTTTTAGGAAATTCTTTGATTCCAGCATCTTCAAATACCTTCATATTCACCACCATACCCGTAGCATTCATCTGACTCGGAATACCGTATGAAACTCCTTCAAATGAACGATCGTTCAAGCCGAGATAGGTCTTTTCTAACTCCGCCTTGTCTCCCATCGGTTCAAAGAAGGTTGCGTAATCTTGCGGTTGAATATCACCTGGAATCATTAGAACATCGCCATACTCTTTGGAATTCATACGGGTCTTCATCTGACCAGCATAGTCCGTGATGGTTTGAACTTCTACAGTGATGTCAGGATATTTCTCATTGAACTTAGCAATGTATTCATCCCATTTACCATTTCCCTCCCAGTCTGTCTTGTGGTTAATAAAAGTGATGGTTTCTTTTCCATCCTCACTTTGGCTACCTCCGCCTCCACTAGCACATCCCGCTAAAACAAGTGCAGCTGCTACTGCGGTGATACCAAATTTAAACAATGCTTTTTTCATAGATTTCTCCTCCATTATTTTTTCTTTGCATTTGTTTACGCTTTCATTATAACACAAGATTTTTTAAAAGTATATACTTTTATTTAAAAATATATACTTTTGTTAAAATTTTTTAACTTTTTGTGAAAAATCTGTTATACTTTATATAGTAGAATTCTTATTATGAAGGAGAAAATCATGGAACCCTTGTTTCTCACACCTGTAATGCACGAAAAAATTTGGGGTGGTCAACGCCTGAAAACCAACTACCACTACGATATTCCTAGTGAAAAGACTGGTGAATGTTGGGCTATATCTGCCCACCCAAACGGCGTAACAGCTGTCTCAAATGGTCAATATAAAGGAAGAGGACTGGATGACCTCTATCAGAATGAAAAACATTTATTTGGCAATCCCACAGATAATGTCTTTCCATTATTAACCAAAATCCTTGATGCAGACGATTGGCTTAGCGTCCAAGTCCATCCCGATGATAGCTATGGCTTGGCTCACGAAGGTGAACTTGGCAAAACAGAATGTTGGTACATTTTAGAAGCCGAGGACGGGGCTGAAATCATTTATGGCCACAATGCCCAATCCAAAGAAGAACTCCGCCAGCAAATCGAAGCTGGAGATTGGGACAAGCTGTTGACCCATGTACCCGTCAAAAAGGGTGATTTCTTCTTTGTACCAAGCGGCACCATGCACGCCATCGGTAAAGGTATCATGATACTAGAAACCCAACAATCTAGCGATACAACCTACCGTGTCTATGACTTTGATCGCCGTGATGATACAGGAAATCTACGTGAACTACACATTGAAAAATCGATTGATGTGCTGACAATTGGTCCAGTTGCCAATTCAACACCTGCCAAGCTTAAAATCGATCATCTTGATTCGACCGTCTTAGTAGCAAATCCGTTTTTTACAGTCTATAAATGGGATATTCATCAAGAAATCAAAATGGAACAGACCGTTCCTTACCTGCTTGTCAGTGTCATCGATGGGGAAGGTGCCATCCAAGTCGGTGAAACCATCTACCCACTTCAAAAAGGAATCCACTTTATCTTACCAGCCAATGTGACAGACTGGACCTTTACAGGACAAATGGAATTAATCGCCAGTCACGCGAACTAAAAATAAATGAAAACCGTTAGTATACTGCCCTAACGGTTTTCATTTATTTATGATAATCCATTCTGGTTCGCAATCATTTTAAACCATTGTCCGGAATTTTTAATTGTTTTTACCTGAGTATGAATATCTGTTGCAATTAAACCATATCGATTTCGATATGCATTTGACCAGGACCAACAATCAATGGGCGTCCACATATGATAGCCAAAACAATTACTTCCTTCTTCAATACCACGGTGTAAGCATTCTAGATGATCTCGGATAAAGTCTATCCGATAGTCATCTTGTACTTGACCCTTCTCATCTAAAAAACGTTCTTCATGAGAAATACCCATACCATTCTCTGAGACAAACCATGGAATATTATTATAATGGTCACGAATAGTGATTGCAATATCATACAGTGCTTCTGGATAAATTTCCCAACCACGATCCAAATTCATTCTACGCCCAGGTAATGCATAACTATCAAAGTATCGTTCAGGTTTCCAGTCGCCTACTGAACTTGGAGAAATAGCTGGAGCTTGAACCCGATTTGGGTGATAGAAGTTTACCCCCAAAAAATCGATAGTATTGTCCATTAGTATTTGGTCATCACCTGGCTCCGTCTTCCAAATGACTTTATCTCTTGATAATATGTCAACTAATTCCTCTGGAAAATGCCCATGGATGGCAGGATCAAGGAATAATTTATTATTCCACAATTCAGCAATCCGTGCTGCTTCCAAATCTGCTGGTTCTTGTGAGGCTGGATAAGTCGGAGTCAAGTTTAGAACAATTCCAATACGACCTCCTTCTTCATCAAGACCTAATTCACGATATTTTGCGATTGCAAGAGCGGACGCGAGGTTCAAGTGATATGCAACCTGAACCGCTTTCCTACCATCCACCAGCTTTGGATAGTGAAATTGTTGTAAATACTGACCTAACACAACAACAATTGGCTCATTATGAGTTGTCCAATCCTTTACTCGATCACCATAGAGTTTGAATGCTTGTTCAGCAAAACCAACAAACAGGTCCACAACACGTCGAGATTCCCAACCTCCATATTTATGATACAACTCTGCTGGTAGATCAAAGTGATGCAATGTTACAATTGGTTTAATCCCATTTTCAATAAAACAGTCAAACACCTGATTATAAAACTCAACAGCATCCTGATTGACAGTATTGGTTTCCAAATCATCAATCAGACGAGTCCACTGAATAGACGTTCGAACACTATTAAGTCCAATTTCTCTCATCATTGCAATATCTTCACGGAAACTGTTGTAGAAATTTGAGGTTACATCTGGTCCAACACCTTCGTAAAAGGCTTCTGGCTCAATATCATACCAATAATCAAAAACATTCTTGTGTTTCTTATAAAAACGTCCCTCACTTTGCGGACCTGAAGTTGCAGCCCCCCACCAAAAATTAGTTGGAAATTTTTTCATTATTTACTCCTTTTTACATACCATATCTTTCAACAAAATGCGATGCTGCTCCAAGCAAATTGGCATCATTTCTAAATTCACAAGCCTCAATACGATAGGTTAAATCCTCCATCTTCGTTTTCACTAGTAAGGCATCCAATCGTTGCTGGATTTGTTCAATCAGGTCTGCTCTAGCTGAAATTCCACCTCCAATCACTACTAATTCTGGATTAGTAGCCACCAACACATTGTAGATGCCTATTGCCAGGTAATCATACATTTCTGTTATTACCTCTAGAGCCCTCTTGTCACCAAATTCAGCAAGAGTAAATAACTCTTTTCCTGAAAAGGAATCTGGGTAACCATACTGTTGAGCAAATAGTCTTGCTCGACGAACTGGACTCACTAACTTGCTCATACTTAACCCATCTTTTAAAATCATACAACCAAATTCTCCACCGAATTGGCCTTCTCCTCTTAGAAGCTGCCGTCCTTGTGCTATAGCACCTCCGACACCCGTACCGATGATAAAAAAGATAGATGAGGTTGCATTTTGTGCTACCCCCAGATTTAATTCAGCTAAGGCAGCACAGTTTGCATCATTTTCAATTGTCACAGGTAGTTCCAACAATGTACTCAACTCATCCTGAATCGAAAAACGATGAATATAGGGAATGGCACTTCTGCCGTAAATAATCCCCTTTTTAGTATCAACTGCTCCCGGACAAGATAATGCAACTCCTTTCAGATCTCTATAGGAAAAATGGTCCTTTAGATTTAGTATGGTTGACTTCATTTCTTCCCAAGTGGTTGGTGTCCGAAATGAAGATTTGTTAAAAAGTCTTCCTTTATCATAAAGACCAAATTTGACTGTTGTTCCTCCCAAATCACATACTAATATTGTCATATTCTTCTTCTTTCTATTTCTCATTGAAGAATATCCACAAAATCCATTCAATACATGATAGAAAAAAGCCTGAGATACTTTCAAGCTTTTATCCTATTGACAACCTATCTATCCCACTTCAACTTTGCATTTTCATCTCTATACTTCTTAGGTGTCACTCCAGTTACATCTCTAAATTGTTGGATGAAATGACTTTGTGATGAAAAAGAAAGGTGGTTTGCAATTTCAATCATGGACATTTCTCCATATTTCAGCAATTCCTTTGCAGATTCAATTTTTAAATCTCGAATATATGTACTAATTGAGACACCCACCTCTTTTTTAAAAAGTCGAGATAAATAACTCGATGATACTCCTAGTTCATCTGCAACGGCATCAACTGTAATCCGTTCTGTTAGATTTTTATAAATATGCTCCTTACATGCATTGACATGTTTTGAATTGGTATCATTTTGATGGTATCGTCGCATCTTTTCTGTATAGTGCAACACCATTTCATCATGCAAACTTTGCACTTCTTGTACGGTGTGAATTGTATCTAATTTCTGAATATAAAAGTCACTCATGCGATACGCTTGTTCTAACTCCAATCCATTTTGTCCGCAAAAACGGGTAATCATAGCTGTTGTAATCACAAAATGATACTTAATATTCGTAACAGGGTTCTTAGATAATACACCTACACCATCCGTCTCTAAAAAACGTTGTTGTTCACAATTCATTCGAACCGCATCAAGATCTCCTTTTGCAACTGCACGATAGAAATAGAATTCTTCCGTCGGCTCTCGGTGATTGATTTCATTCAAATCATCATCCATAGAAACCTGTAAAAATACCTTGTGTTTTTCCATTCTCGTTCTCCATCTGATTACCCATATGATTTTTCGTCACACTTCCATTATATCAAGTTTTCCCTTGGAGGAACAAGTTGAAATTTACATACATATTTACGGTAAATAGGAAATTTGCTGATATTCAGCTACAATAGGTATTGTTCCATCGTAAGGACCTAACCATTCATCTACACCCGTTCCTGGCCATACATTCATCATAATTTTGCTTGGTGTACTTGGAATATCTTCAGTTACTGTATGAACAGGCTCTCCATCTACAAACCAGGTGATAAAATCATTACGCCATTCAAATCCATAGGTGTGAAACGCCTCACTAGCATCAAAACCAAGATCATATAGATATTCATGATTTCCTACACCATTGATGAAGTAATTAAATTGAACCTTTGTTGTATCATACCCTAAAAATTCAATATCAATTTCATCCCATTGTGTTCCATCGCTTGGACCAGTGTAAGTAAAAAATGAAGAAACGACACCAGTATTTTTGATAGGCTTCATTGAAACTTCATATTTACCAAATCCGAAAGATTCACGAGTACGCCATTCTCCACCCGTAAACTCTCCTTTCTCGTCTTGAGCAATGGTGAGACGTAGACCTTCAAAACTAAATGAGACATTTTCGGGAGACCAACGACAGCCAAACATTTCACCATTTGCCCAATCTGCTAACTCCATCGTATCTGAATCATATTCTTGAAACGTCTCCATGTAAGACTCTTTATTATTTTCATGTGTGTTTTCTATCGAATGTGTCATCTTTCACCTTCTCTTTTCTATAAGCGTTTTCGACTAGTGAATGAGTATACTAACGTAGCTACAATAAATAATACACTCCCTACGAACATAGATAACTGTCCCGTTTGGCTTGAGGTATTTGGAAGTTTATGTTGGTTACTTAGATTAGTCTGATTGACATTGTTATTCGGTAATGGGAGAGGTTGAGTTTTTTTCACCTCCTGCTTGCCTTCCAACGTTTCATTGGATTGGTGCTGACCTGAAGGAACACTATTCTCATCTTGGTGGTTTGAATCATTATTTAAAGTTGATGAACTGTTTGAGTCGGATATTTTATCGGAAAGTGACGAACCTTCATTTGAATCTGACTTGTTTTCTGAAGTCTCTTCAGGTGTCGTATTTGTCATCTGTTCATCATTCTCTATTTTAGATTCCGGTAATTCAACTGTATTCGGTGTATACTTCATCCAATCATAAGAAGCAACCAAAGGCACGTTTCCATCAAATGGTTTTAGCCATTCATCCACACCAATACCAGGCCAGGCATTCATCATAATTTTTCCAGGTGTAGTTGGAATATCTGTGGTTGCTGTATGAACTGCCACACCATCTACAAACCATGTAATAGAATCCTTTTTCCATTCAAACGCATAGGTATGAAATTCTTCAGAGGCGTCAAATCCTAAATTGTAATAATGTTCATGACCACCTACACCATTGGTAAAGTAGTTGAACTGAACTTTTGTTGTATCATATCCAACAAACTCAATATCAATTTCATCCCATTGTGTGCCATCACTTGGACCTGTATAGGTAAAGAAGGAAGAAACTGTCCCGGGATTACTGATTGGTTTCATGCGTACTTCATATTTTCCATAATGGTAATATTGTTGGGTACGCCATTCACCACTATTGTAACCACCTTTTCCATCATTATCTATCGTAAGTGTCATAATACCATCTGAAAATGCCACATTTGAAGGTGTCCATCGTGCATTGAACATTGCACCATTAGACCAATCTGCCAACTGAGCCGTATTCTCATCGAAAGTATCAAAATCAGTCGAAAATGCTTCTTGCTTAGGAGTTTCAACTTCTGGTGATGGCTCCGCGGTCTCCTCTACTACTTCTGAAGCCATTTCATTCTCTTGGTTGGCTGTTGTAGCAGGTGATGTTTCATCTAATTGACTTGTTACAGCTACTTCAGTTTCGGCTACTTCAGTTTCCGTACTCAATGATGTAGTTTCAGAAGAATCCGATATAATTTGTTCTGAAGTTGGTAACCGTTGACTAGCCACATCTTCAGCTAAAATCTGTTTCCCATTAACTGCTAAGCTACAGATAGTTGATGCAACACACAACCAAGATAGAACTATTTTCTTTGACATAAACTGTCTCCTTAAAATTGTTTTATTCTTTGACACCGCCAAGAGTCACTCCAGCGATGATAAATTTAGAAAGGAAGAGATAAACCAGTACAATCGGTACGATAGCAACTAAAATCATAGTATAAATTTTTCCCATATCAAAATTCATATAGTCTGCACCACGAAGGGACGCAATTAATATCGGAACGGTCATTTTATCCTTAGATTGAAGCACAAGGGCTGGGATGAAGTAATTATTCCATGATCCTACAAATGTAAAGATTGCTTGAACTGCGATAGCTGGTTTCATCAGAGGTAGCACAATGGTGTTAAAAGTACGGAATTCCCCAGAGCCATCAATTCGCGCCGCATCCACCATGGAAAGTGGTAAAGAGGCCTGCATATAGCTATACATAAAGTAGAAGACCGCCGGCGAGGCAATAGCAGGAATAATTAATGGAAGAAAACTATCATACATACCCATTTGGGTAATCAATCTCAGGAAACCCATTGAAGTTACTTGAGTCGGCATAACTAGAATAGCCATGATAAAAGTAAAGGCTATTTTTTTAAATCTAAAGTCATACACATAAAGCCCATAGGCTGTTAAGGCTGAGAAATAAGTACAAACCGCTGCAGTAGTACCAGAAACAATCAAACTATTGATAATCCCTCTAAACATTGGGAAAGTCCCATCATTAGCAACTTTCATCAGATTATCCCAAAGATGTCCCCCAGGGAGGGCAGAAAATCCTCTTTGCAACTCTGAATGAGAATGTGTGGCACTAACAATCAGAATATAAAAGAAGAAAAGGCACATAAATGATAGGCTAATCAATACAAAATGTGCCACAATACGCCGCAAGTGATTCTGAGCATTTGTTGACATATTCTAACCTCCTATACTTTTTTTACTTTTTGTTTCATCTTTGTACGCCCAAGCTTTAATTCATTATTTGTCATCTTATAGACAAACCAACACAAGAACGCACTAACGACGAACAGATAAACAGATAGTGCACCAGCCATGCCATAGTTCTTACTCTTCAAGTGATTATTTAAGAACATAATGAGAGTTGTAGAAGTTCGGTCAGGAGCTCCTTGTCCATTAGTCAAAATTTGTGGAACATCAAACATTTGAAGACCACCAATAATGGATGTAATCAACGTATATGCTAGAATCGGACGAATCATTGGTAACGTAATGTAAAAGAAACGTTGTCGGCTATTACAACCATCAATCTCTGCTGCTTCAAAAATATCTGGATTAATCCCCATTATTGCTGCCATTAGCATGATTGTTGAATTACCGAACCACATCAGAAAATTCATCACCGCAACTAAAGTACGGGTGCCAAGAGAGGTACCCATAAAATCAACTGGTTCCTTAAATATACCTAATGAAGTCATTATCGAATTAATGGGACCGTTTGTTGAAAAGAGGGTAAAGAAAAGCATGGCAAATGCAGAGGCCATAATTAAATTTGGCAAGTATATAATTACCTTATAAATTCCTTGACCCCGTAATTTAAGTCTTGCATCAACAAACCAGTTTGCTAAAAGCAGAGCAATTCCAATCTGAGGAATAAAGCCCATAAGCCACATTAACATGGTATTACCAGCATATTTTAGAATATCGGACTGTAATAAACTAATATAATTATCAACACCAATAAAGGTCGGCCCAATTTCTCTAATTCCTGATCGATAGTATTCATAAAAACTATATCGCACAGTTTCAACTAATGGAATGAAGGAAAAAATAAAGAAGGTGACAAAAAACGGTAAGATAAACAGATAACCCCATTTCCCGTAATTTATACGTTTACGTTTTTGTTTCATTCTGTTACTCCTTTTAGAGTAAGGCGGTGCAACATGCACCGCTACTCTCTTTAATCAGGCCATTTAATCTCTGTGATTTCTGGATAACGTTCCTTAATGGCAATTTCAAAGTTTTCTTTTGCTTTTTCAAAGCTAACCTTATCTTGTAGATAATCATTAAAGTTATTTTGAATCAATTCTACGCTACCTTGGTCGTAGGCAGATAACGGAGCAATCTTAATATTTTCAGCAACTGGAGCAAAATATTCAAAGGCATTTTGTCCACCAAGGAAGTCAGATTTGAAATTATCATCTTTCGCTGCTTCTTGCATACCAGATTGAGTATTTGTAAAGTCAAGATAATCTTTTGAAATTTTCAAGAGATTTTCTTTATTTCCTGTCAAAGCTAAAATAATATCTTTTACATGTTTAGGATTGTCTGTACCAACTGCTCCATGGATATAAGAACCACCCCAGTTGTATTCTTGTGGTGGTGTCGTCACTGCCCAAGAACCTTCAGCACCATCCCAGTTCGGTTTCAAGACAAAATCAATACCCCATGCTGGGAATAGGAACGCAAAGTTCTTTGCTTGGGAGCTCATTTCCTTGTTCCATTCATCGGTCCACTGACCTTTAACTGTCTTGGTAAAGTAGCCGGCATCTAACCATTCTTTAGAGTCTTTAACCCATTGCATAACCTCTGGTGCAACATTAATAGTGGTTTCTCCAGCTTTTACCCAAGGTTCTTTGATACTATTTCCATATAGACGGAAAGTATCGGCTGGAGAAGCAAATATTGTATAGCCTTTATCTTTCAATATTTTTGCTGTCTCTTTAGCAGTTGCCCAATCCCCTACCTTCTTACCAATTTCAGAAGGATCATCTGTACCAAAAACAGCTTTTGCTATATCACGGCGGTACACGATTACCCCTGGTGTAGTTTGCCATGTCGAACCACGTTGAACCCCGTCTTCATCAGAGGCTGTTACTTTAGTAAAACTATATTGGTCAGATAAGTCTTTTTCTGGATCAATTCCAAGTTCCTTCAAAGGAAGAGCTGCATCAGCCTCTTTTGATGAGTATTTGTTAACATAGTCAGTCTCAGAGAGAAAAATATCAACTTTTTCATCTGCAGCAGCTGATTCTTGATTTAGTAATGCTTCATCCAATTTTTGTTGATAAACACCATCTTGGTTCGGATTGACAATCCAATGAATCTCTGTCCCATCCTTTAAGGTTGTAATGGTTCCATCTGCAGATGTTTCCTTCACTTCAGGATATACTGCCTCTACACGTTGACGAAATTCGTCATTCCAAGAATAGATATTGATTACTTTACCTTCTTCTGCTTGGCTTGTACCAGCTGATTCGGACTTGGATCCACAGGCAACAAGTGCAGTTGATGCGAACGCAGTCAATAATAAAGCGCTTACTTTTTTGTTCATGTTTCTTCTCCTTTTAGAAGTTTTCTTTGTTTTTATGAATTCATTATAGCTAGAAAGAGTGGGGTATTATATTAAATATTTTTACAAAATATCAGATTTTTGAACTAAGTTCATATTCTTTTTTTTCATTGTGTACTTCATTTTGACTTATTTAATGTAGAAAAAAAGTTGATGGAAAACATTTTTTTTAAAGAATCATTAAACTTTTTCACTTCATGTCATCATTCTGATATTTTCTTCCTAATTCTTATTTTTTCTAGTTACTGTTTACCTTACAATTAAACTATCTTAACAACCTATATTCAGAAAGGATTCTTATGAATAAAGTAGAATTTATTGATCAAAATGGTAGCTTTACATTGAAACAGGCTCAAAAAAATCACACACTCTATTTTCCTCTTGCATCCGAAAAAGGATTAAAAAGTTCCATCACACCATTATTGGGTGGAGATTCAAAAATTAGCCAAAATAGCTTTATTTTAGAACCGGTTAGTATTGAAAATCTCCATAATAATCGCTCCACCCGTAATGTATGGACCTGCATTGATGGAAAAGAAACGATTTCCTTAACTGGACAATCTTCTGATTACGATAGAGACATTGCTAAAGAAAAGCAACACGACCAAGTGACGGCTGGATTTATGTGGCATCAATTAGAACGTACGGATGAGATTGCTAATATATCAACTAGTATTACAAATTTCATACCAGTTTCAGCCAATATTGAAGTCATGCATATTCGATTGAAAAATCTTTCCAATCATCCGAGACGATTCTCTACTTATGTGGCAGTTCCTATTTTTGGAAGGAGTGCTGACAATCTTCGTGATCACCGCCATGTAACTTCATTATTGCATCGTATTCACACAACAAAAAATGGGGTTGTTGTCAATCCGACCATGACCTTTGACGAACGGGGACATCACCCTAATCATTTGCTCTATTATGTAGCTGGTTATACAGGTGAAGGGCACACCCCAGTAGCATTTTACCCAACTGTAGAGGAATTTATTGGAGAAAGTGGTAACTTTACCCATCCCGAAGCTGTTTTTCAACACTATCCCGGATATTCTGATTATAAAATAGATGGAAGAGAAGCAATGGGAGCCTTTCGCTTTGAAGAGGTTACTCTCCAATCTGGGCAAGAAACTTCCTATATTGTTTTGTTAGGAATTACAGAGGAAGATACAAATATTGAAGAGGCTTTAGCTGATTACTCTACTGATACACAAATTCAACAACATTTAGAACAAACTAAGCAGTATTGGAACAACAAAGTCAATGTGCGATTTGAAACAGGCCAAGCAGATTTTGATCAATGGATGAAATGGATTTGTTTCCAACCATACTTGAGAAAAATTTTTGGATGTTCATTCCTCCCTCACCATGACTATGGAAGAGGAGGTCGAGGTTGGAGAGACCTCTGGCAAGATTGTCTCTCACTGTTACTATTAGAACCTACGCAAGTTCGACGTATGATTGTCAATAACTTCAAAGGTGTTCGGATAGATGGAACAAATGCGACGATAATAGGCTCGGGAGAAGGAGAATTTATTGCGGACCGAAATGGTATTACCCGTGTTTGGATGGATCATGCTTTTTGGCCACTGCTTACTACAAAACTCTATATTGATCAAACAGGAGATACATCTATTCTGACTGAAAAAGTTTCCTATTTCAAAGACAGACAAGTAAAACGTGGCACAGCCATTGACAAAGAATGGAAGGAAGAAAATGGTTCACAGTTGCTTACTCTAGGTGGAAATATTTACTTAGGGAGCATTCTGGAACATTTACTGATTGAACAATTGGCTGCGTTTTATGATGTTGGTGAACACAATTTTTATCGATTACGTGATGCAGATTGGAATGATGCTTTGGATATGGCTAGCGAAAGAGGGGAAAGTGTGGCATTTACCTGTGCCTACGTTGGTAGTATGATGGATTTAGCTCATCTTATTCGAATTTATGCAAGTCAGCTGGATGATCAAACAATACAATTACCAGAAGAGTTTGAAACACTGCTTTCTCATGACCTGGAAGTTTACGATAATTATTCAAAAAAACAAGCTGTACTACAAGAATTCTCTGAAGCCTGCAAACACAAATTAAGCGGGAAAACCATCCGTGTTACATTTGCCGAACTCGCAGTTAATCTGATTGAAAAAGCAAATTGGTTGCGAGAACAAATTCAAAAAACCGAATGGTTAAGTGAAGATGAGAATGGATGGTTTAACAGTTATTATGATAATAATGGCCATCAAGTAGAGACTTGCCACACCAATCATCCAAAAATGATGTTGACTGGACAGGTTTTCTCTATCATGAGCTACGTAGCAAATGACCAACAGATTCAGTCTATCATCCGTAGCGCAGATCGCCACTTGTATGCTCCTGAATGCGGTGGTTACAGACTGAACACAAACTTTAATGAAATAAAAATGGATATGGGCCGGATGTTCGGTTTTGCATATGGAGAAAAGGAAAACGGAGCTGTTTTTTCTCACATGACGACTATGTATGCAAATGCCTTATACCGTCGTGGCTATGCAAAAGCTGGCTGGAAAGCATTAAAATCCTTAGCAAATACAGCCTTAGACTACGATATCAGTCGAATCTATCCGGGAATACCTGAATATTTCCGTTCAGATGGTAGAGGTCTATACCACTATCTAACAGGTGCAGCAAGCTGGTATATGTACACTATGTTGACAGAAGTATTCGGTTTTCAAGGAAATCTAGGAAATCTCATCCTGTATCCAAAACTGGTTGTTGAACAATTTGATCAACAAAATCAAGCAAAATTGACAACAACTTTTGCCGGAAAAACCTTTACCTTGACCTATCATAATCTCTCAAGAAAAGAATTCGGCGACTACGTTATCAGTCAAGCACGTTTCAATGGACGAGATCTCCCAATAACTGATGATGCATATGCTACATTATCAAAAACAGAAATAGATCAGTTAGATCCAAATGAGAATCACCATATCTCTATTACACTCTCTTAGACACTTGAAAGGAAAAATTATGCAATACGGGTATTTTGACGATAAGAAAAAAGAATATATAATTACTAACCCTGCCACTCCAACTCCTTGGGTGAATTATCTAGGCTCACCTGAATACGGTGCAATTATTTCAAACAATGCAGGTGGATACAGTTTTGCTACTTCAGGAGCAAATGGAAGAATTCTCCGTTATATCTTCAACCATTTGGACCAGCCAGGACGTTATATTTACATTAGAGACAATGATAATCTGGATTATTGGTCTGCTTCTTGGCAACCTGTCGGAAAAGATTTACAAGATTACTCTATTGATTGCCACCATGGTTTAGGATACACGACGATGAACACTTCCTATAGTAATATAGCATCGAGTACTACCTACTATGTCCCTAAGCAACAAACCTATGAAGTATGGGCAATAACACTTACCAATCATTCTGAACAAACAAGAAATCTCACAGTTAGTGGGTATGCCGAATTCACCAATCATGGGAATTACGAACAGGACCAAGTAAACTTACAATACTCACTTTTTATTAGTCGAACAAAATTTGCTACAAATAAAATAATCCAACAACTTCATGGAAATCTTGATACTTTGGAAGCTGATGATCAAGTTGACGAAAAAAATGTTACCGAACGATTCTTTGGTTTAGCTGGAGCTCAAGTTTCTTCCTACTGTGGTGACAAACAAGAGTTCTTAGGCCTGTATAATGGCTATCATAATCCCAAAGGAATTGTATCAGGACATTTAGGTAACGTACTAAATAATAGCGAAAATGCTTGTGGAGCTTTATCAACTCAGATCCGTTTGGAGCCAGGACAATCCAAAACATTGACATATATACTTGGAGAAAAAAAGCAGGCAGATGCGGATAAGATTCTCCATCAATATGCCAATCCTGATGAGAAAATAAAAAAAGATCTCCATGCATTGGAAGAACTTTGGGATAGCAGATTGGAAAAATTACATGTTCAAACACCCAGCTCAGAATTCAACTCAATGCTTAACATTTGGAATGCCTATAACTGTTACATGACCTTTATCTGGTCACGCGCAGCTTCCTATATCTACTGTGGATTGCGTAATGGCTACGGCTATCGAGATACTGTTCAAGATATACAAGGTATAATCCACCTACACCCTGAAATGGCCGTTGATAAAATAAGGTTTATGCTATCCGCCCAAGTAAACAATGGAGCCGGCCTTCCACTTGTAAAATTTACCCATAATGCTGGACACGAAGATACTCCAGATGACCCTTCATATGTTCAAGAAACGGGACACCCTGCATACCGAGCTGATGATGCTCTTTGGCTCTTCCCGACCATTTATAAATACATAACTGAGACAGGGAATATTGACTTTCTGGATGAAGTTATCCCATACGCAAATCATGGAAAAGCTACAGTATACCAACATCTTCAAACAGCTATTGATTTTTCAATAAATCATTTGGGTCCACATGGATTACCAGCTGGACTTCACGCTGACTGGAACGATTGTTTACGTCTAGGGGCAAACGGGGAATCTTCATTTGTTGCCCTTCAATTCTACTACGCCCTCTCTATCATGAGAGAATTTGCAGTGAAAAAAAATGATACCACATACATAGAACAAATTGAACACCTCCAAGTAGAGTATCATCAGAAAATTCAAGATCTTTGCTGGGATCAAGATCGATTTATACGTGGTTTTACAGAGAACGGTGAAAAAATTGGAACTCCTGCTGCAAAGGAAGCTAATCTTTGGTTAAATCCCCAAAGTTGGGCAGTAATTAGTGGATTAGCTAAACCAGATCAAGCACAGCAAGCTATGAATCAGGTCCTAAATCGCCTCAACACTCCATTTGGTGCCGTTTTGATGGACCCTCCCTATCATAAGGAAGCATTTGATGGTGCACTAGCAGTCATTTACAATCAGGGGACAAAAGAAAATGCTGGCATCTTTTCTCAATCACAAGGTTGGCTCATCCTAGCGGAAGCCTTATTGGGAAACGGCAATCGTGCATTTAACTATTATTTAGAAAACTCTCCAGCGGCCCAGAATACTAAAGCAAACATACGGAAATTAGAGCCTTATTGTTTTGGACAGTTTACAGAAGGAAAAGATAGCCCTCACTTTGGTAGATCACACGTTCACTGGCTAACAGGTACTGCTTCAACCATGATGGTTGCAAGTGTAGAGGGAATTCTAGGAATTCGACCAACACTTGACGGTATACGCTTATCACCTGCCATACCAAAAGAATGGCCTGAAGTACAAATTACTAAACAGTTTCGAGGAAAAACTTTGTACATCACCATCTCTAATCCAAATCATAAAGAAACTGGATGTAGCTCTCTAATCTTAAATGGAGTAGAAATTGATGGAAACTACATTGACCAATCACTACTGAAACAGGAAAATTCAATTTTGTTAACCCTCTAATTCAAACTTCCTCCCTCCCCACTCTTTAAGAGAATGGGGAGTTTTATTATCCAGATTGCAAAAAAGAAAAAGACCATCAAACGATAATCTTTCACAAATGCAATGTTACTTATGTATTTTCTCTGCATCTTTTATCTTACGCGGGCCAGTTCCATATTTCTCGGCATCCTTATCTTCCTTATATGGTAAGAAGTAAACTGCGGCTGCGTAAAGGGCGATTAACAAGATAAAAGATTTTCCAAATAGAAGACCTGCTATAAAGAGGGCTCGCACAAGCCACGCCTCCCATCCTAATTTATGAGCTATGCCAGCAAGAACGCCAGACACAACTTTTCCCTTTCTTACTCTATACAAATCAATTGACATCTTTTATTCCTTTCACATAAAAAGCACCTTGACCAGTCTGTGCTTTTATAAAGAGTAAATCATTTCCTGATTTTTCAAATTGATAAGGACTATTTTTCTTTTTCCGATTGACTAAAACCTGACCTGATTGAGACTCAATCTGTCCTTGAATTCCCTGCCCCTTCCCTGTTTGTAAGGTGAAGGGCGCGTGTGCCAATTGCACATACAAATGCTGTGGGTAGCCACCGCAGGTTGTCAAGCGAATATCCTGTTGTTTTTTATCTCTTGAACTGCGGATAGAAATATCTTCAAACGGCAAGTAGTCTAACCGGGCATCTGCTTGACCAAGTTCTACATCTAGTACTGACATCCATTCCTGGGGCAAGCTAATGGTCAAGCGACAGGCCAAACTACTGTTGAAATATAGTCCTTTCTTTTCAACATAAAGACGAGGGAGCTTGTCTTCTGGCGCATCTTGATTATAAACAATTTCTACGGTGATCTGTTCATTCTTAGACTTGGTCAGAGTCAGCCGCCCCTCGGATAATTTTAGAAAGAGTGATTCAATTCCATCAAATGAATAAGCCTGTTTCAGCTTTGAGGAAGCAAAGACCTTAAAACTTGGTAAGGTAAAATTCAATTTTGCTTTTTCTTCCACAAAAAGAAAGTCTGGTTCTTGATTCATTTCCTTAAAACAGGCGCGAGCCTCTTCCTTGGTCAAGACACCTTTTTCATATAACTCAATTAAGCGTTCTTCTCTCTTTTGCGTCATAGACTCACCTCAATTCCATACTAGTATACCATATTTCCCAACAAAAAAATCAGCCCAAGGACTGATTCTCTATTGTTTCAAAACGAGCTTTCCGTGACACTTTCCACACCGGTATTTCTTTAGATCAAGGCGGCGCTTGCGCTGGTAGGTTTGGGCACAGGACTGACAGATATAAAGCAGACCAGGCTTGGTAGCTTGTTCCAGTTTAGGGGCATAGCGCAGGCCGTCCACCGTAGCCAGCAGTTTCTTGAAATCCCAGTCTCCGTGCCGATAGCCCTTCTTCTCATAGTAAAGATGGTAATGACAGAGCTCATGGCGGACAATCTTTCTAAAAACTTCCAACCCTTGCTCCTCCAGATGTTTGGGATTAAAATCCAAGTGGCCATCCTTTGGGAAGAAACGACCACCTGTCGACTGCAATCGGCTATTCCAAAGAGCAACATGCCGAAATTCCTTACCGAAGTCCTCTACAGATACCTGCTGAACATACTCAGTGAGATTCACGGGGAGCCACCAAGGTCAAATTAACCTTCTCACGTTGCTGATCAAGTTTATGAACCCAAACTGTCACCAAGTCACCAACAGATACAACTTGACTTGGATGCTTGATGAAATTCTTACTCATGTTTGATATATGAATCAGCCCATCTTCGTGAATACCAATGTCCACAAAAGCACCAAAGTCTACCACATTCCGGACCACACCTTCCAACTTCTGACCAATTTGCAAATCCTTAAAATCGAGAACATCTTGACGAAGAACTGGCGCTGCAAATTCATCACGCAAATCACGCCCTGGCTTAAGCAAGTCAGCGATAATATCTTTCAACGTTTCCTGACCGACACCAATTTCCCCTGCCATCTCTGCTATAGAAATTTGTTTTAATTTTTCCTGCGCAGCAACATCTAAGTGGTCAATTTCTAGCAGTTTCAACAAGGTCTCTACAGCCTTATATGACTCTGGATGCACACCAGTATTGTCCAAAAAGTTTGTTCCATCAGGAATACGCAAGAAACCAGCCGCCTGTTCAAAAGCCTTTTCTCCCAAGCGAGGAACTTTTTTAAGCTGTTGACGAGAAGTCAGAGCACCATTTTCTTCACGATACTTGACAATGTTTTCTGAAATAGTTTTATTGAGGCCAGCCACATGCGAAAGGAGGGCAGGACTTGCAGTATTGACATTGACCCCGACCTGGTTAACAACTGTATCAACGACAAAATCTAGACTGTCAGACAAAAGTTTTTGATTGACATCATGTTGATACTGTCCAACACCAATCGATTTTGGATCAATTTTAACCAACTCAGCCAACGGGTCTTGCAGACGGCGTGCGATGGAAATAGCAGAGCGTTTTTCTACCGTTAGGTCTGGAAATTCAGTTCGAGCCAGTTCAGATGCGGAGTAGACAGAAGCTCCACTCTCATTTACAATCACGTAAGAAACCGTCGGAAAATCTTTCAACAAATCAGCAACGAAGGCTTCCGATTCTCGGCTAGCCGTCCCATTCCCGATAGCAATAATTTCCACCTGGTATTGACCAATTAAGTTGGCCAACTCTTCCTTTGCCTGAGCAATCTGGGCCTGAGAAGCTGGCTTGACTGGATGAATCACTTGTGTCGTCAGTAGCTTACCAGTCTGATCTACGACAGCTAACTTAGCACCAGTACGAAAGGCAGGGTCGAAACCCAAGACCATTTTTCCTTTTAATGGTGGAACGAGAAGCAAGTTCCGAAGATTGTCTGAAAAGAGAGCAATCGCCCCTTCTTCTGCACTTTCTGTCAACTCTGTCCGAACGCGACGCTCCATTGCTGGGATAATTTTTTTCTTAACTGCCTGATTGATTGCATCTGCTATATAAGCATTTTTCTGCGGAAAACGAACTTCAAAGAAACGAATTATCTTATCCAAATTGTGTTCAAAATGAACTTTAAGAACGCCCACTTTTTCTCCACGATTCAAAGCTAAGGTACGATAACCCTGCATTTTCGCAACTTTTTCAGAAAAATCGTAATACATTTGGAACACAAACTTTTCATCAGCAGCTTGGTCTTTTAATTCAGAATAGAGACTCGAATTTGTTTGAATTTCATGATAGGTCCATGCACGGAGCTTTGGATCTTCCGAAATGGCTTCTACAAGAATATCAACCGCACCTACAAGACAAGCTTCAGCCGTATCAAAACCTTCACAAACAAAATGAGCTGCTTGATTTTCCAGATCTGCTACGTTCTGTAAAATAAGACGTGCTAGTGGGAATAATCCAGCTTCACGAGCTATTGTAGCCTTTGTGCGACGTTTTTCTTTATAAGGTAAATACAGTTCTTCCACATCCGCTAACTTTTCTGCTTCTTCAATCGCTTGACGGAGCTGATCGGTTAATTTCCCTTGTTCTTCAATCTTTGCTAGAACTGTTGCTTTACGTTCTGCCAGAGCTGTTAATGCCTTGTCACGATCAATAATCGATTTGATGACCACTTCGTCGAGGTTTCCTGTTGCTTCCTTACGATAGCGGGCAATAAAAGGAATGGTATTTCCCTCTGCAGTGAGCGTCAAGACTGTATCAATTTGTTTTAAACTAACACCCAATTCTTGGGCAATTTTCAAATATTTTTCTTCCATAAACACTATTATAGCACGAAATCGGCCTTGGTTGACAACAGAAAAAAGGAGCTTTAAAATTCTCTTTTACCTCAGGTTTATGACACCTACTAGAAATTTTGGGGGGAATTTTTTTTGAATGGATTCGTGTCTAATTCTTGAAAACCATACCATATTTTTATACAATGAGAACGTTAGAAAAAGAGAGGAGCATTATGTTGATTGTATTAGCCGGAACGATTGGAGCAGGAAAAAGCTCATTAGCTACAGCTCTCGGAGAACATCTTGGAACCGATGTTTTTTATGAAGCCGTTGATCAAAATCCTGTTTTGGACTTGTACTACCAAGATCCTGAGAAGTACGCATTTTTATTACAGATATATTTTTTAAACAAACGATTCCAATCCATTAAAGAGGCCTACCGAGCAGATAATAATATTCTAGATCGTTCTATTTTTGAGGATGAGTTGTTTCTAACTCTTAATTATCAAAATGGTAATGTCACAAAAATGGAGCTAGAAATCTATAAAGAATTATTAGCAAATATGCTAGAGGAACTAGAAGGGATGCCTAAGAAATCTCCAGATTTATTGGTTTACATCGATGTATCTCTTGAAACCATGTTGAGTCGAATCCAGCTGCGTGGTCGCTCCTATGAACAGGTAACGGCAAATCCTGAACTTCTTGAGTATTATAAACAGGTCCATTCTGCCTATCCAAGTTGGTATCAAGATTATAAATCTTCTCCTAAAATCCGAATTGATGGAAATCAGTTCGATTTTGTAAACAATCCAGAAGATTTAGAAACTGTGCTTATGACTATTGATCATGAATTAAACCGATTGGGGCTTTTAGAAAAATAATTCTCTAAATAGAAAACAATCCAAGCAATCATAGCTCGGATTGTTTTTTATTATAAGCGTGTGTATCCTGGAATACGTTTCATCACTGATTCAATAACAACTGCCCCAATTAACAGGGATAACAATTCACCTAAACCTGTTGTTAGCCAAGTCAAGAAGAACGGTGCTTGATACATGATGTTTAGTTCTAATGCAATAGTAAACATCGTTGCAGCAAAGAAAAATGAAAAATAGAAAAATGCTTTGTTCATCCAGCCATTAAAAAGATATTCTTTTTTATAGCGTTCAAACAAAAGGACACCGATACTTACAAAGAGTAAGGTAGAGAGTCCACCAACCAGTAGATCTACAACCCCATATACCATCAGATTGGAAATCATACATCCAATCGTCACAGCAAGAATATATTTTTTATGATAAAAACCTAAAAAATTCAACATTTCTGAAATTCGGAACTGTACAGCACCAAACGAAATGGCATTTAAAGGTGGGGTAACAGTTAGTGCAATATAAATTGCAGCAACAAGAGCAACTTCCGCCAAATCACGGGCGGACCATTTAGATGTATTCATCCTGATTCTCCTTTAGCAAAATGCTTGTAATATGCTTGGGTAAAGTGAGTAAGCCCCAAGGGTTGTTGCACATAACTGTCAACAACGTTGATAAGTATAGCATATTTTATTAAAAAATGATAGACTTGACGTATGAAAAATATTATGAAAAAAACATTCCAGAACGAAGTTATCCTTTATTTAATATTTGGTGTTGCTACAACCTTAGTGTATATGGTCGCCCGAATCCTATTATTTGCCTTTCTCAATCAAGTGGTCGTCGTTGCTTTTCTTGCCAATGTTATCGCCATATTGTTTGCATTTATTACAAATGACCAAATCGTCTTTCGGCAAGAATCTAGAGGATGGGAGAAAAGACTTCTTAAGTTTGTATCTGCCAGACTTGTTACTATGGGACTAGATATGCTTCTGGCATTTCTCTTAGTACAGGCTTTCCCAGGTATTATCGGTCAATTTGTAAACAATGACCTTTCCCTTGTCAATGCCATCGCAACACTCTTCTCACAAGTCTTAGTGATTGTACTCAATTATATTTTGAGTAAACTGTTTGTATTTAATAGTAAGAAATGAAGAAAAGAATATGCGACTGTCAAACTCCCTATAAAAAACGAGTACCCTCCAACTAGGGGTTACTCGTTTTTTTTATATTTTGCTTTAGCTCGCTTAAAGATTGAAACAATATCTCCGTCTCTTGACTGGATATCACCTAATTTTAATTTATGAACACTTGCATTAACGACTGCACCTATGATTAGAATCTGAGCCATAAAAATAAACCAGACCATAAATACAAGAAATATTACTGCTGTTGCCGAACGAAAATCTAATAATTTATTTGCATAGTTATCCAAATATAGCGAAAACAACTTCCCAGTTGTTGCCATAATAAATAGAACAAAACCAGCCCCAGGGAAAACATACCAAATTTTAGGTATTCGAACATTTGGCAAAAAATAATAGAACATAATCAGTGCCGCAAACAGTGCTAGGTAGGCAATCGGTTGTGTTTGTCCTAAAAAAATATCCAACCAACCATTTTCAAGATTAAAATATTTATCTAAATAAGAAAAAATGGCTTGACCAAATGTCACACTCGCTATGCTCAATCCTATGATTATTTGCAAACCAATCCCCAAAAAGATACCTACTAGCCGACCAACAATGACATCACGATGATTTTCCATACCATATGCCTTGTTAACAGCCTTTTGTAAAATCATCATACTATTTGAAAGGGTCCATAAAGTCGTAAGAATAGCAATACCTAACCAAGAACTTGAGGGTTTAGTTAGAATATTGGTCACAAAATTTGAAACAGTCGGATAGATTTTTTCAGGAATAAATTCTGCTAATACTGATAGAATCGCATCAACATCAAAAGGAAAATAAGGCAATAAATTGGCTAAGGTTAACAGAATCGGAAAAATGGAAATCAGAAGATAATAAGCTACCGCCACACTCGTTATCTCAATTTCCGCCGATTTATAATAGGAAAAAAAGGTTGAAAAGAATGTTTTCAGTCCTTCTAGTTTTTTGACTTTCCTCATTCATTCAACCTCATACTTCCTTCTATAATTGATTTATACTCAATGAAAATCAAAATAAGACTTGCTCCAAAGGTTCCCTGAACCTTTGGAGGTTGGAAATAGGCGAACGTAGTTCGTTTCGCTCTGATGCAGACAGAACCCTGTTACTATTGAATTTCAAGGTAACAGGCTGAAAGGCTACACTGGAGACTTTCACTCATCACATCAAGTCAACAACGTCGGCTTTTGATTTTCAAAGAGTATTAATAAGTTCCTTCTTCACCTTGACTAGTCAAGATAAGTGGACCATCTTTTGTAATCACAAATTGGTGCTCATATTGACAAGACAAACCACCATCAAGTGTTTTATGAGCCCAGCCAGTCTTCATATCTGTATCAATTTCCCAAGTTCCGGTATTAATCATGGGCTCGATTGTCAAGACCATGCCCTCACGCAAACGGAGTCCACGCCCTTTGGTCCCATAATGAGGAACCATTGGCTCTTCATGGAAGGTTGGTCCAACGCCGTGACCCACTAAGTCACGAACAACACCATATCCAAGACTTTCAGCATATTCTTGAATAGCGGCACCAATATCCCCGATACGATTACCAACAACTGCTTGCTCCATCCCACGATACAAACACTCCTTGGTCACGTCCATCAAGTTTTGAACTTCTTCTGAGACTTGACCAACAGCGTACGCCCAGCAGGAATCTGCACATCCACCACGGTAGGTCTGAGTGATTTTCTTCATGGCCTTAACATCATTAAAATTGAGTTTAGACACATCTATAACAGACTTGTCTAGAGGCTCACTAAGAACCATGTCAACTTTCAATAAGTCACCTTCTCTAAGCTTATAGTGACGTGGGAAAGCATGAGCCACCTCATCATTCAATCCACAACAAGTTGCGTATGGATAATCCATCAATTCTCCGTCCACACCAATTTGAAGCGGCAACACATTTTTTTCTTTACACGTTTTACGGACATATTCTTCGACTTCCCACATGTCCACGCCTGGCTTGATTATCTCACGCAAACCGATATGAATACCAGACAGAACTTCCCCGGCTCGGCTCATCGCATCAATTTCACGTTGTGATTTAATTGTAATCATTGATTGTCCTCATACATTTCTAAATTAAAATCTGCCTTCTTCAAGCTAAATTTCAAGTAATTTCTCATTTTATGACTATAACGGTCACTTCCACGATAGTGGTTAATTTGCACAAAGCCAGCTTTTCTAGCCACCCTTTGACTGGCCACATTTTCCTCATGGGTGACAATCGTCAATTCTCTCATGCCAAACTCGTAAAAAGCTAGATAGACTAAAGTCCGCACCGCTTCCGTCATGAGTCCTTGACCCCAGTAGTCTTTTTTTAGGAAATAGCTGAGCTCCGCAGAAAGTTGACGTTCCTCCAACTTCTCAAGACAAAGCGCACCAATCATTCGACCAGAAATTTTATCCACTATTGCCCAATTTCCTAATGGCGAACGGATAAATTTTTCAACCATTGTCGCAACAGCAATCTCTTTGTCCTTTAAAACTGGAAAAATAAATGGAAGATTCTCAGCATGCGAGACTATTGTATAAAAATCCTCACCATCCTCGAAAGAAAATGGTCGCAAAACGAAATGATCCGTTTCAAAACATGCAAATTTAGCTAACTGTATCCAAAGTGTCATAGTGTATCCAAGGGACTGAGAATTGCTACCAGCCCCAAAATATTTCATTTATAAATTCATTACATTCTAAAGATGCAATTCTCTGCTAAATCAACTAGTCCTCAATCAACTGAATGTCTGCACCAAGCTCCGTTAACTTTTCAATAATATTTGAGTACCCACGCAGAATAAACTCAATATTTGTAATTTCTGTTCGACCTTGAGCCATTAGACCAGCAATAACCATCGCCGCACCAGCCCGTAAATCCGTGGCTTTGACTGAGGTACCTGTCAATTGGTTTGGTCCTTCAAAGGCGATGTGATTACTACGTGTTGAAATTTTTGCTCCAAGATTAGCCAATTCCTGCACGTGTCCAACACGTTTTTCATAAATTGTGTCCACGATAGTTCCGGTACCTGTCGCTTTAAGGAGTAAGGGTGTAATAGGTTGTTGCAAGTCTGTCGCAAAACCTGGATAAGGGGAGGTTTTGATATTCACAGCCTTTAATGCTTCTTGTTTTTCAACAAAAATACTGTCTTCAGAGATTGTCATTCGCACACCCATTTCTTGCAGTTTAGCGATGTAACTCTCCAAGTGTTCGTATAGAACATTATCTACAGTAATTCCTTCACCAACTGCAGCAGCTAAGGCGATATAAGTCCCTGCTTCGATACGATCAGGAATAACTTGATGGCGAGTTCCTTTAAGGTGATCTACACCATCTATTGTAATAATATCTGTACCTGCCCCGCGAATACGAGCCCCCATATTATTTAGCAGAGTTGCAACATCAATGATCTCAGGTTCACGTGCTGCATTTTCAATAACAGTACGACCTTTCGCTTTAACAGCAGCTAAAATCGTATTAATCGTCGCACCAACACTGACAACATCCATGAATATATGAGCCCCTTGAATGCGTTGTCCATTGGTTGCTAGGCGCATATATTCACCTTCATAGGTTGTCTCAGCACCCATAGCAGCGAAAGCTTTAAGGTGCAAATCAATCGGACGTGGACCTAGATCGCATCCACCAGGTAAACCAACGACTGCTTTCCCATAACGGCCTAAAAGAGATCCGTAAAAATAATAGGATGCACGCAGACTATTGATTTTCCCAAATGGCATTGGCATATCTTGAACGCCACGTGGATCAATTTCCAAAGTCTCTCCATCTCGCTTGACGGTTGCCCCCATCGTCTCCATGATATCAACTAAGCTATCAACATCCGAAATAGCAGGTACTCCATCCAACACGACAACATCCTCTGCAAGAATAATGGCAGGAATTAAGGCAACGACAGAATTTTTGGCACCACTAACCGTAACAGTCCCTTTCAAGGCCTTCCCACCATTAATTACAATTTTTCTCATACTAACATTCACTTTCTTAGATTGCCCTTTGACCCAACACATCAATAGGTTGATGGTTTTTATCAGAATACGTATAAAAAGGCATACGTTTCATTCTAACACAAAGTCAGTGAAAAAGCTAGTTTTACAGTATTTGAAAACGGACCAGGCATTGGAGCCTGGTCCGATCAACTATTGGATAATTGTTATCATTCATTAAAAAGTTGTTGAATCCTAAATTCAGCATCAAGCAGATAGTTCTCTAATTCCTCACTCGTCAAATAAGGTACTCGACCATAAAAAACATGATCAATGACTTGTGCATCATTACTGTTGAAGAGCCAATCTGAAGTTAGAAATTTCATTGCCTGATCTATCGGTGTCAGACTTCCATCTGCATTTTGTGGTTGCCCTGTAGGAGTAAAGAAAATAGCTTTCTTTGTTGAGAAGAGCTTGCGAGGCTCATCGGATTCAAAACTATAAGCAAATCCGTGCTGAAATACACGGTCTACATAACCCTTCATTATCGCAGGCATACCATTCCACCAACTTGGAAAAATATAAACAAGCAAATCACTCTCTGCGATCAGATCCATTTCTGTTTGGGCATCTGGCGGAAAACTAGTTGCTTCTCGTACAAATTTTCCATTTTCAATGTGAATAGTATCTTCTCCTCGAAGAACTGGATTAAAACCCAATTCATACAAATCTCGGACAATTACTTCTGCTCCATTTGCTAACAAAGCCTCTGTTACTCTATGAACGAGGGCGTGGGTAAAACTTTCTTTTCTCGGATGTGCAAAAACAAGTAATGCTTTCATAAATTTCCTTATTCAAACAATAAATATGTACCTACAAAACAGCTGCTTTCAACTCTTCTACCTTATCCAATTTCTCCCATGGAACATCAATATCCGTACGTCCCATGTGACCATAGGCTGCAGTTTGTTTATAAATTGGACGTTTTAGGTCAAGCATTTGAATAATACCAGCTGGGCGCAAGTCGAAAATCTGACGAACAGCTGCTTCTAATTTACTCTCAGCTACTGTACCAGTACCAAATGTATCGATGCGAACTGAAACTGGGTGAGCAACACCGATAGCGTAGGCCAATTGAACCTCAGCCTTTTTAGCCAAACCAGCTGCTACGATATTTTTAGCGATGTAACGCGCTGCATAAGATGCAGAACGGTCCACTTTGGTCGCATCCTTACCAGAGAAGGCGCCACCTCCGTGGCGAGAGTAACCACCATAGGTATCAACGATAATCTTACGACCTGTCAGACCAGAGTCACCTTGAGGTCCACCAATAACAAAGCGACCGGTTGGATTGATAAAGTATTGTGTTTGGTCATCCAAATATTGAGCTGGAATGATTTCCTTGATCACACGTTCAATGACATCCTGACGAATTTGCTCCTGGCTAACTTCTGGATCATGCTGGGTCGAAATAACGACTGTATCCACACGAACAGGTTGATTGTCTTCATCGTATTCAACTGTTACCTGTGACTTAGCATCTGGACGGAGATAAGCAATTTCACCAGATTTTCTCAACTCGGCCAAACGACGCACCAATTTGTGACTAAGTGAAATTGGCAATGGCATAAGTTCAGGAGTTTCATCAACCGCAAAACCAAACATGAGCCCCTGGTCACCTGCACCAATTAAATCTAATGGATCTAGACTAGCATCTTGACGAGCCTCCAAGGCTTCATTAACACCTTGCGCAATATCTGGAGACTGCTCTACAAGTGAAGGATGAACTCCTACTGATTCTGCAGCGAAACCGTATTCCCCTTTGGTGTAGCCAATCTCCGCAATCGTATCACGTACTACACGATTAATATCTACATAGGCAGTGGTAGAAATTTCTCCAAACACATGAACACTACCAGTGTAAACAGCCGTCTCAGCCGCCACGTGCGCCTCAGGATCTTGTGCTAAAATAGCATCCAAAATCGCATCTGAAATCTGGTCTGCAATCTTATCCGGATGACCCTCCGAAACAGATTCAGACGTAAACAATTTACGTTCTGACATAAAAATGTCCCCCTTAAAATAAATTGTTATCAAGGTTACAAAGAACTAGTCTCCGACTAGTTCTTTGCGAAAGACTTTTGTCTTGAGCAAAGGAAAATTTCCAGATACATAACGAGAAAGCAATAATTTCCAATTATGTCTGCGAAAATTAACTAGTCTGATAACTACCTTTTCGGGACTTAATAACGTTTCTAGTATATCATAGTTCTTCCAGTATGTGCAGTTCTTTATTGAAAAATAAAAAAGAAGTTACCATACTCTGATAACTTCCTCCTTTTTTAAAATAGCAAGTAATAACTAGTCTCCGACTAGTTCTTTGCGAAAGACTTTTGTCTTGAGCAAAGGAAAATTTCCAGATACATAACGAGAAAGCAATAACTTACAAGTATATATACGAAAATTAACTAGTCTGATAACTACCTTTTCGGAACTTAATAACGTTTCTAGTATAGCATATATTCAGTATCTATCCTAGCATTTTCTAAAAAATAAAGAGGTGATTGTACAAACAACCACCATAAAGTCTAAATAAACTCTGCATCAGCAATCGCCTGTTTCACCACCTCTAACGGTAGATGAACAAGCTCACACCCTTTTTCATTATATAAATACCGCGCATAGTCATCCATACGGTATTCATTAATGTAGACCACCCGCTTGCAACCTACTTGAAGCAATTGTTTGGAACAGTTGAGACATGGAAAATGAGTCACATAGGCAGTAAAACCTTTTGGAATCCCCCGCTCCGCTCCTTGTAAAATAGCATTAACTTCCGCATGCAAGGTCCTAGCACAATGACCATCAATCATGAGACATTCCTGATCCAAACAATGTTCAGTTCCTGAAACAGACCCATTATAGCCTGTTGCGATAACCTTATTGTCCTTAACCAAAACTGCACCGACCTTGGCTCTCTTACAGGTCGCCCGATTTGCAATCAAAAGTGCTTGTGCCGCAAAATACTCATCCCAAGCTAAACGATTTGTTGACATAAGACCTCCTAATCCACCATTCCATAAATTTCAGCTAAATCTTGGGCTGTAATGATACCAATGACATCCTCAGGAGAATCTATTTTCCCACTCTTTTGACGACTCACAAGAATGGTCGTACGCTTACGGCCCTCAAAATAATTAATCACTCGATAAAGTGTTTCTGAGGAAGGGAGAACGATAACCTGAATGCTATCTTCTTCAAAAACAAGAACATCTGCTAAACTAGCTTCCACCAATTTCTCACGAATAGAACCAGCCTCTTTACTGGCTTTGGCTAACCAATTGGTCAGGCCCTTGTCAGAAACCAAACCTTGATAGGCTCTTCCCGAAAAAATCGGAAACTTAGAAAAATGCTGACGATCTACAATTTCTAAAGCCTTTATTAATTTATCCTGACCATCAAAAACAATTGGTTTGATTTTTTGTGTCCTTTGTAGATAACGAGCAATGGTAACTGGCTCTTGGTATTGGGAAATAACTTTTTCCAACACATCAATCAATTCTTGTGACGGCTGAGCCACCTCTTTCAGTCCTGTTCGTTTTTCATGAACCATTAAATTCCGTAACTGACGGGCAACATACAGTTTGTCCCAGTTTGCCTCAATGGGATTATGGAGGCTTAGTTCTTTAGCTTTTGTTAACATCGAACCAACGTCCGCATAGTCTCCATCTGCTACACCACAGACCTTCCTTAAAACCTTATCCAGGTCATTAAATAACTCTAAAAAACGGGTTTCATTCATATTAGTCTACCATTGACGATTTCAAATAAGCATCCACCATCCGCTCAGTCGCATCAACTGAATCCAAATGAGTTCGTTCATAAGAGTGACTAGACTCAATGCCTGCTCCCAGTAAGGCATGCTTAACATCTGCACCCGCACGCATAGCAGCCGATGCATCCGAACCATAGTAAGGATAGATATCCAGCTTATATGGAATTGCCTCTCTCTCAGCAAGAGAAACTAAATGCTGACGAAGTTCATAGTGATAAGGACCTGAAGCATCTTTTACACAAATCGAAACCGTGTACTCGTCCGTCTGCTGGTCATCACCCATCGCTCCCATATCCACAGCCAGATACTCCACAACCCGATCTGGTAAACTTGAATTAGCACCATAACCAATCTCTTCGTTATTTGAAAAATAAAAATGAGTGGTATAAGGTAAAACAATCCCATCTTCTTTATAAACCTTCAACAAATGAATCAAAATAGCTGCAGAAACCTTATCATCCAAATGGCGGCTCTTAATAAAACCAGTTTCTGTCACAATTGTTCTTGGATCGAAGGAAATAAAATCACCAACTTCAATCCCCAAGGCACGCACTTCATCAGCAGTGGTCACTTTTTCGTCCAACCGTATTTCCATATTGGTCTGGTTGCGCTCTGCTGTACTAGCATCACGATAGACATGGACAGACGTTTGATGCATAAGGATGGTACCTGTGAAGGTCTTACCATTTTTAGCACAATGTATCAAGCAGTTTTCACCTTCAATGGAAGGATAACCAAAACCACCCACCAAATCCATTTTTAGACGACCATCCGGTTTGATTGCCCGAACCATAGCACCCAATGTATCCAGGTGAGCTGTCAAAATACGGTGCTCCTCATCATTTTTCCCCTGTACCGTTACCAAAACACCACCTTTTGGTGTTTTAGTCGCCTCATAACCGAAACCTTCAACCTCTGATTTGATGTAGTTCATAATATCCGTCGTATAGCCAGTTGGTGACGGAGTTTGAGTCAATGTCACGATGTAATCAAGTGTCTTCATGAAAACCTCCTTATTTGTAATCTATTATATCACGTTTTAAGCGATTTTTTTGCTATAATGAAGTTATGAAAACCTATCAAAAAATCTATCTTCTTTTGAAAGAAAAAGAGGACTACATCAGCGGTGAAGACATGGCTCAGGAGCTAGGCATTTCACGAACATCCATATGGAAGGCTATTCGCCAATTAGAAACCCTCGGTTTAACCATTGAAGCAGCCCGAAACCGTGGCTATAAACTGGCTGAAGGTGACTTACTCTTACCTGAATTGATTGCACAGGAACTTAACCTACCAGTCCATCTCAGTAGAAGCAGTGACTCCACCCAACTGGATGCCAAGCAAGGGATTGAACTAGGACATAGTAGCCCAGCCCTCTACCTTGCACCACACCAAAACAAAGCCAAAGGACGATTCGGTCGACCATTTTACGCCTCAAAATCTGGTGGTATTTATATGTCACTTCGTCTATCGCCCAATGTCCCATTTCTTGCCTTCAAACCCTACACTATATTAGCTGCGGCTGCTGTTGTAAAAGCCATCCAGTCCCTCTGCGACTTGGATGTTCAAATCAAATGGGTCAACGACATCTATCTTGGACGCAAAAAAGTGGCTGGAATATTAACCGAAGCAATCTCTTCGATGGAAAGTCAAACAGTAACTGACGTCATTATCGGTGTCGGCATTAATGTTCATATTGACGATTTCCCAAAAGAACTACACCATACTGCAGGTAACCTTTTTGAGGAACAACCACCCTTTACCCGCAATCAACTCATCATAGCCATCTGGAAAGCTTTTCTTGAAACAGATGAACATGAATTAATCACACTTTACAAAGAAAAATCACTTGTTGTCGGTCAACAAGTGAGCTTTGTAGAAAATCAAATTGAATTTAAAGGTAGAGCAATCGCCGTTACCGATACAGGAAATTTAGTGATTCAACTAGAGAATGGAAAAGCAAAGACAATCTCCAGCGGGGAAATCAGTCTTACTTCCTGGACTGCTTCTCAACCAGTTGAATAAATTTCGTTACTTTATAAGCAAAATGGAGGTTTCGATAGCCAATATAAGCATAAATTCCAGCTATTAAATAATCGCCTGTCAAAATAGAGGCATTCATAAAGTATACTGCTAATATTGTCGTAATGGCTAAAAAAAGAAATTGAGAAAGTTTCATAAGATAGATTATACCAAAAAATCAGTCCTTCGGCTGATTTTTTATATGCTTTCTATGTAAAATTATGGCTCTGCAAAAACAAAAACACCAGAATGTCTGGTGCTTTTGTAAGGAGATTATGAAAAATATTTAGGATTAATCATAGTATAAATCATCCAAACAGATTGCGCATCCGTCCAGAGACCGATATTGCTGTAGAAGTGGTCAAACCAAGCGCTCAATCATTTCGAATTTCAACTGCGTCGGCCAGAAATCCAAATTCTTCTGGAACTGGGCTGTTTTCTGTTTCGATTTCTTGTGTTTTTTGCCCTTTTGCCTTAGCCGAAAATTCTGCTCGAATGCTAATCCAATCCTCTTGAGCAATGGCTAAAATCTGTGGTGAAAAACCAGCTGCCTTGCTGAGAATATTTCCAAACATGGTATTGAGATTGTCACGCTTCATGGTCTGTTCAGCATTCAGCGGGGAATCAAAAGCTAATATGGCATGGTTTTCATTGGCAGCTACAGGTTGTGAACCGACTAGCAAAGCCTGATCTGCTCCAGATAAGCTCTCGATGATTTCCCCCCATGCATTTTGTAAACGCGTCAAATTTTCACGCGCCAAGGCTGGATTTTCCATAGCCTCTTGTAAAATAGCATGAACCTTGCTGGTATCCAATCGGTACTTCTTCGGAGCCTGTGGCTTGCGTGAAACTGGCTTAACAGCACTTGATTGACTAGATAATTGACCTAGTTGTTTCTGCAAATCCGCAACTTGTTCTTGGAGATGAGTAAGTTGGCTGACCAAATCAGCTGGCAGCTCTGCCATTGCCCCAGAAGACGATCCTTCTTCTGCCAGACGAATGGTCATCATCTCCGCATAAATTTTCGGTTGTGGACTAGACTTAATATCTGACAAACCTTTTGTCACCATCTCAATCATCGTAAAAATACGATCCTGAGCCAGAGCTAGATTTTCCGTAAAACCAGCGGTCAAATGGGTATTTTCACCACCCGTCTGCACAATGAGTAGATCCCTCAAATAATGCAAGAGGTCTGTGGCAAAACGACTCATACTCTTTCCTTGATCAAACAAGGTTTGTAGATGTCCAAGTGCTGAGACGCTATCTGCCTGACGGAGACTAGCTACATATTCATCCAAGGCACGTAAGCTGATGGAACCTGTAATTTCCTCCGCAATCTCCACTGTTACCTGCTGATGCTGACTAAGACTCAAAGCCTGGTCCAATATGGACAAGGCATCCCGCATCCCACCTTCTGCCCGACGTGCAATGATGGTCAATGCTTGCTCATCAAAGGCGAGGCCTTCCTTGGTCAATATTTTTGCCAAATGCTCTTGAATATCCGTCACCTTGATGGACTTAAATTCAAATCGCTGCACCCTTGACAGAATAGTAGCAGGAATCTTGTGCAATTCCGTCGTTGCTAGAATAAAGACCACATTCTCCGTCGGTTCTTCTAGGGTTTTCAATAGTGCATTGAAGGCCCCTGTAGACAACATATGAACCTCGTCGATGATATAAACCTTATAGGTTGCAAGACTAGGCGCATAGGTCGATTTATCACGAATATCACGAATCTCATCTACACCATTATTGGAAGCCGCATCAATCTCAATGACATCTTCCAAACTACCTTCCGTAATCGCTTGACAAATATAACAGTCGTTACAAGGTTCACCATCAACCTGATTGGGGCAATTCATAGCCTTGGCAAAAATTTTCGCAGCCGATGTCTTACCCGTTCCACGAGGACCAGAAAAGAGATAGGCATGGCTAATTTTCCCCTGCTCAATAGCTTGCTTGAGCGTGGTTGCAACCACCTCCTGCCCCACCATCTCCCCAAAGGTCTGGCTTCGGTACTTCCTATATAAAGCTTGGTACATTAGCGTTTTTCTCCAAACATAGCAAAATTCCAGTCCGTCTTCTCCACTAAGAGCGCGACGAACTGCTCAAGGTATTCCTGGTCAATGGTATCGTAATCAGCGGCCAACCTAGAATCCAAGTCCAAAACGCCCAATAATTGGTCGTTTTTCACCATTGGCACCACAATTTCCGAAAGAGCTGTCGCATCGCAGGAAATATAATTGTCATGCAAACGAACATCCTCTACGATAATCGTCTGGCGCTTAGAAGCTGACTCACCGCAGACTCCTTTTCCAAGTGCAATATGAACACAGGAAACGCCACCCTGAAAAGGCCCCAAAATCAATTCACTACCATCATACAAGTAAAATCCTGTAAAGACAGAGTTTGGTAGAGCTTGATTAAGTAAGGCAGAAGCATTTGATAAATTGGCTAAAGCATTGGTTTCTCCCTCTAAAAGAGCCTCCAATTGGGCCAACAATAATTGATAGTTTGAAATTTTTTCTTGTTTTGTCATAACATCATTATAGCATAGATAGAGGAACTTTTATAGTTCGAGCAATAAAGAAAAAGGCTTTCGCCTATTTCCACATCCAGTATATCAACAAGGCGTCAATCAAGACACCTACGGCCCAAGCTAGTTGAAAATACTTTTTCTGAGTTTTATGACGAAAATGTGTACCGCCAGCCCAAGCACCTAGACCACCACCAACATAGGTCATCAACAACAAGGTCTTTTCTGAAATTCGGTAAGAACCCTTTCTAGCTTTTCCCTTGTCAAGTCCATAGACCAAAAAAACGACCAGGTTCCAAATCATTAAGAACAATGCAAATCCCTGCTTTACAGACATAATCCCTCCATATCAGTAACATTTATTCCTAACTTTATCACATTTAAAATCGAAGAGCAAGAAAAAAACGACTCAAAAAATGAATCGCTTTTTATAAATTTTGAATCGTGTTTTGTAGCCATTGT
The DNA here is from genome assembly GCF_021654455.1 of Streptococcus parasuis. Taxonomy (NCBI): domain Bacteria; kingdom Bacillati; phylum Bacillota; class Bacilli; order Lactobacillales; family Streptococcaceae; genus Streptococcus; species Streptococcus parasuis. The sequence goes on from NZ_AP024276.1 coordinate 1,617,196, forward strand.
AGCTGTGATTGATTGCGTTCAATGGCCCGTGACAGAATTAAATATTGCCCATAAGGAACACATTCACCATCAGTTCCCGAAAAAAGTTCCTCTTTACGTTTTTCAAGATGACGCAAATGCTTTTCAATAACCTGAATCTGATAGGTTAATAATTCGGAAACTCTAGGATCTGAGCGATCTTCAATAAAATACATTTTTAAAGAAAAGATATCTTTTTGGTGAGGTGTAGATTCATTTGGAATGGCAAGCCATTGTTCCAAAACTTCTCGTCCTATTGCAGTCAATTCATACTGCTTTTCTTTTTCGTTTCCTGGAACTGCATGGCAAGTTATCCAACCATCTTGAGTCATCCGTTTAAGTTCAGGGTATACTTGACTGTGAGCTACTTGCCAAAATTCTCCTAAATCTCGTTGAACAAAGTCAGTAATCTCTTTTCCAGTGACCCTACGGTTGCAAGTTGCTACTATTCCTAAAATGATATGGGGTAAAATTCTGTCTTTCGGCATTCTAACCACGCTCTCTTAAAATACTCTCCACCTTTGTATTGATTAAGTCAATGGCAACTACATTTGAAACACCCTCTGGTATCACGATATCCGCATAGCGCTTAGTCGGCTCAATAAACTGGTGGTACATCGGTTTTACAACAGATGTATATTGCTCTATGATACTATCTAAGCTACGGCCACGCTCCTCCATATCACGTTTGATACGGCGGATAATACGAATGTCATCATCAGTATCCACAAATACTTTGATGTCCATTAAATCCCGAAGACGTTTGTCTTCCAGTACTAAAATTCCCTCTACAATAAATACATCCTGAGGTTCTTGACGATAAGTCCTTTCTGACCGTGTATGCTGAGTATAATCATATATCGGAATATCCACTGAACGCCCAGCCAGTAATTCACTCAAATGATAGATCATCAAGTCTGTATCAAAGGCTAGTGGATGGTCATAATTGGTCAATATCCGTTCTTCAAAGGTTAAGTGGGACTGATTTTTATAGTAAGAGTCATGCTCAATCATTGAAATCCGTGCATTTGGAAAGTTATCTAAAATAGCACGAGAGACACTTGTTTTACCTCCACCTGAACCTCCGGTAACGCCAATTATTATTGGTTTTTGAGTCATTATCATCTCCTTCTATCTCAAGTTTGACACCTTTTTTTCATTACTATTTTATCACGAAACATGCTATAATGGAAAAAATAACACAATAGAAATGAGACTTTATGATAGATTTTGGCATAATTGGCACTTCTCCTATCACTCACCAGTTTATCAAAGCAGCTCTTCAAACGAATAAATATCAATTTAGAGCTGTTTTTTCTCGAAACTATGATACAGCTGAATCCTTTGCAAAACCATATGAAAAGGTAGACTTGTTTACTGATTTTTCATCATTTTTATCTTCTGAAATTGACCTTGTTTACATTGCTAGCCCAAATTCCTTGCATTACCAGCAGGCAAAGGCCGTACTCTTGGCTGGGAAACACGCTATCGTTGAAAAGCCAATGGTATCAACTCCAGCAGAATTTGAAGATTTACGCCAAATTGCCTCTGAAAAAGGGCTATTCTTGTTTGAAGCAGCTCGAAACTTTCAAGAAGAATCCTTTCAGACGATTCGACAATTCTTGGCAGATAAATCCATTATCGGTGGGCATTTTTCTTATGCCAAATATTCTTCAAAAATGCCTGAATTGCTAGCTGGAAATACTCCGAATATCTTTTCAGCTGATTTTTCAGGTGGCGCACTCATGGATCTTGGCGTCTATGCTGTTTATGCCGCTATCGGTCTTATCGGTGCCCCACATACAGCTCGTTACGTAGCCCAACAATTACCATCTAGTGTTGATTTAAATGGGGTTGGGCAACTAATCTATGAAAACTTTACTGTGGGTATTCAAGCAGGAAAAAATATGACCAGTCATCTACCTAGCGAAATCTATACTAGCGAGGGTACTTTGACCTTAAACGCTTGTCAGCATATCAGCTCTGCTATTTTTACAAAAAATAATGGGGAGCAATACCAACTCCCCCTTGCTTCAAAGGACCAATCCATGATTGAAGAAGCCATACATTTTGCACAAGTCATCGAAGAGGCAAATCACCCATTGGCAGAGCAGTGGTTAGATGTTGCTTCAGATGTTCACCGGACCCTCTATCTGATGCGTCAAGACGCAGGAATTACATTTAAGGCGGATACTCATGAAAACTAATTTCCCTTCTGTTTGGCAAGAAATGCTGGAAAAAGCTGGCTTTGATAGCTTGACTGATATTCAACAACAAGCATTTGAGCCGATTTTTACAGGAAAAGACTTACTTGCAATCAGTCCAACTGGAACAGGAAAGACCCTAGCCTACCTCTGGCCAAGCCTACTTGCTCTTACCCCAAAGAAATCCCAACAATTATTGATTCTGGCTCCAAATACAGAATTAGCTGGGCAGATTTTTGAAGTGTGTAAAGGCTGGTCCGAAGCAATCGGATTACAAGCACAGTTATTCTTATCAGGATCCAGTCAAAAACGACAAATTGAACGATTAAAAAAAGGACCAGAGATCTTAATTGGTACACCTGGTCGCGTGTTTGAATTGATTAAATTAAAAAAAATAAAGATGATGAATATCAATACCATCATCTTAGATGAATTTGATCAGCTATTCTCTGATTCTCAATATCATTTTGTAGAAAAAATTATCAACTATGTTCCTCGCAATCATCAATTGATCTATATGAGTGCAACTGCTAAATTTGATCGGCAAAAGATTTCACCTACTGTTGAAACAATCGATTTATCGGAGCAAAAATTAGACAATATTCAGCACTACTATCTGATGGTTGAAAAACGTGATCGACAAAACTTGTTGAGAAAATTTGCAAATGTGCCAGATTTTCGAGCATTGGTCTTCTTTAATAGCTTATCTGATCTTGGTGCAACTGAAGAACGACTAAACTACAACGGAGCCAATGCAATTTCTCTCGCTTCTGATGTCAATGTCAAGTTTAGAAAGGTCATTATTGATCGATTTAAAGACCACCAGATCCAGCTCTTACTAGCCACAGATTTAGTAGCTCGTGGGATTGATATCGATAATTTAGAATGCGTCCTCAATTTTGAGGTTCCTTTTGACCAAGAAGCCTATACACATCGGGCTGGTCGAACTGGTCGAATGGGTAAGGATGGAGTGGTTATTACCCTTGTTTCAAATCCAAATGAACTCAAACAACTAAAAAAATATGCTACTGTCCAAGAAGTTATCTTAAAAAATCAAGAGCTATATAAAGTATAATCTTTTCACTTTCTATTAGTGCGACGCTATTTATCAACTGGATAACCATCAAAGTAATACACAATGAAAACCATAGGAAATAAAGCAAATGAAGTTTGTGTCTAAACAGTCCAGTGGAGTGAAACCGTTTGGGAAACTGTTTCAGCTGGTCACCGTAAAATTAGAAGGTGACCATAGAAGCCCGAACCTACATACTTGGAAGTGAGGGGAACTCTTATTAACCTAGTCGGGTTCTTTCCCATTTCCATCTCACCGTTACTCTTACCCAAACTGATAAAATTCCAAAAAAGAACAGAAGTTCAATCAAGCTTCTGTTCTTTTGTTTAGTTATTATTGCGTTGGCATAGTTGCCGATTGTTGATTATAATAAACAAACTGTGTATTTAGATTCGTACCTAAACTTTCTGAAACGGTAACCATACTGTATCCTTGAGAAGTTAAAAATTGCAATACCGAATCCAAGCTCTTAACAGTTTCCTTATGAATATCATGCATCAAAATAAAGCAACCAGGACAAGCATTTGACTTGACTTGATTTAAAATCGCCTGCGGATTGTGTGAAGACCAGTCTAGTGTATCTACATTCCAACAGATGGATGGAAGATTCATAGCGTTTGCGACTTGCTTATTTACTGCACCATATGGAGGACGTACCAGACGTGATCGCTGACCAACTGCTTTTTCTATGGCAACTTGCGTTTTTTCAATCTCTTGACGAATGGCATCCGGAGAAAGTTTGGTTAAATTTGGATGACTCCATGTATGGTTTGCAATCTCGTGTCCTTCAGCTTTCATCCGTTGTAAAATCCACTCATTTCCTTCAATATTTTGCCCGATAACAAAGAAGGTGGCCTTCGCATTGTATTTCTTCAACAAATCCAATACAATTGGTGTCGTGGACGGATTCGGACCATCATCAAATGTTAGAGAAATGTTTCTTGCAGTCTTTCTTCGTTCTAATTCTTCTAACTCTTGCAAATATTCTTTATAACCAGCCACATCTGCTTCAGATAGATAGTCACTGTTTAGAACAGGGTATAACTCCGATATGGGAATTGAAAGCGTGGTTTCTTGACTACCTTGTATGATTTTTACCTTTAGTTGGCTATCTTCATATGAGAATGGCAAACGGTCCAAATCAATATCACCAATCAAGTTTAGTAGTTGTGTTTTTTCGCTGTCTGACAAAGAGCTTTGATCTAGCTTTTCTTTTAATTTATTGGATAAAATCTCTCGCGCGGCTTCAGAATCTGTAAAAAAGCGTTTCAACGTGAAGAGTTGCTGATCTTCAGTAAGCAAGAGCTCACCGATGGATTCTTCGCCATCCTTCTCAATTTCAAGTGTCGAAAGATGATATTCCTCGCTTTTGATTACCAGAGCCCGAACCTTTCTAAAGTTAGTTTTCCCAAGCCGGCTACTGACCAAAAATATTCGATTAATATTGCCCGTAGGCTTGGCTTCCCCTAATTTTTGATGAACATATTCTACCATTCTATTCTCAACTAAACCAATTTTCTTGCCAGCATCATCAGTTGGAATGGAAGCAACAACATGAGTGGAGCCCACATTTCCTGTTCTTAAGTTTGATTGCCCACTATTTAAAAAGACACGTTCTTGACTTTCGATGAACTGAGTTATTTGATTTTCTTGAACACGATGGTAAATCATTAGACTAAAAAAACAAATCATACCAACCAACAGTAGATTGATTAGTATCAGTAATATTTTCTTCATACGAGATTCCTCTTTCATATACACCTAAATCTATACTATAATATAATTTGTTTATTGTCAACTTGTAACCCCAATCAAAGCAAAAAAAATCAGCCCCTTTCTCATCAAAATGTTAACAATCGGTGCTGATTCTTTAGGTATTTCTTGATTAATCCGCTCGAATAACCTCTACTCGGTATCCATCTGGATCTGTTACAAAATAATAACGACCTGGACTTCCTGGCAAGCCCTTGATGTCTGTCGTTGGATAGCCCAGCTCCTTATGTTTAGCATTATCACCTTCTAAATCATCTGAAGAAAGAGCTAGATGTGAGAAGCCATCCCCTACGATATAGGGACCATGATCATAATTGTAGGTCAATTCAATCTCAAAGTCATCCCCTTCAAGTGCTAAGTAAACCAAGGTAAACTTATGCTCTGGATAGTCCTTGCGACGGGTTTCCTTAAATCCAAATGCTTCTTCATAAAATTTTTGAGATGCTTCTAAGTCCTCAACACGCAAACATGCATGTAGCATTTTTTTACTTGCCATAATAAATTCCTCCTACCATCTAATACCACCAGTATACCATACTCTCTATGAAAAATCCGATATTCAAAACTAAAAAAAACCTGAGCGAACTCAGGCTTTAGATGAATTATGCTTCCAAGTAGTACTCTTTCACAATGTTCAAGTTTTCATCCAATTCGAATACAAGTGGTGGGAAGTTTGGAATTTCCACATCCATGATTTCATCATCAGACAATTGTTTGATGTGTTTTACAAGGGCACGGATTGAGTTACCATGTGCACCTACGAACACATTTTTACCGTCTTTCAATGCTGGAGCAATTTTATCTTCCCAGAATGGAAGGGCACGCTCAAGCGTAACTTTCAAGTTTTCTGCATCTGGAATAACTGAGTCATCAAGATGTGCATAGCGACGGTCAGTGTGTGCTGAATGCTCATGATCTTTAGCCATTTCTGGTGGTAAAGTATCATAAGAACGACGCCAGATGTGCACTTGCTCATCACCAAATTCAGCAGCTGCTTCAGCTTTGTTCAAGCCAGTCAAACCACCGTAGTGACGTTCGTTCAAACGCCAAGTTTTTTCAACTGGTACCCATAATTGATCTGCAGCTTCAAGAGCCAAGTTTGTAGTCTTGATAGCACGTTTCAAAACAGATGTATAAGCAAGGTCAAATTCGATACCTGCTTCTTTGATTAATTTACCAGCATCAATTGCTTGTTGTCTACCTTTTTCAGACAAATCAACATCAGCCCAACCAGTGAAAAGGTTAGCTTTGTTCCATTCAGACTCACCATGGCGAGCAAAAACCAATTTTACCATTATATGGATTCTCCTTTAAATTTTGAGGTTTCCCTCTTGTACTTCTCTATTTTACACGAATTGGTCAGAAAATGCTAGTTTTTCCACAATCTGTTTACGCTTACATTTTTCTTTCTTGAAAATTCAGTCTGTAGACCTAGCTTTCTTCTTAGGATTTACGAAAAAAAGTGATATAATAGTTAGGCTGAGCACGACTGTTCTGATTAGATTTCAAGGAGAATTCATGAAGAAAGTAGCTATCGTGTCTGCATTTCGATCTGCTATCGGCAGTTTTGGAGGCAGTCTAAAAGATATAAACATTGCTGAACTTGGCGCACAGGTTCTCGAAGCAACTTTACAAAACAAACAAATACCAGCTGACGTTGTAGATGAAGTTATTTTTGGCAACGTCCTTTCTGCTGGTCACGGACAAAATATTGCCCGCCAAATTGCTTTACGCGCGGGTATTCCAGAGACCACTTCTGCTTATGTGGTCAATAAGGTTTGTGGCTCTGGACTCAAATCAGTCCTTCTTGCTGCTCAATCCATCCTTCTTGGCGATAACGACGTCGTTGTTGCTGGTGGTATCGAAATCATGAGTCAGGCGGCCTACTTATCCAAATCAAGCCGCTTTGGGAGTAAGTTTGGTCATATTACCTTGGAAGATTCCATGTTAACGGATGGTTTGACAGATGCCTTCAATGACTATCACATGGGTATTACCGCTGAAAATGTTGCCGAACGCTATCATGTCAGTCGCGAAGAGCAAGATGCATTTGCCCGCACCAGCCAAGAAAAGGCTGCAAAAGCTATCGCTGAAGGGCGTTTCACTGAAGAAATTGTTCCAATTAGGCTGAGCAGTCGAAAAGGCGAAACTATTTTTGCCACAGATGAGTATCCTCGTCTGACGCCAATTGAAAAATTGGCAACACTCCGTCCATCTTTCAAAAAGGATGGAACTGTCACCGCAGCTAATGCATCAGGTATCAACGACGGCTGTGCTGTCTTGGTACTCATGTCTGATGAGAAAGCAAGAGAGCTAAATATTCAGCCACTTGCTTATATCGAAGCATACGCAACTAGCGGTTTAGATCCCGCATTGATGGGGCTTGGACCTATTACTGCTAGCCAAAAAGCGCTACAAAAACTGAATAAAACAGTCGAGGATATCGATCTATTCGAACTCAACGAGGCATTTGCAGCCCAATCAATTCCAGTTGTCAAACAACTCGGCATTGATCCTGCAAAAGTCAATGTCAATGGTGGAGCAATCGCACTAGGTCATCCAATTGGAGCAAGTGGTAGCCGGATTTTGGTCACCCTAATCCATGAATTAATCAAGCAAAATAAAGAGCTCGGACTCTGTTCACTCTGCATTGGAGGGGGACAAGGAATTTCCCTCATCATTTCCAATGCTCAAACAAACTAACCTAACCATTAACAAAGGATAAATTATGAACATCGGTATTGATAAAATCGGTTTTGCGGCACCCGATTATGTTTTAGATTTGGCAGATTTGGCCCAAGCCCGCAATGTTGACCCCAATAAATTTAAAATTGGCCTTCTTCAATCAGAAATGGCTGTAGCTCCAGTCACTCAAGACATTATCAGTCTTGGTGCAAAGGCTGCCGAAGCCATTCTAACAGAAGAAGATAAACAAACCATTGATATGGTTATTGTCGGTACAGAATCTAGCGTAGATCAAAGTAAGGCAGCAGCTGTTACCATTCATGGGTTACTCGGCATCCAACCTTTTGCTCGTTCTATCGAGATGAAAGAGGCTTGTTACGGTGCAACTGCTGGCCTGAGCCTCGCTAAAAGCCATATCTCTCAATTTCCAAATTCAAAAGTCTTGGTTATTGCCAGTGATATTGCCAAATACGGAGTTGCATCAGGTGGCGAACCAACCCAAGGTGCCGGAGCCGTTGCCATGTTGGTAACAGCAAACCCACGAATTTTGGTCCTCAACAATGATAATGTCTGCCAGACACGCGATATCTATGACTTTTGGCGTCCAAACTATGACAAATACCCACGTGTTGATGGTAAATTTTCAACTGAACAATATACCGATTGCTTGACAACAACTTTCGACTATTATCAACAAAAAACAGGCAAAACACTTAAAGACTTTGCTGCCATGTGCTTACATATTCCATTCTCCAAGCAAGGCCTTAAAGGATTGCAAGCTATTGCTCAGGATGAAGAAACTCTTAGTCGCTTGACAGAACGTTTCCAGGAAGCTATCGTCTATAATAAAGTCGTCGGCAACATCTACACTGGCTCTATTTTCCTCTCTCTTCTTTCCCTTTTGGAAAATAGCAGAGCGTTAGAGGCAGGGGATCAAATCCTCTTTTATAGTTATGGTAGCGGTGCTGTCTGTGAGATTTTTAGCGGATCCCTTGTTGAGGGTTATCAGAACTACTTAGAAGAGAATCGTTTAGAACAACTCAATCAGCGTACAAAACTCAGCGTTAAGGAATACGAACAAGTCTTCTTTGAAGAAGTGTCTCTTGATGAAAACGGAACATCTCTAGACCTACCAGCAGACCAAAGTCCCTTTGCCCTTATCAAAGTGGAAAACCACAAACGTATCTATCGTAAATATAGTCGAATGAATTAGCTTTCAGACAAGGAACTGAGGTGCAGGTAGCTAGAACAGCCTAAAGGCTGTTCTAGGTTGGAAATAAGACTTGAGAAACAAGTCACTTTCGTAGAGTACGGCAAGCCGAAAGTGACGATGTATCAAAGCTAATTCAAATGACTATAGAAGCCAAAATGGCGCCCTTTGGCTCTCACCAAGGGGTGCTTTCTTGTAGAAAGAGGAACCTATGTCAATTTTTTCCGGATTTTATAAAAAATCACGCCAAGAGCGCATTGATATTCTCCGTCAGAATCGTTCCCTATCCGAAGATAGCTTGGACATTCTTTACAAAGACGAAAACTTGCCAGAAGCAATTGCGGGAAAGATGGCAGAAAATCATCTAGGAACATTTTCCTTACCTTTTTCTGTACTTCCTGAACTGCTCGTGGATGGACAGACTCATTCAGTACCCATGGTCACTGAGGAACCTTCTGTGGTTGCAGCTGCATCATTCGGAGCCAATATCATCGCTAAATCAGGCGGTATTACAACGACTATTCACAACCGTATCATGATTGGACAAGTTGCTCTCTACGCTATTTCGGACCATAGCAGAGCGACACAGGCGATTCTTGACCATAAGGAGAGTATTTTAGAAACTGCCAATCAAGCACACCCTTCCATTGTTAAACGAGGGGGCGGTGCAAGAGAATTGACTGTTGAGAGTAAGGATGAGTTTTTGATTGTCTATCTTCAGGTTGATGTACAAGAAGCCATGGGAGCCAATATCCTCAATAACATGTTAGAAGCGATTAAGGATGATTTAGAAGAGCTCAGCAAGGGACAGGCTTTGATGGGAATCCTCTCCAACTATGCAACGGAGTCACTGGTCACCGCCCAATGTCATATATCCATCTCTAGCCTTGCTACCAGCTCTGCCATTGCCCAAGAAACTGCGCAAAAAATAGCCCTGGCAAGCAAACTGGCGCAAGTGGACCCTTATCGTGCTGCGACACATAACAAAGGGATTTTTAATGGTATAGATGCTGTCGTTATCGCTACAGGAAATGACTGGCGGGCAGTCGAAGCCGGGGCCCATGCTTATGCCAGCCGTGATGGACAATACAAGGGGCTTTCTACTTGGTCCATTGATGGCGAGCACTTGGTCGGCTCAATCACTTTACCCCTCCCAATTGCTTCTGTCGGTGGCTCGATTGGGCTCAATCCAAAGGTAACAGTTGCTTTTGACCTTCTCCAACAACCAAAGGCACGCCAATTAACTTCTATCATCGCTTCTGTCGGTCTCTGTCAGAACTTTGCTGCTCTACGTGCTCTTGTTACTTCAGGGATTCAGGCTGGTCACATGAAGCTTCAGGCAAAATCCCTAGCGCTACTTGCTGGTGCCGAAGAGCATGAAGTAGATCAACTAGCCCAACTCCTGCGGAAAGAAAAGCACAGCAACCTAGAAACTGCTCAAAAACTTTTGGAAAAAATGAGAGATAATTAAAAGAGGGACCTCCCTCTTTTTTAATCAATTATTTTCTCCATACGAACCACTTGTGGTTTCATACCTAAACGCTCATAGAATCGAACAGCTCCTGTATTATCTGCCCAAACATTCAAGGTAAGGTTGTGGCAACCATGCTCCTTAGCGTAAGAAAGAGCAAATTCATACAGTTGCTCACCAATTTTTTGACCACGGACAGAGCTGGCTACACACAAATCATCAATGAATAAGGTCTTGATTGTTTCTAAAACATCACCGCTTGTAGTCCTAAACTCACAAAATAGATGCCCTACAACTTGTCCCTCTAGCTCAAAGACAAAAATAGACTTATCTGGATTTTCCAAAAGTGCTACTAATTCATCCTCAGAAAATTTTTGACCTGCACTTTTAAAAATATCTGGTCGCGCCTGGTGATGCACCTGTAAAATATCTTGTAATAATTCATTTAAAACTGGAATATCAGATGGTCTAGCTTTACGGATTGTCATAAAAAAACTCCCCTTTTTATTTTTTCTATTATAGCACATGTTTCTTTTTTAACAAAATAGGTCTGCAGACCGATGAAGAATCTGAAAATTCGTATATACTATAAGTGTATCCTAAAATTTTTCATAAATCTCCAAAAAGAATCAGCCCGCCAAGGCTGGTTTTTTGTTGTCTTAAAACGAGAATGTGTAATATAGAAAACCACCAAAATTTAGCCCTTCTTTGACGCAAAAGGCTTTTGCTTCATCTCCAACCTCCCAGAGTCACTCCCCTGACTCTGGGAGTCCCAAAACACAGAAAAAAGCCTATTGCACAACGTAGAAACGTTGATACAATAGACTTTTTCACGTTACTCCTCGCTCTTTTATTTCTAGGCGAGGGATAAAACAGTCTATCCCCAGACTGTTTTATTTTACAGCGTCTTTTTAATAGATAATAATTTCATAAGTATTATATAGTAGAAAATCTTACTTTAATAGTGTTCATAGGTAGTAAAAATAAACAATTTCCATGGGTTAGTATTAGTAAGTTTTAAACTTATGCCCCAATTTTGCCCCAACAATACCATTAGTATCCTTTGGGGCATACCTGCTACACAATGACGCTTCTTACTAGCATTGTACCACTTTCATTTCTCGAAAGCTACTGTATCTTGAGCTAACTTGAGATTATCTTGAGCACGAAAAAAAGCCCCTAGGATTTTTCCTAAGGGCTAAAATTATTATTTAAAAGTACCCCAGGCATCGCCAAAGCGTTTGCCGTCTTTGGTGGCTCCTGTGGCTACATAATTGCGGATGCCACTGCTGCCGATATACGACACCCACACATAGCCGTTGACATCGATGATAACCGTGTCATAGTCAAATGACTCACCACTCTTATAGACCGCGACAATCTGACCGGATGTATTAGGTGCACGACGGACATTAATTGCATCAACTGTGACGGTCATGGTACCTGTCTCGCGGTATGTGCGGGCACCTGCCATATTTGGAGCTGTCTGCGCGACAGTGCCTGGCGGTGTGATGTAGTGTACGACCTGTTGACGATAGCTGGCAGCACTGTAGTAGTTGCGAGTCGGGTACCGCTTGCCGTACATATTTTGCTCCAAGATAGTCAGTTGGTCGCCATTGACCGCCTCAACAATCACGACGTGCCCGTATTGATTAGTCGCCGTTGCCCCTAATGTCAAAATCTGACCGGGCACAAACGCCCCAGATGTGGATACGGTCCAGCCGTTAGCTTGCCAGTTATATGACGAGCCAATATTTTTGGCTGAAATGGTGTCACCGATTGCTCCGCTGACCCAACCGACACCAGCTCCAAGACCAACTGTGGCATCTGGACTAATCATACGCTCGTACCAGCTGGCTAATGCATAGCATTCGCCGTTACCAACAGATACACCAGACCCAACCTGAGCTCTTACATTATTTAATGCTTCATTTACTGTTGTCATAGGCTTCTCCTTTCCACGCATCATTCATCTGCTTGACTGCTGATTCAATAAACGTTTCTAGCTGCGTATCTGTCATATAGATATTGTACTTGGCCAACTGACCTGTCACACGTCGCTTGGCCATGTCTAGCTTATCAACATGATTGTCTTGGTCGAGCTTAGTAATCTGCTCAACGGCATTGACGGCGTTACGAGCCAAAATCTCTGTGATTTCGACCGCTCGCTTGCCGCCTTTTGCAATCAAATACTTTTTGACCTCGTGAACAATCATGCCTGCTACGATAGCTAAAATTCCTGTTGCTGATCCAATAATAATTTCAGTAAGTTGATTCATGGTTATTCTCCTTTCTCAATTTCATCCATACGGTTATTCATCCGAACCATTTCCTTTTGGATATCACCAACCGTGTAAGTGATTGTGCTTAATTCCTCAGTCGTTCTTTCCAAATGAGTCATTAAGCGGTCTTCGCGTCTGTTCGAGTCAGCCTTGGACTGTTCGTGAAAATCCATCAACTTTTTTTCTCGTTTATCAGATGTGCGGACCAAGAAGCCCACGACAACAATAAAGAGGATAATGAATAGGATTTCCCAGGTCAATTGACTCTCTGCAATTCGTTGGGCTTCGTCAAAAGGCATAGACTACTCCTCCTTGGTCAATTCGTTAAAGATTTCATCATCTTCAACTAGCTTGCGAATGTAGGATTTGATTCGGTCCTTAATAATTGGACTAAATTTAATATCCTTCCACTTCATGTTGCCTTCCATAACTTCTAGAGCATATAATTTAATCATCATGTCAATTCTCCTATCTTTATTAAATATCAGTTTCAGGACTATCTTCAGATTCATCATCAAAGATACCTGTCGCAAAAAGTTCTTCATCGGTAAGGATTCCTTTCTCATAGAGCAGAGCGGTAATTTTCAAGAATGATGAACGGGAAGCTGCGGACAATTTTACTTGCTCTTTAACCTTTTCAAGATTCTTTGTAGCTTCTTCGGTAATATCATCCACCTTGGCAAGACGTTTGCCAATTTCATTGAATTTTTCATCCTCTGCTCTATTCGGAAAATTATCCTGATAGATTTTCTCGAGTGCCAACTCAAATAGTTCTGCATCCGACTTATCAATAGCTTCCTTATCAAAATAGATGGGATACATAGCTCCCTCATCATTGATAAGTAATACTCTAGTTTTCGGACGTTCCCCTTGCGTATATTCCAACGATTTGTTTCCAAATTTTAACCTCATAGCTATTCCTTTCTATGCTGGATATGGGTCATTAGTGATATATGTAATCGTGCCAGTCATTACATGTCCACCGACCGTATTGCTCGTCATCCTAATGGTTCCGTCTGGTGCGAAATGCAAGATATTTGGACTTTTTGTGAACTGAGATACATTTGTATTTACGGTCATATGGACATCGACAACAGGTCTATATCCAGCTGGTATCTTTTCCTGCATGACTGCATGTTCGAAAGAATCCACGGAATATATATTCCGAATTAGACTGATTGTTACTACATCTCCCTTTCGGACAAGATTGGCTTTCATGCTATACGGAAATCCCATCGTCAATGTCTTTAGTGGTTTCTCTTGTAGCATTGGGTGGTTGGTTTGGGGAGTTATCTCGACCCAAGGATACCATGTGGCAGAACCATTTGAGGACTTGTAACCGATAGCATGCCGCCTATACACCTTCCACCCGCCATACCAAGATTTTGCAACCTGAAATATATCGGTTGTAGCTCTGCACGTTTCGATCCAGCCATAATTTGACGGAAAGGGACTGTTTGCACATCCTGGATTTATCCAGCGTGTGCCATTGTTAACATGAGTATTGACATCTGTATTGTATGCGTAGATAGTATTTCCTTCGACATTTGTCAATTGATGTTGCTGGATTGGCTTACCGTTCAAGTAATATCCACCAGTTGACTCTACAGACCCCTCGGGGAGGTTAGTATCTACGATTTTACCGACCGCAAAGCGGTTGCCTTTCTCATAGCTGAATACTACCGCTTCGGTCGAAACTTTAATTTTAAACTCCGAACGAGTGAACTTGTCTTCAAGTATTCCTATGACATCCCACGACTTATCCGAAGAATAAGTACCTGATAGATTGGCCAGTGAATTTGTTAGGCTCGACAAGGTCGTAAAAGTACCAGATGCTGGACCGTTGTCTGTCGTGTAATTATTGCTATCAGCTGGAGCTACACGAAAAGTCAAAGTCATTGTGTTCCGTTGACTGCCGCCTACCGTCAGCGGAGCTATACGAGCGTTTCTGAGAATAGAGAATGTACTCGATGTCGCTCCCGAACGTTCCACACCAAAATTGAAAGCTGGTGCAAAATATTCCAATACTGTCACAGTTCGCTCTATCGTGTTACTCGTTCGCCCACGACTATCTGTCACCCTTGCTCGTATAGTAACCTGACCATGATAGTTCATGATTCCTAAGCTACCACCATTTTGACTAGTAGACTGGTTCTTGCCGACTATCTCTGCGTGATAACTTGTGATGGTTGAACCATATGCACCTGTAGCCTGCCCAAAGTGAACGGCTATGTTCGAAATAATCTGCACGAACTGTTGTTCTCCCGGAATCAGTGCCCTAGCGGCAGTATTTCCGTCTATCAGTATGAAACCGGTCAAACTGGGATTGATACTATCTGGAACGCTTGCTGTAAAGGCAGTTGATTGCGTACCTGTTTTTGTCGAACCTGAGTAGGTATCAACGTAGATTGTACCAGTCCCGCTTGTTGAGTTCGGAATATCATTGGCGAAATCAAGAGGAATAGTCCAAGTTGTAGACGTATCTACATTGCTTGCGATTGTTCCTTGTTTATTGCCCCACGCATATCTAACAGTATGTTTAAAACTGGAGCTTTGACGGTTGATGTTGATAGTAAGTGCACTACCAATAACACCAGAACCGACGCTTACAGAGCTGGAACGTGGGATTGTTGTCAGTCCCAAACTTCCGCTAGTGATTATTCTCCCGTGTATGCCGTTATTTGGATTGAAATCAGCTGAAATAGAAACCTTTTTCGAGCCATCGGCATTGTGACTAATTGTACGACTGCCACTGGCTAACTGTACTTCTTCTCCACTTGTAGCCCAGCGCGGATTCGAAGAATGAACTTGCACTCCATCTATCGTTACAACAAGTGTTGAGTCGCCTGATTGGTTATATGTGTAGTAATTGCCAGTTCTAGAGACCGTTACACTCCAGTTAACCGTTGAGCTATTAGACGGAATGCTCTGCTTAGCTTGGTCAATATACACATTCAAATGTAAGCTGTTGCTTGTGTTGGAATATCTAGCCATCCTATCCTCCTACGTATCGTTTAACATTGATGTCGGGATTGTTGTGGTACTGTTCTTCTCTAAATCGTCCGATTTGAACCGTCTTTGAAAAGATACCGTTGTCAATGTGGATAACCCCTTTATCCACATACATGACTGGAGTACCACTTGAAAACATCGTGATACGTCCATCTGGGCTGAACAACATGCTGGAGCTACCGTCTGCCTTGCCTAGTGACAAACCCTCGTTCGAGACCTGCATAAAGGTATCTACCGCATTCCAGCGCTGTGCTTGGTCTCCTAGGTTTGTCTCAATTTTTATGAAACGCTGTAAGTGAGTTATCAGGTCCTTTTCAACTTTGGCCCATGTAGCTTCGTCGGCTGCTTTCATATCTTTGATTTGTTTCAAGATGTTGTTTACAGTATCGAGACTTGCTTTTGCTTCCAACTCTGCCTGCATGATACCTGCCCGCTCGTTTAGTGCATTGAGTTGCTCTTGGGTAAGCGCTTGGTCAGCTTTGGAGTCGAGTTCTTTTTCTATGTCTTCGGGAGCCCATTCATGTCCAGTAGCAACCGTCCCAAATTGTATCATTATACCAGTCACCCAAGCGGTACCACTGATAACACTCTCAAGGTTAAAGTAAATGGGAGTTTTAAGTTGGTCGTATGACTTATTTGCTGAGTAGTCGTAGGTATACGTTATATACTTCCAGTCCGATGTTCCTGTAAACCCTGCTAAAGTTAGATAATCTGTAGATGTAGTTGCACCAGTCGAGCTGTTTTTACGAACAATTGAATGTTTAAAGCAGTTAAACATATTCCAGTTATTAGTTCCTTTAACGACATTATCATATTTTACCCAAGCACTAAAAGTAACTTTTTGATACAATCTAGGGCTGAAATTCGGCTCTATATTAAAATATAAGCTAGTATTATTGGTGAGCTTATAACATTTCTTTTGACCAGTGATATGATTGTCCGGTAGGCTTTCTTCTACGAATCCACCATTTGCTTTTGATTGAATCCATAAATTCCGTCCACCAACCTCAATCCTCGCCCATCTATCAGCCCATTTATATTTGGTTTTATCCGTACTATCGGCTTGCGTATAGTCCGAGTAATGACCGATATACCGCTGACCATTATCAGATGCTGTCAGACCTGTACCATCTGCATTGTCTGAGTAAGCCCAGTGGATGTATGGAGTCCGTCCATCCGCACCTTTAGGTCCAGGCACACCTTGTGCACCCGTATCTCCCTTGTCTCCCTTCCACTTACTCCATCGGTAACTAGCAGGATTAGTGCTATTAGTGGCAATAAAATCTTGATACATACCAATATAGGCTTTAGTTTGGTCTGTCTGACTAAATCCTCCGCCAGTTGCGTTATCAGCATAGGCAATGTGTGTGTATTGAGTACGACCGTCTGCTCCCTTAGCTCCAGGGATACCTTGGTCGCCTTTGGGACCTTGCAAGCCTTGGAGTCCCTGTGCCCCTTGCGGACCTGTAGGCCCCTGTGGTCCTTGTGGACCTGTAGCTCCTCGGTCACCCTTTGCTCCTGTAGGACCAGTTTCGCCCATCTTCGCGACAGAGTACCCTGTTTCACTTGTATTGTCTGTGTAAGTCCAGACAGTCCTTGTCCACAAATACTGGCCACTTGGTACGCTCGGCACCTGGGTTGTCCATGTTGTCGGCTGTACCGTACCAGATGCACTCTGACCGTATGTGATAGCCGTAGAACGAATACCTACTCCGTCCTTACCTGCGATACCATCTCGACCAGTATTACCATCACGACCAATACGAGAGACATTGTAGCCAGTCTCCGTGTTGCCGTCTGTATAAGTCCATACCGTCTTGGTCCAAAGATAATTGCCAGGGGCAACAGTCGGAACTTCCGCAGTCCAACCAGTCGTCGGTGCCGTAGCACCATTGGTTGAACTAGCATAAGTGACGGTCGTTGAACGAATACCTACTCCGTCACGACCTGGAAGTCCATCAGCCCCTCTTTGACCAGGTTCTCCTTTTTCGCCTTTTGGTCCATCTCGACCATCCAATACGTTTACAAACGTCAGCTCATCAACAGCTACCTCATCGTTACCTATGTATGCTGCCACCGTTAAAGTAGATGTATCTGTAACATCTGCACCACGGACAGTGTAGGTCATCCCCGTTTTAACAGCGCCATCCAAAGACCAGCGCCAAGTCACGTTGGCAGTCAGAGGCTTGCCGCCCTTGTAAAGAGTGGGTGTCACAATGGATTGACCAGTTCCATTCTTGAAAATAACACCATTATCAGTAGCCAGTTTGATAAGGTAGGGTTTAGAGGCTTCAATCATCTGGTTCAGTCGTTCTTGAATACCATTTGAAAGACGATTTTCCAGCGCCTTAGCGTTGGAAAAGGTTGTCTTGTTGTTCTTAGGGTTGGTAAAGCTAATGGTTTGCTCAGACACCCTCATTTCAAGCAATAGAACAGGACTAAAGCCGTCATCATAAACTTGGACAGTGTCCCCTATTTCAAGGTCAGCAAACCCCTCCACCTCGTAAGTAACAGCTGGATAGCAGTTCTTTTTAAGTTCACGGTAAGCAGTTGATCGGATAACCTCAGGATTTGAACTCTCTACAGTCATATCCTTTCTTATCCACTGGTCACCCGTTGTGCCACTTGTAAAGGCTGCTGGATACATCTGCATAGAAAGAGGGGCATATAGCCCCTCTCCTGCCTGATAAAATTCGCGTTCCCCTTTAGAGTTATTGACAGACCATGCACTAAGACCTGAAATGGTGACAGTTTTACCGTCCTCAGTTCTCCCAGTTGGACGAACCATGTTGTAGACATTAGTTTTGTCAACCGTCCTAGTAAGCGCCTTGAGGTTTTTGCCATACTTCAAAATAGTAGGGCTGACACGCCCTACTCCTTGATGATCGTCATCATTCTCATGATAGACGTTTACGATAAACGATTTGATAGAGCTATCAGCGTTGAGGTGGGTGTCAAATTCAATTTCTGCACCAAATTTCTTAGCTAGACTAAGTAGACGGTTGAGTTTGGTGTCTGTCCCCTCCCACTCAGCAGAGATTTTCTGAGTAGAAATCTCATTTACACCAATTTTCAAGAATGTAAAGTTTAGCAAGTCCATTGCGTCACAGTATTCTTTGAAAGTCATAGCCTTAGGTGCTTTATATGGATTTGCATACTCATTGATAAGTTCAAGGTTCAGATTGATACCATAGCACTTGATAACTTGCTCATTTTCCTCAATTTTGCGGATTGTGTGCAGATAAGTCTTGCCTTTGTACTGAAATGAAACAAAGGCTTTCTCATTCAGATAGTTGTAGGCACGCTTACGCCCCACATCTGAAATGATAGCTTTTTTGAATACTGTGAAATCAAATGTACTAGAACCTGTTTCAAGGTACCTAATCCAGGTATCGTTGAAATAATTCAGCGTAGCCTGTTTATCATTATCAATAAAAGCAACCTTTCTCAAACTTGCGTCATGGATTGTCAATAACATAAGCTATAAGTACCTTTCTTCAAATGCTATCTTGACTGTGGGCTTTGTCCTGACCCAACTTGAGGAATAGACCTCAAGAGTAGACCTACCAGGTGGAATAGTAAGAAACGTAGAACCGTGGACAATATCCACAATACGCTCTAGACCATCTACTGTTACCGTGTCATCCTCGCTATTTAAAACGATGTTGGAGCCAATTGGGTAGCGGTTAGGAATATCTTTAGCGACGTTAACATGATCCTTACGGTAGTAGAAACTATCCAAATACATGTGTGATACAATCGGATGGTTTCCAATTGATGAGAAAGCAATATGGATTTTCTTAGACTTTTTCCCTTTAATCTCAGGAATGTAAAACTCGTTATAGGTACCAAACCAATAGACCGTTACCTTGTCATCGTTTCTCTTTAAATCAGACCAGCCGCGAGGCTCATTAAAAGGATTATGATAATCCCAATGAGTACCTGTAAAACGCCACTGCTTAATCATGTTGTAGCCACCTTTTCCATCAGTAGTCATAAAATTATATTCACAATCAAGCCCTTTACTTCTCTTAAACGTTTCTACACCGTATAAAAATTGACCGTTGGTATCCGATACCGTAATTTTCATAGCTCCGTACTGATTTGTAGCGCCAAGCCAAAAGATTTGTCTCCACCACAAGTAATCATTGAGAGACCCAACGCCACCAGCACTATCGTTTGGAATATCCCAGGTAAGAGAACTAAAACCACGACCGTTTAGTTCCAGATGGTCACGCCCCCAAACGTTAACCTTTCGGATACTACCACTAAAAACAGGATTTGCATTTTGGTCATTCATAATTCCGATGTTAGGAGTACCAGAAGTTAAAGCATTGCCAATTTTTGAATCTCTAAAGTCCAGTAGCATCTCAGACTGCTTAACAGATACAGTGTCAGCTTCCTCACGGTCACCAACCTCAAGAGCACCGCTGGTATTGACCAAACCAATGTAGCCATTTTCAGCGTTATGCTTGATAGTAACCACAGGGAAAGCTGGCACGTTGCCATCATTGATCAGATTGAAAACAATCTTGTCAGATGATACTGTGCCATTATCGAAAACACGGTAAGTGATGCTGTGAGCTACTCCATCTGGAATAAGCAGCTCAAACTCACCCTTTTGGAACCATCTTGTCACATTATCCATGTCCACAGAGCCTGTAACAAGTCCTATATAATACTTATCAGGCTCATCAGAGATAACAATCTTGACAGCCTCAGAGGTATTGAATACCCCTGCCAAAGTGTGTTTAGCTTGTTCAAGTGTCATGCCATCTCTTTCTTGCATGGCAAACTTGACCTTGATAAACTTAGCCCCTGTTCTTACTTCTTGCAAGTTCACTCCCAAGAGTGGAGCGTCATTAGTTTCAATGCTACGCTCATTGCCAACAGGGCGGATAATTTCAATAATTCGGATAACCTCAGAGAGGTCAAATCCGTTGATAGTGATTGTGTCATTGTTCATCAGACAATCCCCCTCATCATGTTATCTATTTTTAGTTTGTCGTTTTGGTAATTGGTCATTGGTCCACCAATCTTGGCAACAAGAGTACCATCATCAAGAACCATGTTAATAGGACGCTTGACGGCTTGCTCAGCAACTTCAAGAGCTTTGGTGAGTGCTTGGTCTGCTTGGTCTCTGATAATCTTAATTTGACTCATTTCCGCACGTTCCGTGATGTATTTGAGCCTGAATTGGCTAGACAAAGAGCCGTTTCCTAGACCTAGCAACTCCTCAGCGCCAAACTTAAAGGCTGACATCTCTTGCTGGACATAAGCAAGGCTGTCAATCACATCAGAGGTATTATTTTCAATGCCTACAGCGATACCTTGGGCAATATATCGACCTACATTATCCCTAAACAGTCGCGATGGTGAGTGAATTTTAGCCTTAGCTTGTGCCGCTCTTTCTGCTTGTGCTACCAGAGCATTTGCAGCAGCTGTCACAGAGCCAAGGGCTGAATAAATGCCTTGAGCTAGACCTTGAGCAATATAAGCCCCAATCGACCGCATAGCACCGACGCCCTGCATACCAGTATCACGAATTGCGGTCATCATAGCATGCATAGCACCACCAGCTTGTCCAATTCCGGACCTAATACCTACGACAATGCCTTTTGTTGTCCCTTCTCCTGCTTGCTTACCAGCTTGCGTCATCTGATTGGCAGATAAACGTATCACATTCACTATCTGTAACATTCCACTCATAGTAGCAGATGCTGCCTGCTGAACGCCTTGAGAAATCATAGACATGGAACGACTTGCTACTGGGCCAATCATACCCAAAGCGTTTTGAGCGTTTATACTTTCAGACTGTAATCTTGCCAAACCTTGGATAATGTTAGTCAGAGCAGAGCTTGCACTAGCTAGTCCACCAGATGTTGCTCCGATAGCCCCTAATCCAGCAACAACCGCGGCTAGACTTGCTCCCATATCAAGCAAATTAAGCTTGGTTATACGTTCTATCCCCTGCGCCAACTGATTGAAACCTTTACCTGCGTTTAAAGCAGCATTACCAATTGAATCAAACATACCAGCGACAGAATCTAAAATGCTAGACACTGCATTCCCGAATGATTCAATAACACCTTTAGCACCATCTAAAACATTACGAATGCTATCTCCAAGACCAGTCACAAGATTTGTCAAACTATCAATAATCGGACTTAGATTGGTAATCAAAGTTGTAAATGCTTCAACCATCGACTGCAACACTGGAGCTACTGCGACAACCATCTCTGTAATTGCAGGGATAATCGGTGCAAGCGCTTGGACAATTTGAACAATAGCTGTAGAAACGATTTGAACAGTCGTAGTAAACACTGACCCTAGCACTGCTACCAGCGGTGTTGCTGCGACAATGATTTGAGATACCGCTCCACCAACAGCTGATACAACCATCGAAAATGCCGTCCCAAAAGCAAGCACAACGGGCGATAAGCTAGAAAATGCTGAAATAATACTTGCTATCGCAGTTCCTGTAGCAGTTATTAACGGACTCAGCTGTGCAAATGCCGTTGCAACAATCGGCAGATATGGAGCAATCGTGACAAACGCCTGCGCCAAAGCACCAATTATCGTACTAGCCAGACTCCCTAAACTCGTTGAAATTGTAGTGATGATCTGACTAATTCCAGCAGATTGGGTAGCAAGCAAAGCGAATGATGCCACAATGACCCCAATACCTGCACCAATGCCAACTGCAGCAACCCCAATAGCCCCACCAAAGGCAAGGATATTAGCTACACCAGCAGTCCTCAACATAGCACCAAACGCTCTTAATACTGGACCAACTCCAGACAAGGCAGTTTTGATACCAGCCCCAATTCCCATCGCAGCAGTTTTGATCGCTGTTCCTGATGACTTAATGACATTAGAAAGGCTAGAAAATACTTGACTAATGGTACTTTTGGACTTCTTAACCGCCTCTCCAGCTCCACCAACTCCATCAGCAACATTTTTCTTAAAGAAACTAAATGGATTAAAGGATTTTAGGAAGTTGAACGCTTTGAAACCAGCGATTGCGGCAGGAATGCCAATCAGCAAACCTCTGAATATATTTCCGTCAATTTTTTGGCTAAATTGAGCAATAGCCGAGATGATTTCGGCAATAAATTTAACAACCTGCCCAGCAGCATTCCCGATAGTTTCCCAAGGGATAGCACCAGATAGTTTTTCGCTCAAGTCCAAACCAGCCTCACTTAGATCAAAAAAAGCCAGTGCCAATGCACGGACCGCCCCTGAATTTGTGAACCCTTCGAAAAATGACGAGATTCCAGCCGAAATATCCTGGATAACATACATCAATCCATTTAAGATATTAGAGACTGTTACTACACCAGTATTTAATATTCCTGGATCGATTTTAAAGACCGACTGAAACATATCGCCAATGCTATATAGAGTAGCTTTGAAGTTATCGAAAACACCAAGGTCTGAAAAACCTTTCATCATTCCTTGGAACGATTGGGCCCATTTGTCTATTTGACTGGCGAATCCATCTCCGTCAAATTTATCAACGATGCTAATTACTCCCTCAACAGCCTTAATGCCGTGTTTGGATAGTACCTCAAAAGCTGGAAGAAGTTTGTTGGATACACCTTCCGTCAATCCATCGATAGCTTGGTCTACAGTTTTGTATTCTGTAGCCATCTTTCTAAAGGTGTCATTATTGCCGACGGCGTTGATTGCATCGAAGAAATCTTGTGTAGCAATTTTCCCGTCTTGAACAGCAGAAACCATCTCAGCAGTTGACATGCCCATGTGTTTTGCGACCGCTGAGATACCCGCTGGCGTTTGTTCCAACATCAATTTAAAATCAGCCCAAGCTACATTTGGTTTGGTAGCCATCTGGACAGCTTGAGTTGACAACGTCTTCATGGCTTGAGCAGGATTTTCAGCAGCTGCTGCAAGTCCACCAAAGCCTGTAACTAGTTCTTTGGTACTCTTGATTCCGACCGCGGCTAGCTGGCTATACGTGGATGCCATATCGGATGCTGAGTAAATAGTTTCAGTTGCGAAGGACTGTAATTCCTTCTTTACTCCAGCAATTTCTTGTTTGGGTAGACCCAAGTTTTCCATATTGCCCTGGAATGTTTGCCATGCTTTTGATGACGCATTGATGTCACCGACTAAGCCACTAATCTGGCCAGTTAGAGAACTAATACCTGCAGTTACTGCACCACCAATAATATTGGCACCAAGCATCGACTTAAACACTGACCCAGCTTTCTCGCCGGCAGATGTCAGCCCATTCAATAAACCTTTGACTTTGCCAGCTCCACTAAGGGCTTTTCCGTCATTTAAATCGACATCAATCGTAACCTTACCATCTGCCATTTTACCCCTCCTTTCTAACTTTTATTTGGTAGGGCGAAAAGTTTTTTCAACTTTTTCATACGACTCTTTTCAGCCTCACTGTCATACTTAGTAGGCTTCCAAGCACGTATTCGCATAATTTCAGACATTTTTGTAGTATCTGGCAATCCAGACAAGAGAGCATTGAACTTCTTCCAATGCAATTCCCCTTGGACCTCAATTAAATCAATCTTATATACCTGCATAAAGGCTGCGTAGATATACTCTGCATCATGTTCGATTGAGTATAAGGGTTCCTCATCATCCTCATCAGGTTCAACCTCAGGTAACGGATTACCTAACAAGTCATACTCTTGCTCTTTTGCTCTATTTTCGATTTTGATACAGCTTTCGAAGACCGACTTGAATGTTTCAAAAGCAGATTCTGGACTAAACATCTTCAACAATTCCTCTAATGCCAAACCAGTCAATCTATTTAAACAAATATAAGTCTTTTCTAAATCGTCAACTGAATCGTCGTTTAGCACATCGAAAATAACAAGCACGTTGTCAAAAGATAAATCTAGCGGATAGACTTTGCCGTTGAAGACTAATTCATCGTTCAGTTGTTGGGAGAGTCGAAACACATCACTCACCTACTTTAAATATTTGGTAAATGAATCATTCGACGCTTCAACTCGCTTACGATATTCGATAATAACTCCGTTCAAAGCCTGCAAGAGCATTGACGCAGTTTCCATTGCAGAGTTCCCTGATAATGCATATACCTTCTCAAATGCCTCCGGACCAAATAAGTCATCAAATGCTTTTTGACAAACTTCTTTAACCAGCGGAAGGCTTTCGCTATCCTTTAACTCTTTAGCTTTGTCGCCAACATCCATCACAGCATTTAAGTGTTCCTCACGTTTGACCAAGTTGTCATCACTAATTTGGAATTGCAATTCAAATTGACCAAAGTCGATTGGAATAATATTGTTACTTTGAATAACGACTACTGACATTTTTATTTACTCCTTTTAAAATCAAAAAAGAGAGGGTTCACTCCCTCTCAAAAAAAGTTATGCACCTGGAACAGCCGATTCCTTAGGCAATCCATTGTAAGTCAACTTACAACCAAATTTTTCATGTTCGGTAGCCTCACCGCCACCGCCCTTGATTTCTGTAGCAGTTGCCACGCCGACATATTGTTTTTTGCCATTTGATTCGACAATCTTATGCCATAGTTTTCGGCCGTCTCCAGTTTTACGTTTCTTGCTGACAATAAGCGCCTGTGCAGGATCTTCGTCATCATAAGTTCCTTCGACAGTCCATGATTCAGAAACAGATACAACTTCGGTCTCTTTGTTACCATCTCCATCATAATATCCTGTTTCATCAGTTTCTTCATCGGTATCATCCTCGATGTTACTAATCCATTTTGCTAATTCCAACCATTCAGTAGGTTCTTGCTTTGCATTCTTCGGGTCAAAATCAGCAACGAAATGCCCGCGTTTGGCGTTCTTATTACGTACCATTACTTAATTTCCTTTCTTTGGGTAAATAGTTAAGTCGACCTGGAAGGTCAATCTGAAATAAAAATATCCCGACGTATCACTAGCTTGATAGTAGGGCTCTGATGAAATAGACAGAGAGGAGAATTCAAACGAACCGTCTGAACTCTCAACGTCTGTCAGTTCTTCTAAAACTTTTGATAGTTTGTCAACGATCGATAAAATGCGCTCCCTGTCCTTAGACTTACCTTGGATTTCAAAGTTTAATCGTTTCTCCTTGATTCCATCATAATAGGCTCGAAAAACTTTTCCGCCCGGAAGGGAGTACAAGGATATACTTTCTTCTTCGTTGTTTAAATCATTGAACAAGGGGATATCTAACTCATTTTCTTGGATGACATTGTCAATGACGTCCCCCAATCTTTCCTGAAAATCCATTATTGAAGACCAGCTCCTTCCACAAATTTATCCGGCCAAGTATTACCATACATGCCCTGTGCTGCTAAATCCCAACGACTCGTTGCTTGAGGGTGGAAAGTTGTTTGAAAGTTTGCATGATTGAAAAACCAACGTTTGGCATACGGAGTATCCCAGGATAAGATTTCTCCATTGCTCTCAACCATACCGCTACCAGATAATGCCCCTTCCTCAAATGGAACGAAAGGTGTCATATCTGCAAGCATCTGGTTTGCCATTACGAATTGCCCTTTTTGGAAATTGGCTTTGCTCAATTTTTTATCGTAGCCTTTCAAATCAACCGTCACTTTGACATCTGCCATCACAAACACTCCAGTTCATAGCTAAACAGTTTCTTAGAATATGGCTCATAAATTGGAACAACCTTTTTAATTGTCATCTCACGATTACCAACCACAATTTTTGACATCTCCTTAAACGCCAAAAAAGGGCTTGTTTGAGCGTTATAACAAAAGATAAGGCAATCAGCCACAATCTTTTTTTCAGAGCTGTCACGGCTATAAATAGTGGCGAAATCAATGCGACAATCTTTCACTGTCACTGGGCTAGCATATTCAGGTTTATGATTACGGTCTTCTCGAAGATATTCATGATACTCAAACTCATGAATCAGCATTCGTTTTGGAACTCTTCTAACCATAGCCAGCACCTCGATAAAGCAAACCAGTACCGGACAGGTAGAGATAGAATTCATCGCACAACAGATTACTAGTATTCGTGTTTTGGGAAGATTTAGACTTGCCGATGGAAGTCCTTCCCAGACTTACTGTCTCTGGCTCAGAATTAAGCTCCTGTGCTGTTAAAGCCCCCTGGTCGATAAAATACCTAACCTGGGCTTTCAGAGCATCCCTTACGGCTTTTTTCCGCCACTCTACATCTGTCTCAAAATCAACACGAGAATAAAATCGTCGAGTTACAACTTCAAAAAGTTGCTCTGCTTTATTGATAGCCTGCTCTACAAAAGCTGTATCAGTTTCTTCGATTTCTAAATCTTCAATTTTGATATAAGGCATAGTACCTCCTTTCAAAAAGAAAGAGGGCTACTCACCCTCCTCTTCGACAGTTTCTTTTTTGGATTTTTTAGGTGCTTTTGTTTTTTCAAGGATTAGAATATCCTCCACACCTTTTTCAGCTGCGTACCATTTCAAGTTGTCATTGATTTCTTGTGCTCGCTCCGGAGCATATTCAATCTGGCCAACATCAATGTATTTCTTTTCGACCTTGTCCCAAAAAGGAGCAGTAACCTTGTACTTATTCATCTAGCCCTCCTATCCTGCTGGAGTTAACTTAGCTTTCAAGATAGCTTTAGCGTTCTTCTCAGGGATATATTTAGCAGTCTTGCCTGCTGCTTGCATTACGATACCTACAAAGTCAGTTGCATCGAGTGCGCGAGAAGTCTGTACACCAAGTCCAAGTTGACCAACACCGTCAGCAGCAAAGACAATATGTTCGCCTGTTTGGAAGTATGCATCTGGGTATTCTTCCAAGATAAAGCCCTTGAACTTGTAAATTTCATTATCATCAATATTTGCAGATGATTTCTTAGCTGTAGTAGCCAATTTTGAGTCAACAAGCAAATTGTAGACATCAGCTGTCACATAAGCACGCCAAACAATATCCTTGGATACGTTATTGTTGATAAGCTTCTTGCGTGCATCGTTGAAGATTTTGGTCACACCGTCCTCGGTCATTGGGCCAGTAAATGTTTCAGATGCGATGTCAGACAAAGCCTTGCTTGCAATTTGTGAGAATTTCTCAGTCCATGCTTCTGCGTGCTTAGCTTGACGCTCAGCAATCACTTGATCTGGTACGTCATTGACAGTGAAGTTATCAACCCCTTCATGGATTGCAAGAGGTGAATCAAAATCAACCTGCTTGTTAACTGATTTGATTTCCTTACGTTCTCCGAATCGGCTGGTTGATCCAGTACCAGTTCCAAAGGCTACATTTTCGCCGGTTTGGTACTCCTGTAGGACCGCATCGACATCGTTTGAGATTTTAAGGTCCATGAATTTTGTTGAATCGGTCACTCCGTCAACAACTTGGATTGTACCACCGAAAGCAGCCAAAAAACGTGCTTTCTTTGAGAAGATATTCGGAAACATTCCGACATACTGTTTTGTGTATTCTTTAATAGCCATTTGCTATTCCTTTCTAGTTATATCGTGCAGCTACTTCTGCCCACGCATCTTTTGGAGCTGGGTCCGAGCTGTCAGGGTTACCAGGCATTGTAATGACTGGCGTTGGTTGCGGTTTTGGATCTTCGGCGACATTAAAAAGATATGCATCGCTTTCTTTCAATGCCTCTAGCTGTTCGTCAAGTCCTGTCCAGCCTTTATCGCCTTCTGAGATTTTATCCAAATCTAATAGGGCGGTCACGGCCTTGCTATTCTTGACACCAGCTTTCGTCAATCCAAGTTCGATAAATGCATTTTTACGATCAGCAATTCTTTGAGTCTCAGATTCGGTTAGCTTTGTTTGATAATCCTCAATCTGCTTTTGTAAATCGGCATTATCTTTGTTTGATTTTTGCAGGTCTTCAATAGTCTGATTAGCTGTTGTAAGGTCCTTTACTTTAGCATTAAGTTCATTCTCGGTTTCAGTCAATTTCGACTTAGTTTCATTGACTGTCTTCCCATGTTCGGCCATGACCTTGTCGATAACTTCATCAGACAATCCAAGCGTTGCTAAAAAATCACGTTTCATACGTTCTCCTTCTACGTCTAGTTAACGTGTGACGACCACGAGAATTTGAAATATGTTGGACAGTTTAACGACGTGCCGGTCGATTTTTACAAAAAGAAAACTGGTCAATTTCGACCAGTTTTAAGTATTTGAGATTAATTTCAAGTAGTCTTTTCTGCTGTCAAGATGTGGGACCACCTCCTCACCGTTTCCAGAACGGTTTCTTAGAATTACCATTGGCTACTTGCTTCTCGATTTTGTCAAATCTAGCATTAGTAGCCTGAGCATTGCGTTCGACAATATTCCATAGCTGATTATTTTGGTCAATCAAAAAATCAATATGAGTTTCCAATGTACGAATGCGATTTTCAAGCTCATATTTCTTCTTGATACGCTTATTCATAGCAATCTCCTTTCTTTTTTTGCAACAAAAAAACACTCGATTTCTCGAATGCTTATCTAAATAATTGGTCTGCTTTCTGAAAATGCTATTTTGGAAGTAAATGTGATTCTTTTTCGGTAACTATCCTTTTCGCTTGCCTGTAGTATTTAAGCAATTTAGATTTATTGGTTTCTAGATTATAATCGGATAATAACTCCATTTCTTCTAGCACCTCTTCATTGAAAAAATCAAATAACTCTTCATTTTCATCAATCAATCGGTCACCGGACTCACTAGTTAGCCACTCTCCAAAAATAAAAGAAAAATCCCAAACGCTGATTTTACCTGTTAGCACATCATCAAACATTTTAAAAACTTCATCAGTTGCTGTCACCAGAAATCACCGTCCAATCTTTATGTGGAATATCTTTTCCTTTTTTCTTGCTACTTCTCAAAACCATTGAAACAACTTCTTTTTTACCTTGTTCAGAATAAACAATTACATTGTCGTTAAATCTAACGTCTCTAACATTCGCACCGCGAGACGATGTATATAAGGGTTCTTGCTCAAAAATATTCAATATGGCCTGATAGTTGTACTTGAGTGTCCCATTTTTCCTGCGCATTCTCTCGACATATCGAGCAATCCCGTGGTCACCGAACAGAATACCATCATTTTTAAAATTAAAATAGGCCTCTACAGCTTGTTTCTTTTGAGACTCACTTAGTGGCTCCTTAATATCGCCACTGAAATAGCTAACAACCCTCGCATCGTGTTTTAATGTTTTGTACTTCTCACCACCATTATACTTGATATTGATGTAGTCATCAAGTGTTTTGGGAGCTTTATTTCCTAAAATTGACTTGTATTTTTCATACTGGGCAGTAGCTCGTACTTTATCAGCTTTTGTTAGGATTGCTTTATAGCCGCCATCGACAACATTCTGTCTCGGTATATAGACTTTCTCTAATCGGTAATTCCTTCTTAGATTGTGCCTTTGAACGTATTCACGCATTTGAGCTTGCTGTTCGAGCAATTGACGCTTGTATTTTCCTGCGTTGGCAGCTCCAAGTTCTTCTGCAATCATCAGCTTTTTCTTCGTATTGCGGATTCGACCCGCTAATTGTTGACGACCTGCTTCAATCCTGCCATTTTCAATCGCATCTTCTGGATCATATTGAGGCTGGTTATTAGTGCTAACACCAGGAACAAATGGAAACCATGGATGCCGGCAATTAACCCCTCGGTGCCCTCCGGGACTACCATATCCAAAATTATATACACTAGGATATCCACTGTCAGCTTGTTCTTGAGGACGAACATCTAAGACTTGTCCTTGACAGTAGGCACAATCCGGACGGGCAGAAGCTAAGGAACCAACTAGGACTGTATGACAACCATATTCAGCCATCCTGCTTGTTCTGACCTCGTTATATGTCCGTTGCATGGTAGATCTAAGGACCGTAGCAACATAACGCTCCATCGACCAGGTATGGCCGCCTTTGTCAACGAAAGAAGATTGAATCCCTTTATCTACCCACTGGTTGATTGTCCGTTGAATGGCTTTGTCGAGAGTCAACATGCCAGAATTGAATAGTGTTGCGGATTTGTTAATAATATCCGTGTACATCTCAGCTACTTTGCCAGTGCCATAGTTTGTACTAATCAAGGTCTGATTGACGAAATTATTAACATCACGAAATACTTGATTTTTGTACCCTTCCATCATTAAGTCAATGCGACTGGAATAGGGTAGAGGTTTTTCGAAGTAATTATCCGTATCATCAACGATTGCATAACCAGCAGAACGAATGAATCGCTCAATCTCATCCGACGCACGTCCGCTAACCTTGGCCAATTCGTGAATGACATCAGCATTCAGCAGATGTAACTGTTGGAGTTTTTCCATTTGCCATGCTGTAATATCGACTTCTCCTTCCGTTCGAAGTCTTTGGGCAACTAAACGGAAGATTTCGCTTTCTAACTCACGGTACAAATCTACAGTACCATCAGTCATTAGGTTAAGTTGGTGTGGCGTGACTTTTGGCACTACTCATCACCACCTAATAGGCTCTGTTCAGCAGAAATTTGTTTTAGCAACGGATTGGCTGAGTTGTTCTCAGCGACCATTAATTCTAACCACTCTTTAGCGGTAGAATCATCCACATCAAATAATCGTTGAATCACAATTGTTTTAGGAATCAATCCTGCTGATTGTGCTTGAGCATAATAATCAAGCTGAGATTTTTTATCGGTGAAGATCCCGTCGTCAAAGTCAATGCCAATGTCACTCTTAGTAGGAATTTCACCAGTATAGAGCAACTTTCCGTCTGGCCCAATCGTTCGACTAGCCAATTCGAAAACAGAAATCAGTACATCTTTGATAAACTCCGACACAGCATTGACATTACCACTACGTGTCCGAAACGTTAAACTATCCTCACTGATCACTTCAGTCGCTGTTTTGACACCAGCACCATCAAAGTAGAAAGTGCCTGGACTGACTTTAATCTGCATTTCCAGAGTTGCTAGGAAGTTATTGAGACTGGCGATGTATTGTTGACTTCTGATTTCTGGGGTAATATCTTTCCACTGCATATCGTCAATCGCTGACGGCAATGCAAGAAACATATCCTCATCTTCATCAAAGTATTGAATAGGTCTTCCAGATACTGGATCAATCGACGTATTCACAAAATGATCCGAAGCAATAATTCGACGCTTGCCTTTTTTTATCTCCCAAAAGAATTGGTCCGAAACCTCATCAATACGCTTTATTGTTGACTTTGCATTATCAACCAAACTCAATCCGAGGGGACTGCGAGGAGAGATATTGTTAAATCCAACCGGTTTCAGATATGAAAACAGCGGTTGATTCAAAGGTGCGACAGCAGCATTGAAAACAACTCGCTCTGGCAAGTCAGCATAAAGCATACTAACAGACACACGACGACCAACCACTTCTTTCCGTTCGCTGCGATATAGCTCGTTCGTAATCACATAATCATTTCCCTGCCACTCATGAAACTCTAAAAGTGTATAGAAAATCTCTTTGTCATTCTCAACATTAATCGAGCGAGAAGCAATCACACATTCGGTAATATCATTTGTGTTTGATTTCAGCGGATAGAATGTATCTGCTAAACACCAACTGAACTCAATCCTACCGTTATCTACATAAGGACGAACAGCTAAGCCACCAGTCGCAAACATAGGCTCCAAGTAAGTGGATAAGTTCTTGATAAACTTATTGTCCTCAAGGACTTTATTTATGAATTCTTTGGCTTCAGCGTGCTCTTCAGAAATATTGATTTCACACTGCTCGTTGAAGACAATGTTCGCTATATATTCGCTGGCTACTTTTGTCATATTAAGCCCTTGGAAATCACGCTTTTTCTTTTTTCGCATTGAGTTGAGATATTCAACTTGTGGATGTTTGCCAGCATAGATTGTGAAATCCTCTCTAATCCGTTCAACCTCATCCTTACTCAAAGAGATTTTCGGGTGATCAAGAATTGTCTGAAGCTCCTTATCTGTCATTTGTGCCAATTTATCTCCT
Organism: Streptococcus parasuis; assembly: GCF_021654455.1. Taxonomy (NCBI): domain Bacteria; kingdom Bacillati; phylum Bacillota; class Bacilli; order Lactobacillales; family Streptococcaceae; genus Streptococcus; species Streptococcus parasuis. The sequence continues at coordinate 1,649,836 of NZ_AP024276.1, forward strand.
CCTCTCCTAAAAAGATTTTTTATATTGTTCCATAAACTCAAAGTATCACCTCCTAAGCAATCAAGCCAAGGTCTCTCAAATTATCCATTACGAAATACTGAAACGCATCGCAGGTATGGTCGTCAGTTTTCACAACAGCTGGATTATCCGACATGACTGTTTTCTCGTCCCACATATATCGCTTATGCTCTTCCAGGAAGTATTTCATATTGTTCTCGCTTCGAACCACGTAAACACGATCAAGTGCAAGCAGTGACTGCACATACTCAGTCATGATGATTTTTGTCTTTTTCTTGACCGGATTCAACCTGACCTTAAATCTTTCGTAATATTCATTTCGTAATGCACCTTCGGCACTATCTATCGTCTGATTTCGCAGGACAGCACCAGGAACACGTTTGATAGATTTTTCCATGATAAACTCATGCAGGTCTTTTGATAACTGGCTTGGTGATTTTTTATTTACTTTGCCAGCTGGACTGTAATAGTAATTATCAATAACAAAGACCTTTCGACTAGATGTCAAAACAATATGCAAACAGGTTGTTGCTGATTGCTGGTGTCCACCGTCAATAGAGAAATACTGATAAACTACTCGCTCGTCTTGTGGAATACCATCTACGACGTGGAACAAGTCTAAATTATAGACATTGGTACCTAGCCCAACTGGCTCACCAAGATACAAGTATCTGTAATAATCAAAGTCATTCTGTTTGATACGCTCTATTTCATCAAGCATTTGTTCGGTCACAAATTCTAACTCATCATTAAGATAGCTCGACTCGTGGATCAGGTATTTGTCATGCCCCCTCAAACTGTCCAACCATTCGTTTATCCAGGCATAGGGATTTCGAGGTGGGTTATATGACCAAAAGAATTGCACATAAGGATAATCTGGATGTTTCTGACGCATAAACGTACTGTTTGACTGGTCAAATTCCTCTGCGCTGTTAAACTCAGCAGCTTCCTCGTACCAGACAGCAATGACTGCACCAACCTCGTTTGATTTCAGTTTTTGAAAGTCATCCTGACCATAAAAGTGGAAAGTAGAACCGGTCTTTTCATGAGTGATTTTAAACGGACTCTTATACATTCTGAATTGATTGTGCACACCGAATTTTCGCAATGCCCATTCAATTTTTTTATACACTGAATCATAGATTGTATTTGCAACCTTTCGAACGATGATGATTTCGACAGTCTGTTTTTTTAAGATTGCAAGCAACATCTTGTAAACCAGCAACAAAGCAATAACCGATGACTTAAACGAGTTCCGACCACCCTTGAGGATATTGTAGGGTTTCTTTGAAGTCCAGACTGGTTTGAAATGCGGATTAACGTTTCTCTGGATATCAATCGTCGGACCAGCTGTCGACAATGATGATTTCGCCATCTGAATCCCCCTCCGTTTGCAATTTAGCTTTGAGAGTATCAATTCTCAATCGCTGCTCTTCAGTGACAAGCGGTGAGCGTGTTAGCTCATCATAAGCCTTAATCATCTGTCGCAGTTCTCCTTGTGTTTTTGCGATAGCTGCCAGAGCTTTACCTTGCTTATCCCATGCTGTATGATGTTCGTAGGTTGTTCCTTTCAGACCATCTCCAGAAATAAATTCTGTATTATCCTCTATATCTTGAACAAATAAAATACGCTGAGCATGCAGTAGATTAGCATAGGTTAGCGTGATGTTTTCCCAAAGGATGTCAATTGGGTGTTTATCAGAAATATCTTGAGCTATCTCGAGAACATCTCGAGGTATGTACTTAGCAAACAATCCATGTTTGAGGGCGTTAGTGTTTCCCTTAGGGGCTCCGTGTCCGTCTGCATTCTTATTCCCTTTGGGTGCACCTCTTGGAGTTTTGGGTGCACCCTTTTTGTCACGGCTCCATTTGTGTCTACGTTGCCATGATTTGACTGTGTTGATTGAGACATCATGCTTAGTAGCAATATCTTTGTACTTCATGCCTGCCTCATAGTCTTTGCGTGCTAGTTCACTTTTCTCCATGCCCCTCCTCCCTGCTTTGTTTGTTTTGAAAAAAGAAAAGGGCAGACACTTCATAGGTGCCTTACCCTTAATTCTTTATACTACCATTCTAGCAGATTTTTAGAACTGTGCTGACAAGTATTGATTTGTTCAGTACGGTTTTGTAAAGTTCAATTTAGTTCCATTTTTTCCAAAACATCATTCAACTCACAGATAGCCGTATTCCTCCAAGTATAGAAAGTGGTTCTACTGATACCCATTTTGTCGCAAACATCATCAACATACATTTTAGTAATGTAAGTCATTCTGAGAACTGACCTGCTTTTTGGATTTTTCAGCTTGTTAATCAATCTACCTAATTCAAGTTTCCTGTTAATAACTTCATTGGTATCTTGTTCAATAGCTTCTTTCATGATTACAAGCTGGGAATAGACATCATCAACTTTCTTAGCTTTCCCACCCTGAACCTTATCAGTTTTCCATTTTGGGCTTGAGAGCAAACCTGCCTCAAGTTCATTGATTTCATCTATCCGGCTTTGAATGTCTAAATCTAGGTTTTGTAGTTCATCAAGCAACTCTTTAGCCTTGTTCACTCTCTGTCTCCTTTTTGTGGTATAATATTGATAGCGAAACCACAGTCAGGGCAGAGAGTGCCTTGGCTTTTTTTGTTACTCTTGATTCGTAATCACATCCCCTTGAGTGATAACTTCAACCCAACCATGTTCCAAACGTGCTTCAGCTTCTTTCATTCGGATGAGGTTGTCAGAGATAGAGTTGTTTAATTCAGCGTTGGCTTTTGCTTGCCCTTGAGCCTTAATGACTTCAGCATCCGCATCAGCCTGAGCTTGGATTTTTTTAGTTTCCGCTTCGATTTTAACTTTTTCTTGATCCTGCTTAGCAGAATCAACCTGCTTCTGCTTAACCGATTCGTCTTTTATCGCCTTCTCTATCTCGTCACCAGCGTCTTGGTCAGTGATAGTGAAAGACACAAACTCCAAGTTGTCAGCTGCGAACCGTTCTTTTAGCTTCTGGTCAATCTTGCCATAAACTTCTGTACGTTTAGACCCTAGTACTTCGTAAATATCATACTCACCTGTCACGGATTCAATGGCCCGTTGAACCGCTGGAGCGACAACGCTGTTACTCACGTTTTCTAGGTCTGTGTAGTTGGTAAATACAGTCATAGCCTCTGCCTTATTGACCTTGTATTTAACATCAATATTGGTATTCAACCACTGACCATCCTTGGTCTGTGTCGTGATAGCTTCCATGGTCTTGGTCTGAACTGATGTCGGTAATTTATACACCTTGTCAGCAAATGGGAGTTTCAGATGGTACCCTGTCTGTAAAGTCTTTTCTTGTACACCATTAAAAGCAGAGACTTTAACACCGACTGTATTAGCTGGAATTTTTACAACCGCGGTCAATCTAAAAAATACTGCAAAAATAATAAGTCCAATAATTGTAGCGCCTGCTACTACCTGACGTTTTGTTACTTGATATTCATTTTCGTACATTGTTTTATTCCTCCAATTTTGTAATATTCGTCCCCCACCCGTACCACAATAGGGAGTTGGACTCTGATACCATTTGCAATTACTTTCTATTTAATTTATTTGTGGCTGACCGTACTGCCATTGGCCCAATAATGTAACTTTAATCTACAAAAGAGTCCTCCTTTTTAATTTATTTTTAGCAGAATGACCCACCGACCTGCAACAGTCGGAAAGCCTTAAGTCATCAACTACCCCTTCCTTGTAGGTAATCCGGAATATCATCACCGATTTTGATTGTTTCAAACTGACCCTTTGTGACCAGGAATTTGCCGTAGGCACCGATTTCTACATAGTACCTACCGTCAACAATGTCCTTCCCTGTGACTTTTCCAACCATAGTCACGCCCGCATTGTCAACCTTGTGAATAATAACCGTTTCACGTTCTTCCAGCCTTTTCACTTGTCCACGCAATACTTTTACTTCTGTTACTGCTGCAAACAAAGCGATGACTAGACACAGAGTCACTAAAACCAATGGATCATTTTCTTTCACTCGACTTCCTCCATCTTCACACTATACAACCGCTGACCTCGATACCTAGCTTCCAGGCCTGCTTTGCATTTCAAGGCATCAGCTTCATTTTCGAAGCAATGCGTTTCGTCAACTAGCACGTGATCAAATAATACTGTTACTGTATATGTCATTTTTACTCCTTTTTATTCATTCTTTTGCATAAAATTTCACGGTTACAAGGTTACATCACTTTTCTAAAAACTTTTTTTATAAAAATCAAAAATCCTATTATACCGGGCTTTATAGCACTTGCTAATTTTATTAACTTAAATATTTATATAAATGATGTAACTAACAGTAGAGATGACTTATAAACCCAATATTACCAAGGGTTTAGGGCGGTTACACCACTTTTTTATTTTTTTCTAAAAAAACACCTTTAAACCCTTGATACGATTGAGTTTTTCAACGGTTACATCATTGGTGTAACCTTGATGTAACTTGATGTAACCTTTTGACTAAAAGTTACATCAAAACACGTTTTCGGTTACATCACTTTTTCTGCATATTATTTCCGGAAATATCCTCGAATTGCTTTGCCATTTACCTTCTTAACTTTGTACTCCCAATCCTGGTTGTTGTCCATGATCAGCTTAATCTTCCGAGCTAATTTATCTCCTTTGGCAACATCGATGTCAAAAACATTCTTCAGGATCTGCTTCGATGACACACTTTCTTGCGGTTTGACACCTTCGTAAATAAAACCGGCATCATTCCGATACACACCATTGTTGAAATAAGCCCATGTGTACTGATGCTGTTGAACTACGGACATGCTTTCCCATTCTTCCGGAACCAGCATATCCAAATAATCATAGATTTGGTTTTCTGCCTCATCTCGATAAGTGAAGCGTTCTTTATAGACTGCCAGCTCATCCTCGAAGTCTTCGTCAAAGGTCAACGTGAAGCCTTTTTTGTAAATTGCAACTGCCTCACCCCACAACTGCAGGACATCATTGTCCGTCATGTCGAATGGCTTGACGAATTGTTTAGCTGCATCCACCAAGATCGGTAGGAAACGACGCTCACCAGTTTTATCACCAAGATACTCGACCTTGTTGCTGGTCCGAGCAATCACGAAGTTTTTGGGAAACTTTTCAGCACGACGACCATAGGACCTACGGAATGTCAAATCGGTCTTGGTCACAAAAGCCTTGAGCTCATCAAACGTCGTCTTCCTACTAGCCACCATCTCGTCGTCATTGACAATCAGGGATTTTAGCATGATCTCGTAGTTGTCCTTGTCCATGAAATCCTTAGCAGAATCCGTGTACCAGTCAACTGCGATCTTTTGCAGGAATGTTGTCTTACCAGCACCCTGCCCACCGACCAGGTCTAGAGTGTAGTCAAACTTTACCCATGGATTGAAGACCTTGGACACAGCCCCGACGAAAAACATCTCCGCTATTTTCTGGACATAGATGCTGTCCTCAGCACCTAGCCAGGTCTGGAAGACTTGATTCAGACGTTCCTTGTGGTCCCAACTGTCATAGGCATGTTCCATGTATTCCTGAACAGGATTATAGGTTTTTTCTGCAAAGAATGCCTCAATACCATCTTGCAAAGCCCTGGTCTTGAACACAACCTTGAAATGATTTTCCAGGTAAACACTGAGATAAGATTCAAATGCAGATGGCAGCTGACCTTTCCTCATGCTGATAGCATCCAATTTGACATCGGCCACAATCTCATGCTCACCAGTAAATTCGTTGTGCCGAAGGAAGTCATTGAGCTTGTTATCACTCTTCATGGCCAACAGCACATTTCGAGGGCTGTCTGCGACAATGGCATCAATCTCAACCTTTTCTCCGTTTTCATCCAGTACCTTTTTTTTCGTCCTGGTAAACTGCTTGACAGAGATATTTACAACATCACCAATCACTGCCACCTCCCCTCATGTGTTTTTGTATCATACTATCTACCGTCCGACTTAACTCTCTATCGCTTAGTGGATCAGCAGAATTATTATTCGCAATCCGTGCCAATTCCAAAACACAGTTTGGGTCAACACTTCTGGCCAATAATGTCCCAGCAAATTTGGCTGCCGTATCGTTTCGACTACCTTCCTCACCAAAGCCTTTGACAATCATTTCAAAGACCTCCGTGGTCCGATTTCGTTTGCCAGCACCATTCCGAATTTGATAATAAATGTCATCAAGTTCGCTCCGGTTGTTCTTTTTCAGATACTCTTGCTTAATTGCCATGACTAGCGCTCGACTAGCAGTGACCATGGTCCCGCCTTCTTTCGACTTTTCCAAGTCCCAGGCATACTCCCCTTTAGGTGTTTTTGAGGGAGCGACCAGAACATAATTATTTGGATGAGCTTTGACATCCACTCCAGGAAGAAAACCAATCATCTGTGTCATGGACACATCCGGATGCTTAAAGTAAAAGATATGCTTGCCACCGCTGGCAGTCTTCGCCTGCAGCGTCGGGGTAAGTAAGTTAAGATGTTCCCAATTGGCCAGACTCTCATATCCATTATGTTTGCCGTGCAAGTCGATGTCGATTACGAAGAATTTATCAGTCCGGACAGCGATATTACTATCCGGATACTGATTCCAAAAATCTTCAATCTCTTGCGCGGTCATAGCCGGTTTATCAGCAAATTTTATCATCGGTTGCTTATTAGAAGGGCTTATAGGAATTACAGAAAAGCCCTTTTTCTGATAAGCCAAAGCCGCTTTCTTCATTCCCATCTAGCACCTCCTAGAACGGCAAATCTTCGTCTTGGATATCCATAGGACTTGAATTTCCAAATGAGCCGTCTTGATAATTCGACTGTTGTCCACGGCTTTCCAAGAGTTGGAAACTTTCTGCAACTACCTCAGTAACGTAGACACGTTGCCCTTGTTGGTTGTCATAGCTACGAGTCTGAATGCGACCTGTAATTCCAATCAAAGCACCCTTTTTAGCCCAGTTAGCCAAGTTTTCGGCTTGCTGACGCCAAATGACACAGTTGATGAAATCTGCTTCACGCTCCCCATCTTGGTTTTTGAAGTTGCGATTGACAGCCAAGGTAAAAGTCGCAACAGCCTGGTTTGACGGAGTGTAACGAAGTTCTGCATCACGAGTCATGCGTCCTACCAATACTACGTTGTTAATCATAATTTATCCACCTTCAATGCCTTTCTTACCAAATGTTCATCAATCATTGAGTAATCTCCTGGAAAAGATCTTTTTAATGGTTGAATGACTTTCTTAACAATTTCTTTCAATGTCATTCCAAAGATTCTCGACCAATAGAAATCTTTTTTTGTGTAATTATAAACGCCATCAATCTCGCAGCCTTTATAACACACGCCCCAAACTTCGCCTTTATATTTGTAAATCAAGATTTCGTCATAGGTATCACCTTGAATTTTGATTGGACGTTTTCGCCCAAGTTCCGTATAACCCATTACTCGCTTCCTTTCTTGTTACGCTCACCGAGCAGATAGCCAAGGAATAACCAAAGTACAGCCATTCCAAATTCTTTCAAAGTTTCAATTATCATCATTCAATCCCTTTCGCTTTCTTAGTTTTTACAATCAGATCCTGTGCTTCTTTCAAACGGTCAGCTGGAATACTTTCGATTTTATCCACGCCCAGCTGGCCAATGAACCACACTCCAACGGTATTAACCGGACCGCCTGAAGCCTCCGCAATATTCTTGATGTCTTCACGTAGCTTCTTCGCTTGGGCTCCCGTGATGTACTTAACACTGCCAGATGCGTTCTGGTTCTGTTTCGGATTTGATGTAGGCTTACTTTGCGCTGGTTTCTGAGCTTGTGCTTGCTTACCAGTCTGGTTCGCATATTCGCCAGTATCAGGATCCTTGTTATCATCAATGGCAAACAACCCGTTAAGAGCATATTTTCGAGCGTAACTGGATGCAGTTCCGGTGATCTGGCTGCCATCCATACCTTTCTTTGTATCTTCTTCCCTTGCTGACGCTTGGGCACTGATTGAACTGCCACATGCAAATAATGTTACTGTAGCACGAACATAGTAGCGGTCCCCAATCTGTTCGATATCGTCATTTAATACCAGGGATGCATCATGCTTTTTGAGTAAAGGCTTTAGTGCCTCCAAAATATCCTCTGCACTACGATAGTTGTATTTTCCGAAAGAATTGTACTGTCCTTTCGGTGCAACCAGCTCTGTCTGAATACTGCACAGGGTTGCAAATATTGGCGATTCTTTTACTGTCATGTATTCTCCTTAAAATTGTTTGAATGCTTCCATCAATTCTTCAAATAAATTTTCTTCTTTAGAAATAATATTAGAAACCTCTTCTCCATTGGGATAAGTAAGTGTGTACTCAGCATCTACCAAGATGATTTCACAATCGTGAATTTTCGCAAGAGCTTTAATTTCGGATTTTTGTTTCAAATAATACTCATATGGAAGTGATAGGGCACCACGGATTTCTTCTACAAAACCTGCTTTCGTTGCAAGTGAATGGGGATTATTTTTGATTTCTGACATAAAATAGCCCTTTTCTTTCTCACGCAATACGATTAACTTGTTTGAAATTTTCATTTTTTTACTCCTTTTGTTTTAAAAATAAAATTCTACGACCCTAACGTCGTGCTGCTGACGGCTACCAGTAATCCGCCAAAGAAGTTGCCGATAGTCATCGTAATCTCCGTCACTAGGCTGGGACGGATCCAGAACTACAATTGTTTTAAAACGGTGCTGGAGCCCATCGACCCCAACTCCTAATACTTGGCTAGTAGCGACCATGTTGATCCTATCATGCCCTTCTTTCTTATCGCCAGTCCAAATACCGATTTCAGGATGCCGTTCATAGATAACCTCAACGATCTGCTTGGACTTGCTGACAATTAACATTTCCGATTGCTTGGCCAAGAGAAGATCTAACTGCAATAGCATTGGTGTATCTGCATTGACTGCTTTAATCTTTGGAAAATCCACATCAAAACCTGTCTGGGTCAGATACCTCTCGAAAGTCTTTCGACCAAATGACTGCTTGGCCATAGCATACTTACCATTCTTTCCGACGATGTTCAGCCGTCGCAGTTGGTTTAATTCATCAGGATTGGCAGGTAGGCACCACATTGGCTCAAAGATAACTTCAAAACCGTTGTTCTCCTCTGCTCCTTCGATTTCCTCAATCTCTTCCCAACGGAAGAAATTTGGCAATCCTGATACATAACTTTCATAGTCACGGAAGTCTTCCCACTTCTCCTTCGAGTAGCTGAAACGGTCGTATTTCATCTTGCCATGCTGCTTCTGCCAATCAAATTTGTTGTTTGGCTCTGCCTGACCAAAGATTGTCTTTTCCAGCGGATAGAAGTTTTGACCCTTCTTTCTGATTGGAGTTGCGGACAGCCCTATTGAGTATCCACGTCGGATTTTTTTGTAAGCTTTATAGTTAGCCTCGCTGGACATATTCTGCCACTCGTCGACGATTAAAACATCAAACTCTAGGACCACACCGCTTGCTACGATATTCTGCATTCGCTTATCTGTCATAGCTTCCAGCTGGAAGTCTTGTGAGTAGAGCTTGTTGTGAGTGTCAATCCAGCCATTCAGTATAGATAGCCGATTGTTCAGGACCAAGACCTTCTTGGCACCCTTATGCTTGGCGATCTCAAAGGCACAAATAGTCTTCCCGCGACCGCCTAATCCCTCTAAAAAGATACCTAGGCAATCGCGATCGCTCCGTTTTACGGCCTCAGCTTGCCATTTGCGTAATTCGATTTCCAATGTCTTGAATAACCTCCTCGATGTCTTTTCTCTGTGCCCAGAATAGTGCCAATCGAGCCGCCGCCCTCACATCCTGATGATGTGATTTGTCAAAAGTCCAAAGACCAAGCTCCCTAAGCAACTGATCAGGAATGTCTGACACATAGCCAGCGTTGCGAACAAGTTCCACGTTTGGAAAGCACGCTTGAACAGCTTCCACGGTTTCAGCGACTGAGTTGTCTCGAGAATAATCATTGTCACGTACCTGGTATTCTTCCACGATGGCAACATCGTATTCCAGGTCACGACCTACTTCACGGAACCATTTACTGAAATTTCTAGCACCGAACGGAACTATCCAATAGCTCACTAGACCTGCATTATCCAGCAAGACTATTCCTGTTGTAGATGTTTCAATTCGGTTACTTGATGGATCGATTGAAAGTATCTTCATCATCTAATCCTCAAACTTCTACTTTCTTGCAACACTGCACCCTTGACCTTCTTACCAGCTTTCAGCAACTCTTTGATAGCTGTCTTGTCTGGTTTCAATGTTTGAATAAAATATTTCTTAGGCAGCAGATCTTCATCTACAACCACAGATGGTTGATTGTTGGCCAAGCTCACGGTAAATAGCAAAGTCTTAACTTTTTCATGTCCAGTGATTTCAAATGCACCTTGTAGACCTGTTTTGAGTCGTGTGATGTCATTTTCAATAGATTTTTTTCGTTTGGTTAAGCGGTCGATTTCTTCTTTGAGTTGATCCACATCAGCTTCTTTGTTCTTGATGACCTTGACGGTGTTTTCAACCTTTTCTTCAAATTGTTCCGTCCAGTCAATAGACTCAAGCGTATCCAGCTTGGTTTCTTCATCAATACCTTCCATTTCTGCAATTTGCTTAAAGATTCCGGTTAGTTCATATAGTGTTGCCATTTGTAATTTCCTTTACCTTTCTTTGTAGTTGTACCATCCCAATTGCAGCTTTAGTAGTGTCTGCATCGTTATCAAAATACCTATTCTTATTCATTTGAGCAAGGTCAGCTCGGGTAACGCAAACTAGGTTTGAGATATCAACATTGGTTTTGTCGCCATCCAAAAAAACGATGATACATCCCTTTGGGACTGGACCATGATGTTCTCTCCAAACCTGCAGGTGTACCCTTTCCCAGACATTCGGATCAGCAATTTTAACCTTCAAATAGCCATCTGTGGTCATGTTGATTGTCCCTACAGGTTGATAACCATGCGGCCTGTTACCTTTTTTAAATTGACCACTATTTGGTGGCATATTCGGAAATTTTTTTCCTTTGTTGTACGGTTCATTCCCTTTCGGAAAGTGACCTGTTAGTCCCGAATTTAATTTGTGGTTTCCGCGGAAACGTTTTATCTGAAGTGCTGTAAAAGATGTTCCGAAATGTCCATTCACTAAATTTGCAACCTCTTGAGATGTCTTGCCCTTGTAATTTTTAAAAATAAAGGCCTTAATTTCGTCTGTATAGATTTTCCTTCCCATAAGCTACTCCAACAGAGCAATACCAGGATTAAGACCTGTTTCTGACTCTAATTTTTTCGCATCAATGGCTAACTTGCCAACCGAAACAATTTGACCAGCCACTGAAACCATGGCTTTTGACCGTTCAATTTCGATCTGCAGTTCATTTTCCGAGAGTTCCCTATCATCCAAATATTCCAATTGAGCGAATAAGGTATCGGCTAGGTTTGACATTTTATTTCTAACCATAGGCACCTCCTAAAATTTCTTCTTTTTCTGCAATACGTTGTAGTCGTGCATTTTCATCAACCAATTGTTGATTGACTCGTCTGTATTCACAATTTTCTTTATCAAGATCATTTACCATGCCACGAAGAATGGCATTTTCACGTTCAAGTCGATCAATTGTTTTAGCTGGTAGGTCAATGCCATAGCTGTCGACTTGATTTGTTCTAAAAAACTTACTAAGCATGTCTACCCCACTTTCTAACCTTCCTAGTTGGTACCTCATCAGCAAACTTGATTGGTTCCCAGCTTGCAAGTGACTGTCTAACTCTGTTCTTCCAGGCTAAGCGATCAGCTTCAACTGCACGTTCACATGCCAACGCTGTCAGCTGTTCTCTTAGTAGTCTAGCTTCACGTTCCTTGCGTTGCTTTTCCGCATTCCTGTAATCAATCGCTGCAACCACTACGCACGGAATGGCAAATACTGCACATGCTCCTATGGCTGTAAAAATATTTTCTGTCATTCTAAGCTCCTAACTGTTTTTCTCGTTTGATATTTTCAAGCATTTCTGCCAATGTTTCTTTCTTCGGTCTGTATCGATTGCGACTTTTCCACTTGATAAACAATCGGAAACCTTCGTAGTTAATAAAGACAATTCTGTGAGTTGGATTTTCAATGTATTGTCTGAAGTCCGGATGCTCACGCATTTCTGCCGCCCAAACTTTAGCCGTTCCGACTGTTAAACCTTCCCAAATTTGACAAAGGTGCTCATAGTCACCAGCTTCTGCCTTTTCAGACTGTTTAGCCGGTCTGTAGACTAATTCTGCTTTTGGCATAGCAATTCATTCCTTTCTGTGATATAATTTAAGTGAAATTTTTGGTAAGCTCCTGACCTTTGTCATGGGGCTATTTTTATTAGCTTTTTGCTAATTCGTCCAGGCTCACATCAAGAGCCTTGGCGATTTTTTTTACTGTTTCAAAATGCAAATCTTTGACCCTGCCATCACGCAGATTGTAGATCTGAGCTGTGCCGACTCCAGCAAGCAGACAAAGCTTATAGACTGTTAAATTTTTTTCAGCCAAAATTCGTTCGATATTTTTCCACAACATATTGTTTTACTCCTTACCAATATTTATAAAATTAGTTTTAACGCTTATAAAGACTTATACACTACATATAGTGTATATTTATGTCTTTCCACACTATATATTGACAAAAGCATGTTTTTGATATATAATTTACCCATGACAATCAGGAAAATAAATCCAACTTTAACTACCAAATCAAGTGATTTTCTCCTGTGCGTTAAATATTAATGAAAGGAGAAACGATATGAGTAAAAACCTAATCAAACCAGGAACTGACAATCAACCTGCTGGGACATATCAAGAAGTTGGTCCTCGTGGTGGACAAGTTTCTGGCGGACGTGTGGTACACATCGACAAAGGTGATCGCTTACCACCTACTCAAGAACCTGGTCGAAACTGGGTCAAACAATAACCTATAGAGCGTGTCAAATTTTGATACGCTTTTTCCATAGACAGAAACACTTGCCGAAAATATTGATTTGTATCCAGCTCTCAGAATACCTCTGATTGTTCTCTGTGTACTTTGTTATGTAGTGATGTAACATCCCTTCTCCTTTCTAGTTCTTTAAAATTTGCTATAATTAAAATAAAAACGATTGGAGAACTAGCGTGAAAAAGTATATTGTGCCTGAAACAAATTGGAAAATGTTTTTTCAATCAATCAATGAATTACCAGAGCCGTTTAGCTCCGCTCTGCACTCAGCTGTATTTGATTATCTAGCAAATACTGCTCAAGACATTTTCCCCAATTTTAAAGATGAAAACTTAGCAATTATCTTCGCTCCATTTATTGACTGCCCTGTATCCTTTCCAGATGACAACTTGATTTTCTTGCACATGCAAGAAATCAATGAGCATTCTCAAGTCATTTACCAGTTGGGGCATGAACTATTACACGCTTACTATAAATCGCCGTATAATACGCCGATGTTTTGGCTTGAAGAAGTGTTGGCCGAAGTGTCTTCTCACCTCTTTCTTCAAGGCTTTGCCCAAGAGTGGTCTAGATCAACAAATCCTCTCATTCAAGGTTTTTCTGAATTCACGCTTGAGTACAGCGAATTGCAATTTCAAGAAAGCGAACCTGTAAATCTAAAACAATTACCTTTAGACTACTTAAAAGTTAATCCAACAAATCGCAAGATAAACACTTACATAGCTGCAATGATACTGCCAGTATTTCAAGAAAGACCCAGTTTTCTAGCAGAGTGTCGCAAACTGTCAGAACTCTATGTAGTCTCTGACTTAAATACCTTTTTCGACAAGGCTTATAGCCATATTTCTCCCGAATATCATCTAGAGCTAAAGAAATTAGAAAATTTGTTTATCTAACACCTTCTATCCCCTGATGAATCTTTGGCCTATTTTTGAGACCGTCAAGATTACTGTCAGAGACGCCTCTTCCTTTCGAAAGTGCATCACTAATCAATGCCATAACCTCTTTTTTATCCGTTTCTGTAAGATGTGGAGATAACTGTTCTTCAAGTCTATCCACCCTCTCAGCTATATGAGTCACAGTCCTCAGTATTTCATTGAGGGCTGTTCTTTCTAGCTCATTCATCCCCTTCTCCTTTCTATATTTTGAACGAATTTTCGTTCATGTAATTAAAAATATTAAGCAGTTGAGACTGCTTCGCTAAACAAATACCCTAATTCATACTCAGGGAAAAAATGTCGCTGAATTTCCAATGCTTCGTTAAAAGTAAATGGATAACGTCCCTTAATCTTATCACTAACAGTTTGTGCACGAACTTCTAAAAAGTCAGCGATATCGACGATTGCGATATTTTTTTCTCTGCGTACGCTATCAATATTCAGCATATGCACTCCTTTCTAAAATAATGAACGAAAATTCGTTTAAAGTTTTATTTTTTTAAGCTCTTTCGTGAGCTTGATTAGAGTATAAACTATTTTTCGTTCATTGTCAATAATAAATTAAATATTTTTTCGTTTATTTTTGTTAGACAAACGAAAAATCGTGTGTTACAATGTAGAAAAGGAGTCAATTATGGATGAACAAAATTTACGTGAACTTATAGAAAGAAGATACGGTAGCGTTCGTCAATTTTCACTAAAAATTGATATGCCCGCATCCACTATAAATTCAATTTTAAACAGAGGGATTCTTAATTCAAACGTTGATAATGTTTTAAGAATTTGTACAGCACTTGGAATAAAACCTGATATTTTTTCGGTATTGCTAGATAACAACATCGAACAATCTGAAATTCTCGAGATTTACAACAAGCTCGAACCAACTAGACAAGAAAAAGTCCTCGACTATGCCGAGGTACAGTTGGAAGAACAGAATAAGGTTACATCAATCTTTGAAGTTCGTGAGGATTCCGAAGATTACATCACTGACTATGTCGAAGGATTGGTTGCAGCAGGTCATGGCACATTCCAAGAGGACAATCTCCACATGGAAGTAAGACTTCGAGCAAGCGATGTCCCAGAAAAATACGATACAATCGCAAAAGTGGCAGGCGACTCCATGGAGCCAATGATAAAAGATAATGATTTACTCTTTATCAATGTGACAAGTAAGGTGGAAATCAACGACATCGGCATTTTTCAAATCAACGGTAAGAACTTTGTTAAGAAACTTAAACGTGACTATGACGGACGCTGGTACCTACAGAGCCTAAACAATAGCTATGAAGAAATCTACTTGAACGAAGACGACGATATCAGAACCATTGGTGAAGTGGTGGATATTTATAGGGGATAGGAGGAAAATGGATAACAAACGACAACTGACAGCAGCAAGAGATATACTGCTAAAAATTGCAAATCACCCACATAATCCGAAATTCAATTATCTGGCAAAATCAGAGATAACGAGAGCTAAGATTTTTCGGACTGAAAACCTCAACAGACCTCAGAAATATAATCGATACAAAAGAGGAACTATCGTCTTTATCCATTTTGGGACAAATACAGGAACAGAATTTTCAAATTCTCACTTTGGAATAGTCCTAGATAAGAAAGATCACCCAAACAATGGAAAATTAACAGTACTACCCTTAACTTCTAAAAACGGAAAAAATAATATCTCAATCGGGAAAGCTGTCTTTTCGGGGATAATGAACGAAAATGAGACGGCCGTTAATAAAATCAAAGAACTCTTTAAGTTGACAGATGCTATTGAACTATCAAGTTTCAATTTGCCAGAAGGAGGCTATATTTATCGACCAAATGAAGATACTGAACAAACTAGACTATGGTTAGACTACTATAATCGTCATGACCCAGAAGGGAAATTCATCCCAGTAGAAATTGATACCATTAGAAAATGGCTTCAGGCTGATACTGATAAGATTACTTCACTAAAAACTCGCTATGCTAACTATGATAAAGTATCGTATGCTAAAGTAGATTCTATTACATCAGTTAGCAAACTTAAAATAGCTAAGCCAATCAATGACCTCGACCCCATCGGTAGAATCACTTTATCCAAAGAAGTTATGGACGATATTGATAGAGCACTTGCTAAGCAACTTCTTTCTGGCAAGTGGATAAAATTTGACAAAGAAAACAAAGAGTGATATAATACAGGTAAATCTTGGTAGTACCTACTACCATTGAAACATTATTTTGGAGCATTTAACTCCACTGTAAGCACCTGTACTTTGTATAGGTGCTTTTTATGATTTGAACACAAAAAATCCCCACGCTCAACTTTGGACGGTCCGAGCGTAGGGCGAATACGATATAGTAAAAAACCTGCTTTACAGTAGGCCTCTTTACTATACCCATTTTAACACAGAAATGAGGTAAAATCAATGTGGCCAGAAGCACATGAATCCGGAAAAGTGAATTTTGTTGAAAGATACCGTGACCCTTATACGCAAAAATGGAAAAGGAAATCCGTCCTCATGGAGAAAGATACTCCACGGATCAGAAAAGAGGCCCAGAAAATACTGGATGCAAAGATAGCAGATACCCTAAGCAAGCTGAAAAGCTCTGAAATGCTATTTACAGACCTTTTCGACCAATGGTGGACTTTCTACCAGCAAGAAATCAAACGCACTTCAATCGCTTCTCTGAAGGGCAATATTAAGGAAATCAGAGACAGTTTTGGTCTGGATATCAAAGTAGTCAATATTGACCCAAAATACGTCCAAAATTACCTAGACAACCTGGATTGCTCCAGGAACAAGAAAGAGCGTACCAAATCCATGTTGAACCTTGCTTTTGATTATGCAGTTGACTTGGACATCATCAAAGACAATCCTTCTAGACGGGCCAAACTTCCACGGATTAAAAAGACCTTGGAAGACTGGAAAAAAATTGAAGAAAAATATCTTGAGGAAGATGAAATCAAGCCCCTGCTGAAAGAATTGTTCAGGCGACCTAGCACATACCGAGCTGCATTACTAGCAGAATTTATGAGCCTAAATGGCTGCCGTATTGGTGAAGCGGTCAGTCTTGAGCCAGAAAACCGTGATTTTGAGACCAAGATTTTACAATTACACGGTACCTACGACCATACTGAAGGCTATCGTAACGGTGAGAAAACGACCCCAAAAACCAACGCTTCCTATCGTGAAACATTTATGACCAAACGGGAAATGGAAATTATAGAGGAATTGGAGTTCATGAATGAGCTAGAAAAAAATACCAACCCACGTTATCGGGATATGGGCTACATCTTTACAACCAAGAATGGCGTACCTATACAAACCAACTCTTTCAACCTAGCCTTGAAGAAGGCAAATCAGCGACTTGAAAAACCTATACAGAAAAACTTGACCAGCCACATCTTTCGCCATACCCTTGTCAGCCGTCTAGCAGAAAATAGAGTTCCCTTGAAAGCCATCATGGACCGTGTGGGACATGCAGATGCTAAGACTACAACCCAAATTTACACCCATGTCACAAAGAAACTCAAGGCAAATGTCGCTGAAATCATGGAAAAATACTGATTTTATGCCCCAAAAATGCCCCAAAACACAGAAAACAGCCCGTCGAACAAGCTAGAAAAGCTTGATATGACGGGCTTTTTCACGTTAAATTATTTTACAGCGTCTTTAAGAGCTTTACCAGCTTTGAATGCTGGAACTTTTGAAGCTGCGATTTCGATTTCTTTACCTGTTTGTGGGTTGCGACCTTTACGTGCTGAACGCTCACGAACTTCAAAGTTACCGAAACCGATTAATTGTACTTTTTCACCAGCTGCGAGGTAGTCAGCTACTGCTCCAAATACAGCATCAACAGCTGCTGCTGAATCTTTTTTAGTCAATGAAGTTGCTTCTGCAACTTTTGCAATCAAATCTTGTTTATTAGCCATTTGCTAAGTCCTCCAATTGTTTTCGAGTTTTTACTCACCTTAATATAGTACCTAATTTTGGGCATTTGGTCAAGTTTTTTCTATCATCTTTGCACTTTTCTATAGATATCAATAACGATCTGGTCATTGTATAAATCAATCGTATTCACTTTTCCATAAAGTCCAAATTTATTCTCAATAGCAGGTAGTTGAATCTGAATCGTCGCGTTTTCAGCATCTATTTTTACAATATCAGGTAGTTTATAGTTTTTTTGAAGATAGGTTAACACTTCTCCTTTTGGTAATGAAAGGGTCCCTGCTGATATTTCTTGTACTGCTAAAGAAATACTACCGTCTTCTAAACGACTGGGAAAAAAGTAGATATACAAGGGAATATCCATCCCCAGAAGCTGATAATCGCCTTCAAAAATCGCTAACTGACTTGTCAAATAAACCTTGTATTGAAAAGTGTCTGTTTGATACTCTTTCAAATACTCAGCAATGGTAGCATTTAGCTGGTCCTTATTGGTCTCAAAACGACCAACCTTTGCATCTTCACTATTTGTTGGAACTAACTTTGTTAAATCCTCACGCTTACTCTCCAAACGACTGATTACAACAATACTTGTTCCTAAAACCATAGCAAGTAGGATTAAAAAAAGCCATTTCCAACTATTTATTTTTCCATTCTTCTTTTGTGGCACGAATTTTCTCCATTACTGCTTGCTTTATAATTTCATATCCCGTGTTATTAGGGTGAAAACTGTCTTCCCCATATAGTAAATTATTTGCTATCTTAGAAGTATTCACACTAATACCTTGTTCTCCTTCTAAGCCCTTATACAATAAATCATTGATAGGCACAAAGTAAACCCCTGAGAATTTCCGAGTTCGTGATTCTGTTTCTTGATTCCATTTATCCACAACCAATTGCATATCTGTCAGTTCCGGAAAATTCAAATAGAAGGGATTATAAATTCCGATAACATAAATAGGAAGGTTGGGATTGTTTTCACGAGCACGGCGAATAATCTGTTCAAGCCGTTTACCATACTCTGTTGCTGGTTTATCAAAAGTTGAGACATCCAAATTGGTAATATTTTTTAATATAACCTTCCGCAAATCATTGCCACCAACAGTAAGGGTCATCACATCTGCGTCTTTTAATGCTTCTGCTAAATCTGAGTCCTCTTTCATTCGCTTGTAAATCTGGCTACTAGTATTGCCTGAAATACCAAAATTTTGGTAGGTCACCTGATAACCAAACTCATTTGTAAATGAGTTTGCTAGTAAAGTAGCAAAACCTCCCTGACCAGTTGTATCACCAACTCCTTCTGTCAACGAATCACCTAAGGCAAGATAGTAAAGGGATGGTTGTTCAACTATTGTACTATCTTCTGCAGTCAACTTTGAACTAGCCTTTGGAATTACCAAATTTGCGAGAAAAATAGAAAGCAATAAACTCAGAAAAAAGAAAACAAGGGCCTGAATAATTTTTCGATTATTCATAGTGCACTAGAATGGCCCAAGCATCTTCCCCTGTATGGGTCTGAATGATAGAACCTGTTTCTAAAACTGAAATGGGAGCTTGAACATAGGGCTGTAATTTTTCTTTCATTTCATTAGCAAACTCTGGGCCACCTGCATAGGAAATACCAATTTCAGCAATTTTCTGATCCGCAATCTTATTGATAAATTCATCGAGCCATTTTTTAAACGTTTTTGCTCCACGTCCCTTAACAACAGGCTCTAGCTGATGGTTTTTCATTTCCATAATCACACGAATGTTAAGCAATGAACTGATTAGTCCTGTAACACGACCAATTCTACCACCTTTTACCAAGTTTTCAAGAGTGGAGACACCAATATAGAGCTCAGTTTTTGTCCGCACTCTTTCAACAGCTGCAAGAATTTCTTCTTTACTGGCTCCCTCTTTTGCAAGACGAGCTGCTTCAACAACTTGGAACTTAGCGGCTTGGTCAGTAAACGTTGAGTCGACAACTGTCACATCTACTCCTGAAAGGACTCCTCCTTGACGAGCTGCTTCAACAGTACCGGATAATGCATGTGACAAAACAATTGCAATAATCTGACTACCATCTTTTGCCAAGTCTGAAAACGTCTCTGCAAATAAACCAACCGGTGGCTGACTAGTCTTGGGCAAATTTTTTGAATTTCTCATCAAGTTAAGAAATTCGCCTTCTTTCAAATTGCTATCTGAGTACAAAACTCCGTCTATCATGACAGATAATGGCACTACCGTAATCCCTAATTCTTCCACCAGTTGCGGTTCAATAGTGGTGCTCGAATCCGTTACAATCTTGACTGTTGACATAATCTTTTCCTACATTTCTCATCAAATTATTGTTTCTATTATATCAAATCTTGTAGTAAAAATGAACTAGGAGGAAACGAAAATGACGACTAAATACTCGAATAAAGAGTGTTTTTAGTCGTCATATCATGAAAAATCACAAGATATCTAGCGGAAAAATGTTTTATGAATCGTTAATGCTCCCATCACAAATACCAGCAAAGCACTTGCATAATAACCAACTGGCAATTGTTGTAACAACTCTTTTGACAACTGAGCAAACTCTCCTAAAGGAATACTGTAAAGATAGATAACAAGAATTCCAAGAAAGAGAGTCAACAAAGAATTGACTATTTTGGAATGGATAAGCTGGAAGGTTAGAAGCAAAAATAGAATGACCGTAAGAATTGTCACAATTGGATATTGGCTAAAAAACTTCCAACCAGTTATTTGAACTACTGTTAAATTGGCTGTGTCCACAGCACTAGCGAACGGTAAAAACAAACTTACACTGAGTAAGAGTACAAAGAAAAGTTCCAATCGTTTCATCCAGCTCACCTTCTATCTGTTTTATATTCATGGCATAATTGCCTTTTGCACGCTCAGTTTTAAGAGGAAGAAACTCCATTTTGTTAAGATTCCTCTAATGAAACTCCATCTCATTTTAGATAAAAATTGACTCAAGTATCTTTTACACATATTTTATTACATTTTTATATCTTTGTAAAGCGTTTTTATTCATTTTTTTTGTATTTTATAACGCCAAAATGTCATTCTCAACCTATCAACAAGTTAACGTTTTCCATCCCACTCCTGATAAAATTGTTGCAAATACAGTTCCAGAAAATCATGGCGGCCTCGAGCTAGTTTTTTCCCCGTCTCTGTATTCATCAAGTCTTTTAACTTCAGTAGTTTTTCATAAAAATGGGTAATAGCAGAGCCATTAGTAGAACGATATTCTTCTACCGTCATATCCTCACGCACCTTCAAATTTGGATTATGAATCACCCGATTCTTATTGCCAGAGTAAGCCATTGTCCGAGCAATTCCTATTGCACCTATCGCATCCAAGCGGTCAGCATCTTGTACAATCTTACCTTCTAAACTAAGGGGCCTCTGATGAGCTTTGCCACCTTTAAAGGACATATTTTGAATAATATCCATAATCGCTTCAATATCAGACTCGGAACAACCTTGATGAGCTAGTAGCTGACGAATGTCTTCCAATGCTTGTTTCTCATCATCAACTAATTTATCATCAGCTAAGTCATGTACCAAGGCCGCTATCTGACAGATAAATAGATTTCCACCTTCCGCTTCTGCTATTCGCTCAGCCATATTTCGAACTCGGACAATGTGCCACCAATCATGGCCACTACCTTCCCCGGTCATTTTTTCTTCAACATATTTTGCGACGTTTTGTACAATTTGTGTCTGATCCATAACTTCCTTCTCCAAAAAGAGACTGGAATTCCCATCCAGCCCCTATTATGTTAATGAAAACATAAATGAAAATATAGTCATTTGAATTGCTCTGAAAGCGAATACATTCAGATATATTTTTTTCCATCCATTACTTATTTAGTAGTTGCTTTGCCTGCTCTCTTGCAGCATCTGTTACCCTATCTCCTGCCAACATCTTCGCAATTTCTTCAATTCGTTCTTCAGGACTGAGCAAACGAACCCTTGAGACCGTAGAATGGTCATCCGATACTTTTTCAATGTAGAATTGGTAATCAGCAATAGCAATAACTTGTGGTAAATGTGAAATAGCCAACACTTGGCCAAATTGCCCAATTTTATGGATTTTTTGGGCAATAGCCTGTGCCACACGACCGGATACCCCTGTATCAACCTCATCAAAAACAATGGAGGTTTTGCCTTCTTTGCGAGCAAAGGCAGATTTGATAGCCAACATCAATCGAGACAGCTCTCCACCTGATGCCACTCTCACCAGTGGTTTAAAATCTTCACCAGGGTTTGTAGAAATATAAAATTCTATAGCTTCATTTCCTTCGCTATTAAACTTCCCTTTCGTAAATCGAACCTGAAATTGGGCTTTATCCATATAAAGATCCTGCAATTCTTGACGAATAACAGACTCTAATTGTTGAGCCAAATCATGTCTGGCTGAGCTTAATTGGTTGGCCAAGGAAATCACATCTTTTTCCAATAACTTGACGTGATTTTCAAGATCTTCATCAGAAACAGTATTTCCCGTCAAGAGATTGTATTCTTCAGTAATTTTTTCAAAATAGGCTAAAACATCATCAACTGTTCCACCATATTTTTTGGTAATCGTGTTGAGCAAGTCCAGACGGCTCTCCAGTTGTAGGAGTCGGTTGCCATCAAAATCCAAAGCATCAACAATATCACTTAACCGTTTTGCCACATCTTCCACAACATAATAGGCTTCCGTCAAACTTGTAGAGAGCAATTTATATTCCGGATCAAATTCTTCCAAACTTTGTAAATCGCTCATAGCCGAACGTAGATTATTTAAGCTAGAAAATTCTTCATTATCCAAAAGAGCATAGGAATTAGCCAAGGTATCCGCAATCTGTTTGTGGTTCAATAGCTTATCCCGCTCCTGTTGAAGTTGTCTATCTTCACCCACCGCTAAATTAGCCACCTCGATTTCGGCAATTTGGTACTCCAGCATTTCGATCCGAGCCTTATGCTCTTCCTCGTTCTTACGCTTCTCAGCAACTCTCTTTCTCAGTTGACGATAGGCCTCAAATTGTGTTTGATAGTCTTCTTTTAAATTCCAAAACTCATCATCCCCGAAACTATCCAGCAGTTGAATATGGTATTGGGCTTTCATGAGTTCTTCTTGGTCGTGCTGACCATGGATATCTACTAAATGTTGGCCAATTTGCTTCAAAACAGATAGGTTTACCATTTGCCCATTTACACGGCTAACGGAACGCCCATTTTGAAGGATTTCGCGGCGAATAATCAACTCATCTGCCACTTCAATCCCTTGGTCAGTCAAAATCTGCTTCACTGCTCTGCTATTTTCAAACGAAAACAACCCTTCAATTTCAGCCTTTGGAGCTCCATGTCGAATCACATCAGTCGTTGCACGCGCACCCAGCATCAAATTCATCGCATCAATAATAATGGACTTCCCAGCACCAGTTTCACCAGACAAGATGGTCATGCCTGTTTCAAAATTCAATGAAACATGCTCAATAATCGCGAAATTTTTTATCGAAACCTCTAGTAACATGGTCTACCAACTTCTAATGGATTGAACTATTTGAGGCATCATATCACTGTCCTTCAAAATGATTAAAATGCTATCATCATCTGCAATGATACTAAAAATATATTCTTCAAACTGCTCCAAAATTTGGCGCTTGAACACTGCAGTACTACCAGGAACCAAGACCAAATTTAGCATCTGCCCCATGGAATCATACTTTAATAGGTTTGATGTCTTATTCTTTTGCCCACTACCCTTTGATAAGCCATAAATATAGCCCTTATCCTTAGCAGGTACCTTAATAATGCCCAATTCCTTAATATCACGAGAGACCGTTGCCTGTGTGGCATGAACACCCATAGCTTCAAGTCGGTCAACAATTTCTTCCTGTGTATCAATCGGAAATCGAACTACCAAATCTTTAATGACTTCTAATCGTTCTCGTTTATTCATCCTTTTTAAATTCCTCGTGTGCTTGATAAACTACTTTTGTTAATTCCTCTTTGGCAATCGTACTTGGTTGAATGGATTTCTCTAGGTGAGCCAGAAATTCGATATTCCCATGCCCTCCTTGAACTGGAGAGAAACTAAGTGCCTTAACTGAATAGCCATTTTCGACAGCCATTTCTGTAACATCTTCCAACACTTTCAGGTGAACTGATTTGTCCTTGACAATCCCATTCTTCCCAATCTGCTCACGCCCCGCCTCAAATTGTGGTTTGACCAAAGCTACAACCTGGCCGCCCTCCGCTAAAATACGATGGAGTGCTGGTAAAATCAGACTCAATGAGATAAAGCTGACGTCAATGGACGCAAAACTTGGTTGACCAAGTTCGAAATCTCCCAACTCAGCATAGCGGAAATTGTACTGTTCCATACTAATCACGCGCTCATCCTGACGCAATTTCCAAGCGAGTTGATTGGTACCAACATCTACTGCATAGACCTGCTTAGCACCAGCCTGCAACATAACATCCGTAAATCCACCTGTTGATGCCCCAATATCAATTGTTGTTTGCCCCTCAACCGATAATTGGAAAACCTGCAAGGCTTTCTCCAATTTGAGACCACCGCGGCTGACATACTTGAGTTTTTCCCCCTTTAGCTTGAGTTCGATTCCCTCATCAATCTTCTCACCGGGTTTATCGTAACGTTCACCATTGATGACCGATACGACCAGTCCAGCCATAACACCACGTTTGGCCTGCTCTCTCGTCTCGAAAAGCCCCTGTTTATAAGCTAATACATCTACTCTTTCCTTAGCCATTAATTCGTAAACTTTCTATGATTTCTTTAATTTCTTTTGTTGAAAATGGGACTAGTTTAGTCACTTGATCTAGCTCGCTGATTGCTTGATTCAGGGTGTCCTCTAGAAAAACTTTTGAGGCTTCCAAGCCCATTAGGGCAGGGTAGGTAGATTTCTCAGCTAATAAATCTTTTTGGGGTGTTTTTCCGATTTCCTCAAAAGTGGCTGTCACATCCAAAATATCATCCCTGACTTGAAAGGCTAGACCGACAAGCTGACCAGCATTTTGCAAATGGTGGATAACTGTGTCTGTCTGACCAGCAATCAAACCAGCTGCTACAAAAGGAAAGGTCAATAATTTCCCAGTTTTATTGGCATGAATGGTTTGTAATTGCTCCAAGGACAGAGACTGGCCTTCACCAGCCATATCCAAGACTTGGCCAGCAACCATTCCAAAGGTCCCAGATGCCTTAGAAAGCTCTCTCACGAGAGCAACGATTGTCTCAGCAGGTAAATGAACTTGAGCCAAAAATCCAAAAGGATCTAAAAAGAGACTATCACCAGCTAAAATTGCAGTTGCTTCATCATAAGCCTTGTGATTGGTCAAACGTCCACGACGGAAATCATCATCGTCCATAGAAGGCAAGTCGTCATGAATTAAACTCCCAGTATGAATCAACTCTACACATGCTGCCACTTGATAATGAGCAGGCTGCAACTCTATCCCAAAAGACTCCAACATAGTCAACAAGAGCAGGGGGCGAATCCGTTTGCCACCAGCTTGTAGTGAGTAAAGAACCGATTTGTTGAGTCGTTCAGCCACTTGAGGCTGGTAAAAGTCAGCCATGGTTTTCTCTAGGATATTCAATTTGTTAGCTACCATCAACCAAGCTCCGCTTCACTACCATCCGCCTGCATGACCTTAACCAAGGTCTTTTCCGCTTCTGCTAACGTCTTTTGTAGGTCTTTCGATAGGACCATCCCTTTTTGAAATTCAGCAAGTGCTTCTTCCAAAGCCACATCTCCTCGTTCCAATTTGGTTACGATTCCTTCTAGTTCAGCTAAATTTTCTTCAAATGTTTTCGTCTGTTTGGACATGCTTTACCTCCACATCAAGTTGACCATTCTTCATTTGAATGGTTAGATTCTCACCCATTTGTACATTTTCTACACTATCTATGACTCGCCCATCTTGTAAAACCATCGCATAGCCTCGAGCCACAATACGGCTAGTATCTAGCATGGTCAAGGCCTCAATCAATTTATCTGCCTTAGCCTGTTTATGGTTATAGATGTTCGTCATATTGTTTTTCAAGAGTCGCTCCTGCTGGATAATTCTCTCTTTGAAGCTCTCTACTTTACGACCAAGCTGCATCCCTAATAGTCGCTGATCTAGCAAGAGACTTGCCTGCTTCTGCTGGCTATATACTTCTTTCATACGCGTTTGCAATTGATTGGTCAAGCGGTCTAATTTTTGTAAATAACCATCATACAGGCGTTCAGGCTGGCGGAACATGACTGACTGACTAATTTTTTCAAGCTGACCTCTCAGGAATTTCAAACGATTTGTCATGGCCTGATAGGCTCTATTTTCCTGCTGATTGAGGTAGCCCAGTAAGTCTGCCTTGGTCACAGGTGTTGCTAATTCTGCGGCAGCTGTTGGGGTAGCAGCTCGTTTATCTGCTACAAAATCAGCCAAGGTTGTATCGGTTTCATGACCGACACTAGAAATAATAGGAATACGGGATTCAAAAATTGCCCGAACCACAATTTCTTCATTGAAAGCCCAAAGGTCTTCGATAGAACCACCGCCACGACCAACAATCAGAACATCCAAATCATCCCGTTCATTGGCTCTTTGTATATTGGCAACAACCTCCTGAGCAGCTCCTTCTCCTTGAACCTTTGTAGGATAGAGAAGTATTTCCACTCCAGGAAATCGCCTGCTGACTGTCGTAATAATATCCTGAATAACAGCTCCGCTCGGACTAGTAATGACCCCAATTTTCTTGGTAAACCGAGGCAACTCCTGCTTAAACTCTTGCTTGAACAATCCTTCCTGTGTCAGAGCTTGTTTGAGTTGTTCAAACTTTATTGCTAGAGCACCAATACCATCTGGCTCAGCTTTCTCAATGACAATGGAATAAGAACCACTCGGTTCATAAAGCTGGACACGTCCGACAGCGTTGATTTTCATTCCCTCTTCAAGTTCAAAGCCCAACTGTTTATAAACACCAGCCCACATGGTCGCTTGAATGACCGCCTTATCATCCTTGAGCGAAAAATATTGATGGGAAGGTCGTTTGCGGAAGTTAGACACCTGACCTGTCAAATAGACCCTCTCCAAGTACGGATCTCGGTCAAATTTTAATTTCAAATACTTCGTTAGATGACTAACCGATAAATATTCAACCATGCCCACTCCTTCTGTCAGTATCATACTATTATACCAAATTTTGCACTATTATACAGAACCTAACCCATAAATTCCAAACGCTTTCACGTGTTATTTTCGGTATTTTACTATATAATAGTTTATGAAAGATTAGAAGAAACGATGTGGAGAGTTTCTAGGGAGAATATATGAAATTAGATAATTTACGAAAAAGTTCCAATGTTGAGGACCGACGAGGCCAATCTAGTTCTGGCTCGTCCTATTCGTCAGGTTCATCGGGAGGTAACGTCTTATTGGGCTTATTGTTTTCACGTCTCGGGTGGAAAGGAAAATTGCTGGTCCTCATCCTACTATTAGCATTCGGTGGAATGTCTAATTTAGGTGGATTGCTCTCTACTTCTACTGGAACGAATTCATATCAGTCCAGTCAAGTCACCACCACAGGTACAAATGTGTCTGATGCCGATGCTGAATTTATGAGTAAGGTGTTAGGCTCAACAGAAGATTTTTGGACCCAAGAATTTGAAGCCAATGATTTAACCTACTCAGCACCTACCATGGTTTTCTATACCGATCAGACCCAAACGGGCTGCGGTATCGGATCTGCTCAAGCTGGGCCATTTTACTGCTCAGCTGACCGCAAAATTTATATCGATACATCATTTTACCAAGAATTATCTAGCAAATACAAGGCGTCTGGGGACTTTGCAATGGCCTATGTCATTGCCCACGAAGTTGGACACCATGTCCAAAATGAATTGGAAGTTCTTGGGGCATACCATCAAAAACGAGCACAATTATCAGATAAAGAAGGCAATGCCCTGAACGTTCGTCTCGAACTGCAGGCTGATTACTATGCTGGGGCATGGGCTAAATATGTAGATGGTCAAGGTATACTAGATGCAGGGGACATCGACGAAGCCATGAATGCAGCTCATGCTGTCGGCGATGATACCCTACAGCAAGAAGCCTATGGCCGCACCGTTCCAGATAGTTTCACCCATGGAACCTCTGAACAACGAAAAAAATGGTTTAACCTTGGGTACACCTATGGTGATCTTGCCCATGCAGATACATTTTCAGTAGAAAATCCGTAGAAAAAATCCCCAATCATCCGTGTATGATTGGGGATTTTTGATCTATTCGTGTATCTCTATCTCATCTATAAAAGTTGAAACTAGTTCTTTTCACTTCTGACGCAAGCTTCATATGTCTGTTCCATCAGCATGGTAATGGTCATTGGTCCAACTCCTCCTGGGACTGGTGTGATGTAGCTTGCAACTTCTGCTACTTCATCATACTGAACATCACCAATCAGTTTACCATTTGCATCTCGGTTCATACCAACGTCAATCACCACTGCACCTGGTTTGACAAAGTCTTTGGTGACAAAATGACCACGCCCAATGGCAACGACAAGAATATCAGCTTGTCTAGCTAATTCTGGCAGATTTTTTGTCCGAGAATGAGCAATCGTTACAGTCGCATTTGCATCTAAAAGTAACTGCGCCATCGGCTTCCCAACAATGTTTGAACGACCGATAACCACAGCCGTTTTTCCTTCTAGCTCGATCTGATATTCTTTGAACATCTCCATAATCCCTGCTGGTGTTGAAGGAATCATAACTGGATGTCCTGACCAGAATTTACCCATATTAGTCGGATGGAAACCATCTACATCCTTATCTGGATCAATTGCCAATAAAACCTTTTCCTCACTGATATGGGCAGGTAACGGCAACTGGACTAAAATACCATGCCATTCGGAATCTTGATTATAGCGTTCGATTAATGCCAAGAGCTCCTTTTCAGAAATCGTATCTGGTACTCGTACAACTTCGCTCTTAAACCCTGCTGCTAAGGCTGAACGTTCTTTATTCCGCACATAAACCTGACTAGCTGGATTTTCACCCACTAAAATCACCACAAGTCCTGGTGTCAATCCTTTTTCTACCTTCAATTGAGCTGTTTTCTCTGCTAAAGCTGCTTGCATTTTTGCTGCTAATGCCTTACCATCAATGACTGTCATTTCACTATCTCCTCTAGTTTTTTTCTATTATATCGTAAAACCATTCGTGTGACTACGGACGATTCCTTGAAAATCCAACATATAGAAAAACTCCGAACGTTTTCGGAGTTATCCTGTTGTATCTATCGTTATAGGACTTTCGATAAGAAATCTTTCGTCCGTTCTTCTCTCGTGTGTTCGAACACATCTTCAGGAGTTCCATCTTCAACGATTACTCCTCCATCCATAAAGATGACTCTATCAGCAACTTCTCTTGCAAAACCCATTTCGTGGGTTACGATCACCATGGTCATTCCCGATTTTGCCAAATCCTGCATAACCGATAAGACCTCACCGACCATCTCAGGGTCCAAGGCAGACGTAGGCTCATCAAAAAGCAAGACATCTGGATCCATTGCCAATCCGCGAGCAATTGCAATACGTTGCTGTTGCCCACCTGATAAACTCTGTGGATAAGCAGTCGCTTTATCTGGTAGCCCAACCTTAGCCAGTAGGTCCATTGCTTTCTTCTCAGCATCAGCCTTCGTCATTCCCTTTGTCTTAATTGGTGATAAGGTAATATTTTCCAAGACTGTCATATTAGGGAAGAGATTAAATTGTTGAAATACCATCCCCATTTTTTCACGCATCTTAAAGATATCATTTGACTTATCAGTGATATCGACACCTTCAAATGTAACATTTCCCTTAGTAGGCACCTCTAAAAGGTTCATTGTCCGTAGAAATGTTGATTTCCCAGAACCTGATGGACCGATAATTACAACAACTTCTCCCTGTTGGATATCCAAATCAATACCCTTTAACACTTCATTATCTCCGAAGTATTTGTGCAAATCCTTAATAGAAATAATAACCTCTGCCATATCAATGTCCCCCCTTATTCAATTTTTTCTCAAAGTATTGGATGCCCAACGTTAACACACTTGTCACAATCAAATAATAGAAGGCCGCAAATAACAAAGGCTCCGTTGTAATGTAAGTTGACGCAGAGACCGTAGTCGCTCCATTCCACAATTCAACAACGCCGATTGTTGATAAAAGGGAACTATCTTTTACGATTGTTACAAATTCATTCCCCAAGGCAGGTAGGATATTCTTGATAGCTTGAGGCATGATGACATAGCGCATCGCTTGACGAGGACGGATACCGAGTGAGTAGGCTGCCTCCAATTGTCCCTTCGGAACTGCATTAATCCCCGCACGTACTGTTTCAGATACATAAGCCCCTGAGTTCATTGATAGAATAACCATCCCCGGAATCAGACGAGACAAATCAACAGATAAAATACCTAACTGAAAAGTTGGAGCAACTAAATGAGTCATGGTAAAACCAATCATAATCTGTACAACCATTGGAGTCCCACGGAAAATCCACACATAAATATTGGCAAACCAGACAAGTAATTTATATTTACTCCGTTGTGCAAAAGCCAATAAAACACCCAAAATACTACCAAAAGCAACAACAAATACAGCGATAATAAGAGTAACTAATACACCATAATTAAAATAAGCCCAATAATCAGGCAAAAAAGAAAAATTCATATCTCCACTCCTCAAAAGACGTATACTACATTATAACATTTTCGAATAAATATGCAACTACCTAGACTAATTATTCACAAAAGAAAAAGCACCCTTGGCGCTTTTAACTATCCTGTGTTTAGTACAACAGTTCGTAAATTTCCATTGCAATCAAGTCAATGCTGTCAAACGTATACGTCTCACGAGCAGCAACATCACGTAGGGTAAATACTGAACCATTTTCTTCGTCATAGCTGTAGGCAACTTCTGCAACGACAACACCATCACGTTCAAAATTACGTTTCAAGGTACCACCATCACTGGCCATGGCTTCAAGACGATTGATAATTCTCACCAAATGTGATTCCATATTCATTCTCCTCTTCTTAATATAGGAATATTCTACCATAATTTTGTGAAAAAGTCTTATTTTTACGTAATTTTCTTCCCCCAATTTTTCGTAAAAAGAAATACTAGAATGCATATCAGTTTCTTGCATTTTCTCCAAAACTTGATATAATTAAAACAGAACTGACCTTTATTGACTATTCGATAAAGACCTTACTTCGTGGAAATTCATCTGAATGCGCAATTGTATGTGATTTAATTTATACACAATATTCTAGCATTCGAGTAGGAAAAAATGAGATTAATTTTCACAGAGTTTTGTAATGTTACTATTAGAAAAGAGGTAATTGAATGCTCTGTACAAACTGTAAAATAAATGATGCTACCATTCATCTCTATACAAATATGAATGGCAAACAACAGCAAGTTGACCTTTGCCATAATTGTTATCAAATTATGAAAACAGATCCAAATAATGCTATTTTACGTGGCTTAGGGGACTTAACGAATCCAAACAATATGGATCCATTTAGTGAATTTTTCAATCATTTAGGTGGTTACCCTGGAAATACCCCAGCTGGTAAGAATCGTGATCAAACACCTCCTACTCAAGCAGGCGGTGGCAACGGTGGTGGTCGATTCAATCAACCCAATACTGGTCGAACCCAAACAGTCCCGCAACCAAATGGATTGCTGGAAGAATTTGGGATTAATGTTACTGAGATTGCACGACGTGGAGATATTGACCCCGTTATCGGACGCGATCAAGAAATCACTCGGGTGATTGAAATTTTGAACCGCCGCACTAAAAACAACCCCGTTCTTATCGGTGAGCCCGGTGTTGGTAAAACTGCAGTCGTTGAAGGACTAGCACAAAAAATTGTAGACGGGGACGTTCCACATAAACTTCAAAACAAAGAAGTCATTCGATTAGATGTTGTCAGCCTTGTTCAAGGAACAGGAATCCGAGGTCAATTTGAAGAACGCATGCAAAAACTCATGGAAGAAATTCGAAACCGACGTGAAGTTATTCTCTTCATTGATGAAATTCATGAGATTGTCGGAGCTGGTTCTGCAGGAGATGGAAACATGGATGCGGGCAATATTCTAAAACCCGCCCTCGCTCGTGGTGAAATGCAACTGGTCGGTGCTACTACTTTAAATGAATACCGCATTATTGAAAAAGATGCAGCTCTTGAACGTCGGATGCAACCTGTAAAAGTTGACGAACCTAGTGTTGAAGAAACAATCACTATCTTAAAAGGTATTCAGAATAAATACCAAGACTACCACCATGTAAAATATTCCCCTGAGGCCATTGAAGCTGCGGCCGTATTATCCAACCGCTATATTCAAGACCGATTCTTACCTGACAAAGCGATTGATTTGCTAGACGAAGCTGGGTCAAAAATGAACTTAACCTTGAACTTCGTGGATCCTAAAGAAATTGACCAACGGTTAATTGATGCCGAAAATCGTAAAGAACAAGCAACTCGTGATGAAGATTACGAAAAAGCTGCCTATTATCGTGACCAAATTGCTAAATATAAAGAAATGCAAAAGGCAACGATTAGTGAAGAGGATATTCCTCTCATTACCGAAAAAGAAATCGAAGCCATCATTGAACAAAAAACAAATATCCCCGTTGGCGAACTGAAAGAAAAAGAACAGTCTCAATTGATACATTTGGCAAGTGATCTCAAAGCGCATGTCATTGGACAAGACGACGCTGTTGATAAGATTGCAAAAGCAATCCGTCGCAATCGTGTAGGACTTGGAGCACCAAATCGTCCAATTGGTTCCTTCTTATTCGTAGGACCTACTGGCGTCGGTAAAACAGAATTATCAAAACAATTAGCCATTGAGCTCTTCGGTTCAGCGGACAGCATGATTCGATTTGATATGTCTGAATATATGGAAAAACACGCAGTTGCAAAACTAGTCGGTGCCCCTCCTGGATATGTGGGGTATGAAGAAGCTGGCCAACTAACAGAAAAAGTCCGTCGCAATCCATATTCACTCATTCTCCTTGATGAAGTTGAAAAGGCGCATCCAGATGTGATGCACATGTTCCTACAAGTTCTTGATGACGGTCGACTGACAGATGGACAAGGGCGAACAGTTAGCTTCAAAGATACCATTATCATTATGACTTCAAATGCTGGTACAGGAAAGGTAGAAGCCAGTGTGGGATTTGGAGCCGCTATGGAAGGCCGTACACAATCTGTTCTTGGTCAACTCGGTAATTTCTTCACTCCTGAATTTATGAACCGCTTCGATGGAATTATTGAATTCCAACCACTCACAAAAGAAAATCTGCTCCAAATTGTCAGTCTCATGCTGGAAGACGTCAACCGTCGCTTATCTACAAACGGTATTCGACTACATGTGACCGATAAAGTAAAGGAAAAATTAGTTGATCTTGGTTACGATCCTAAAATGGGTGCACGTCCCCTTCGCAGGACCATTCAAGACCAAATTGAAGATGCCATTACCGATTTCTATTTAGAGAATCCTAATGAGAAAGATTTACGAGCTGTCATGACCAATAAAGGCACCATCCAAATCAAAGCTCAAACGCCAAAAGAAAAATAAAACATGTTAGCGGAGGCATCCGGCTAGGTTGCCCCGCTCTTTTTCACTCATACATAAAATTCAAAAAATTCCAACTATTATATAAGAAAAATTTAGGCTAAAATGGTATAATACTAAAAAGCCCCTATTAAAAGGAGAATACCATGTCAAATGCAATTTTCGGTGAAAAAAAGAATGGTGTACACTACACCAATCGTTATGGAGTCTATGCTGTTATTCCTGATGAGAAATTAGAGAAAATTGTATTGGTTCAAGCTCCTAATGGAGCCTGGTTCCTCCCAGGTGGTGAGATTGAGGAAGGGGAAAATCACCTATCAGCCCTAGAAAGAGAATTAATTGAAGAATTAGGCTTTACCGCTGAAATTGGACAATATTTTGGTCAAGCCGATGAGTATTTTTATTCCAGCCATCGTGATACTCATTTTTACAACCCAGCTTATATCTATCAAGTTACGAGTTACAAACAAGTTGGGGCACCATTAGAAGACTTTAATCATATTGCTTGGTTTCCTATTGAAGAGGCTATTAACAAACTGAAACGTGGTAGCCACAAATGGGGAATTGAACAATGGCAAAAGCTAGAATTTGCTCAAAAAAGACTAGATAAATAAACCCAAGAGTGCTATAATGTAGCCAAAGAGACGGAGGAAGTTTCGCATGAAGATTATCAATACGACGAATAGTCATTCTCAATTAGTGCAAAATCAACTAGCCAATACCGATGCCTTCCTAGTAGAAACCTATTCTGCAGGAAACACCGATGTCCTTTTTACACAAGCTCCACGACATTACGAGCTCCTTATTAGAAATAAATATCGTGCCATTCAACCAGCAGAAGTCAATAAAATTCGCGATTATTTTCTACGTCGGAAAGTTGATGAACGGATAATAAATAAGGCAGCCATTCAAACGATTCATACTGACCGCCTAATTGAAATGTCAATCCCTATTATTACTGAAGATTAGGGAGTGGGAAAGAACTCGACTGGTCTAAAAAAGAGTTCGTCTTCCCACCCCCGCACAGTTGATTAGGTCAGATTTGGAGTGTAAAACACGAACGAATCTGCCAATCAACCACTGCGCTGAGATGTTGACACGAACTCTGAGTAGTGGAGCTGGGCTTTTTGCCCAGCTTCTTTTTTTTGAAAAAAAAGCCTATCCAGAAATAGATAGACTTTTATACTTATATAGTCATTTGAATTAGATTTGATACATCGTCACTTTCGCCTTTCCGTACTCTAGTACAGCCTGCGCCTCAGTTCCTTGTCTGAAAGCTAATTCATTCGACTATGCTTCAAAACCTTGAGCTACTGCTTCCGCAAAGTTTTCTTCTACTACGCTTGCACAGTGGTCACAGATTGTTGCACCATAGCTACGCTCTACAACACTAGTATCAATGCGACGGCAACGATCACAAACTTCACCAGTTGCACGAGCAACAGTAAAGGAAAGTTCATCAACTTCTACCGCTGATGCAGGAGCAGCTTCGGTGGTAACTGTCAAATCAGATACAATCAAAAGTTGAGCAAGGTCAGCATTTAAGCCTTCCAAGAATGACTTGGTTTCAGCTGAGACATAGGCTGTCAAATGCGCTTCAAGTGACTTACCAATCACTTTTACATTACGCGCTTCTTCCAAGGCTTTTTGTGCCTGAGTACGGAAGACCATAACCTTCTCCCAGTCAGCCAACAACTGCGCATCATTCGCAAAGGTTTCCACCTCTGGCATTTCCGCCAATTGTACAAACTCTTCTGGTTCGTGTTCCAAATATGACCAGATTTCTTCTGCGGTATGTGGCAAGATTGGAGTCAAGAGCTTGGTAATTTTCACCAAGATGTCATAGAAAACAGTTTGCATCTGACGGCGAGACAAGGATTTGGCACCATCAATGTAGACCACGTCCTTGGCAAAATCCAAGTAGAAGGCTGACAAATCAAGCGTGACAAAGTTTACCACAGACTTGTAGATGGCCATGAAATCAAAGCTATCGTAGGCATCACGAATTTGTGCTACCAGTTTGTTGAATTTCACCAAGAGGTATTGGTCAACTGAACGAAGCTCGTCATAAGCTACCGCATCGCTTGCTGGATTGAAATCAGAGGTATTAGCAATCAAGAAACGGAGGGTGTTGCGAATTTTCCTGTAAGTTTCAGAAACTTGTCCAAGAATTTCCATTGATACACGGACATCGTTTGACGTATCAACTGAAGTCACCCACAAACGCAAAATTTCTGCACCAAATTGTTTTTCAACATCACTAGGTAAAATCGTATTACCAAGAGATTTAGACATCTTCAAGCCTTTACCATCTAGGACAAATCCTTGTGATAATACTGCTTTATATGGTGCATGACCATTGACTGCTACAGAGGTGATTAAGGAAGAGTTAAACCAGCCACGGTATTGGTCAGATCCTTCAAGATAAAGGTCTGCTGGATAGGCAAGGTTTTCACGAGCGTTCATGACACCATTCCAAGATGAACCAGAATCAAACCATACGTCCATGATATCTGTTTCTTTGGTAAATTCGCCATTTGGTGAACCTGAATGAGTAAATCCAGCTGGAAGAAGGTCTTTAGCTTCTGATTTCCACCAGATGATTGAACCATGCTCTTCAAAGAGAGCTGCAACGTGGTCCGTCACTTCCTTAGACATAATTGCTGTACCATCTTCTGCATAGAAGATAGGAAGTGGCACACCCCAAGCCCGCTGACGTGAGATGACCCAGTCACCACGGTCACGGATCATATTGTAGAGACGTGTTTTACCCCAACCTGGAATGAAGTTTGTTGCTTCGATTTGATCTAAAATTTCTTGACGGAATTTAGAAACAGAAGCAAACCATTGTGGCACTGCACGCCAGATAATTGGTTTCTTGGTCCGCCAGTCAAATGGATAAGAGTGACTAATCACTTCACTAGCAAGAAGCAAGTCTCCTAGTTTTTCTTTTACAGTTGGAACAACCTTGTCATAGAATTGCCCTTCAAAATCAGGACCAGCATTTTCCATCATCAAGCCACGTTCGTTGACAGTTACAGCCACCTCTAAATTGTATTTGATTCCGACATTATAGTCATCTTCACCAAAACCAGGAGCCGTATGGACAATACCAGTACCTGAATCTGTCGTTACATGATCACCCAAGATGACCAATTCATCCACTTCAGTATCCCATGGGTGTTCTGTGACAATATATTCAAACTCAGCACCCTTGTGTTTTGAAATCACTTCGAAAGATGCCCAACCAAATTTGGCTGCCAAACTGTCAACCAAGGCTTCTGCCAATACATACTTACGGTCAGAACCTTCTGGCTGAACAAGTACATAATCAATATCTGCACCCATTGTCAATCCACGTGAAGCTGTAACAGTAAATGGTGTAGTTGTCCAAACAACGATATAGCTATCTGAATCCAGCACCCCCTTGCCATCTTTGACCTTGTTAGCATAGTAAAGGGATGTTGAATCAATGTCATGGTATTCGATTTCAGCTTCTGCAAGGGCAGATTCAGATGACCATGACCAGTAGACAGGCTTAGCACCGCGGTAGATATAGCCCTTGTCTGCCATAGCACCGAAGACACGGATTTGAGCTGCTTCGTAGTCTTTCGTCAAGGTGATGTATGGATTTTCCCAATCAGCAGAGACACCAAGACGCTTGAAGTCATCACGTTGCTTATCTACCTGACTTAAGGCATAATCACGACACATTTCAAGGTATTCAACCAAGTCCATCTCTTTCCGTTTAACACCTTGTTTTGCCAAGACTTGCTCAATCGGAAGACCATGAGTATCCCAACCTGGTACGTAAGGAGCTCGGAAACCAGACATCGATTTAGAACGAACAATGATATCTTTAGAAATTTTATTTAAGGCATGCCCAACGTGGATATTTCCGTTTGCGTATGGAGGCCCATCGTGGAGGTGGAAGGACGGTTTTCCTTCGTTCAGTTCTTGACGTCGCGCATACAAGTTTGCTTCATCCCAAGCTTTTTGCCATTCAGGTTCGCGTGTTGGCAAACCTGCACGCATTGGGAAGGCTGTCTTACCTAAATTGAGGGTTTCTTTTAGTTTCATCATAACTCCTTTATTTAACAATTAATTCCATTTTCATTTCTTGACCATCTAAACCGACTGGCTGAAAGCCAAATTTTTCTAAGATGTACCGCATTTTATGATTACCGATCACATAATTTACGGTAAGCTTATGGCACTGCTGATCATCCCTAGCTCGTCGTAACACTTGCCGAATGACCTCCTTACCAAAGCCCTGATTTTGATACTTCTGATCAATGAGCAAGCGCCAGATATAATAACTGTTTTCCATGGGTTGATAGGACAACAAGAGAAATCCCACTGTTAGCTGTCCAGATTTAACAGCATATGGAAATAGGACTTCACTATCTCGATACAGCCATGCCTGAGCTAATGAATATTCAACTGACGCCACTCGGCGCTGATCTTTAGGTGCCACTTCAAGATCTAGCACCTGATCAAAATTATCTTTGTTTACCAGTTCTAATCGTATCATAAAAAATAAAAAAACTCCCGCCAAATAAGGACGAAAGTTCGTGGTACCACCTTAGTTCAGATAGAGTTTCCCCTATCCCTCAAGCGTTCGTAACGTGAACCGACGTCTTTCCCTACTTCTTTCAGGAAAAATCATGCAAAGGGATTATCGCAAGAAAGGGATTGTAGGGCTTCCACCGTCTCCTACTCGCTAAAAATATTTCTATTGATAGTGTCTTTGCTCTCAGTTATTTTCATCAATTGACAAGGCAATTGTTTCATTTTCTTCAAATGCTGTTGCTTGACGTGTCAACTCTGCAATTTCTTCTTCAGAAAGTTGTAAGGTATAATCCAAGTGGTTCTCTTCCACAGGTGCTTCTTCATCAAGCACTTTTACCAATACTTCTCTAAAGGCTTCATCGCTTGTTTGGATGTAAGATGCAGTTGGTCGTAAAATATCCTCCCACTCAGGTGAGTTTACCAATGACAACTGACTTTCGATAGTCGATTTCAAGCGCTGATGGAACACACGTGTTTTATTTTTCAACTCTTCTGTTTCAACCGCTACTTTTTTAGCATTATCAGTCGAAATACGAAGAATTTCATTTGCCTTATCTTTCGCTTCATGCAATAAGGTTGCCACATCATAATCTGCTTGTTTAATGATATTTGCTGCTTGCTCATCCGCAGCTTTTTTCACTTTTTCAGCAGTATCTTGAGCCAATAGAACGGATTTGCTTAGCGATTCTTTCATTTCATCAAAATAAGCCAATCGCTCACGCAAACTCTTCAATTCCAGCTCTTGTTCGTGATTTTTACGAATTAACTCTTCATAATCACGCGTTACAATATCTAAAAAGTCATCAACTTCATCTGCATCATAACCTCGGAATTTTGTTCCGAAGGTTTTATCTTTTAATTCTAGTGCTGTTAGTACCATAGTTCCTCCTAAGTTTTTACTATGTCTATCTTTAATTTTATCTTTCCTTGCTTAGAAAAACCTAAAAACTCGTTTAAACGAATTCTACCGTATTTCCTCACACTAATCAATTGCCCAATTTCAACTGTCCGACTTGGTTGATCGGATTGGAGATAATCCAACTTTACATGCCCTGCTTCTATCAACTTATTCGCAGTAGAGCGTGAAAGATTAAAAGCAACCGCAACCAACTTATCCAGTCTCAAACTGGAAACAAGAACATCTTTTGAACGCCAGTCCTGTTGGTTCAATAATTGAACTGACAGCCACGAAATTTCTCGTACCTTGACAGGAACACGAGCAATTTTGGTGATAGACTGTTGAGCAATCTGTCCAAACTTTTCATCTAAAAACACCAAAAGCTGTTCTTCATTGACGATGATATCACCCAAGTATTCTCTTTTAATCCCCAATTGATTTAGAAAAGTTCCTAATACTTGAGAATGAGAAAGAGTATGAAATTTTCTTGAAAAAGATAAATCAAGAGCTGTTAGCCTAAAATCCTGAGTATCTAATTCATAGTAACTTGGAGCAATAATGACTCTCGAATGTTCAGTTGGCAAGAAGTCACGACTTGAAAAAGTTTGTAATTGATAGTAATGCGCAATTTTAGATACAATATCATCTTGTCGGGGATGTAGAAAGTGCGTTAATCTATAGGAATATGTATCTTCAACTTGCTGACACATATCCATTATTTTCTCAACGAATTCCCTTTCTTCCTTGGCAAAATGTTGCATTATTTGTTTATCATTTTTCATGATTAAGCTAGCAAAAGCAGGATGCGAATCAGTATCCGTGTCCCAATGTTGAGTGCAATCATTGCAACCATAACTGTCCAATCCAAGCCCAGGAACTGTAGATTGAGCCGTCTAAAGGGCTTTAACATAGGTGCCACAGCCCACTGAATCAAACGCCCCAATGGAGTTGCATAGAGATTGGGAAACCAGCTCAATAATGCATATGCCAACAAAAGATACGAATAAATTTCTACAATTTTTAAAATAAGAAAAATCAAAAATTGCATAAAATTTACCGCTTCATATCAAAATCAAATTGAGAATCTTGATTCGCACCGACATTCGTGTTACGGAGTTCCTCAATATGCACCGTTACATTTACAGGGGTTAACAGCCACATTGTATTTGAAACTTTCTTTAAATTTCCAGAAAGAACTGATCGTGCCCCATCCAAATAATCCAAACAACGGCGTGCCTGTTGTTCAGACATGTATTGAAAATCAATTAAAATACTTGCATTATCTAACAAGAGATTAACCATTTCTGGTGCATCTTCATAACGTTTTGGAAACTTAATATCAATTGTTGATTTCAAATTACCTTGTTCGCTATGAGACATTAATTCTTGCTGACGATCATGTAAGCGTTGCAACCGCGACTCCGATCCACTGTTTGCATCCCCTCGTGATTCGACACGACTTGGTCTTTCAACAGGTCTGCTGACCGGTTTTGTTGTAGCAACATGCATTGCTGGTCGTTCGTTACCAGTAGAATTTGCTTGGTACTGTTCATCAACCTCGTTTGCATCTTCTACTTCAAAATAGTTAACTAAATTTTTAAATGTATCTTTAATTCCCATACCTACTTCATCCCCTATTCAGTAAAAAATGCAGAGCCTACACGGACAAAGGTTGCCCCATTTTGTATTGCCTGTACATAGTCACCGCTCATTCCCATACTTAATTCAGTAAATGGCATATGCGGTATGTTTCTCGCTGATAGTGTTTTATGTATCTCATTCATTTTTGAGAAAATTTCGTTTAATTCTTCTGAATCAGCATCAAAAGGTGCCATTGTCATCAAACCAACAACTTCCACTTTCTCAAAAGGGATCAATTGAGGAATAATCTCCTCTAATTCATCAACAGAGAAGCCATGCTTACTTTGCTCACCTGAAATATTCAATTGTAAGAAGCATTTAATCGGTTTCTCTGCACGTTTATTGATTTCCTCAGCTAATTTGACTGAATCCAAAGCATGAAAGTAATCGACATAATTGATCACATCTTTCACTTTTCTTCTTTGAAGTGTACCAATCAGATGCCAAGTCAATTCTTGATCAGATAAGGCATGATACTTGTCTAAAAATTTATCAACACGATTTTCACCAATATGATGAATCCCTGTTTTAATCAATTCTCTAACAATAGAGCTGTCAACATATTTTGTGACAGCTATGACATTCACTGATTGACTAGGCCGATGTGCATTTTTCTCTGCTTGTTCAACAGTAGCAAACACATCATCTCTATTTTTTTGTAAATTCATTTTAACGATTTCTGAAAAATGGCGGTGTATCTAATTCGTCCTCATCCGCATCCATTGTAAATTTTTCAACGGAAACACCAGATTGTGGTTCTGCTTCTGTAGAACGGATTAAGTTTTCACGACGTAAATCCCATTCACCAAATGCTGATGCTTTTGGTGACTCAGGTTGAGTCACACCACGGCTAGCAGATGGCGTAGGATTAGTTGGTAAATCAAAATGCTGTGAGCGACGAGGTGCTACATGCTCTGATACACGTGAACGACTAGCACGCTCTGATGGTTCTTGACGAACACCAGTTGCAACCACAGTTACTCGGATTTCATCTTTCATTGACTCATCGATTGATGTTCCCAACCAAATATTGACACCTTGTCCAGCCGCTTGATTTACAATCTCTGAAGCATCTTCGGCTTCTGTCAACGTCATATCGTAACCACCAGTTACGTTGACAATGACATCTTCAGCACCATCAATTGTTGTTTCAAGAAGTGGTGAATAAATCGCTTTACGAGCTGCTTCAACAACACGATCTTCACCTGTACCGATACCAATACCCATAAGAGCATTTCCTTTGTTTTCCATCACTGTCTTCACATCAGCGAAGTCCAAGTTGATCAAACCAGGATTCGTAATCAAATCGGTAATCCCTTGTACACCTTGACGGAGTACGTTGTCAGCCTCACTCAAGGCTTCCAACAATGGAGTTTTCTTATCAACAATTTCAAGCAAGTTGTTGTTTGAAATAATCAAGAGTGTATCTACTTGTTCACGAAGACCTTCAATTCCTTCAATCGCAAAGTTGCCACGCTTGTTTCCTTCAAATCCAAATGGACGTGTTACAACTGCAACTGTTAAAGCACCCAAATTTTTTGCAATGCGTGCAATCACTGGAGCTGCACCTGTACCAGATCCACCGCCCATACCAGCAGTAATGAAGACCATATCAGCTCCTGAAAGAACATTGGTCAAAGCTTCTTCACTCTCTTCAGCTGCTTTGCGACCAACTTCAGGCTGACCTCCAGCACCCAAACCACGAGTCAATTTAGGACCCAATTGGATAACTGTTTCTGCCTTTGAGCTACTCAATGCTTGTACGTCTGTGTTGGCTGCGATAAATTCAACACCAGCCACACCTTCCTCAATCATACGGTTGATGGCGTTACCACCGCCACCACCGACACCAATTACTTTAATGACAGCACCATGACTTGCTGCTGCTTCAAATGAAAATGCCATAGTTTTTATCACCTTTTCTATACTTATTCAAACATGCTACCAAACAAACCACGAAGACGATCTGTGAAATTGCTTCTTGTCGCTGATTGTGTTTCATCATGCTCATCTTCAAAATCATGAAGAGATCTGTCATTATCCTCGTTGGTCTCAACAGGAATAGTCACCTCAGGTTGAATAGTTGGAACAACTCGAGGACGAGAAACAGTAAAATCAACAGGTTTTTGACGCAAATCAGCTTCACCATTTACTGCGCGCTGTGCAATCTTTTCAACTTCTTCTAAACCACCAACATATTCAACTAAACTAATCACGCTAGCAAAAGCTGGATTGCGGATACCAATTTGATTTGGAACAAAAAGTTTTGTATTAGCTCCCAATACTTCTTGGGCCAATTCTGCGATACCTGGTAAAATGGCACCGCCACCAACCAAGACAACACCGCCTGGCAAATCAAGAGCACGAGTACGTTCCAAATCCTGTCTTACTCGGTCAAAAATTTGACGAAGACGGGCTGAAATAACTTCTGATAAATAACGTTCTGTTACTTCAACAGGTGTGCTTTCTCCAATCACC
This sequence comes from Streptococcus parasuis, assembly GCF_021654455.1. Lineage (NCBI taxonomy): Bacteria > Bacillati > Bacillota > Bacilli > Lactobacillales > Streptococcaceae > Streptococcus > Streptococcus parasuis. Next base: position 1,692,903 of record NZ_AP024276.1, read on the forward strand.
TCAACAGTGAATTTTTCCTTATCACTTGCATCCTGCGGATAGGCAATTCCGTAGTTGAATTTAAGGTTTTCTGCAATGCTTTGTGACGTTGTCAATACCTTAGAAATATCCTTAGTGATGTAGTCTCCACCTTCTTGGTAAATATTCGTATATTGCAACTCTTGGTTTCTCATAACTGCTACAGTCGTTTGACCTCCACCAAGGTCAATCACTGTTGCACCAAATTCACGTTCTCCTTCATTTAAAACAGAGCGTGTAAGAGCAAGTGGTGAAATCACAATGTTCTCAACCTGAACACCTGCACGTTCAACAGTTTTTCGTAAGTTATGAAGAATGGTACGTGGTCCAGTATAAAGCATGCCACGCATTTCCAAACGAATCCCCATCATCCCACGAGGATCTTTAATCCCTTGGAATCCATCTACAACGAACTCTTCTGGAATGAAGGAAATAACTTCGCGCTCAGGTGTCATACTCTTTGTTAAAGCAGACTTCACTACATTCTCAACATCTAAATCTGTAATTTCTTGAGAATCTGTAGTTACAGGAATCATCCCTTGCGTTGGTTCAATTTGCAATAGATTTGCTGGTAAACCAACATTTACTCTATCAATACGAATTCCTGATTTTTCTTCTGCTTGTTCTAGTGCTTTTTTAATCGCACCTGCCGCTACATCAATATTTACAATAATGCCATCCTTAACGCCAGCGCTTTTTACGCTACTAACTCCGATCACATTCATTTCATTATCTGCATATTCAGCTACCAAGACTTTAACGGAGCTTGTACCAATATCTAAACCCGTAAAAAAGCCGCTTTTTACCATTCTATCCGTCCTCTCTTACTTTCAACTTTAACAAACATAATTCCAATTTTTAAAAAATAGTGCAATTAGTCATCTTTTATTATATCATATCTTCTAGAAAAAAAGTGTCTCGAATGGCTTTTTCTAAGAAAATTTCTAGATTTTTATTGACTAGTTTTGACATATCGATAGATTCCTACTTCCATATCTATGACAGACGGTTCAACAATATCCAACGCAATTTTTGAATAGTATGGTAACTTGGTATCGATTTCACTTAAAGGAACCAAAATCGTATTGCCATCTGTCATGGTCAAAGTCAATAAATCCGCTGTAACTTTGCTTGGTGTTAAAGTGATTTCTTGAATCTTGGAAGTGATAGTTTCATCCACCTTGGCCAGTTGCTCCGCAAGCGATTTGATTGATGCCTTATCTGTCAATTTTACTAAAAGATAGGTTTCAGGAAGTTGATCTGCTGGGATTGCTTCGCTAGCTATTTCTCCACTGGAAAGAATCCGATAATATTGGCTATTTTCTTCCAGATAACCTATCAACTTATACTCTTTAACGTGAATAGTAAAGGCATTTGGAAAACGATAGGCTATGGTTGCTTCAGAAATCTCAGGACTTGCTTTTTTGATGTTCTCAGCATAATTTTTTGCATTCAATGCTATCGTAACTATATAATCCTGATTCGAAATCAAACTGAGCTGTTCCACTTCTTGGGCAGTTAACCGCTCATTTCCTTGTACGGAGATGATCTTGTCCTTACTAAATGGTGTGATAAAATACAGCGAGAGCAAGAACAGAACCAAACTACCCAGCAAAACTGGGATTGCTTTTAAAAGGGCCCTTCTAGGAAGCGGTTCCTTTTTCTTTAAAGCAACTGGTTCTTGTTCTAATGCATCATCCGTTATTTCAGTTGGTGTTTCATTCGTTTTCTTGTTTTTTTCCCAGCGTTTTAGGAAGCCGTTTTTTTTCTTTTCCGGTTCATCTACAGGAACAAAAACTTCTTCATCTTGCTGATTTTGTTGTTCCAAATAAGCTTGATGCCGTGCTTTCCATTGTTCAAAGAAGGCACTTTTCTCATCGTCTGAGGCATCCATGGTTGGAACAGAGGATTCTAAATCAGGAGATGGCTCTGAATTCTTATTTTCTACCAACTCTTTCGGGTCTTTTTCATCCATACCTCATCTACCTTCCTATATCTTCCATCAACAAGTGATAAAAACTATCAACTGATTGTATTTCAGTAGATTGTTCCATATTTTGGATATAAAAGTCTTTGTTTTCTAGCAAAGCTTCCACCTCAGACAACAAGGTATCAACTGTAAAATGCTCCTCACTAATTTGTCGAGAGTAACCTTTTTTCTCCGCATACAGAGCATTTTCAATCTGATCTCCACGACTTGCTTGACGGCCGAGTGGAACGATGAGATGCAATTTTTTCATTGCAATCAATTCAAATAAGGTATTAGAACCACCACGTGTCACCACGACATCCGCAAAATCCATCAAGGGTTGATAAAGCTCCGTAATATAATCTACACGATAGATATGTTTATCCAGTTGGTTGAGTCGTGCATCGCCAGTCAGGTTAATAATATTGAAACCTTCTGTCAATGTCTTAGCATGCTGGCTGATTAAATTATTAAATACCTTAGCTCCACCAGAACCACCAACAAATAATAAAGTCGGCAATTGTTTGTCAAAATGGCTTAGGATTTCAGGTAATTGGATTGGAGTAACCTTGTCTGTATGCTGTCCGACCTTGGTCACTGCCCCAACGTGTTTTACTTTTGCCAGTTCTGTTGGTTGCTCAAAGGTACTATACATTGTCGTCGCAAACTTATAGGCAATTTTATTGGCTAGTCCCGTCGACAAATCAGATTCGTGGATAAAGACCGGTACTCTTAACAAGTTTGCAGCGATGACAGGTGGTACAGAAACAAAACCACCTTTTGAAAATAGGGCTTGAGGACGAATTTTGGCAATAATCGCAATGGATTGAAGAATGCCAAACCCAACCTTGAATACATCCAACATATTTTGGAAAGAGAAATAGCGACGCAGTTTCCCAGTAGCGATGGAATGAAATTGGACATCTAAGCCAGAATTTTTAATTTGCTCATACTCAATCCCATTTCGATCCCCAATATAATGCACTTCCCAACCATCTTTGATGAAACGAGGCATTAAAAGGAGATTGAGCGTCACGTGTCCGACTGTTCCTCCACCTGTAAAAACAATTTTTTTCATATTTTATTTACTTAACTCCTCATAGGTTTGTAGGAATACATCGCCACGAACCTCAAAATTAGGATACATATCCCAACTTGCATTTGCGGGGCTCAAAAGGACAACATCCCCTGGTTCAGCAATTTCAAAGGCCTTACGAGTAGCATCCGCAATCTCATCAGCCGAAATATAGTCAACACCAGCTTTTTCAGCAGCCCGTTGCACACGTGGTGCTGACTGACCTAAGATAACCATCTTCTTCAAGCCTACAAGATCTGATACTAAATCATCAAATTCATTGCCACGATCCAAACCGCCCGCAATCAATACTACCTTTTGATTATCAAAGCCTGAAAGAGCTTTTTGAGTTGCTAATATATTGGTAGACTTGCTATCGTTATAGAATGACACATCGTTTATTTTACCAACAAACTGTAGGCGGTGTTTCACACCACCAAATGCAGACAAACTCTCTTGAATCGCCTGATTGGTTACTCCCAAAATCTTGGCAACTGCAATGGTAGCCAAGGCATTTTCGATATTATGAGCTCCTGGGACACCCAGCTGATCTGCATCCATGACATATTCACCCTTGAAGTACAATTTTCCATCAGCTAAATAGGCACCATCCACCTCTTCCAAGGTTGAAAATGGCACAACATTAGCTTTTGTATGTAGAGCCAATTCTTTGATTTCAGCTTGATTGACGTTCAAGACAATGAAATCCTCTTCTGTCATTTGACGTTGAATCATCCATTTCGCAGCCACGTAGTCTTCAAAAGTCCCATGATAATCAATATGGCTTGCAATCAAATTTGTCAGTACTGCAATATGAGGTCTGAACGATTCTGTTCCCATTAGTTGGAAAGAAGACAACTCCATAACCAAAGTATCGTCCTTTGTTGCTGTCTGTGCCACAGATGAAGCGGGATAGCCAATATTCCCACATAATTTAGCAGGTTTGTGTCCAGCATTTAAGACTTCAGCAATCATAGTGGTTGTAGTTGTTTTACCATTAGAGCCAGTAATGCCGACAATTGGAGCCTCTGAAATCAAATAAGCCAATTCAACCTCAGTCCACACAGGAATTTCTTTTTGCAAAGCCTTTTCAACCATCGGATTATCATAGCGAATACCTGGATTTTTCACAACAAGCGCAAAATCTTCATCCAGTAAATCCAAGGGATGACTTCCACAAATGACACGAATCCCTTCTTCCAACAATGATTGTGCCGTCGGATTTTCATCAAATGGTTTTCCATCATTCACTGTCACAATCGCCCCCAATTTATCCAATAAACGAGCAGCTGATTCCCCAGATTTTGCCAATCCCAAAACTAATACTTTTTTATTTTTAAACTGTTCAATCATTTTCATATACTTTACCTTTGACTTTCTAACACTTTATTTTACCTTGAAATAGCACCATTTTCAAGACATAGGGGTAGAAAGTCTATGTCAATTAGGTAACAACCCGTCATCAAATAGTAACCTTTGTAAGCGCCCCATAACAAGGTACCTATCCAATCATTCACTCCTCCAGTATACTGTAATTAAAAAACTGGAGGATTTTTTTATGTCACAACCCATCGTCCCATTGACTGTTCCCAAATCGCGACGCTCTGAAAAGAAAAGCAGAAATGAGATCCTGATGAAGATTCGTCTCGAAAAAGTAGAACTCACTTTCTTTCACTCTATCAACCAAGAGATATTGGAAACAATCTTGGATAAGGTACTGTTCTATGACCATCCGACTCAGTGATTTAGGTCAAGTCTACTTGGTTTGCGGGAAAACGGATATGCGTCAAGGGATTGATTCTCTCGCCTACCTTGTCAAAAGTCATTTCAATCTGGATCCCTTCTCCGGTCAGGTCTATCTCTTCTGCGGAGGTCGAAAAGATCGATTCAAAGCTCTTTATTGGGATGGACAGGGATTTTGGTTATTGTATAAACGTTTTGAAAATGGGAAATTGACCTGGCCAAACAATGAAGAGGAGGTTAAGGCGCTAACTTCCGAGCAGGTGGACTGGCTCATGAAAGGATTTTCTATCAGTCCAAAAATAAATGTTTCAAAAAGTCGTGATTTCTATTGAAATCATGGCTTTTCTTTGTGTATAATGAGATAAAAAGAAGGAGGTAAGTGCATGGAGTCACAAGATAAAGTGATTGAAAGTCTAACAAAAACCATTGAAATCATGACCAACGAATTGACCCTCCTTCGTGAACAGGTTGAGTATCTGAGACAGAAACTCTACGGAAAATCATCAGAGAAGGTTGTGTATCAACCCGGTCAGCTGAGCTTGTTTGGGGAGGAAAGCCTCCCTGAAGAAGAAGCTGACTTACCCAGTTGAAACAGAAACAATTACCTATAAACGTAAGAAAGCTAAGGGAGTTCGTCAGGCTATTTTTAGTCAGTTCACTCCAGAGATTATTCATCATGAATTGCAGGGCGAAGACTGCACTTGTCCAGACTGTCATGGACAGTTGAAAGAGATTGGTTCTACTGTTCAACGGCAAGAGTTGGTCTTCATTCCCGCACAATTAAAGCGGATTGACCATGTTCAACACGCATACAAGTGTCAGGCTTGTAGTCAGAAGAATCTGAGCGATAAGATTATCAAGGCTCCAGTTCCTAAGGCACCTTTGGCACACAGCTTGGGTTCAGCTTCTATCATCGCCCATACTATTCATCAGAAGTTCAATCTTAAGGTGCCCAATTACCGCCAGGAAGAGGACTGGCATAAGCTTGGTCTGCCAATCAGTCGGAAGGAAATAGCCAACTGGCACATCAAGTCTAGTCAGTATTATTTCGAACCGATTTATGACCTGTTGCACGAGAAATTGTTGGAGCAGCCTATTCTCCATGCGGATGAGACCTCCTACAAGGTCTTAGAAAATGATAGCCAGTTAACCTTCTACTGGACCTTCTTGTCTGGGAAACATGAGAAAAAGGGCATCACCCTCTATCATCATGACAAACGACGGAGCAGCTTAGTTGTGGAGAAATTTCTTGGAAATTATGCGGGCTACGTTCATTGTGACATGTGGAGTGCTTATCGTCAGTTAGACAAGGCACAGCTGGTTGGCTGTTGGGCTCATGTTAGACGAAAGTTCTTTGAAGCGACTCCTAAGAAGACAAACAAGACTTCTTTAGGAGCCAAGGGTTTAGCCTACTGCGACCGCCTGTTTGCCTTAGAGAATGACTGGGCAGACTTGTCTACTGAGGAACGGCTACATAAACGTCAGACAGAGTTGGCTCCTTTGATGGACGAATTCTTTGACTGGTGTCGCAATCAGGCCGTTTTGCCAGGCTCCAAATTGGGCACTGCAATAGAATATAGCCTCAACTACGAAACCACTTTCCGAACCGTTCTCTCGGACGGTGACTTAGTCCTGTCTAACAATATGGCTGAGAGAGCAATGAAGACCTTAGTGATGGGCAGAAAAAATTGGCTTTTTTCTCAGAGCTTTGAGGGAGCCAAGTCGACAGCTGTCATTCTGAGTCTTTTGGAAACTGCTAAACGACACGGCCTTGATGCAGAAAAATATATGACCTATCTTCTAGAACACTTACCTAACGAGGAGACGCTCGCAAAAAAAGAGGTGCTAGAGGCTTATTTGCCATGGAAGGAAAAAATTAAAAGAGCTTGTAAATAGAAAAAAGGCTCCAGGGTCGACATGACTTTGGAGCTTTTTTCAATATACTTTATTATTGGGCGCTTACTAACCTTTACGAAATTTGATGAAATCAAAAAAGAGGGAGTGACCTTCCCCCTCTTTACATAGATGATCTTTATTTCAATCCATCCTTCGTATATTGAGCATCCAATTTGAAATCAAAACCAACTGCAGATGGAAATTGTACATTGCTATTTGGTTTATTGAAAAGAATTTTCACATTCTTTTCTGCATATTCTTCTGGTAAGTCAATAAAGAAATGACCATCATTTCCTTTTATCATTGGTTTTCCAGGCCATGCTCCAAGGGGACTTTGAATCGGATTTCCATAATATGCATAGACATTGGCAGCATCCCAGCCACCAGGATTTTCAAACTGAATCCGGGTATATCCGTCCTCTGGTAGGACAGGATAATGGTTCCCAGTCTGATCATACAAATGTCCTAACTCAATCGTAAAGCCAGCTTGATTTTGCGCAGGATATTGTACCTTAGTCTCAGGATTATTGAAAATAATTCTTCCCCCCACCAAATCAGCAGACAATTCAATATAGTAGCCATGCTCATCTTTGGTCATCTCTTTCCCTGGCCAAGTGCCAACAACAGGTTGACCTTTTTGGTCATAAACATAGGCATAGACCTTGTTCCATTTCTGAGGATTGCTGAAATACACACGAGTAGCGATTTTTTCCTCATCTGCACTCACTTTGGTTCCAACTTCGACAACTTTTGGAGTTGGTTCCGTTACAACCACTTCCTTCACTTTTTCACGACTAGCTTCAACCCCATTTTTATAGGTCACTTTATAGGTAATCTCTTTGCTACCAGCTTTTCCTTCAGAAAGGGTATTGGTCACACCCTTGTCCACTTCAGGGTTTTCCACCGTTTTCGTTTCAAATGGAATGGATTCTGTAACAACCTCCTCTTTAACCGTAACTTCTTCTGCCACTTTCAAACCAGTCTTAGAATAGGTTCCTTTTGCAACAAAATCAAAACCAACAGACTGAGGGTATTGGGCTCCCTTGTTATTGCTGAATAAAACTTTCACACCCAATGTGCTGTATGTTGAAGGTACATTTAGAGCATATGCACCTGATGCCTCTTTCGTCATCTTAGTGCCCGGCCATGCTCCAAGAAGGTGGTTGCCTTTAGCATCATACATATAGGCATAGACATCTGTCCAATTGTCTGGATTATCGAAATAGATTGTCGTTTGAGTAATTGGCTCCTCTTTCGGCTCTTCTGGAAGCTCCACCGCTTTTTTCGTGATGGTATAGGTTTTTGTAACGGACTGGTTATCCAATGATGTCGCAGTCAATGTCAATGTTACACTACTACCTGCTGCCAAATTTTGACCAACTGTAATGGTTTGTCCGTTGCTGAATGTGACAGCAGAACCATTTCCTAGCTTGTAAGAAGCCGTCTTCGCATTGGCTACTTCCAATGTCAATGTTGTAGTATCAGAGATGTCAATTGTATCCGTAGATTGATCTTTCACTCCAAGAACAACAGGTTTCACCGGCACTTCCTTCACCGTCACTTGACAAGTCGCCACATGTGAACCATCAACTGTTGTAACAGTTATTTCCGTTTTTCCAGCCTTGATTGCTTTTACAAGACCATCCGGTGACACAGTCGCAATATCTGACTGACTAGAAGTCCATGTCAATCGTTTATTGGTCGCATCACTTGGTGTAACTGTTGCTGTTAGTTGTTCCGATTGATCAATATCAAGCTCTAAACTTGCTTGATTCAAGGTCACACCCTCTACCGCCTTCACGTCAGCAGACTCATAGTTTGACCATGAAGATGAACCAAAATTATAGAGAGTTTTTGCCACATCAATTGTCAAATCTTTGGTTTGTTGGCTACCGTTATTAAAGATAATCTTGTCGTAATTAGTCTCAGGAGACAATTCAATACTATAGATTCCATCTCCTAAAGCAACCATGGATTCACCTGGCCAAGCAGCATTTTTCTGAATTGGATTGCTGGTTGAATCCCATGCATAGGCATTTACTGTCGACCAATTAGCCGTATTTTTGAAGTAAATGGTTGTTGCATTCGTATTCTTCTCAACGGTTACTTCACATTGAGCCTTATGATTGCCATACCGACTTGTCACCGTAATCGTTGCTGTACCAGGTTTCAGAGCAGTCACTTTTCCAGACTCATCCACCTTAGCCACTGTTGGATCCGAGCTTTCCCAAACCACCTCAGGATAAGTGGTATTTTCTGGTTCAACCCTAGCCTGTAATTGTTCCGATTCCTTGGTCAATAGAGTCAGACTCTTCTTATTTAATGTGATAGAGGTTGGCTTGATAATGTCTGGATTTTCTTCAACCGTCACTTGAATCGTTTTCTCAATGCCATTTGTGGTTTTTACAGTTACTGTCGTTTTCCCTACAGATACACCGGTAATTTCACCATTTGAAACCGTCGCAATATCTGGATTTTTTGAAGTCCATTTTACAATAGGAGAGGCACCCACAGGACTTACTTTAGCCGTTACTTTTGCAGAAGTTGCTTCCTTGATGGTAACGGATGACGTGCTCACTTCCAAGTTTGTAGGTTCTACAACTGAAATTTGGCCATTATCAATCGGTGCAACTGCGCCACCATCAGTCAAATATTGACCATTCGGAATGACACGGCCTGGGGCAGGTGTCTTGCTTGTATTCAACACATAGACCTTCATGTTTCCTTTACCAGAAACTTGAGCTGTCAAAGTGCCATTTGACACTACTTTTGTATCGCCTGTCACAGCATCTACATAGGTACCATTTGGGATTCCTGAGAAGGTTGCATTGCCTGAAATAGCCACCAAGGCAAAACTATCTGTCTTATCGTCTGTATACCGTCTCTTGAAAGCCATATTTCCTGAGATACCATCAGTAGAATATTGCCCTTTTCTAAGAGCAGGAATGGCTTGGCGGAGACGATTGAGACGAATGATATGTTGAGAAAGAGGAGCCTGTAAAGTCTCAGCAACTTTTCCACTCAGATTTCCAAATTCTGTAAAGTCTGTCGTATCGACAGTCCCTTCAAGGTAATCCCCGTAATAAGCACGACCTGTTGCACTTAAAGGTGCATTTGGCCCAACATCTATTGGTTTTCCAGCTTGAAACTCTACTTCACTACCATAGTAAAGCGTCGGAATCCCACGGAATGTAAACATCAATGAGAGATTTTCTGCCCAAGCATCTGTACCACCATTGTAACGAACTGTTTGAGAATTATCTGGTCCATAATCGTGTGAATCAACGTAAACCACATTCCAGGTCGCATCGTTGAAATAACGATCCTGCGATTTTGCCGTATTGAAGGCTTGGTTGGCATTGTTAAAGGACCAGTGCATTTGGAAATCAATCGCACCAAGATCTGATTTTTGAGAATAATCTGTTGCATGGTAATCATTGCCATTCAAAAACGCATTGGAAGAAGTCGGTTGATTCCCTGTATTCATATGGTCAAGATAGTGAGATTCGACAAGCTTTTCATTGGTCGCCAAATCGGTATCGCTCCATCTTGCCTTATAACTTGCATCCGTATCCCAAGTGTAGAAAGAGGTTGAAATCGGCGGAGCATCACGGTACCAGACATCGTGACCTTTTGTACAAATCTCCCCGAACATATAAAAATCATTGTTCCCATTCGCTTCAGCTGCCCCTTGTAACTGAGGAAGGAAAGTCGTATTTAAGGTCAAACGAGATAAATGCTTCACCGTATCTACACGGAAGCCATCCACACCCATATTGATGTATTTCTTATAAGCATCAATGAGGTAATTGTAAACCAGCGGATTTTCCGTTTCCAAATCAAAACAGTCATCCGCAATCGTTTTCCGCTGGGCTTCATAGTTATCCCAGTCACCGCCTCCCGCAAACCCATTATGGTGGTAAATATTGAGCGGATCTCCTGTACCATTCATAACTACCTTGTTGCGAGTTGGATAATCATTGCTAGAAATTTGGGTTTTCAGACTTTCTCCACCCAGTTCGTTCAGGCCTTCTTCACCAAAATTGGAAGTATGGTTGAAAACTACGTCCTGTATAATTTTCATCCCCTTGGCATGCACGGCATCAATCAGAGTTTGATAATCAACCCCATTGGATTCGTACCGATAGTCCACCGCATTAAAATTAGAAGCATGGTAACCATGATAGTCATAGCCAGAATTGTTTTGGACAACAGGGGTAATCCAAATAGCCGTGAATCCCAATGCTTTAATGTAGTCTAACTGTTCAATTAAGCCAGCAAAGTCACCACGCCAGGATGGATCACTTTCAGGATTACTGGCCTTCTTGTCTTCAGACGTGCGGGCATTATTGCTTGAGTCACCATCATAAAAACGAGTTGTAATCAAAAAATAAATGGTTTCATCCCGAAAATCCGTCCGTGAATTGGCATAGAGAATCCCCCGATCTTTCGCTGACAAAATACCTGTATTTTGAGTATTTGCAGAGACGGTCTGTGAATACAGGGGAAGCATGTTTAGAACGATAGTACTCGCCCCAAGCACCATTGACATGGTTAGCCTTGTTACTTTACTAGCAAACTGTTTCTTTTTCATTCGTCACCTTTTTAAACATTCTTTTATCTCCAACAATTAGGAAGCACTTTACAGTCTTCCTAAAACCAAACAAAATCGTGCAACCGTTTTCATTTTAGCTCAAAAAATAAAGTGGACCGATTTATCATTATCGGAACAGCCACTTTATTTTATGGATTTTCTTAGAATAAATTAAGTTATACCGAGACAAGCAATCAAAATGAATTCCTATCTCAAAGTGAAGTCATCATCCATTTTCGTCATTAAAAATTTTGAGTCCGCCGTCTTGGGCTATGAACGTGTAGGAGAAGATTTACGGCTTCTTCTAAATTTTCTAAATATGACTATCAGGATAAGGAACAATACTAATCCTATTATCACTATCGGCATAAAGGTGTAGTAGTCTACCTTGGCTTCTTTCTCTTCGCTTTCCATTAACTCAGCGACGTAAGGAACCCGGTGACCACGAACGAGCAGGCGATGACTGTTAATCATGTAAGGTGTACAGGTGACAAGGGTAATGTAATCTTGCCCTTGTTCAATCTGCAAACTACTAACATCTGTCGGCTCTACAACTTTGATATCGTCCACTTGGTAGGCATGTATCTCAGCTTCCCCAAGCTCAATATAAAAGTGATCCCCCTTTACCAAATCTGGTAAATCTGTAAAGAGTTTTGCCTCCGTCAGACCACGGTGACCAGAAATCACAGAGTGAGTAGACTCCCCTCCTATGGGAAATGAAGTCCCTTCCAGATAGCTAGCCCCTTTAGCCAGAAACGCTTCTGTTGTCTGATCAAAAATAGGCAAGCGCACCGCTATCTTAGGAATAGAAATTACTCCGATGATATGATCTTCGTAGATAACCTTTGTCTGCTCAATTTCTTTGGCTTCTTCCGAAAATGGATCAAAGCCTGGAGAGATATTTTGATAGGCAAACTGCCTATTCATCTCCTCCATTTTTTCAAGTTGTTGTTGGTACTCTTCTTTACTTTTTTGATTGGCTTCTGCCTGATAATGACGAATCAACTGTTGATTGATCAGGTCATTTAAAGAGTTCCGAACAAATGGGTAGGAGAGAACGCCTAGACCAGCAACCAAAATCAATACCATGATTGTATCAATTATTTTTCGCTTGACGTTTTTTCTGGTGCGAGCCATGTTCTCACCTCCCTTTTCATTTAATTATTATTAGGCATCTTTACGACGAGATGTAAAGTAAACACCAGCAAGACCAACCATAGTAGCACCAAGAGCTACAAAGAGGATGATACCTGTACCACCAGTTGAAGGAAGGAATCCTTTAGGTGTGTTGACAATCTTCTCCAGTGCACCAGCAGTTGTTGTGTAAGAATTTGCTGTTACTTCAAACGGAGTATAAGCAACATCACCTGTTGGTAATGCATAGCCTTCTGGAGCTTTTGTTTCTTGAAGCTGATAAGTACCATATTCAAGACCTTTTACATCTACAATTCCATCTGTTTCAGTTGTGTATTTAGTTGCGTCTTCATAAGTATCAACCCATTGACCACCTTCAGCAGTAGCTTTAAAGTATTTTGCAGTATCAGTAGTATCTTTACGAACAACGAACTCAGCACCTTTAAGTTTTTTGTTATTATTATTCACATCAACTTTGACAAACTTGTAACCACCTGTTTTTACTGTTTCTTTATCTTTAGGTGTTTCTTTATCCCATTTGTTGACTCCAGTTTTTCCATCGTTACCAAAAATTGCATTCGCAGTATTGACGATACCAGTATCAATGTATTGCAAAGAGTTAATCTTCATTTGATAGTCAAATGAAATTTCTTTATTAGCAAGAGTTGCTAATTTTTCAATACCAGCTTCTGTCAAAGCTGTTGTTACAGTTGTTGTGCCTGCATCTGTCGCTACTGTGACCTTATAATCATCAACGTTAGTAAGAGTGTCACCACCAGCAACAGCTACTGAGAAATGTGCAGCGTCATTGATGAAGGTCAATTGGTCAGATTGGAAAGTATCCACAAATTGGAAAACATTATACAATTTTTTAGCTTGAACTTGACCCTCAACCTCAACCAATTTTGTTGCTGCGATATCCGCTGGAATTGTTGTTTTCAATTGATAGTTGATAGTTTGACCGATTGAGAAATCAGTTTGTTTCTTACTATTCTTTTGACTTGTAATTTCTTTGTCAAATGGAGTTTCTTTAGTAATATTTTTTGGATAAAGGTGGATATCTGTAAGAACAGTATCATTTGTTCCTTGTTTGTAGATTGGAAGGCTTACTACCAAGTTATCTGCAATAGTTTTAACACCATCACTTGCTTGTTCTACAAAAAGGTATACTGCATCGCGCGTACCAGATTTAGCATTTAAGCTAAAGGTTGCACTACCATCAGCGGCGGTAGTCTGAGTACCTACCACATCCTTACCTGATGGAGCAACACCTGCTTCACCTTTTACTGCAGCAACCGCATCACTAATAGCATCTGAAACAGTTTTCGTTGCGACAGATGCATCATAAGCTGCATAATATTCTTTTGTGACATCATATGCTTTAAATGTGATGCCTGGTAGGAAATTAAAATTTTGTTTTAAAATTTCACCAGTGTTTGTAATTTCACCACCTGTATAGTCTTTTACTTTATGTAAGGTAATGTTCACTTTTGGAACAGTAGTCTCTCCTTCAGCCGATACGACTGGGGTAAATAAATTGCTAAAGATACCGACAAAAAGTGTCGCTAGTAAAGCAAAAACTTTAATCTTCTTCATTTTTATTCTCCTTGAATTAGTTATCTTTTCTTCTCCTAATCATCACAAGTGATGAAGCCATTATCAACAATCCCACAAATGCGGTTGATGTTACAACGGTACCCGTTTCTGGCAATCGAATTTTCGGTTTTTTGACGTTAAATATCGATAAGACCGGACCTTGGGAATAAGTTGAAACCCCAACAGTAAATGTGGTTGGTTTGTCATTTAAGACATAACCAGAAGGTGCTCGTACCTCACTGACAAGATACTCGCCATATCTCAATCCTTTTATCTCAAAGTAGCCATCATCATCCGAAGTTAAACGAACAACCCCAGATGCATTTGTAGCTACCTTTTCGAATTGATACTTTCCTTCCTTGTAGGTGAGGACCGTATCGTCAGTAGGATTTTTGATAACAAAAGTTGCCATGGCTAAGGGATTTTGTTTCCCCTCAGCTGCACGTTTGATGAATCGAAAACCTCCTGTTCGGACATTTTCTCTATCGACCAATGGGGTCAAATCTCCTGGATAAAGGGTTGCCGTATTGACCAAATCTTGGTCAATTGCAGCCTCATCCTTAATAACCATTTGATAGGTTACTTCAAGTTTTTTCCCACCAAAGTCTGCCAATTTGGCTACATCAAACACTACTCTAAATTGATTTTCTGACAGATTTACAGCTTTGATACTATCTGACTGTTTTTCTCCGTCAATAAAAATCTCCAAACTATCAGAAATAAATCGCAAGCCCTGATCGTAGATATCTTCTATCTCATAGGACGATAAATTCGTCATGTCTTGCGGAATGATTGTTGATAAGCGATAGGATATCGGCTCACCAAAGCTATAACTAGACTGTTTCTCGTCAATTGTTTTATCAAAACTAAAGGTTCCGTGCGATTTTGGAAACAAAGATATGAGTGACTTTTCATTACCACTTTCATCCAATATAGGTAGAACAACCACCATATTTTCCATCTTCGTCACTGCTACAGGTGTAACCAATTCCCGTATGAGATAGACCGCGGGGCGCTGTTGACTGGTTTTCGAAACCGTGAAGCGAACCAAACCAGATTGATCCGTAGTTGCTACAGCAAGCGATTGTCCATCAATCTTGTTGCTTTTACTAACTGCCTCCTGCGCCTCTTTCAGACTTAATTTCTGACGATCGACGAGTTCATAGAAGCTCTTGGTCACATCCACAACCTCAAGTTTAGCACCAGCAACTGGTACTCCAGACTTGTACTGCGTATCACTCGGCTGATAAACTAAACGATTTACTTCCAGTTGTACCTGCTCCTGTTCCTGAGCAGACACTACTTGCGTGCCCCCTGCCAAACCAGCCAGGCCAGAGGTCGCCACCAGAAGGATGACCAACCATTTGACGATACGTTTTCTAGCTATGAAAAATAGCAGAGCTAAGATGGTCATCGTCAAGCCAATACCAACATAGCCTAAAATACCATTTCCACCAGTTATTGGTAGGATTGATTTCCGCTTATTATAAACTTTTAAATTTCCTTTATAGATATTGCCATCCGCAGTTGAAAATTCAAATGGACTTGCATCGGTTTCAGTATCAGCCTTCGTATAGGTGACTTTGAAACCTTTCAATTTATCGGTTGTGATGGTAAAGTAACCTTTTAATTGAATGAAACCATCTACTGTCTGACTTTCAACTAGATAATAGGTCTTATCTGCTTGAATCTGTTCCTTATTCAAAACAATTTTTCCGTCAGCATTTGTTGTTACGGTAGCTTCCGGGGTCAGAGTTGAAAAGTCAGTCCCACCTGCACTATCATATAGCTTAAATTCCACACCTTGTAGCGGTTTTTGGAAGGTAGACGACAACTTTTCAAGCGTTAATTCAAAATCACGAGGGAGATTTGTCACACTTGTAGTATTAAAGATATAGTTATTTGTGTCTGAGTCTATTGCTAAAGTACTATTGTATGCCACCACAAATCCATTTTGGTTTGGATAATATGGTTGAGAAATTTGATACCCGTCAGGCGCGGTAACTTCCTTCCAACGATAGGTACCAGCCTTTAAATTTGAAATGGTGATTTTACCATCTACACCTGTGGTTTTGTAATCACCTACCGCCTTCCATTCTGAACCGTCTTGTTGTTCCAAGGAGAAGACTGCACCAGGCAATGCCGCCTTGGTATCGCTTGCTTTTTTCTCTAGACTCACTTGATAGAGTCGTGAGTTGGTTTGAGTTGCTTGATACAGATACTTATTATCTGCTGACGTACTAAAGGATCCTTCCAACGTACCTGACGAATCATATCCCTTAGGTACTTCCACTTCTTTCCATCTGAGATCTACACCACTTTCAATATAGCCGATACGAATATATCCATCTTCTTTAGCCTCTTCCACTATTTTGCCTTTTCTTACAAAATAGGATTTGCCCGTTTCAAATTGTTTTGCTTCGCTTTCAGTCGTTGTCCACTCAAAATCTGAATTATCTGATTTAGCTTTCAGGTATGACGTTACGCCATTCAGCACTTTAGAAATTGTGAACTTGACGCCATTCAACAATTCATCAGTGTCCTTATCTTTCTTGTGGAGTTCTATTTGACTGAGTTTTGTATTACTGACATTAAAATCAATTGATGATTCGTTGTCGCTTCCAATAATATATTTAAGTACAAATCCTTGTGAGGGCGTAATAGGGTAGTCAATCTTATACCCCTCTGGAGCCTCAATTTCAACCCACCGATAGGTTCCTGCAAGTAACTGTGTAGCAGTTACCTTTCCATAAGTGGGTGATGTTTCCTCTAAATCAGTAGTGACTCCTATTAGACCATTATCAACACCTGTTAAGACATAGTCCTGAGTTTCTGATCCAACTGCCTTTTGGAATACGACTGGTTGCCAAGTCTCTCCATTTTGAACTTGAAGTTGGAATTTAGCGTTTTTGACAAGATTACCGTCTTGATCCACTTTCCGAATCCCTGATTTATAATATGGAACAGGCAATTGAACCATCTGAACAGCTTGGTTATTCAATTGTCCTCCTGTCGAGCCAGAGAATCCCCAATAGACAGTGTTATTGAGATTTGAGATGCCAAATACTTTTTCAAGAGAATAATCACCTGTTCCTATTGGTACGTCATATGAGATTTTTCCTTTACCATCTTTTGATCTATCATCACTATACGCAATATTACGTGACCCCTCGTGTCCTTGTTTATAAATTGTATAGTTCAGATTACCTGTATTAGTATCAATATTAGGTGTCCATGTCACTTCCAACCGATGCCATAAACCATCTGCTAGGTTAGTATTTGGCCAGTTAGATATTTTCCAAGTATACGGATTAGTCTTTTCTGACACCTCCCCATTCCATCCTAGACTGAGTTTGATCTTGTGCTTATTTGTTGTTTTATCTGGCTCCACATTTCGGTTTGCTCGGTTATCTTTAAAATCATTTAAGATGTTAATTGCAATATGACCATACTGCGTATTATCATGATTTTCATTGTAAATAATGGAGGTCAAGTCATTATCCGAGTGTTGTGAGGTATCGTTATCGTTATAAAAAGTATCAAACTCTAATGCAATACCATTCTCCACACCACGCCAGAAGTCAACCATATTATTATCAGCACTAGTAACATTTGCACTGAAGTTTGAGCCATACACTCCTAGACCGTTCCCTAAGGCACCATAGGCATTAATACCTGTATTTCCTAAACTTCCCGACGCCAACTTATTACCAGCCAGCATATCAGCTGCAGTTTTCTTGTCATTATGCATCGTAAAGGTAATACCATCTGCGCCACCAAGTCCATTAAAGTTTTTGTTATATTGTGTTCTGTTTCCAAGATAAACATAAGCAACCATATGGAAGGGCTCATTGAGCTTAACTTTATTCTTTTCCAAGCTCCACATTACCCCAGATTGCCACCTAGCATCCCGTGTGATAACAGCTACAGATGTATCGTTTTTAGTAACGTAGGAACGATTTTTTGCTAACTTAGCAGTCTGTTCAGGAAACCAAGACTCTGAACCAGTATATATTAACTCTGGATAATGAAACATATCCGCCATATTTACCGTATTAGGAATCGCTGGAGGTTCTGGCAATGTCGTTGCTACATTATTGTAATCCTTAGTAGGCCACTCACGCAAGGTCTGATTAGGAAAATCATTAAACGGGTCGTATGCGAAAACCTCCAAAGGGCTACTCCCAAGAGCTACAAGAAGAATCATCAGCCCCGTCACTAATTTCTTTATTAATTTCAAAAGTCCATTTCTCCTTTTCATGAATAAAGCAAGTTAGTATCCAATTGAAATCATTCTGCACACAATATGCAAACGTTTGCTTCATTGTATCACGCCAAAAATAAAAAAGCAAATCGCTAAAATATTATGGTTTTTCATAAATATGGTTTTTGCCTACATGTTTTCTTAGTGTTTTTCATTTATTTGCATTTATTTTCAAAATAAATTGTTACCGGTAACAATTTTGCAAATTACCCGTTTTCCGTGTCATTATTGACAAATAATATTATGTATACGTTTGCATAAAATTTGTAATAAGTAGTCTCATTAACTTTTTAAACATGCAAAAAACCACCAGCAAATTAAGCTGGTGGCCGAAAGGAGGCATTCACGTTTTCATAAAATTTAGTAGGTTTCTCTCTTCGTTCTTGATGAACGTTTGGTATTTGGTTTATCTAAATGATGAATATCCCACATAGCCCAGAATGCAATCATGAGCATGATAATGGCAACCCAGACATGAGAAGAGAATTCTAAAACCTTTAAAAAAGCTAATAAGAGGGCTATAAAAAGTGCTACCAAAACAAATACCGCAACCATGAGATTAATGGTTCCTCGAATATTGTTTGGTGCTGCAAAGATATAAAATAGCACCAGCAACATGGCTAAGATTAGATAAAACATGCCTCTCCTTTTTCTTATCCTTCTTCAGTCGCTAATTTTTTCTTTTTAGCAGCCTTATCACGCTCTGCCTTGTTCAAGACTTGCTTACGAAGACGAATGGATTCTGGTGTGACTTCCATGTACTCGTCATCATTCAAGAATTCAAGTGATTCTTCAAGAGTCAAGATACGTGGTGTCTTAATAACCGCTGTCTGGTCTTTCGTCGCTGAACGAACGTTGGTCATTTGTTTAGCAGTCGTGATATTCACAGTCAAATCATTTTCACGAGAGTTTTCACCGATGATCATTCCCTCGTATACTTCAGTACCTGGGTTGACAAAGATGGTACCACGTTCTTCGATACGCATGATAGAGTAAGTCGTTGCCTTACCTTGGTCGATAGAGACAAGGGCGCCACGGTGACGACCACCAATTTCACCAGGAACAACTGGTAGATACTGATCGAAAGTATGGTTCATGATACCATAACCACGAGTCATTGAAAGGAATTCTGTAGAATAACCAATCAAACCACGCGCAGGTACGAGGAAGACAAGACGAGTTTGGCCGTTACCAGTTGAAACCATATCCAACATATCACCCTTACGCTCAGAAAGGGATTGGATAACAGAACCTTGGTATTCTTCAGGAGTATCGATTTGCACGCGCTCAAATGGCTCCATTTTCACGCCGTCGATTTCTTTGATGATAACTTCTGGACGTGATACTTGAAGCTCATAGCCTTCACGACGCATGGTTTCAATCAAGATAGACAAGTGCAATTCACCACGACCTGAAACAGTCCATTTATCTGGTGAATTTGTTGGGTCAACACGAAGAGATACGTCTGTCTGCAATTCAGCCAAGAGACGTTCTTCAATCTTACGTGAAGTTACCCATTTCCCTTCACGACCTGCAAATGGTGAGTTGTTCACCAAGAAAGTCATTTGAAGAGTAGGCTCATCGATACGAAGAACTGGAAGAGCTTCAACAGCATCTGTCGGAGTCACAGTTTCACCAACGAAGATGTCTTCCATACCAGAAACGGCAATCAAGTCACCCGCTTTAGCTTCTTGGATTTCTTTACGCTCAAGCCCGAAGAAACCAAAGAGTTTTGTAACGCGGAAGTTTTTCGTTGTGCCATCTAGTTTAGAAAGTGTAACTTGGTCACCAACTTTAACAGTACCACGGAAGACACGACCGATACCGATACGACCTACGAATTCATTGTAGTCCAAAAGTGAAACTTGGAACTGCAATGGCTCATCTGAGTTGTCCACTGGAGCTGGGATATGCTCAATGATTGTATCAAAGATCGGTGCCATTGTTTCTTCTTGGTCATCTGGATTGTCAGACAATGAAGAAGTACCATTAATCGCTGACGCATAGACAACTGGGAATTCCAATTGATCGTCGTCTGCCCCAAGTTCGATGAAGAGTTCAAGCACTTCATCCACTACTTCTTCAGGTCGAGCAGATGGTTTGTCAATCTTATTCACAACCACGATAGGTGTCAAGTTTTGTTCCAATGCTTTTTTCAACACGAAACGAGTCTGTGGCATGGTTCCTTCATAAGCATCCACGACAAGGACTACACCGTCAACCATTTTCATGATCCGCTCAACCTCACCACCAAAGTCCGCGTGTCCTGGTGTGTCCATGATGTTGATACGTGTACCGTTATATGCTACGGCTGTATTTTTTGCAAGGATGGTGATACCACGCTCTTTCTCAATATCATTTGAGTCCATAGCACGCTCATCCAATTGCGTACGCTCATCCAATGTTTGGGATTGTTTTAATAGTTCATCAACGAGGGTTGTTTTTCCGTGGTCAACGTGGGCAATAATAGCAACGTTACGGATGTCTTCTCTAAGTTTTGTCATAATATCCTCTGTATATTTTAATTTAACTAAAAAAGTATATCATAGATTGGCGTAAAAATCACAGATAATCATGTTGTAAATGTTTTCAACAATGAATTGCAAGTATTCAAAAAGAGAATGAAAACAAAAAAGTTTGGAACTTCTAAAATAAGTCCAAACATTTTTATCATTTTCCTATCGCTGGCAAGGCCATTTTGCATGATTCTTTATCCTGTTATTAAAGAATATTTTCAAAGGTGTCACGAACATCTTGTGGCCAAACGCTAGACTGCACTTCACCGATATGTTTCTTACGAAGCAAGAACATAGCCAGACGTGATTGACCGATCCCTCCACCAATTGTCAATGGGAACAAGCCATTCAAGAGTGCACGGTGCCAGTCATATTCTAAACGGTCCTCATCGCCTGTAATGGCAACTTGGCGTTTGAGTGCTTCTTCGTCAACACGAATCCCCATTGATGAGATTTCAAAAGCTGACCCAAGTACTTCGTTCCATACCAAAATATCTCCGTTAAGGCCTTTATAGCCTGCTTCAGATGGGCTTGTCCAGTCATCATAGTCAGGTGCACGGCCATCATGTGGTTTACCATCTGCCAATTCACCACCGATACCGATTAGGAAGACCGCACCGTATTCCTTGGCAACCACATTTTCACGCTCTTTTGGTGTCAAGTCTGGGAAATTTTTCACCAAGTCTTCTGTGTGAATAAAGGTAATCTTCTTCGGTAAGACAGATTCGATATCGTAGCGTGCTTCAACTGCAAGCTCAGTCAATCGAATGGCCTTATAAATTTGTTCGACCGTTTCCTTCAAATAAGCCAAATTGCGACGGCCATCAGGGATGACCTTTTCCCAGTCCCACTGATCCACATACACCGAGTGAATCGGATCCAAGGAATCCTCATCTGGACGCAAGGCTTTCATATGTACAAAAAGACCTTCTCCTTCGTGAAATCCAAAGCGAGCCAAGGTATGACGCTTCCATTTTGCAAGCGAATGAACCACTTCATAAGTAGCATCTGGTATCAGCTTCACATTAACGGTAACGGCATTCTCCACACCGGACAAATTATCCTGCATACCATCCCCGACACGACTCAAGATCGGTCCTTGCACTTCTACGATTTCTAACTTATCTTTTAAATACTGCGTAAATGTATTTTTGACAAAAGAAATCTCCTCTTGCTGATGAATGAAGCTTTTCTTCATACCTACTCCTCCTTAAATTTTAATAGTCTTATTATACCGCTTTTTTTGCAGATGTAAAGATTTTTATTAAATATTCTGATAATTTAATAAATATTTATCACTTCCGATGTCAGAACGTCTATCAACTCCTTTGTGAGACGTCTAGGACCACGTACCGCCTTGACACCTAAGTCCAACATACGCTCCCTCGGCAAGACTGCATCAGATAGCTGGGCAATCAATTCCACTTGCATGACTTTCTTCTCTGTAGGAATGTCAGATTCCCCTCGATTTTCTAAGTTCGCCCCCAAGACACGGCAGACATAGCGAATAGCCTGTACAGGCGCCGTCACATAGATAGCTACAATATCTCCAGCTTGAATGGTTGATTTTTGTGGCCAATAGACTATCTTATTTTCCGCAAACTCGGTATCAATATCATAGACCTTTGGATTGGCAGGAATGACCCAGTAATCAGGCCCTTGCTCCGCCTTGTAGGATTTGGGACCAACCTGATAGCGACTTTTCTCAAGGAGGGCCAAAATCGCCTGGTCCTCCACAGTATCATTCAGCAAGACCGACACCCAAGACTTCTTAGACATGTGATAGGCTGGAAAAATGCCCGACTGACTTAGCAGCTCTGCTATTTCCCGACCATCGACCTTGAGATTGACAATCTCCACCAACTCTTGGTCAGCGCTCCCATCCAGCTGTCCCCGCTTGACCTGAGTCACCAAAGCGTACCACTTGCTATTGGCAGGATGGCGAAAAGCCCCCGTCTCTGGTGACTTGGCAAAGGGATAATCAGGAAGTTCCCCCCACTTCTCCTTGATGAGCTGGGCTATGCGGTTGCTTTGATTTTTGGAAAATGGCAGAGCAACACAACAAGCCTCCTCTACCCGAGCCAAAATGGACTGATAGCTTTCTCTCACCTGCCCCACAAAAGCCCCTGCTGGCGCAGTCACCAGATGGGCGGTATAGACCTCCTCCATCTCACAATCCCAGACAAAGGACGACAGCTGACCAGCCTCATCAACCTCCACCACCGCCTCAAACTGCCCCTCCATGAACACCTCACGGTAGGTGTAACGATTGTCGGCGAAATAAAACCCGAAAGGGAGGAGGGAGGGGAGGTTGATTTGGTAAGAATTGGTTTTGTTCATTACTCTACTCCCCATCATTGTTTTCTAGAAAACAATGGAATTACATTATCAAACGTATCTAATTGAAGCAAATACTTATCAAAAAATTTCACATCAAATGAAAATAATTGACTGATGAAATTCTTTGATACCCTCTGATTTCGTTCAATATCTGACAGAGTTAAAAGATTGTTTGAAAGGATGACATCTAAGATACTTCTGATTTTACTTGGTTTCTTTAAGGGAATTTCCAAATCTAGCGGCTCAACTGCTTTATATCCTTTTTTTGAAATCTGCCTATAGAAATAAGAATTTTGCTGTGGAGTCAGTAAGCCAAGCTTGTAGGCTCTATATTCAAGCGCTTGAATTGAGACACCAAAACGTTTTTTTAACAAGATATATTGATCAGGATTGCTGACACGCTTACCTACAATATTCACAAAATCCATTAAAAATTGTTTCCTAGGTAACAGGAAATAGGAGGCGAATTGATTGGCTTCTTTCTCTTTTTCCTCTAATTCTTCTTTTGACAGTTCCTCAAAATCTACTTGGTTGTGCAAGAGTAGATGCCCTAGTTCATGTGCTAAATCAAAATTACGTCGTACCGCTGATTTTCCCAGTCCCAAAACGATAAAAGGTCGACCATTACGTGACCAAGCACTATAGGCATCCGCATTTCCATTGATTAATCTCTCTGAAATGTATATCCCAGATTTTTCCAAACTATAGAGGAGATTGGCATTATCAACTGATACTGCCAATACCTCTCTAGCATAATCAGCAATAAACTCAAGTGATTCATGTTGATGAAGTTTTTGCTCAATACTATCAACTAACTGGTAAATTATTTGATTAGGAATGGATACAAAGTTCTCCAAATAATCTATCATCTGATTCATTTTTTCCAAATATACCATTTGGATATGGATGGTTTTTTTGGCCTCAAGGTCTGCATTCCGAAAGGCAATGCGACTTAGTGAGAATGAACCATTCTTATCAACAGCATCAAAATAGTCAACTTCAACCTGAAAAAAACGAGCCATTGTTATCTTATTTTTCATTTTTGGAAGTGTAACTCCAGTTTCAAATTGCCATATAGCCTGTTCGGTCACTTCAAGCTCTCTTGCCAAATCTGCACGTGTAAGGCCATTCAGAAGTCGTAATTCTTCCAGTCTTGAACCATTGAACATTTTTTTGCCTTTCTAAGCTTCTTTTTCTGAAGCAAGACGTGGTATAATCTCAAAATCAGCTACATCATCAATCTCTGATAAGCCTTGTAACTCTTGATATTTTTCATCGTTAAAATCGACATTACTTGTAGAAATAAATGTTGATAAATTTTGAATTTCAATCAATTTCCCAGTTCTTGAATCAGGCATGATAACTTGAATATTGGTCAAGTGATGTAATTCATCAGCCTGATATGTGATAAAGAAAAAGTTATTGATAGATTGTTCAGACCGATTCAAAAGTTCAAATAAATTGTCATCAAACAATTCCATCTGAACAGGGAAAAGCGTACTTTCATCTGTATTCCTTGAAAGATTTTCTAGGTAACTTGTATTAATTTGAGCATAGTCAAATAAATAGCCCTTTCCACTTTTTACTGCTGTTGGAAAAACCTGCCGCAAGCGAGTAAGACCTTTTAAAACAAAACATACACGTCCTAATAGTTGATTTTCTGAGTTAAATTCTAAAAATTCCCAAGATTGACCCGCATGTTTCAACTCAAATTTATCAATAAAATTTAGGTTTGCAGTCGCAAGAGCATCATCTATATGATTAGCTTTAGTCCAAGCATAACCAGCAGAAACATGCATTGTTCTTCTCTTTTCAATTCGCTCATCAAGATAGGACTTGTATCCCTTCAATATAGCATCTACAATAGATTGACTTTGATCGGGAGTAAACACTTCTTTTTCCATATGCACCTCCATTTTTCATTATTTTATCATATTTTTATACAAAATATTAAATTTTAATACAAATATGGTTCTTTTTTTAAAGAAACGTCCGAACAGAACAGTATTCGGATTTTTTTTATTTAATATTTGAATTCTCAAATTTTTCAAGCAACTCAGTTGCAATAGATTGACTTTCCAATCTCAACAAACTAGCTTGGTCATCCGACTGATAAGTAAAGGGGGATAAATTGCCATACCAAACGAGATTACTATCTATGATGACTGTGGCCGTATCTATCCTTTCTGATACAAGCTTCACTTTTACATTGTTACTATTTATCCCCGTTAGCCACTCACTTAACTTATGGCTTTTGGAAATATGAATAACGACTTGTTTTCCAGAAGCAGTCCCAATAATTCCTGAATCTTACTAGACGAAAACGAATGCAATTGTAAATGGACTGTTGAACGTGTGTTCCGCAAATCCTCTCTAAATTTCTCCTCGTAGTCCCTACCACTGAATAATACTTGGGTTTGCTCCTTTTCACCAACTTGGTATGCCATTTTTCGATAGGCTATCTGACGTTTCTGGTACATTTTTTCAAGATAAGGAACGTGTATATCTAGATAATCAACTATTCTCACCTCAGTTTTGCCTTGATAGGGACGGTGAAGTCGCCCTGCATACTGTATGAGGTTATTTTTCCAAGACAAAGGAGCTGCCAAAATTAGTGTATCCAACTTTGGCATATCGAAGCCCTCTCCAATAAATTTTCCTGTTGAAATGAGGACAAATGGACTATTCTCATCTAGCTCACTGATTCTTTTCAGGAGTTCTTTCGTATCTCTTCTTTTACTCGCTCCACTCAGACAAAAAATATTGGTCATTTCTTTTTCAATAAGTAGCTTTTCCAATAGTTCTATATGTTCTCGTCGATTGACTAAGACAAGGATATTTCGCTTTTCTTGATATAGTTTGAAAATATCTTGCACAATCAAAGTATTGCGATGTAAATCTTTGGCAAGCCAATCATTAAGGGATGCAAAGTTCGTACTATTCGACTGTTCCAAGTCCAATTTCCCAAAAGATGTTAGACGAAGTAGTAACTTCTTTTTAAAATCGTATTGACCTGATTGAGCAGTATGTAAAATTGGACCAATACGTTGAAAGACAATCGGTTGGTGCCCGTTTTTGCGTTCTGGCGTTGCTGTTAAGCCATATAGATATTGACCAGCAAATTGAGCAACTACTTTTTCAAACTGCAAGGCTGTCACATGATGGCATTCATCTACAATCATCATATCGTAGTCCGACAAAAAGGCGGAAATAGCGTCCAATTGGAAGAGGGATTGAATCATAACCACATCCACCAATTTACTCCTCCATTTTTTAGAAGCCCCATATTGCCCAATATGCCCTATTACTTTTACACGCCCTGAAGGAGTATAGCGAACTGCATCTTCCTCTTCAATCTCTAAAAATTCACCCAACCTTTCCAACCACTGCTCCAACAGTTGACGATTGTGAACTAAGATAATCGTTCTACATTTCCTCTTGGCAATCAAGGCTGCCCCTAAAACTGTCTTCCCGAAACCTGTTTCAGCACATAGCAAGCCATTCTCACTAGCTAATAAATCTGCCAAAGCAAGTTCCTGCTCAAAACGCAACCTCCCTTTGAAAGAAATCTGAATCGGAGACAAACTGTTGCGATTGTCCCTAATAGTTACCGTTTCAAAGATTTCCTGTAGCTTAGCAAGTATTCCTCTTGGAAGATGCAAGGCTTCGTTTGTTTCTTCAAATAAATAGATGCGTTTTGGAGTCTGATAGGTTGGTTGTCTGGTCGCTTGTTTTAGATAAAATTCAGGGTTAAGAAAAGATGCCAGCTTTCTCAATAAGTAATTTGTTTTTGAAGAAATAGCCCTCTTCTCAACTTGAATAACGTTTGATAAGCTACAATCTAATACTGTATCATCTACAGAATCCGAAAACTCCTGTCCTAAGAAATCTAGAATTTTCTTCTGTCCAATCTTTTGAACCTGTTGAAGATAGGTCCATTGTTCAGAAAAGGGCTGAAAATGTTTATCAACAAAAACGGTTCTTCCCTTCTTGAAAGCTTCCCCTTGTAAGGGCAGTGCGATAAGATTGCCAAATCCTCCCTTGGGCAGAATATCTTGATTTGGAAACATACGGTCAAATGAAGAAAAGCGAATATCTTTTGACTCCTGCATAGCCAATTCCAGCAATCGTTTCCCAACATTTCTTGCTTGCTGACAAGCAATTTCTTCCTCGAAGAAAAACCAGAGGTGGGCACCGTTGCCCGAACGAGAGATTTCAATATGCCCCTCAAAACCATATTGTTCTGCTGTATCTCTTAGAATGGAGACCTCTTCTCTCCAATTATTTTTATCAAAATCAATTGCCAAAAAGGAACACGTGTCTGATAGACTCATTGGAAAAATTCCAATACTGATTTCGCCACGTAGGTGAGTCAACAATACCTGTTTGGTCAAGGGTTGACAAGTTCTCTTTTCAACAGGAAGTTTTTTCCAACCATAGTTGTAAGAAGGAAAATAGTTGATTTTTCCATTTTCATCAATATAAGATTTCGCATAAACATCTACACGTCCCTTAAATAGGCTGAACAGAATGGAGAGTTTTTCATCGCTACTTAGTTGATGTTTTTGTTCTTCAAAGTAATCATACAAATGCTTGTCACTAATCAGAAATTGCTGTTTGTCATCTTGAAATTGCATTAAATTCAGAATCTTATCGGTAGTATAATAGGGAAAACGAGCAAGATGCTTTGCAACCTTACCCGTTGATTTTTCATAATAATAAGACATGTGAGTTCCTCCAAATTGCCTATCGAGACTATCAATCAAGATGATATTTTTACATCGTATACGCTAATACTATTTCCTAGTTACCCAACCAATCGCATCTGCTGGTGGATTCTCAGTATCAATCCAGATAAACTCAATCCCAATTTCGCCATTTTTGAATTTGGATAATCGAATACCATTTATTTCGAGAGACTCCAATTTTTTCCCAGTCAGTACTTCACGCTCAGCCAATTGGAATACACCTCTTAACAACCACTCTCCAAGAATATCTTGTTTGTCAACCGACTGAATAGCCTTACCTGATTCTTGGTTGATATAGGCTTGGATGGCATCTCCTGATGATAGAAAACGAAGTGTGAATGTTCGTTCTTCTTTTGTCAAGGCGAGCTTCTTCCCCGTTTCATCAAATGTTCCTACATTGTGACCGAAAAAGTCTGGTCGAGCATCATGAAACTTTTTAGAATCCGGAAGTGGAATATAAACTTCACTAACAGGACGGTAAACCAATTTCTCCAGTTTTTCAGATAACTTTTCAACTCCCGATTCATTAACAAAATTCATCAAGTCCGAGCGAATTTTCTTCATCTCAGCTTTCTCTTCTTTAGTGGACCACTTTTTCAATAAAATTTCTTCCAATGAATAAGTCACAAATGCCAGTTCTTCCGAAGTGAGCTGACCCGAAAATTCCTCTTGGATTCTCTGAATGCGTGATAGTCTATCTTTTTTAGCTAACTTAGCTCCACCATTAAAGGCGTTAAAGCCTGAATTTTCTTCAACATGGCCATGCTTGTCTGTAATGACCCATGAAACTGTATCAATAACTTGGTCTTCTTTCTCGCCTGTTGATAAAGTGTGTAGATTTTCAAAAATATAAAATGGATCTTCCACATAGTCCACATCCCAGGTATCTACCACTATTTCTTTGTTATGGAAGGTCATGTGAAGTTGGCTATCTGCTGCAGTATATTTGTAATCATGTTGACCATCTGTAAAGACAAAATTTGTAGGAGTTTTTAGACTGGTCGCTCCCTTAATCTGCAAATTTTCCACATCAATCGGAAGGTAACTGGTTTCCCCTACAAATATTTGTGGCTTGGTTCCTTTTGCTGTTGGCATTAAGACATGGTAAACAGACTCAACCGTTGAATCCGAAGCAAAACCACGAATTTGTGCTTTTGAAGATTCTATTCGTTGATTTCGAAGTCTTGAAATTTCCACGGCTAAACTTTCATAAAGTGGATAATTATTTTTATCAGCAGTTGCTTTATCTAGCGCAATTGATGCATTAAACTTAATCTTTTGTAGCGTTTCTGTCCATCCTTGAGAATCTTTTTTAAATTGGGCGACTTTTTGATCCCCTGATTGAATACCAAATGACTTTATTCCAACTAAATACTTATGGTGATTGTCAACTACAACAGATGCATCAAAAGAAGTATTTGCAATATCCTCACCAACTGCATGAAATGCCCGTTGAAAAACCGTTTCTTGAAACTTTGAATTAATAATTGGTGCGACATATTGAAATGTATCATCTTCCTCAGCTGTTTCTGATTTTTGAGAAAATGCCTCACTAAGACTTGCAAAATTCGTAATCAATGTTCGATACTTTTCTTTATGCTCTGATTTTAACTTTTCCCACATAGACTGTACCTCTTTGTTCTTAATTATAGTATAGCAAAAGAAGACTAGTTTCTACTAGCCCTCTATTTAATTATTCGTAACGGCAATGCTATAAAATTCCAAGTGACCGCCTTTTTTGACCAAGCGTAAATAGTCTTCATCTGACAAAATTCCTAAACCGTCATTGTACCCATCTAACTTAGCTATTGCTTCGTCATAGTTCTCAACAAAATCTTTCACATAGGACTGTCCTTCAAACTGACCATTCATCTTGGTATAGATAATCGCAACATTTCCTGTTCGCTCCAACTGTGATATACCTTTGGTAGTTTTCATTGCTTCAGCAATTTTATCTGCAATCCGCTTGATAACTGGTACAACAACGCTGTTTCCAGCCTGTTTATAGAGCTGGCCGTTGGATACACCTTCTGGAATTTTAAAGGTCTTGGGATAACCTTGAACGTTAAAGGTTTCTTTTGGTGTCAGCTTGCGAATTTCCCCAGTATCTGTCAAAATGAGGGGAACATTGTGTCCACCTGTTCCCATATTTGCTGTTAAAGTTGGTACAACACCATTTTTGTTTTCCCTGACATATTGGCGTCGCCATTGGTAAACCGTATCTTGACTGGTCACAGCGTGCTTCAACTCTTCAAAGAAGGGCTGTTTCCCTTGACGATAATAGTAATTTTCCTCTGGTTTTGCCCCAAAATCAATAACATCTTGAAGCCCAGTGGTCAACTTAATCTCCTCTGGAAACTCGAATTTTTCGTAGGCTTCCTTATTATCAAAACCAACAATATAGATCCTTTCGCGATTTTGCGGAATATTGCCATAATCCTTGCCGTTCAACACTTTCCACTTGATGAAATAATTGTTCTCGGTCAAGGCTTCACGGATAACCTTGAAGGTATTCCCGTGGTCATGTGAAACCATGTTCTTCACATTCTCGACAAAAATCGCCTTGGGTTTCTTGGCTTCAATCATACGAAGCAACTCAAAGAAAAGGTCGCCTCGGTCATCTTCAAACCCCTTGCGGTACCCTGCAATACTAAAGGCCTGACAAGGAAAACCTCCAACAATCACATCGACTGTTTCCGAAGGAATTTCCTCTGGCAATACTGCGTGAATATCACGCCCATCCAGATAAGTATCTGGGTAATTCAACTGATAAGTCTGTCTGGCATACTTATCAAATTCGTTGGCATACACCACTCTGAACTCGTTGGTCTGCTCAAAGCCCAACTCAATTCCACCAACACCAGAAAAGAATGCTGCAATAGCAAACTTCTCCTGCTGGCGTGAACTTACAGAATTTGTCATGTAAGCACCTGCTTTCTAATTAGATCCATTAACAATTAGATAGTCAAACCTTTCTAAAAGATTATCTAAAAATGTCCCCCGATAAGAGTTTCTGAAGCCATTACAAAAATTAGGAAATTTCTTATAAATCTGCTTGCTATCCTTATATTCTCCTTTACTAACTTTTTCGTAATATTCATTACATTTCTCTTTAATTTTTTCTGGATTATCATGAGCATAAAACATGTAAAGATACGTTTGATAAATTTCTTGCTCGTCAGCTTCAAGATGATCGCAATATTTATTTAATTGTAAATATCCGTCTCCAAATCGATAATGTGAATACCCATCTTTAGAATCAATATCAAAATATTTTCTTTGAATAATAAACTTTACCTCTATGATGGTCATCTGGTTATCTTTATTTCTAATTGCCAAATCCACAGACTCTTCATCATCCTTAGAGTAAGTATTCTCTTCCTTTGTGACAACACCTTTCATATGTTCTCTAAGAAATTCCCATAAATCATTTCGAAAATCCTGCTCAGATAATGAACTATTAATTTTATCAGTACCTTCTTTCAAAAAAACATCCGGTTTCTCAATTTTTCGTAAGGCTTGATATTTTTGGAACACCATCGGTAAGTTACATAGATCATATTTATTTAAATTTTCTTCATGGGATTTCTTTTTTTCTTCAAAGAAATATTGAAAATTTGGATCAGTATTCCCATTTATAAAATATTCTACTC
This sequence comes from Streptococcus parasuis, assembly GCF_021654455.1. NCBI lineage: Bacteria > Bacillati > Bacillota > Bacilli > Lactobacillales > Streptococcaceae > Streptococcus > Streptococcus parasuis. The sequence goes on from NZ_AP024276.1 coordinate 1,724,449, forward strand.
CATTATTAGTTTGACAATAAACTCCTGCACAACCTTCATTACTCTTTTCTAGAGCTTGGTTCTTAAGATGAGAACTGTTACTATCAACAATCAACGGAGTTTTTTCGTTAGTTATCTTTTGACTCTTAAGAGAAAAGATATTTAAAGAATCATTGGAAAAATTTGAAGATATTTCTTTATGTATTTGATTTTTTAATGATAGTAAGCCGTCTAATTTATCAATTACTAATATAAAAGACTTTTTCTGTAGTTGCTCATCAAAATATAGACTCGTAAGAATCGTAAACTCAGCTTCATTTGGTAAAATAGTTGACTTGCTATTTAAAAAACTATTATTGATGTCAATCAACAGTTTCACCTCGCTTATCATTTTGGATATGCTGTATAATGAAATTTAACCAATGACTTAAAACATCATACTTTTCAATAGTCTGTTCTGTTATACTATCATAAAATGTATTTAATAGTTCTGATAATTCGCTATTGGAGACCGAAACTTCTATGTTTCTATTCTTAGCACTTTTAACACTTGGTTCTTCAAAAAGTAATGAAAAAACAGTATCATCGTCATACGAAGTCAATAAATTTACAAAGGATTGAATCTCTTTTAATTTTTCAGCAGATAAACCATCTGGCGACAATGAGTTTCCCCAGTTCACTAATTTAGCATTTGGGCATACAGTAGTAGTTTCTCTTGATAAAAAATCTGTAGCTACTAATCGATCGATTTCCTCTGAAAAGCCTGAAATTTTAATCCCAAAGTGTCTATCTGTATATACAGTAACTTCACTTTTCACCTCTTCCTGTAAAAATTGCCCTGTTATATAGTATAAATACAAATATCTTTGTAAGGTATTTATATTTATTTTCTTTCTAATTTGGCTAATAGAAAAAACGAATAATAAAATTGTTTCACGAAATGAATCACTCACTATACTGTCTCCTTAATTCTATATCTTGAAAGTTTCGTTAAATCAATTATATTAACAACATCTCCATACTCATCCATCAGTCCATCAATAAGATAACTTGATCGCTCATTTGAAGTGATAAAAAGGGAATTACCTTTATTTATGTAATATTTAAGAGTGGCAACAGCATTTTTCTCATGATATAAATCAAGAGAACTATCGGGAGTCTCACATAAAAATAAAGAATTTTTATGGAAATGACATAATATAGAAAAACGATAAGATAAATCAACAAATATCCGCTGTGATTCCGATAGAGTCATCTTATCATCTCTTAGGACATCATCCAAAATAAGTTGGATCAATCCCTCTTCATAATCATCCATAGATTTTTTGGGTAGCCTCAATTCTATCTCACGATTAGAACCAAAAAAACCTTTTGCGAATTTTATAAACTGATCAGAAAAATCAACAAATTTCTCAGACAGAGACTGCTCAATAATTATTTTCAACTCCCGTTCTTTTTGTTGAGCACTCTTCAACTCCATTAGCGCGTCTTCTTTTTGGTTTTCTAAAATAGCTAATCTATTTTTGTCTTCCCCCAAGTAATCTTTAGAGACTAAATTTATTTTATTAAATTTTTGTTGTGTTTCAATCAACTGGCTTTTTAAAATTCTTAGTCTCGTTTCGTCTGTCTCAATTTGGTTATTTAATTTTTCTATCTCTAATTTTATTTGCTTTATGCTATCAGAAATTTTCTTCCGTTCAATATCTAAATCAGATAAATTTCCCTTTTCCAAGGATTTTAATTTCTCATCACACATAATACAATTTTGACTGTCCAACTCAAACTCATGTTTACTATTACAAAAAGGACATCTGTTGGATTTCATTGCATTAATATACTTACTGTATATTTTTTTATAATCAGGCTCAAATAAAATAGAATAGTATTTTTCTTCTACTCTCTTCTGCTCATCATAAAATTTCTCATACTTTTTTTTCAAACCAATCAGATTCGTCTGATTTTTGCTAATGCTTATATTAATACTTCTCTGCTCGCTATCAAGTCGACTTAGTTTGTTTTCCAATTCATCCTTCGTTTCTTGAATGTTCTCGATTTCTGAATTACCTTGCTGCTCAGCATTTAAAAATTTATTAGCATAATTCAAAGCCTCACTACGTTGTTTATATTTACTTTGTCTGTACTGAGTTTCTGAAACCGCTTCTCTATATCGTATATAATCATCTGAACTCAATATATACGAACCGATTATTTTTTGTTGCTTATCCGAATTCCAAAACGAATAATGTCTATCTTCACTGAAGAAAATGGTGTCCGTAAACATATCAACTAACGTATTAAAACCATCAGGAACATTAGTTGCTTCTGCTATTTTTTGATTATAAACACCTATCAAATAGCTTTCAATCTCACTTAGTTCCTCATTATCTTCTTCAGAGTATTTCTTTTCATAACGTTGATAAGTAATTGTTTTATAGTCTTTTTTATCGTATACTTCATTATCTACCGAAAATTCTAGTAACTCAGTATTATAAAGGCTACGCTTAACTTTAAACAATTTTCCAGCAATATCAAACTCAACTATGACTTCTGCATCTTCTTGCTTTTGAATCATTCTATCTCTAAAAAAATTCTCCTTGAGCATTGGACGATTCGCTTTTTTACGATTTTTATAATTTTTAAATTTAATACCATAAGTATAGGGACCAATTATGGAATATAAAATTATATGTAACAATGTACTTTTTCCTGTCCCGTTAGTTCCTCTAATTAAATTTAATGTTTCTGAAAATTCGAGTTCTAACGGACAAGTATACAAGTCATAATTATTAATTATCATTTTTTTTAGAACGGGTAAATTAAATGTTTCCATCTGTAAGTACCTCCTATTTTTCTAGAACTAAAACTCCTTCAAGTAATTTCCCGATTTTTTCTTTTTGTTGTGGACTAGGGTTGATATACCTCGCCTTTCGGATTTCAATAACTTTAAATCCTATGTTTTCAGCTATTTCAGCACAAATTTCCAATGTATTGATTAAAACTCCAAAATAGGCAGAATTAGAAACATTAAAATAAACCCTACGACTATTTTTCAATTTTTGATACATGCCTTCAAAAATAATCTGCATATCCTCAAAGTAAGCCAGAATCATATTTAAAATTTCTTCGTTCCAAGATGAAATAGTTTTACTCGCAACTTCAAGTTTATCAAGGGTGATTTTTAAAAGAGGACTATTTACATTGTCTAGATTACTTATCTTTAATTGTACATGCGAACGAATCGTCTGAGCCCTAAGCTCCTTAATATCATTATAGTTTTTAAAAAAATCAAGGGCTTTTAACTCCAGCATATAAGAATCTGTATAATCTCTTGAGTTCAAATATGGGGGAGAGGTTATAATAAGATCTACTGAATTATTCGCAACTTTTTCAAAAATAAGTTTTCTAGAATCGCCCCTGTATAATAGTGGATTGTTTGAGAATGTATTACTTGGTTGCTCTTTTATATCGTCAACGATAATCTCTTTGATAAATCTAAAAAAACTATTGATAACATCTTCTTGAGAATATCTCTTCTCTTGCCAATTTTTTTTATAAGATAGACATTTCCCATTTCTGTATAAATTACTATAATCCAGTAAGATTTTGGATAGACAAATTATATATAGTTCTTTATAAAGCTTTGTATTCAATGAGTCTATCGCCAATTTCAATTTTTCAAGGGCAATAAAAACCTCTTTATCAAGATTCCATTTTTTCTTATCTTGACTTTCAACTAAAGTAGGAAATTCACTTTTTAAATCAATTTCACTATCATCTAAATTTGCTAAAAAATCTGTCATTACAGAGACATGATTTCTAATTGTTCTAATTTTATATTGATTCACTTTCAATTTAGCTTTAGATAGAACAAACATAAACGGATTGACTTCAAAAGATATACAACTAACGCTTCTTCTAGATAATTCTAGAGCAGTGGTTCCACTACCTGAAAAAGGCTCTAGGCATAACTTGACATCGTATCCTTGTTCATCGACTACAGAATTGATAAATTCTTTTGAGTATCCCTCAACAAAAGGATACCATCGATGTACACTAACTTCTTTGTTTTTATTAAATTGCATTATTCTATCATATTGCTCTAAATAGTCTGTATATTTATACATCTTTTATCCTTTTATTTAATTGACTAATCTATTCTAAGTATCAGCTATAGTGTATCATAAAACACGGAAAATATCCGTGTTTTAATCAAATTATCCAGCATTTCCCTAGCTGACAAAAATTCAAATGTCATCGTATTTTATCAGTTACCCCACCAACTTTTTCATCTCTTCAATCCGTCCTACTGTCGCATCATATTTTGCTTGGTAGTCGGCTTGTTTTTCTTTTTCTTTTTCAACGACTTCTGGTTTGGCGTTGGCGATGAAGCGTTCATTGCTGAGTTTTTTGCCGACCAAGTCTAGTTCTTTTTGCCATTTGGCAAGCTCTTTGTCCAGACGAGCCAACTCTTCTTCTACGTTGAGGAGGTCGGCGAGTGGCAAGAAGATTTCAGCACCAGTGATAACGGCTGACATGGCTAATTCTGGCGCAGCAATGCTTGAGCTGATTTCCAGATGCTCTGGATTTGTAAAGCGTCGGATGTAGTTTTCATTTGCCTTGAAGAAGGTTTCAAGCTCGCTATCTGCCGTCTTAATCAAGATAGTAATCGGTTTAGATGGCGCAACATTCACTTCTGCTCTGCTATTTCGCACCGAACGAATCAAGTCCTTAAGGCTCTCCACTCCTTTGTGGGCTTCCGTATTTTCAAAGGCTGGGTTGACCACAGGGTAAGCTGCCACCACGATAGAGCCCTCTGCGTACTGGGCGAAGATCTCTTCCGTCACAAACGGCATGATAGGGTGGAGGAGGCGAAGGATTTGGTCCAGCGTGTAGAGAAGGACAGAGCGAGTCATGACTTTCTCAGCCTCGTTATCGCTGTAGAGCACTTCCTTGGTCAGCTCCACATACCAGTTGGCGAACTCTTCCCAGATGAAGTTATAAAGAATATGACCAGCCACACCAAACTCGAACTTGTCGAAGTTTTCAGTGACCTTAGCAATGGTTTCGTTGAGGTTGTGGAGAATCCAGCGGTCCGTCACGTTACCAGCCTCACCAGCTGCGACTTTGACAACATTTTCACGCGCTGCATCCAAGGTCAAGCCTTCATTGTTCATGAGGATATAGCGGGAAATGTTCCAAATCTTGTTGATGAAGTTCCAAGAAGCATCCATCTTCTCATAAGAGAAACGAACATCTTGACCAGGGGCAGAGCCGTTTGACAGGAACCAACGCAAAGCGTCCGCACCGTATTTCTCGATGACATCCATTGGGTCGATCCCGTTTCCAAGCGACTTGGACATCTTGCGACCTTCTTCGTCACGGATCAAACCGTGGATCAGCACATTCTTGAATGGCTGACGGCCTGTGAACTCAAGCGATTGGAAAATCATCCGTGACACCCAGAAGAAGATGATGTCGTAGCCCGTTACCAGGGTTGAGGTTGGGAAGTAACGCTGGAAGTCAGCCGCGTTTTCGTCAGGCCAGCCCATAGTTGAGAATGGCCAAAGGGCAGAGCTGAACCAGGTGTCTAGGACATCCTCATCCTGTACCCAACCGTCACCTGTTGGAGCCTCTTCTCCGACGTACATTTCGCCAGATTCGTTATACCATGCTGGAATCTGATGCCCCCACCAAAGCTGACGCGAGATTACCCAGTCGTGTACATTTTCCATCCATTGCAGGAAGGTATCGTTGAAACGTGGTGGGTAAAATTCTACCTTGTCAGCTGTGTCTTGGTTGGCAATGGCATTCTTAGCTAGTTGGTCCATCTTAACAAACCACTGGGTTGACAAGCGTGGCTCAACTACCACACCTGTACGCTCCGAGTGACCAACGGAATGCACACGGTTTTCGATTTCAACAAGGGCACCCAGTTCTTGTAACTTAGCAACCGTTGCCTTACGAGCTTCAAAGCGGTCCATACCTGCAAATTCACCTGCCAACTCGTTCATCGTACCGTCGTCGTTCATGACATTGACTTGTGGCAAATTGTGGCGTTGACCTACGAGGAAGTCATTTGGATCGTGAGCAGGCGTGATTTTCACAACCCCTGTACCAAATTCAGGATCGGCGTGTTCATCCGCAACGATTGGGATTGGCTTGTTTACGATTGGCAGGATAACGTTTTTACCAATCAAGTCCTTGTAACGTGGATCTTCTGGATTAACCGCCACCGCAACGTCACCGAACATGGTTTCAGGACGGGTGGTCGCAACTTGAAGGGCACGAGAACCATCTTCCAACATGTAATTCATGTGGTAGAAGGCACCTTCGACGTCCTTGTGAATAACCTCGATGTCAGAAAGGGCTGTGCGAGCCGCTGGATCCCAGTTGATGATAAATTCGCCACGGTAGATCCAGCCTTTTTTGTAGAGTTCTACAAAGACCTTGCGAACAGCTTTTGACAAACCTTCATCAAGTGTGAAACGTTCACGTGAATAATCCACAGATAAACCTAGTTTACCCCATTGCTCCTTGATGGTTGTAGCATATTCATCTTTCCATTCCCAGACTTTGTCGAGGAATTTTTCACGACCAAGATCATAGCGTGTGATACCTTGCTCCCGCAAGCGTTCCTCAACTTTAGCCTGTGTGGCAATCCCCGCATGGTCCATACCTGGAAGCCAGAGGGTATCAAAGCCCTGCATGCGTTTCTGGCGGATAATGATGTCTTGAAGGGTGGTATCCCAAGCGTGTCCCAAGTGCAATTTACCTGTTACATTTGGTGGCGGAATGACGATAGAATAAGGCTTCGCCTCCGCATCGCCTGACGGCTTAAAGACATCTTGGTCCAACCAAGTTTGGTAACGACCAGCCTCAACCTCGGCTGGATTGTATTTTGGTGATAATTCTTTTGACATTAATTTTTCTCCTGATGTAAATAATTCAAAATCTTAAAAATTTGTTCTAGTTCTTGCTTTTGCATGTACGATTTCATATAGTCATAATCTGGTAGTCCAGCCTCAGTAACTGGTAACATAATCTTCTGGCGCTTCATCCGTTCACCATTAAATTTATAACCATAGGCATATTTGATTTTTTGAGATAAAATCATCTGTTTTAAGAAAAGATAGGTATATTTATTGCCAATTGTCCCATCTTTCCAATTTAAGCGTTTGACATCGTCTGAAAAAATAGCTTGGTAAGGGTGATAGAAATTTTCGACAACACTGCCATTATAATTAACACCGAGTACATTTTCATCAAGACTTTTATTCGTATTAGATACAAATGCCGTCACTCCGTTGTCGCTATCACTGGCACCAATGAAAGGGCGTTCCCCAGCCTCTTGATTACCTTTGGTCAGACGAACACCAGATTTAACGTCACAAATATATTCAATCCAGAAATCTTTCCAAGAAATTTCACAAACTTTTTCTTCAAGTATCGTCTTCATTTTAATATATATATATATATATTCAAGCACTTCTTGAACTTTATCAAGTTCTAATTTTTTCACAAAGTCCGACATATATTGGAAATCAGGATTGCCGTTTTTGTCAGCGGGTAGTGTTAGAGTCTCTCGTTTCAATCTTTCTTGATTTCGTTTATATCCAAAATTATATTTTCCCCTAACTTGATCAGCTACTGTGGTTATAAATTTAGCATTATATTCATTCAGATTTTCATTATATCCAACTGTTATATCCTGTGATGCAACGAAGTCTTCTTTTTTATAGACGCTATATCCCATTGAACCTTCTCCGTTCCGAATAAAGGCAATAGCATTTCCGGAGTATATCAGGCTTTCTTTTTGTTCAACAAAATCCAAAACGCCATTATTACGATTGGTTGCTCCTACATAACTGATTCCGTCGGATATCCCTTTTTCTAAATGATTAAGACCTTTACTACCTTTTGTAATTAAATCAAATACTTCTCCTAAGCAAAACGTTTTCCACTCAACCTTATCCAAGCCCACCACTTCGCCAGCTAAATCAACCAGTTTACGCTCATAATAGTCAATGACTTGCTGAGCTTGTTGCTGCTGCTCCTGTTTGATATAGTCTTCCATAAATTGCCAGTTAGGTTGACCATGAGAATCAATAGGAAGCATGAGTTTATTTTTTATTACTCTATTCAGTCCAACGGGGTAACCATAACCAAATCCTTTTGAAGTCAAATAATTATCAATAATTGAAATTAAAAACTTGCTAATATCTTTATTCAAGAAGTCATTTCGTAAAACTAAAATATTTTGACTACAAGTAAAGTCATAAGGTTGATAAAACGATCTCGGCTCTCCAACCATACTTACTGTAATACAATTTTTCTTAACAATTTTATCTTTGGAAACATAATAAAGACCTTGGAATCCATTATTAACTGAACTTCTTCCAATGAATGGCACTTCTCCTTCGCTGAGAGCATTTGAGTCAGATGATTTTGCTATAAAGATCTCTGGAAAAATATCTGGAAATAAAAACTCTTTCCACTCCACATCTGTCAACTTTAACTTACTCATCTTTCTCACCTGCCATCAGTTTCTGGATTTGCTTATCAAAATCTGACACAATTTTCTGGATGCGATTGAATTTTTCATACTCTTGATTAGCTTTTTCATCTGCCTGTTTTTTAGAAATGGTACCTTTGCCTTCTAGAATTTGGTATTCATTGAAAGATAGGAAGCGGTCAATACTTTCTGCCAAGGCCTGCATGGTAAAAGTATTTCGGCGTTCAACCAAGCCTTCAATATAGTCAAAATAAGCGGTTACGGTCCGTTCAAGCTGACGAATTTCTGCTTCTTGTAGATAATTTTTAGCCACAATCACATCCGATTTCAGCACGCGACCATCTGGAGCATTCTTCCAAGTTGTCAGCCCCATCTGCTCCTTATCAGCATCTGCCTTATGATAAATAATTTCCGCAGCGGTATTGCCCGTAATAGCAAAATGAAATTTATTTTGCACCATAGCATAGAAATTCTTAGTGATTTCTGAATTTCTGTCATAATCAATCGCACATTCTGCAAAAATATCAGTCACCTGCTGATAAATGCGGCGCTCACTAGCACGGATAGATCGGATACGCTCTAAGAGTTCACGGAAATAGTCCTGTCCAAAGACTGTCTGCCCTTGTTTCAAGCGTTCATCATCAAGCACAAAACCTTTGATAATAAACTCTTTCAAAGTATCAGTCGCCCAAATCCGAAATTGTGTTGCCTTTGATGAGTTGACACGATAGCCAACTGAGATAATAGCGTCAAGACTGTAGTATTCTAGTTCACGTCGAACTGCTCTATTACCTTCTTGTTGAACTATTCGGAATTTCCGAACAGTTGCTAGTTTGACCAGTTCTCCATCATTATAAATGTTTTTTAAATGTTCACTTACTGTTGATTTTGCAACACCAAACAACTCTGCAATCCCTTTTTGCGTCAGCCAGAGATTCTCATCCTGTAAAAGAATATCCAGATGTACCTCACCATTAGGTGTTGTGTAAAGGATAAAATTAGAAATTTCATTCATACTTATCACCTTCTTCCGCTACCATCTGAAATTCATCAGTGTCACTCATTTCTTGATAATTCTCTTTATCTTCTATCCCAAAAAGATATCCGCGTCCATGTGTAATCATATTTACTTCAAAAGTGAGGTAATCTGCAATGGTTTTTTGGAAATCTTCTTCAGTTGGGATCTCATCATTGAAATAGTAGAAAGAATGGAGCCACTCATCATCGGCTTCAATTGTCGTACTAACACAGAATTTCGTTTCCGCATCTGTACGATTAAACCAAACATCCAGCAAATGCTGTTTTTTATCTTTAGCAGTAGCCGTTTCAACGAGACCAATATGCTTAGAAACCTCAAACCCATCATTTTCAAAATTGATAAACTTACATTCCTTTTCTGGACGATGGGGAATGCCAGCTGTAAACACTGCAATACAAGGGTTTGTCCCCACTCCGTAAAAGGTATTTTTATTGAGGGTAATAACACCTTCCAAAGTGTGATATTTTAAGATATTTTGTTTCGCTTCTTTTTCAAACTTTGTTTTTCCTGTAAAGGTTGACTGAGGTACAATAACAGCAGCCTTAGCCCCTTCAACTAAGGAATTTAACAAGTGTTCTGTAAAGTTAATTTCATATAATTCAGTATTTGTTTTTGAGCCCATTGAATAGGGTGGGTTCATCATACCAACATTACATTGCTTTAATTGTAGTTTACTAGGATTTTGGCGCAGAAAGTCTTGATTTTCAAGATTACTCTTCCCATCACCTCGTAGGATCATATTGGTGGTTGCAATGGTAAACATATAAGATTGCTCTTCAATACCAAAAAGCTGGTGCTTACGAATCTGCTCACGTTGGTAATCACTCTCTGCTTTTGTCAGCATATCATGCATAGCAGCAATCAAGAAACCAGCCGTTCCGCAAGTTGGGTCAAAGACCTTATCCGTTGGCTTCAAATCAACTAAATCACAAAACAGCTCAGTAATATGCTTTGGTGTCAAAACAATCCCTAAGTTCTGTCCATCTCCGCCAGAATAAGACATAAATTCGCCATAAAAGCGACCAAGATAATCTTCCGCAGAGCTATTGTATCTTAGGCTTTGATATATACTTTTATAAAGAAATTCTGTAAAGTGCTTAATTGGTGTTTTCCCTAACGTGCTATTGTTCTCATTAATTTTAACATCATCTCTGATGATCGCAAACTGGCTAAGTAGTTTGTCTTTTTTCACCTCAGGCGAAACATTAGCACGCTGAAGATTAGCTTTAATAGCAGCATAAATCTTTGAACCATCCGTTTTTACAGTATCACCTGTTAAACTTTCCAGTGAAAAATTCCCGTGTTCTGTCTCTCTCAAAGCTAAGAGAATTCCTGAAACAATTAACGGTTTGTTCTTCTCTTCAATATTACCATAATTTCTAAGGTCATTATGCAAAGTCGCCGCATCTTTTAAAATTTCAGCAGTTTCTTTTTCAAAATTGGTTTTTTCTTGCAGAATTTCTTTAACATAATACTCATCAATATTATCAACTGAAAATGAGATTAAAGTTTCAATATCAGCTAATTCAAAGTACTCCCCGCGTTCATTTACAAAAACTGGTGTAATACGATGCTTTTTTTCATTACCACTAATTCCTAGTGCGATAATTTTTTTATAACTAACTTGACCTGCCAAGTGCTTAGCATAAAAGACAGCACCATTTACTGCATAGTCTGTATTTGATTTGACATCATCTGCAATTAGGTCATTATCGGTATAGTTTATGTGTTTTGATAATTCTGGCTTGTCCTCAATAATTATCAAGAAATCTTTAACAACTCCTACATATTCTGGAAAGCCTGGTTTACCAGTTCCTTTTTTAGAAGCCGTTTTTAGGGAATCGTCTAATTCCTTGATATTACTTCCTTGAGCATCAAATTTATCCCGGATACCAGCTTCTTTTAAAAGTTCATGTACCCATAGATCAGTATTTACTTCTTTTTTTGCCATATTCCTATTCCTTTAGTATTCTTTAAGAAAATTGTTTTATACTATCTTCAAGCTAGAAATAGCCCAATTCTTTTTCATATAATCTCCTAGAAAACAGTCGATTTGGTTGGCTGTTTTCGTTTTTAGATTCTCTCATTACGAATCGTATATTTCTCCACTTAGATGGATTATGCTTTCAGATTCATTTAAGTTTGAAGAGATATACTAACTATATAGCTAAGAATAGCAAATAAATTCTCTTTGAAATAGTCAGTCCTCTGGGCTGGCTATTTCGTTTTTTCTTGCTCAAGTTTTCTCATTATTTGGATAATCAATAGAGCAACCTCATTGGCAGTAAGTTGGGTATTATTAATTTTATGATAATGGTAGAGTTGCTTAGGAGCAAATTCTGGATTAAAGTTTGCAAACTTCATAGTATCTAGAATATCTTTTTCAGACCACTCAATATTTCTTTTCCAAGGTTTATGTTGCAAACGATTTTCGGTCACATTTCTTCTTAAACGTTCTTGCAGCTCTGTTTCCAATTCAATAAACAGAACAGCTTGATTCCTACTGTGATAAATCTCTTGAATATTCTCTAAAAAAGAAATATCTGCTGGATCATTAAAGTCAATAACAACTGTAAAAATCAAACCCAAATCAGTTTTCGCAGAGGTTTCAAAAAACTTCATACGAATATCATTAATAAGTTCTCTCGCTTCGTCAGACATTGGAAAAAATTTTGTTACGAAATCGATTGATTCATGATTATGAAACAAAACCAAATCTGTTAATCTTTCAACCTCCTGCCCAATGGTCATCTTGCCAGAAGCTTGTGCTCCAATAATAATTAGATTCATCTTGCCTCCCCCACCAACTCTATCTTGATCCCATCTGGGTCTTCCAAATAGAGAGCATAGTGATCTGGTCCTCCAGCGTGGGGATAGCGGTCATCGTAGAGCAGTTTGACTCGTCTGGTCAAAAATTTCTTCCGCCATTGGTCAACATCATCAGGTGTTCCTGCATGAAAGGCTAGATGATTGAGACCTATACGGCACCGGTGATAGCCTGCTCCTAGGAAGTCCTGTGGCGTTTGGACAAAGACCAGGTACTGCTCTGCTTTTTTATAAGATAGCCCGTCCTCCCACTCCTGATAGAGCGAGTAGCCCAGCTTGGTCAGGAGAAAGTCGTAGAATGCCCGTGAGGTTTCCAAGTCTGAAACATATATTTCAACATGATGTAACATACCTTCTCCTTTCCAAATAAAAATCCCTGCCTAGACTTGCTAGACAGGGACGAAGTTATTCCGCGGTACCACCCTTGTTCAGATAATTTATCTGCACTTTGCTTATTCGATTCACATCATCAGCAACCAGTTTTGACATTTGTGCGGATTTCTCAGTACCACCGCTTCCTGTGACAAATGGGGCTCAAAACACCTCTGAATGGCTTTATTGTAACAAATTGCACCTTGAAAAGCAAGGGATTTAAGCTTTCAACTCAATCCCTTTTTCTTTCAACTGCTTGATAGTTGCAGGACCGATGCCTTTAAGAGCCAAGAGATCCTTTTCTGTATGGTTTGCAAAATCAGCTACAGATTGAATTCCTGCTTCGTAGAAGGTTTCCAAACGTGCTGCCGCAATGCCTTCCAACTCAGGAAGTGCCAAAAAGTCTTCCAATGAAGCCGCTGAAGAAGTCACCTCTGCTACAACTTCTTTCACTTGTTCCACAGCATGTTCTACGAAAGTTTCAGCCTGATGTGCGACTGTCTCAACAGCTCCGCGAGCAGTTTCAAGACCGACACGCCCTGCTCGTCTCAAGTCTGCTAGTTGTTTTTTCAATTGTTTTTTACGATTTGCTTTTTTCTTTGACAATGCTAAATCCTCTCCTTAATAATTCCGTTGACCAAGCAATTCATCTGGTAAATCATGAAATCCTTTACCAGCATGGTAGTTGGCAAATTTTCCTTGAATAAAGCGATAAGCATCCAGCTTGCTCTCGTAACGAATATATGCATCCGCAGCACGCTCATCCTTATCTTCTTCCAAGACACGGCGACTTTCTTCAACAGCCATTTCATTGACCATGACTTGTGTATTCACCCAAGCTTCAAATTCTTTTAAAAATTCTTGTTCTTTTGTCATTTTTTCCTCTTTCGTCTGTTCAATAATAAACACACCGACATATTATACCATAAAATCACCATTTGGAAAGCACAAATATTCTGTCATTTTTTACACAAATATAATTATACTCTTATCAATTGGTGATGAGATAGCATCTAATTGAAAAAATAGGAAAGAGGAATCCACTGAAACCTTGTATTCCTCTTCAACATGACAGTTATTTGTTTTCAATCGCTGCCGTAACAAAAGCTGTATACAAACCTTCTGGACGATTTGGACGAGATTGCAGTTCTGGATGGTATTGACAAGCTACAAAGAATTTATTTTCAGGAATTTCAACAATTTCTACCAAACGGTTGTCAGGTGATACTCCTGAGAAGATAAATCCTGCTTTTTCAAATTGCTCACGGAATGCATTATTAAACTCGTAGCGGTGACGGTGACGACGTTGCACAACCTCTTGGTTATCATAAGCAGCAGCAGCCTTTGAGCCACGTTTGAGTTTACTTGGATACAAGCCTAAACGAAGTGTTCCGCCAAGGTCTTCTACTCCAATTTGGTCACGCATGATGTCAATGATCGGATATTTAGTTTCTGGGTCTAATTCAAAGCTATTAGCACCTTCCAAACCTAGAACATTCCGAGCAAACTCAACACAAGTCAATTGCATTCCCAGACAAACACCTAGCATTGGCACATCATTTTCACGCGCATATCGAATAGCTTGAATCTTACCTTCTGTTCCACGTTGACCAAATCCACCAGGAACGATAATCCCTTGGGCTTGGCTAAGACGCTCCTCTACATTTTCAGCTGTTAAATCATTGGCATTGACCCAGTCCAATTCGATAGCAGCATCATTAGCATACCCGGAATGTTTCAAAGCTTCGACAACTGAAATATAGGCATCCTGAAGTTCAACATATTTACCAACTAGGGCAATTTTTACCGTTTTCTTCAAGTTCAATACCTTATCTACCATTGCAGTCCACTCTGTCATATCTGCTGGTGGCACATCTAATTTCAAATGGTCGCAAACGATTTGATCCATATTTTGGGCTTGCATATTCAGCGGAATTTGATAAAGATGCTCAACATCTAGTGATTCAATCACAGCTTCTGGAGCCACATCACAGAATTGAGCTAATTTATTTTTAATTCCTTGACCAGCTGGTTGCTCAGTACGAATCACCAACATATTTGGTTGAATCCCCAGACCACGCAGTTCTTTAACAGAATGTTGGGTTGGCTTTGTTTTCATTTCACCAGCCGCCTTAAGGTAAGGTAGAAGTGTTGTGTGGATATACATAACATTATCTGAACCCACCTCCGCTTTCATTTGACGAAGCGCTTCAAGGAAAGGCAAACTTTCAATATCACCAACTGTACCACCTACTTCCGTGATGATGACATCCGCATCTGTAGTACGCGCAGCTCGTTTAATTTTATCTTTCAAAGCATCCGTAATATGTGGAATAACTTGAACAGTTGCGCCCAAATACTCACCTTTACGCTCTTTACGAAGGACTTCGCTATAAATTTTACCAGTTGTAACATTTGAATATTTATTGAGGTTGATATCAATAAAACGTTCATAGTGACCTAAATCCAAATCAGTTTCTGCACCATCATCCGTCACAAACACTTCCCCATGCTGGTAAGGACTCATGGTTCCTGGATCAATATTGATATATGGGTCAAATTTTTGAATGGTTACCTTCAGTCCACGGTTTTTCAATAGTCGACCAAGGCTGGCTGCCACGATCCCTTTACCAATAGATGAAACCACACCACCTGTTACAAAAATATATTTTGTCATGCAAACTCCCTTTCTACAAATCAAGCTAATCGAAAGATCTTGGGGAAGACCCTTTTACTAACCTGACGAAAAAACAAAAATAGCTCCCTATGAACTAGGGAGCTCCGACCTCAAAAGAGGTGCCCGATATTATCTTATCTCAATTTGGCTATCTTGTCAATGGATATTAATCTTCCAAATTTTCGTCGTCGGAATAATCATCATCATCGTCATCTTCAGCCAAATCAACATCCTCATCAACTAAGTCGCCTTCCGGAATGATTTCATTTATTTCAGAATCGTATGATTCCACTTCATCTTTTTCATCATCAGGATTTTCATCGTCATATCCTGATTCATCCGTATCTTCGTAACCATCTTCATCTTCTGGATCATCATTACCATAATCAATGGCATCATCATCTCCATCCATGAAGGCATTGACACGTTTTTTCTTACGTTTTGGTGCATCATCATCTTCTTCAAGAGTAATCACTTCTTCGTCGATCTCATCGATAGCATACCATGAACGAAGACCCCATTTATTATCCCCAAGTGGGATAAAGCTACCATCCACATTCAAATCTGAATAGAAGATTGGTAGAGCTGTACGAATTTCGCTATTTGATTTTTCAAGGTAATTTTGAATTTCATTGACCAAGTCGTTGAAATACATTTCATTGTCACGTCCACGTTCTTCCAAAATAGCACGAGCTACTTCAATCATGGAAAGTTCGCTTTTTTCTTGTCCTGCAAATACGTTAAGTTCCAAGGCTTTTCTCCTTTTTTGTCTTTCCTTTCTATTTTACGCTAAAAAAAGCAAATAGTCAAAGATAATCTTTATCGTTTTTCTGTAAAAAAATACCTGCAGAGCTGTTCAGTTCACAGCGCTACAGGTATTTTTTTACTATACTTGTTCTTCTAAACTTGGAAGGGAAATGGTCCGTTTGACCCCATCCTTATCTACAAGTCGAACAACTTTGCTTGTTGCATCATATTCGAAAGCTTCAAAAGAAACTTTGTAACGGTCTGAGAGCGTGACCAGACTTTGTTCAAAGGTTTTGAAGTCCATGCCAAACTCTTCTGCTCTTCGTTTTAATTCTTCTGTAAACTCGTCAATTTCCTCAGTTTCTTCAGAAATAATTTCTTCATCACTTTCTTCCGTCTCTGTTTCTTCTGTTGATTCAGATGGTGTACTTGGTGTAAATACTCCCCAGCTATCGTCTGAAACAGGGCGTTCTTGTGGATTAGTCATGTAGTATTTAACCGTTGCTAGGAAATCTTCTAGACTATACCCTTCAGGACTTCTTGCACTGCCTTGGTCAAACCATTTAAAGGATACATAGTGATAGTGATCTTGATGCGGAATCACTAGAGTCCCGTTGCGTACTTCGGTCGCATAGCCAGCATTGTAGGTCAGTGCTTCAAAAGGAACGACTTTCTTCGCTTCAACTCGGTTGTAAATTTCCTCTGCTGTTTCTTTGGCAACTTGTGGCTGTTCTGGCGTTGTTGTCTCGCCTGCAGTTGTTCCTGTTTCAGTTGGTACAGGTGTTGACGGTGAACTAGAATTAGATTTCTCACGTTGAGCTACCATAGCCTCTGCTGGGATCAGCTCGCTTAAGTAATTCAAATCACTCTTGTTAATCCGACGGTAACCATCTGTAATCACACGTGGGATGCGATAGTTATCCGTACCTATTTTCACTTTTGGATCTAATAGGTCTGCCGGGTCAAAAATATAGCCGTCTTTCGTTGTATATTTTCCTGCTGCCTTAGCTTCTGCCAATTCTTCTGCCGAGTGAACAATTTGCCAATTTTTCAAACCTGCACGTTTCTCAATTGGTGTGACATTTTTCGCCAATTCTTCAGCGTCTCGTTTATCAAGAAGAGTTTGTACAACTTCCAATTCTGCCTTGGACAAATCTTTCTTCGACACTGAACGGAGTGAACCACCCGTTGCTCTTGGTAAGCTAAAGGCTTGACTAAAGACAAAACTTGCTGGATCCAAGACGTCTTCCGCTGTAAAGATATACCCATCATTGGTTGCAAATTTTCCTTGAGCACGCGCAGCCATCACTTCTTCTGCTGTATAAATAATTTGCCAGTTTTTCAAACCTACACGATTGGTTTTTGGTGTTGCATTTAAAATAGGCGGCACAATGTCTGTTGCTTCTCCATCACCATGTCCACTTGATGTCCAGGCGGACGGACGAATGTCAGGATGTTGCATGATATAACGGATAGTAGCAATTTGCTCTTTGCTGAGCCATGTGTAAGGCAGGACATGTATGTGGTCGATGTGTGGAATAATAAAGGATTGACCCGTATCATAGGTTGCATTAGCACCTTTCATCGGAATGTGATCCATACTAACCAACATAGCCGGTTTAAGATCTCCCTCTGCAAGCGGTGCAACATCAAATACATACTGCTTATCTTTTTCTGCCAATGTTAATTCAGCAAATGAAATGTTCATTAAATCCAATTCATTTCGAGAATATGAGTAGGTTTTGCCATTTAACTCAACATCATAAATCACTTTTTCATCTTGACTGCGTTTCGCAATGACATGCTTGTATTCAAACGCCGGTCTATCTGCTTGTATTGTATCATCAGGTTTTACAGGAGTCTCTTGAATAGGCGTTGAGGGCTTAGACTCATTTCCTTGAGCAGAATCCGTTGGCTTAATGTTACCACTAGCTTGTTCAGTAACCTTGGTCGGATTCTGTTTCCCAGCTTTCTCATTTACCCATTCTTCTACCTGCTTGATTTCGAAATCTTCTAGCTCTCCAAATCCAACATAATGGAAATGATCACCATGACTAGCCACCAAACCTTGGTCATCAACTGAGGTAATAGATTTTTTACTAAAGACATAACCGTCACTAGTGAAATATGCCTTACCATCCAACCCTTTCCCATAAGCAGGAATCTGGCGTCCCATGTAAGAAACCATTTTCCCTGTTGTCTGCTTGGGTTTAGTTGGTGATACTGGTAATGTTGGAACCGTCCCAATTGGTCTGACTGGATTGGTTGGTTGTGTCGGTGTATGCTGAGGCTGCCTTGCTTGTTGAGTAGAAGAAACCCCTGATCCATTTAATCCAATCATTCTGGAAATTTTCTCCTCCAGAGGAGACATCTGGCTATAGGGAACAAAATGATAATGGTCGCCATGTGGAACGATAACACCTGTTGCTGTTTTCTTGGTGATTGCTCTCGGATCAAAGACCAGGCCATCAGCCTCTACATGGCGCTGAGATAAAGGTGTGGCATCTAATTGAGCCAGCAAACTAGACAAATCTTGTCCTTGCACTACCTGAGTGGTAGCAATCTGCTCTTGTTGACGACTACCCCCACCATATTGATGACCACTAGCTGTATTGACAGTTCCCTTTTGATTCCAGTAGTCTTGTGCAGCCTTTAATTCCGATGCAGAAAGATCCTTTTTCGGAATGAAATGAAAATGGCTTCCATGAGGAACAATAAATCCATCACCTGTATCCTCAATGACATCCGTCGGGTTAAAGACATACCCGTCATCAGTTCTATAGCGACCATCCGCACCAGCCTGACCTGTGGCTTGTTTTTTACTATCTGCTGACGAAATTCCCTTTTGTCGCTCTACTTCCTCCTTACTACGGACATTTTTATGCTTATTGGTATCTTTCAAATAGAGGTAATATTTTCCGTCAACTTTTATAACATAGCCATCTTGCACTTCATTGACAATGTGACTATCTTGAAGGACATAATTTGGATCCTTCATAACCAATTCTTCACTAAAAATTGCATCGAAGGGAACCTTTCCATTATAGTAATGAAAATGATCTCCATGTGACGTCACATACCCCTGATCAGTAATCTTAACAACAATCTGTTCCGCATCGATATTTTCCTTGGCAGAAATTTGATCTGGCGTCAGTTCCTCCGCAACCGTACTTTGTTCACTCTGACCGCCTTCAACATAGGCCACTCGGTTCTTCTGTTCTTCCATAGCTTGGAAACGACCAAGCTGATAACTACACAGACTCATCCCTAAAACAAGGGTTGCAACAGAACCAACAACAACTTTTTTCTTCATATTCTCCCCTTTCGGTTATTTAAATCTCTTATTTCAACTCCTGAGCCAAAGTTTCTAAAACCTGCTCTAAATTTTCTAAATACGTCGCATTATTTTCAGGATCTGCTTCAAGAGGATCCAATACTTTCAAATCCACTCCAGTCGAACTGGCCAATGCTTGAGCAAGCTTATTTGAAACACCTTTTTCCGTAAAAATCGTTTTAACGTGGTAGGTATCCACAAATTCTTTGACTTCTGCCAGCTGTCTTGGACTCGGTTCTTCCTCTGAAACACCGGCTATTCCCAACTGATTCAACCCAAAACGTTGTGCAGTATAAGAGAAAGCCGTATGTTGGGTTACAAATGTTTTTGAACTTGCTTTAGAAAATACAGTAACATATTTATCAGCTAACTGTTGAGCCTCTTTCTCTAAATCCTTAGCATTTTTTCGGTAATAATCTGCATACTCAGGGTCACTTTCTGCTAACAGTTCCCCAATCGCAACAGCTTCTTGTCCCACCAAAACGGGATCCAACCAAGTATGTGGATCATATAGACTCGCCTCATCAATCCCTTGACCAGCTTCTACATCTTCCAAGCCTGGAACCTTTTTCAAGGGTAGAGTTGTTGAAGCCTCTAAGACTTTGACGGATGACCCTTGTAAATTCGGTTCCAACCGATTCGCCCACGACTCCAGAATCCGTGAGTGATAAATAAAGACATCGGCGTCATAAATAGCCTTAATATCTGCTGCCGATGGTTCATAAGAATGAATCCCCTGCCTTGAACCAATCATTCGGACATCATTCCTTTCACCAGACACTTCCTTAACCAGTGAATAAATTGGGTAAAATGAAGTGACAACCTTCAATCCAGACTGAACCTGACTTGACTCCTTCTGAACCGAACAAGATGCAAGAAGAAAACCAAGCATCGTTAAGATGCCGCATTGGATTATTTTCTTTAGCATAATCTCCTCCTTTTTCGTTAACTAGTTAACTATATCATAAGATAATTAACCGGTCAAGTATTTATTTGGATTTTTTACATCAACCAATCCAACATCAAACTATTGCTCAAGAACGAACAAGCCCAGTATTCCTATCTCTTATAGAGTTGAGTTAGATCCATTTCATTCCTATTTGCAAATGGTATTTCCTAACTCTCTACAGTTTCCCAAATAAAAAACCCGACCATAGGTCGAGTTTTATCATAATCAATTATTTTACAGTTGCAGTGCTTGTGATCACTTCTACTGCTTTCTTCACAGCGATATCATGTTTAAGCATTTCTGATGAAAGCAAGTTGCGAACTTGTTCCACTTCCATGTTGTAGGTTACTGCCAAGTCTTCGATTTCTTTGTTGATTTCTTCTTCAGTTGCTTCAAAGCCTTCTGCTTTAGCTACTGCTTCAACAACCAAGTTTGTCTTAGTACGTTTTTCAGCATCAGCTTCGTATTGTTTATGCAAGTCATCTTGAGTTGTACCAGTGATTTGGAAGTACATATCAGGTGATATACCTTGTTGTTGCAAACCACCTAAGAATTCGTTGATTGCACGATGAACTTCTTCGTGAATCATTTCTTCTGGCAATTCAACGATTTCAGCGTTTTCAACTGCCAATTCAAGAGCTGCTGATTCAACTGCATCATCAAATGCAATTTCTTTTGCTGTTTCTAATTCTTTACGGTATTTCGCTTTCAACTCATCAAGAGTTTCAACTTCTTCGTCAATATCTTTAGCTAATTCATCGTCTAAAGCTGGAACTTCTTTTGCTTTTACTTCATGGATTTTTGTTACGAAGAGTGCTGGTTTACCTGCAAGGTCAGCTGCTTGATAGTCTTCTGGGAAAGTAACTTCAACATTTACTTCTTCACCAGCTGCATGACCTACCAATTGTGCTTCAAATCCTGGGATGAATTGACCTGAACCAAGTCCAAGTGAGAAGTTTTCACCTTTACCACCGTCAAATTCAACTCCATCAACAGAACCAACAAAGTCGATGACAACAGTGTCACCTTCTTCAGCAGCACCTTCTTTGATAACCAATTCTGCCAAGTTATTGCGTTCACGTTCGATTTTCGCATCTACTTCTTCATCAGATACTTCTTTAGTTGCTTCTACTGAAACTGTCAAGTTTTTGTAGTCACCCAATTTTACTTCAGGTTTTGTTACAACTTCAGCGTTAATAGTCCAGTCTTGACCTTTTTCCATAGATACAACGTCGATTTTTGGTTGTGCAACGACTTCAAGACCTGCTTCAGTAACTGCTGCTTCATAAGCTGCTGGTAAAAGAGCGTTAACTACATCTTGGTAAAGTGCTTCTTCACCAAATTTTTGGTTGAAAACGGCACGTGGCAAGTGACCTTTACGGAAACCTGGAAGATTGATATCTTTCTTAACTTTGTTGAAAACGCGGTCCAATTCTGGTTTAATCGCATCTTGACCGATTGTGAAAGTCAATACACCGCGGTTTGTTTCTTTTGCTTCAAATGATACAGACATTCTGTCATTCTCCTTAAAATTTTATTGCATACTCTTCATTATAACACAATTAGCAAGGATTTCAACGATTTTATGATTGAGTTTTGGGGAATTGGCAGAGCTGGAAGCTAATCTTCTAATCTGGTTGTTGTCCGTCATGGGCCAACCACTTGCAGTCTGTCAAACTCATTTCGGAAAAGACCGCTTCAAAAGAAGAATCTTCTGGCGAACAGGCATAGATTCCAAAATGGATTTTACCACTGCCTTCATGTAGGTGACAGATCCGCATCTGCTCAAAATGGACACCGTCTTTAGAGTTTTCGATGCAGAAATCACTACCCCGTCGGCTCAAACGGTAATAAATAGACTTGACCGAAGCAGGGATTTCCTGAGTTGCCCAGTCTGAAAAGCCATGATTGGTCACGACGCTACCTAGGTGCTGGAAATCTTCATTTTCATACTCAATCGAGCCCTTGATCCAGTTTTCCGAATCCTGATAAACCACGACACCACACTGGTCAAAGCGGGTATGACTATTGGAAAAATCTGTCTTAACCGTAAAGGAGAAATACTCTTCCTCCGTATCCATCAAGAGCAAGGGAGCATTGTCATTGACAAAATGATAATAGGTTTTCTGCCACAAGTCCGTATGGGCTTGGGTTGTGATTCTGATTTCCTTGTCTGAAATCTGGTAGTTTTCTGGCTCTCGCACCCAGTAAAAGTTCTTTGTGTCCATGTTACTCCTTAGTTCGTTCATCTATAAAAGCCAACATCCGCTCAAATGCTTTGGCAGACACAGGGTCTGTTCGTAAATTCGCCACAAAACCATGTGGCTTTTCAAGCCCTTCTTCTGCTAAAGGATCGACCAATTCATTTTCAACTCCCGCTTGCTTCAAGGCCTTATTGAGCGACACCATATCTGTCCGATACTCGCTTCCCAACAGGAAACTAGCTGGGTAGTCCTTGTTCACATGGGAAATCGGGTTATAGGCATTGATTTCTTCCTCACTTAGATAAATGGTTTCTGAAACATAATTTCCAACCAAGAGCTTCGTGCTTAAGCTAAACTTGGCGTAATCTAAGGGAGCGTCGTCGATAACCAGAACCTTGACATGTTCTTTTGCAATACTTGGTTCAATGTTCAATAGCTGAGCGTAATCATTGTTGGCTAAGAGGCTACCGTATTGTGCTACCATGATGGCACCTGCTGATGAGCCCATTAAGACGACATTGTCCATGTTCAAATGGTATTCTTCAGCGTGTTCCTTTATATAGGCGATAGCCTGATTCATCTGAATCACAGGCGTTGGGAAATGGTGATCTGGCACAAGCGCATAGTCAACATTGACAACATTATATCCTTTTGACACGATATCGTCAATGAGATAGGTGGCTTGGCTGGCAGCCAGAGGGTCCCCCATATTTTTACTCCCTCCAAAGAATCCACCACCGTGGAAATAGAAGAGGGTTGGACGGTCAGCTTCAAGATTTTGGTCTGGATAAGTAATATCTAAAAAGCTGTTAGGGTAGTCCTTGCTATAGGCAATCTCACTTTTCAAATACTGACCATTTTCTTTCAAGCCGTCAATGGAATCATAAAGGGGACTGTAAGAGTTCGGTGAACTCTCCTTGTACATAAACGATTGAATGACTCCGACTACCAACTGCGGATGATTGGTAACGGACACATAAGCAATGATACCAAGACTAGCTACAATCCCAAGGATCCATAAGATGATTTTTTTAATTTTTTTCATTTTGTTCTCCTAATCTAATAGTTCTAATCCATAGCTGTTTACTTGTCCATTGACAGCATCATCCAGCCATTCTGCCACACTCTTATCTTGAGCCATTGGTGTGAAAAAAGTTGAAAAGTTAATGGTTGTGTGCTGAGTAGCGGTAGTTTTTTCATCTTGCCCATGGTTCCAGATAAAAATACCCACTCCCTCAATCTGAGTTTGAAGCTCTTGTACCATCTGTTTGAGCCTGATTTGAAAGTCATCACTGCTCGCTTTTGTTGCATCAGCTAGCTGCCCTTGGTCAATATAGGCCTGATATTGCTGAAGAATCCCATCTCGATAGGAAATATCAAACAATATCTTAACCCGATCCCCTCGCTTCTCATGGAGGGCTACTAAGCTATCCAAAACAAGATTGTCTGAATGCAGACGGTCACTAATGGAAGTCGGTGTTTTCCAGACATTTTCCGCAATGCTTTTCCAATTATCATGTCTCAAAAAGGCACTGTCAACTGCAACCGTGATATTCTCTGCAGTTGGAAATTGTGAAATCACTCCGTCCGCAAGCAATGACGTTGCAAACCCGCCAGCTGAAAATCCAGTTACCAGAAGCGTATCTGGATTACCTATGTGAGACTTGGCAGCTGCTAAAATGCTCATCAGATTGGAATAACCTTGGTGATGGACTACTTGCTCTTTTCCGTTATCATCTATATAAGAAAAGTTTTGGGTCCCTGCATGAAAATCTCCTGTCCCATACGGAAGCACAATCATAGTCCAGTCCTTAAATGGATTGTCTTCCTGCGGACTTCCAATTCCCCAAGTTGCGACATAATCTTGATGGCCAGTTGTGGTCGCAAAATAACGTGTGCCACCACTAGCAGTCTCTTCATTGATACTCACACCACCACCGAAGAAATAGACCATCACCTTATCCTTCTCTTTACCGATACGAAGCAGGCCATGTGCCTGATTGCCCTGAGAATCTACAACCCCTTCGGGACTGAGGCGGTACCATTCATTCACTTGTGGGGTCTGGTCAACAAGCTCAGGAGCTGACCAGCCAAATGTCTTTTTGTAGGCAATAAAACCAAGCAAGGCTAGAACAACTGTTACAGCCGCTACTATTTTCCAAACTTTTTTCATACTTTCTTTTTTCTGTCCTTTATGGTATATTTTTAGAAACAAGTGTTTCGTTTTTTATTAGTATAGCAGATGAACAGTGGGAAAACTAGTCCCAGCTCTGCTATTTGCCCAAAAGGAAACAAAGGAAAGGAAGTGTTTCGCATGGAAAGAGTGAAGCGGAAAGAGTCATTATTTGTGGAGAGTGTCGTGGAGGCTCTGTGGGAGTTGCTGGAAGACAAATCTTTTGAAAAGATTAGTGTGTCTGAGTTGGTGGAGCGAGCGGGCATCGGTCGAGTTACCTTTTACCGAAACTTTTCTAATAAGGAAGAGGTGCTCAAACGGTCCTTCAACTTGGAATTGCTAGCCTGGTTGACCGAGCGACAGATAGACTTGTCGGATTGGTCAGATGCTCATCTCTTACTAGCTTTACGGCAATTTTTTGACTTTTGGAATGAGCAACAAGATAAGATTCGCTTATTGACAGCCAACCACTTGGACTACTTGCTCGAGGAGGTCTTGGACAGCTACTTCAAAGAGAGGCTGGGGGACTTGACCGATGATTTTCACCTGCAATTTATAGTAGGTGGATTTTTCCGAGTGCTCAAAACCTGGGTTGCTAGAGGCTGTAAGGAAAGCCCTGATGACATCATGCAGTTGATGGGAGAGCAATAGAGCAAGCTTGTCAGCATTCCTAACCAGACCAAGCAAAAAAAGACTTAGACAACTGTTTTTAGTCACTCTAAGTCTTTTTTGTATATAGTGGCATTGTGAAAAGATGACAATTTAAGTCCTTTTCACTTTTTCTTCAATGGCTTTTTCTAGGTCAACCAGAACATCAGACATGTACATGGTTTTCAATTCTTTCTCCATAGCTGTCTGGACCTGGACTAGTTTGTCGTCCACAGCAGCATGGATATTCCCCCCCACGATACAGTCGGGATGGGGATTTTCATGAAAGTTGAACAAGCCTTTCTTATCAATATTGTCAACCGTAACAAAGATGTCATAAAGGCTAATGTCATCAAGTGGCTTTGCTAAACGAAAACCGCCGCTGCCCTGCTTGGCATCTACAATTCCCGCATCCTTCAAACCAGATAAAACCGAGCGAATGATAACAGGATTGGCTTGAATGCTGTTTGCCAAAACCTTACTGGTAACACGTTGCTGGTCTTGAAAGAGATGGATAAAGGCCAAGGCGTGAATGGCAATGGTAAATTTATTTGAAATCTGCATAAAAACCTTTTACTCGCTGACAAGGCTGATACGTGCTTTGAGATGATCGCCTGATGCAATCTCGTCAATCATACCAATAGCATAATCTGCATAGGAAATAACACTTTCTCCCTTGCTGTTCAAGACCAACTCTTCACCGCCAAGAATATAGCGACCTGTCCGTTCGCCGTCTGCTTGGAAATCACCTGCCGGGCTTACATAGGTCCAGTTGACATCATCTACTTGACGAAGGGCCTCAAGTGCTTCCTTGTGAGCATTTAGCACAGGCAATACTTCCGCTGGAAACTCTGTCACATCTGCCACAGTCAAGGTACGCTCTGGATTAACATACAGGCTTGCTGCTCCACCAACCACCAGCAAACGTGTTTGTGAATCTTTTAGGATAGACGCCAAATGTTTGGCTGCATCAGGAACCATATGCACAGTGTCTGCTGTCCAGGCACCTACTGCATCCACTACCGCATCAAAACCAATCACATCATCGGCTGTCAGATCAAAAACATCCTTTTGAAGAACCTGCTGTGCGACTGTCTTATTTTCACCACGAACGATAGCCGTTACTTCAAAACCACGTGCTACCGCTTCTTTTACAATCAAGCTACCTGCTTTACCATTTGCTGCTACTACTGCTATTTTCATTTTCTTTTCCTCCGAAATGTTTTTTGTTGTAAATTATTTTGTTACAACTTTTTTTTGAAATTGTTGGCAGGTTCATTTATTGTTGAATATCACTGAGGGCTACACGGAGCTTTTCGCTATTTCGCCCGTGCAAGATCACTTCACGACCTTCACCAGCCAGTTTCATGGCTAAGTGTTTGCCGATTCCATCCGTCGATCCTGTGATTAAAATGGTTTTAGGCATTGGTTTCCTCCAAAAAGGCTAGTAAGGCTTTCGAAAACTCTTCTGCATTTTGGAAGATCGAGCCGTGTCCTGCATTTGGATAGATGATCAGTTGGCTATTTTTGATCTTCTCATGCATGGTATAAGAATTTTCTGTTGGAACCTGCATGTCCTTATCACCGTTGACGATAAGAGTTGGTTGGGTGATAAAGGTCATATCATCTTGCGGCTCTCTTCCCCAGCGTTTGATAGTTTTCAGCTGTGTCAAAAATCCTGGAACATTCATGTCCTTGTCTGCATGAGCAGCACTTCTTTGCCCCATACGACCCAAGACTTTTTCTGCCTCCAAGCGACCTGCTTCATCATGATTGTAGAAAATGTAGCGTTTTGGATCCACACGCTCCAAACCAGCCTTCAGCATATAGCGGAAGGTTTTCCCAGTCACCTTATCGACTTCAAAACCACCACGAGGACCTGTACCTGCTAAAATCAAGCGGTTTACCAATTGACTATCCAGACGAACGATTTCTTGAGCAATAAAGCCACCCATAGACAGACCGAGCAAATTGATTTTCTCATGTCCCAAAGCCTTGATAATAGAAACAGCCTGCTCAGCCATTCCTGGAATAGTCGGAGCCACCTTGCCTTGACTAGCTCCTACGCCAGGAAGGTCTAGGACAATCACATGATGCTGTTCAGCCAGCAAATCCAGCAATTTGGGATCCCAGTTGTCCAAGGTCGCCGCTAGGTGAACTAGCATGACCAAAGGGATGTCAGACTTGCTCTTGCTGAGCTCACGGTAGGCAATTTTATTGTTTGAAACGGTGACGTATTGGTTTTTAGTTGTAATATATGACATGATGTTTCCTTGTATATTCTATTGTTTTAGTTGAAACTGAGGACGGTTTTTCCGCGTGAACGACCATTGGCAACCTTATCAAGTGCTGCATTGACTTCTTCAAATGGATAAACTGTATCGATAGATGGTTTGATTTCGAGCTTGCTGAAAATGTCTGCTACTTCTTGCAGTTGGCGACCATTGCTCTCTACGAAAATGAAATGGTAGTGAACACCGTATTTCTTAGCCATTTTGTCAAATGAACGACCAGCTAGGCCAAACAAGATTTGTTTCCATTTTGGCAAATTCATACGTTTGGCAAATTCACCATTTGGCATGGCACGAAGGGAAATCAGCTGTCCACCTTTTTTCATAATGGACATTTGTTTCTCTGTTTCTGCACCACCAAGTGTGTCCAAGACGTAGTCAACATTGCTAAGTGTTTTGGTGTAATCTTCTGTCTTGTAATCGATAAACCGGTCTGCACCCAATGACAACACCCGTTCTGCATTTGCCCCATCACCATTTGTGATAACGGTCAAGCCCTTGGCTTTGGCAATTGGAATAGCCATACCGCCAACACCACCAGTTCCGCCTGAGATGAAGATGGTCTTGCCTGCCTCAGCACCCATGAGGTCAAGGGCCTGCATGATGGTCAAGGCTGTCAGAGGAACAGCTGCCGCTTCTTCATCTGTCAAGTAGGTAGGAACCTTAGCAAGAGCCTGAGCGTCAACCGCTACATACTCAGCAAAAGCACCGATACTATCAAGCGGAAGTCGACCGAAGACACGATCACCTGCTACAAATGTCGTCACGCTTGAACCTACTTCTTCAATCAAGCCAACTAGTTCATTTCCAGCCGTTTGTGGCAATTTATAAGGAACAATCAATTTCACATCTCCGCGTGAAATCATGTTGTCCAAGGGGTTAACGCCTGCTGCGGTTACTTTGACAAGGACTTGGTTAGGCTTGATTTGTGGTTTAGCAATTTCTGTAAGGTTAAGGGTGATGTTGTTTTTGTTATAAGATGTGTGTTGTGCTGCTTTCATGGTTTACTCCTTTTATTTTACAACTTGTATCTGATACAAGTATAATTGTTGTTTTTAGAAAATCTGACACTTGGTCAGATTCGTTCTTGATTGGCTGATTGATAGAGATTAGTAATCACATTATCTAAGGATTGACGACTGAGTTGATGTTCCAGTTCTTGTTCAACGCTGGAAAAGATGGGAACCATTGCGCCTTCTATATGCTGCCCAACTGGACAAGAAAGATTGGCATTCTGGTGTATCTGAAATAGGCGAATATGCTCCACTTCTTGCGTCGCAAGGTAGATTTCCAATAAGCTAATATCCTTAGGGGACTTGCTCAATTGGTAGCCCGATCGTCCTTGGTGCGAAGTGATTAAGCCTGCATTTTTCAAAAGTGCAATCACCTTGCGGATGTAACTGGCATTGGTGCCAACGCTCTCAGCTAAGGCTTGCGAGCTAAGTATTTCCTTACTCTCACTGATCATGGTCAATATATGAAGGGCTACTGAAAACTTTGTATCCATTAGGTCTCCTTTCTGTCCTTGTATCAACTACAGGAACAAGTTTATCACAAGCCAGACTTCTTGGCAAGGATTTCGCTCAAAAAAATCACAACCTTCTGGCTGTGACTAATTTTTCCGTATTTTATCCTCTACATATGCTGCACGAGCTCCACCAATCAATTTAGGTCGGCTAGCAAGCGCCGTAACATGTGCTTGCCCAATTTCCCGAAGTCTTGGTCTAACTGGAACCTGTACATGTTTGATATGCATGCCGATAGCCGTATCTCCGATATCCACACCTGCCTGAGCAGTAATAAATTCCACTTCGACTGGATCTTTCATATACTTGAAAGCCGCCAGCTGTCCAGAACCACCTGCATGAAGACTAGGCAAGACATTGACTATTTCCAAATCTTTCTGAATTGCTAATTCTCTCTCCACGACTAAGGCACGATTGAGGTGTTCGCAGCCTTGGACAGCTAGATAGATACCTTTTGGCTCCAGAATTTCCAAGATAGTTTCAACAATCACCTCACCGACTTCCAGACTGGAGTTTTTGCCAATATGCCCACCGATGACCTCACTAGAAGACAAACCTAGGACAAATATCTGACCCTTTTGAAGATTGCTGAGTTCTAAGACTTCTTGCACAACTTGCTGGGTTTGAACTTTGATTTTATCGAGTGACATAGTTAATAGCACCGCTTTTCTCAACTAATTTAACCACTGCAAACCCTAAGCCCATCCCGACAAAGTTTTGCATGCTATTGCCAAAAACACTTTCAATGGCTTTGAGGTCATTAAAATAAATCCGAGATGCCAGGTAGTAGCCCCCAACCATAGAGAGTGACGCCAAGACTAGACCGAAAATCCGTTTCTTGCCTGTCCAACCCGCAAAATAACCCTGAGCTCCGTGAAAAACTAGACTAAAGAATGCCCACTGGGGATAGCCCAGCAAGAAATCTATCAAGAGTCCAGATAAACCGCCGACAATAGCTCCTTCTTTCTTGCCTAAGTAAAAGGCTGTAAAGTAAACTCCCACATCCAAAAGTGTGAAAAAGCCGGATAGGGTCGGCATATGGACATGGGCCAAGACCAAGGTCAAGGCTGTTAAGATGGCTAATAATACTAATTCCTGTGTTTTCTTATTTCTCATATTGAACCACTCCATAATCATCAGACGTCTCGATTGCCCGATAGACAAACTCTTTCGATAACCGAACAGCCTCTAAGGGATCCTTGCCAAGTAAAAGTTGACTGGCAATGCTTGAAGCAAAGGTACAGCCCGCACCGACATTATTACTGGTCAAAATTGGTGATTCCAACACCTCAATCGTTTGCCCATCATAATAAACATCAATTGCCTTATCTTTGTCTAAACGATTACCACCCTTAATCACCACATGTTTAGCCCCTAACTCGTACAAATCACGCGCCGCCTGCTTCATTTCTTCGACAGTTTTAATGTCTCTTTGGATCAATAGCTGAGCTTCTGCCAAGTTTGGAGTGATAATAGTCACATATGGGAAAAATTTCAAGAGTTCGTCACGTAATTGGCTAACCTCTGTATCATGCGTTTCCTTGCAGACCAAAACAGGGTCTAGCACCACAGGAATATCTTGGTGGGCCTGAATGACTTCCAAAGCCTGCTCTGCAATTTCAACATTTGGAAGAAGTCCAATCTTAATTGCTGAGAACGGAACGTTCTTCAAGCTAGCAAGCTGATGAGCAAAAATAGTCGAATCTGTCGGAAATACTTCAAATCCTTTTTCTGTCATCGCAGTCAAGCAAGTGACTGCAACAAAGCCATGCAATTTATGAACAGTATAGGTTGTTAAATCTGCATGGAGTCCCCCACCGCTAAAAATATCATTACCCGAAAGTGCCAAAATATAATTAGTCTTCATAAATAATCTCCTTTAAATACAAGCCATTACCAGCAGCGGTAGGTCCAGCCAAATCGCGATTTTTTTCTTCCAAGATTCTCTTGATTTGGTGAACAGGCATACGACCATTCCCAATTTTTAGGAGGGTGCCTACCATATTTCGAACCTGCTTATATAAAAAGCCATTGCCCGAAAAAGTAAAAATCAAAAATTGTCGTCGCTGGTCATATTCTAGTGTTGCAGACGTGATGGTTCGCACCTTATTTTCCACTGAAGTCCCAGAAGCTGTAAAACCAGTGAAATCATGTGTCCCCTCTAAGTCTTTGATGGCTTCTCTGATCAAAGAAAGGTCCAGATCATAAGGATAAAAGGTAGCATAATGCCGCATCATGGGATTTTTAGGTCGACCGATATCCACTAGAAATTCATAAGTTTTACTATGTTTGGCATAACGACAATGAAAATCATCCGCTACCTGCTCCACCTTGACCACATCGATATCCTCCGGAGTTTGCGTATCTAGGGCAAAACGAAGCCTTTCCTCATCTCGAGCACCCAGCAAGTCAAAATGTATGACCTGCCCATAAGCATGCACACCTGCATCTGTCCGACCTGCACCATGCACTGTTACTGAGTGCCCACTGTTCAACCGTTTCAAGGTTTTCTCGATTTCTTCCTGAACTGTCCGAGCATGAGGCTGACGTTGAAAACCAGAAAAATCATGCCCATCGTAGGAAATAATTGCTTTATATCTTGTCATGTTCTGATTGTAGCATAGGTGTATAGGATGAACAATACAGAAAAAACTCAACTGTCCTATCACAGATTTAATCTCATCTATTTTGACTTTTCTAAAATACGCATAATAATGAAGTCAAAAGAATGACATACTGTTCATCAATTTTTCCTGATACCTAGGTGCCTCTGTTGAACAACAAATCATAACACTTCAGGAACGCCGCATTACAATAAATTAGGTTGCTCACTTCGTCCACAACCGAGTCCATCGTTGACACCTCTTGTAAAAAGGATTATAATGAAATTGCACTTGATTAGAATTATTCTTAAAAAGAGGAGGAGGTACGAATGGAATTACATTCTCATCTTAATGCAGAACACCAGACCGCCTTTGAACATGTTATTCAACATCTAAAAGAAAAAAGAATTCGGATAACCGAAACCAGGAAAGCTGTTGTTGCCTATATCATTGAAAGCGACGATCATCCTAGTGCGGAGATGATTTATTCGGATCTTTTACCTAACTATCCGAATATGAGCTTAGCGACAGTATACAATAACCTCAAGGTTTTGTTAGAAGAAGGTTTTGTTACTGAGCTGAAACGTGCGAATGACACTACTACCTACTATGATTTCATGGGACATGAACACCTCAATGTTATTTGTGAAAAATGTGGAAAAATCACGGATTTTATGGATGTGGAAATTCCTAGCCTCAAGAAAGAAGCACATGAGCAAACTGGCTATAAAATAACTAAAGAAGTCTTATCTATTTATGGAATTTGTCCAGAATGCCAACAGCTAAAAAAATAAATAGTGAAGTGACCATATCGCACTTCTCATTCAGACAAGCATTGTAATGATGTTTGTCTTTTTGTTTTCACCAATCATCTTTGACGAAAATCTTATAATTGTCAGAATTTTGTTATTTAGAATTATTATAATTAAGCTTGACAATTTAATTATAATTGTTATAATTAAAATATAAATAACAATTCTTCTAATTAAGGAATTACGATTATGAAACTAGTAACCCTTTTTAAAAACAATATACATATTCTAACGACCAGTCTTTGCCTACTCTTTATTTTGATTGGTGTCTTGTTACTTCAGATTGATCTAGAACCATTTGCTGCACCAGCATTCATTCTAGCTTTTCTAATTGGTGGGTATCAGTCCGCCAAAGATGGTCTTTCTGAACTTATTTTTGATAAACATTTATCAGTTGATGTTCTGATGATTTTAGCTGCTATTGGATCTGGTATTATTGGTTACTGGATGGAGGGGGCACTTCTCATCTTTATCTTCTCTCTTTCAAATACTTTGGAAGAATTGGCGATGGAAAAAAGTAGAAATGCCATCGCTTCACTGATGAACATGACACCACCCACAGCTCGTAAAATCGAAGAAAATGGGGACATTACAGTTTTAGAAACAGCAGATATTCACATCGGTGATTTCTTACAGGTTCGTAAAGGGGACACTGTTCCCTTGGACGGACGGTTGATGAGCGATCAATCTATTTTTGATGAGTCAATGATCACTGGTGAGCCTTTGCCTGCTGAAAAATTGATGGGCGCCACAGTTATCGGCGGAACCATTAACCAAGGTCCAACTGTAACCATTCAAGTAACAGCTGAAAAAGGTGATGCTTTGTTTGACAAAATTGTTCAGATGGTTGAAAATGCACAGGAATCAAAGTCCAAAGCGGCTACCTTCATTGAAAATATGGAAGATACCTATGTCAAAGTTGTACTCGTAGCAGTTCCCATTTTTATTCTCTTTGTACACTTTGCATTAGGATGGGACTGGTTGAACTCCTTCTATCGTGGTATGATTCTGTTAACCATTGCATCCCCATGTGCACTAGTCGCTAGCTCTTCACCTGCGACACTTTCTGCCATCAGTCGTGCGGCGCGCAAGGGCATGATTATCAAAGGCGGTGATATTGCGGATAACATTGCCAACTTAGAAGCTATTGTTTTCGATAAAACAGGTACATTAACCATTGGGAAACCAGAAGTTGTCGGGGCAACCTATCTTGGCGATGAAAAGCTAATCAATGAAATTGTTCAAGCAGTTGAAAAACAATCTAGCCATCCTATCGCTCAAGCTCTTCAGAATTATACTGTTGACAGCTCTGCTATTGTCCTCCAAAACCTTAAAGACCTAACTGGTAAAGGTTTGGAAGCCGAGTACGAGGGAAATCGCTGGAAAATCGGTAAATCTGGATTTGTAGTAGAAACGCTGGTCAAACCACTTTCTACTGACTTGATTGCAGACATTGATCAAGCAGAAGGCACGGGTAAAACGTTGGTCTATGTCAGCCAAAACAATCAACTAATGGCTATCTTTTTCATTGAGGATCGTGTAAAACCAGAGACTAAAACCCTGATAAGTCAATTGAAGGACATGGGAGTAACACCTATACTCCTAACTGGGGATCAAGAAAAGACAGCCCGATATGTAGCTAGTCAAGTCGGTATCGAACGCGTCATTGCCAATTGCCTACCAACCGATAAGGCCTCAATCATCCAAGAGTTGCAAAAAGAGTTTTCTTCCGTTGGTATGGTTGGAGATGGGATTAACGATGCCCCAGCTCTTGCTCAAGCTAATGTCAGCTACGCTATGGGAAGCGGTACAGATATTGCGATGGAATCAGCGGATATCGTACTCATGGAAGACCTGACGAGAATTCCGTATTCTGTCCGCCTATCTAAAAAAATGCGTGGAATTATCAAACAAAATATCATTTTTGCCCTCTCAGTCATCGCAGTTCTCATCATCTCTAACCTCTTCCAATCAATTAATCTCCCACTCGGAGTGGTTGGTCATGAAGGCTCCACAATTCTTGTGATTTTGAATGGACTAAGACTCCTATATTTTAAATAGCTTCAAACCGCCAGGTAGTTGGCGGTTTTCTTATTATTCTTTTTTAAAAAAACGCTTGCATTCCAAAAATTATTGTTTTATAATAATTTTGAAGATAATATTATCATAAAACAATAATAATTGGAGGTTTGCTATGAAAACCAATCTACTCAAAACAGCTGGACTATTAGCTGGTTGTGTTCGCTATTTCTTCTATTTCACGATTGCTCTTTATACCATCTTTACATTGGCTGGTCTTGGAGGCGACTCATTTGTGATAGACTCTTGGGAATACACCTTTAACAAACCCATTGACCAGATTAGTGTTTGGCTCATTCTTTTAACGACTGGATTGATTCTAGTTGTCTTAGTAGCACTCAGTCACATTGCCTACCTGATTCAAAAGCTATGCAAGTTATTTCTGGAAGAAGATTATTTCGCTTCAGCTAGTCTGGAACTTTATCAGAAACTCTTCATCAGTTTGCTCATCCTGACTGCTGGGCAATTTTGCCTAACCAGCTTGATCGCCTTGACAAATGCTGCTGGAGCAAACAACTTCCTCAATCTGCGTTGGTCAGATTTCATCCTCAATGCCCTCTTTATCTTCCTGACATATTTTGTCTGGACCTTAGTACAAAAGGGGCAACAACTAGCAACTGAGAACAGCGAGTTTATCTGATATGGAAATGATTCGCGTAAACTTAGACAAGGTCCTCAAAGATCGGCAAATGACTTCCAAGGACCTAGCAGAGCAAGTCGGCATCACCGAAGCCAACCTGTCCATTCTCAAGACAGGCAAGGCAAAAGGTATTCGTTTTAATACCTTGATGAGCATCTGCCGCATCCTAGATTGCCAACCAGGAGATATTTTGGAATATGTGAATGAGGGGGAATAGCATGAACAAAAAGATATTTTTCAACATCGTCATACAGTTGCTAACGTTTATTCGTTATGGATTGATTGCCTTAACGGGACTGATAATGTTGGCACTTCTTATTCTACTTATAGGCGGGAAACCTATTCAAAATAGTCTACAATTAGATGTCCCCTTGCCTATCATTGTTATTATTCTAATCATAAGTATCCTATTGGTAGCCTGCTTTATCTACATGGCCACCATACTCAAAAAATTGCTCATCAACTTTCAAACAGGAACTATTTTCTCAACTGAAAATGTGGTCTATACAAAGATAATTTTAGGAACCTTAATCGTATGGACGAGCATACAATTTGCAAGTGCTTTTTTCCTATCTTACCTAGATTTAAAGAATGTAAGTGATCTATATGATTTTTCACTTAGTGACTACTTCATAAATGGTGTGCTGATTATTATTGCACTACTAGCAAAGATAGTGTTGGAAAAAGGTGTGCTTTTACAAGCTGAAAATGATGAAATTATATAAAGGAGCCCATGATGAAAAAGTATATTTCCCTCATTGCACTCTGCATGATGATACCTTGCTTAAGTGCTTGTCACTCTGTCACTTCAGAAGTGAATAAAGAAGTGCAAAAAGAGCTAACAGCAGCTTCCATTGAAACAGAAAAAGCTCTAAAAACAGATGAACATCTGGCTAAGATTGAGAACTTTCAGCAAATTTTCGAAATCACCGCATCCAAAGGAGAGTTCTCTCTTGAATCTCTTTTCTCTGGTAAGGTCTATTTAATGGCAACAAAAGAAAATCTTGAGAAACTCTCAAAAGAAGAGTTTACTCTGAATGAAAAGAGCTTCTCAACTATCGATGCTGGTAGTAGCAGCGATTTTAATATCCGCTACAAAAATCAAACTTACTTTACTGTTCAAAGCTTATCCGTGCAAGATCTGGAGGATTTCGAATACACCAGATCCTCTTCCACTTCTGCTATTCTTGTCTTCTATCCAGACTAGCAAAAATTCCTCGGTTCTCTTGAATCGAGGAATTTTTTTAATAAGTCGCCAAGCGTTTTTCTAAATGAACTTGCCCAACCGCATAGAGGGTACAAATAAGCCAGTAGATAAGAGCCACACAGATATAGACTGTCATATAATCAGACTTGGCTCCTCCGACAATTTTTGCCTTATTGAAAATCTCCGGAACCGTAATCATAGCAGTTAGGGAAGTACTCTTCACCATGTCTAATAAAACATTACTTAGAGGTGGAAGAGCAATCCGAAAGGCTTGAGGAATGATGATTTTTCGGTAAATCACATTTGTTCTCAAGCCAAGCGACTTCGCTGCCTCCCATTGTCCTTTATCTATTGCTGAAAGAGATGCACGAATAATTTCAGAAATATAGGCACTAGACATTGAGGTAAAGGCAATGATAGAGGCAGAAATTGCATCCAATTGTAGTCCCATAAATGGGAGACCAAAGTAAATGAAGAAGAGAAGAACCATAAGTGGGATACCACGCATGAGTGAGATATGCAGCATCGCTAACCAGCGTAATGGGGTAATCTTGGACATTCGTAACAATGCGACGAAAAAGCCACAAAAAGTCCCTAATGCAAATCCAATCAATGACAAGGAGAGTGTATAAGGTAAGCCTTCCAGAATCTGCGGGATTGCTTCCCACGCAATTTCTGCATTAAATACTGCCTGCCAATTGATATTCATCTTTTCCTCTCTTTTCTTAAAACCTTAAACTGAAACTTAACAATGATCAACATCGACAAGATTGTTGAAGGTTAGCTACTTTTGCTTTTCATTGGGAATTACTCTACATCGATAACTGGCAATTCATCCGCATTTTCAACTGGCACTGTCAAGTCTTGACCACCATAGTATTTCTCAGAGATAGCTTTTAAGGTCCCATCTGCTTTCATAGCCTCTATGGTTTCATCCAGTTTTTCTTTCAAACTATCATCGGATTTGCTCATCACAATCCCTTGTTCTGTAGGGTTGTATTGGGCATCTCCCATTTTCACTTTAATGTCCGGGAAGTTCAATTTCACCCATTGAATCGCCATAACCTGAGTGAAGTAGTCATTTGGAATAAAATCTGTACGACCTGTCGATACATCGCGGAGATACACATCATTTGTCACATTGTCATAAATAACTGGCTCCGCACCTTGTTTTTCAGCAATTTTCATATACTGAGTACCAGCTCCACCACCTGCTTTTTTACCAGCCCAGTCACTTAAGTCTGCAGCTTCAATACCAGAAGATCCATCTTCACGAACGATGTAGCCGCCAACTGAATACTTGTAAGGGATAGAAAAGTTGTACTTTTCCTTACGAGCTTCTGTCATATCAAAGTTATTCACAGAAATATCAACCTTGCCACTATCTACAGCAGTGAATGCTTCTGCTACACCAATTTCTTGATATTCGATTTCAAGATCCAATCGCTTACCAATTTCGTTGATCATGTCAATTTCATAACCAACTAGTTCCTTATTATCATTATAGTATGATGTTGGGAACAAAGTACCTGGTGTTGCTACTTTCAAAACACCGGCTTCTTGCACCTTTTCCCACTGCGTTTGTTCAGCAGAGGAACTATTTGTACTCGAACTACTACTAGAGCATGCTGACAATGCCAGAGCAGAAACCAGAAGCGCTGAGACCAAAATTTTTTTCAACATAAACAATCTCCTTTGGAGCCATTGCCCCTATAATCTTTTTTGGTGTTACCTCACCAACTTTTATAGGTTAACATTTAGAAATCGTTTTTGCAAATAATTGAACCGAAAAATGTATTCCCTTACATTTCCCAACACTTTGAGACCTCCAGAGTTTCAGCCACTTGAAGTAAGATATCTTCTCTTCCTTTTGCAGCTGTCAATTGAACACCTATTGGTAGCCCATTTTTAGCGTAGTAGGTTGGTAAACTGATTGAGGGTTGACCTGTAATATTGGCGTGTTGGGTAAACGGTGTCCAAGCTAAACTATCCTCGAACATGTCCCAAATTAACTGTTGTTGTTCCGACATTGATAATTCTTGCGAATGCAATAAGCGATTTACCATCTGATCTGAGGAAATAAATTGCTCTAAGGTTGGTGCAATATCTGCTACTGTTGGTGTCAACAATAGATCATAGGATTCATGAAAAGTTGCCATTTTTGCACTGTATTGGTCCCAATCTTGCAAGACTTTGGAGTAAAGTTTAGCTGGAATAGTTTGTCCACTTTGATAGATAGCCCATGTCATTGGTTCCATATCCTCCACCGTCATAGGCCGTCCGATAAATGCTTCAATATCGTCAAACATTTGGGCAGTCTCCACGCTATTCATGAGATAATAGGCTTTCATCACCTCAATGCCATCTAAAATTGGTGTTTTTAGCTCTTCCACCTCGTATCCAAGTGCCTCTAACTGTGGTAAAAGCTGGATAACAGCATTTTTTGCATCATTTGAAACTAACGTTCCAATTGGAGCTTGAAGGCTAAAAGCGATTTTAATCGGCTTTGTCATCGGACAAAACAGGGAATCTTTGACTAAGGGAGCAAGTGGAAAGGGAGCCTCAACCTGATAGGTTTGTAAGTGAAAAAGAAGACGCTTGGTATCTCTTATGGATTTGGTCAAAGCAAAATTGCTGGAAGCTCCCTGCCAACCACGATAGGAAGAAGGTCCTACAGGAACTCGTCCTCTACTTGGTTTGAGCCCAATCAAGCCATTAAATGAAGCTGGAATACGAATGGAGCCTCCTCCATCAGAAGCTGCCGCAATTGGGACCATTCCTGAAGCAACTGCTGCCGCTGCACCACCACTAGACCCTCCTGCATTTCGTGTCCTATCAAGTGGTAACCGTACAGGTCCATGAAGACTTGAATCAGAAATATTTTTAAAACCAAATTCAGGTGTATTTGTGCGCCCCAAGATAAGGAAACCCATATTTTTAAGGGCTTGTACAAAATAATCTGTTTGGCTAGCAATGCTAGCTTTAAACAAGCGAGATCCAGATGTAGAAGGTTGACCACTTTCATTTTGCCCCAAATCCTTCAATAGGAGAGGAACACCCAAGAATGGTTTATCTTCACCACCATGACGATCAAGGCTATCTGCTTCAGCTAAGGCAGTTTCATACTGTTTTGAGACAACCGCATTATAAAGAGGATTCAATTTCTCAATGGTTTGGATAGCATCCTCAACTAATTCTCTTGAAGAAATTCGTTTTTCTCTGATTGCTTGGGACATGGCTGTCGCATCTTTAAATTCCATTTGTTACCTCACTTTTCCCTTTAAGGGTAACATGGATAGAAAAAATCAGCAAGTATTCCTTACTGATTTTTCCAATTATAAGTCATCAAATGCATCTTTTACTTTATCAAAGAAGCCTTTTTTCTGTGGTTTTACATCAATATTCCCAGCTGTAGCGAATTCTTTTAGAGCAGCTTTTTGACGATCGTTTAATCCTGTCGGAGTCACAACATTGACAGTAACATACTGATCGCCCATCGCTCCACCACGAATGCTAGGCGCACCTTTTCCTTTTAGACGGAATGTTTTACCAGTCTGGGTACCTTCTGGAATAACCATGTCCACATCACCGTGAACAGTTGGTACATGAACAGTGTCACCTAAAGCTGCCTGAACAAAGTTCAGATTCAATTTATAGTGAATCGTTGTTCCCTCACGCTCAAACTTGTCTGAGGCTTGAACCTGGATAACGACATAAAGATCTCCATAAGGACCGCCATTAAAACCAGCTTCCCCTTGACCTGCTAAGCGAATACGTTGACCTGATTCAACACCCGCAGGGACTTTAACTGTTACTGTATGAGCTTGTTTTTCATGACCAGTACCATGACAAGTTGTACATGGGTCTTTGATTTGTTTCCCACGACCGTGACAGACATCACAAGTCATTTGGCGACGCATGGTTCCAAGAGGTGTTTGTGTATCCACATTAATGACACCAGAACCATGACAGCGACCACAGGTTACTGGACTAGTTCCTGGTTTTGCACCAGAACCTGAACAGGTCCGGCAGGTTGCTTCACGATTGTAGGAAACTTCTCGTTCCACACCAAAAATCGCTTCTTCAAATTTCAAGTTGACTGCATACTGCAAATCATCCCCTTGACGAGGTGCATTAGGATTACGGCTTGCACCGCCTCCACCAAAGAAGCTTGAGAAGATATCTTCAAAACCGCCGAAACCAGCTCCATCAAATCCACCAAAACCACCTGCTCCACCACCGAAGCCACCATTGGCTCCTGCAGGACCATATTGATCATAGGCAGCCCGTTTTTGAGGATCGCTCAAAGTTTCATAAGCCTCTTGAACTTCCTTATATTTATCCTCCGCACCCGGATCCTTATTAATGTCTGGATGGTATTTTTTTGAAAGCTTCCGATATGCTTTTTTTATCTCGTCCTGAGAAGCATCCTTAGAAACCCCCAGACGATCGTAAAATTCAGTATTATTCATAATTTATGATACAAAAGGCGTTAAGAAAACCGTATGAAAATAGGAAACTGATGACGCAGTGTGTAAAACATACTAGGAAGTTTATCTTTTTCACTAGGTTTTTAGCCTGTGTTCGAATAAACGAACTTGTATTCCTTTCTTTGAAATGTTGAAAGTAGCCCGTGTTCGATTACGAACACTTTCCTTTTTATAAAACTTAGACCAAGTGAAAATAGGGAGTGAAAGTGCCCAGTGGACACTTTCAGCCCTGTCATACAAAAACAATAAGCGACAGGTATTTCTCAAAAAGTCTATCCCCAGACTTTTTGACTTTTTCACAGAGTCGTAGACGTATTCAATTCTGTAAAAGTTAGAAGGCTATTTACCCAAAAACAGAGGCTGGGTTGCAACCTCTGTGATCGGAAATTTTATTGACGAATGATTTCTATTTTCTAGAAAATGAGAACTGAGTTCGAGCTAAGAACCTTAGCCGCAGTAGCGGTAACCGTTAACTGATGAGCTACTTTTAGTAGCCAACAGTTTTGGTGTCCTCACTTCCGAATTTCCATTCTCGAGAAGATGAGAATTGAGTTCGAGCTAAGAACTTCGGAAAAAAGATAACTTTCCTTGAATGCAAGCATTCAGCGTCAAGTTCCTATTTTTCTGTCGTTCTTTTAACGCTCTCACATCTTATTTTTCAGTAAACTCGCCGTCTACGACATCATCGCCTGCGTTATTAGCTGTTTGGGCACCTTCTTGGCCTGCGGCTGCTTGTTGTGCTGCTGCAGCTTGCTCGTAGAGTTTCACTGCAAGAGCTTGAGCTTTTTCGTTGAGGTTTTCAAGTTTAGCCTTCATGTCGTCCAAGTTGTTAGCTTCTTGAGCTGCTTTCAACTCATCAAGAGCTGCTTGGGCTTGGTCGCGTTCTGCGTCAAAGCCTTTGCCTTCAGTTTCTTTAAGAGTTTTCTCAGTCGCAAAGATTGCTTGGTCAACATCGTTACGAAGATCCACTTCTTCCTTACGTTTCTTATCTGCTTCAGCGTTTGCTTCTGCATCTTTCATCATGCGGTCGATTTCTTCATCTGTCAAACCTGAGTTAGACTGGATAACGATGGTTTGTTCTTTTTGTGTACCAAGGTCTTTAGCTTTTACAGAAACGATACCGTTCTTGTCGATATCAAATGTTACTTCGATTTGTGGAATACCACGAGGTGCTGCAGGGATGTCAGTCAATTGGAAGCGACCAAGAGTCTTGTTGTCCGCTGCCATAGGACGCTCACCTTGAAGTACGTGGATGTCAACAGCTGGCTGGTTGTCTGCAGCAGTTGAGAAGACTTGTGATTTAGAAGTTGGGATAGTTGTATTACGGTCGATGAGTTTTGTAAATACGCCACCCATTGTTTCAATACCAAGTGATAATGGTGTTACGTCAAGAAGGACAACGTCTTTCACATCACCAGTAATAACACCACCTTGGATAGCCGCACCCATAGCAACGACTTCGTCAGGGTTTACTGATTTGTTTGGCTCTTTACCTGTTTCAGCTTTAACAGCTTCTACAACAGCTGGGATACGAGTTGAACCACCGACAAGGATTACTTCGTCAATTTCTGACAAGCTAAGGCCTGCATCTGAAAGGGCTTGACGAACAGGAACTTTTGTACGTTCTACAAGGTCATAAGTCAATTCATCAAATTTCGCACGAGTCAATGTCATTTCCAAGTGAAGCGGACCAGCTGCACCTGCAGTGATGAACGGCAAGCTGATTTGAGTTGATGTTACACCTGAAAGGTCTTTCTTAGCTTTTTCAGCCGCATCTTTCAAACGTTGAAGAGCCATTTTGTCAGCTGACAAGTCGATGCCATTTTCTTTCTTGAATTCTGCTACCATGTGGTCGATAATCTTTTGGTCGAAATCATCACCGCCAAGTTTGTTATCACCTGCTGTAGCAAGTACGTCAAAGACACCGTCACCGAGTTCAAGGATAGACACGTCGAATGTACCACCACCAAGGTCGAATACCAAGATTTTCTCGTCTTTGTCAGTCTTATCCAAACCATAAGCAAGGGCTGCTGCAGTTGGTTCGTTGACGATACGTTCTACTTCAAGACCAGCGATTTTACCAGCGTCTTTTGTTGCTTGACGTTGAGCATCGTTGAAGTAAGCTGGAACAGTGATAACGGCTTTAGTTACTTTTTCACCAAGGTATTCTTCAGCGTAGCCTTTCAAATATTGAAGGATCATAGCTGAAATTTCTTGTGGTGTGTATTCTTTGCCGTTTGCTGAAACTTTTTCAGAAGTTCCCATTTTTGATTTGATAGAGATGATGGTATCTGGGTTGGTTACCGCTTGGCGTTTTGCCGCATCACCAACGATGATTTCACCATTTTTGAAAGACACAACAGACGGAGTTGTGCGGTTTCCTTCTGGGTTTGCGATGATTTTTGATTCAGTTCCTTCAAGAACTGCAACTGCTGAGTTTGTTGTACCTAAGTCAATACCGATAATTTTAGACATATGTTTTACCTCTTTTTAATTTACTTTCTTTTCAAGTAGTTTAACGACTTTTCGGTCAAGTTTTTTATTATTTTGGAAAATAGCAGAGCGACCTTAGTGTTTCAGTTTGCTTTTAGTACTAGGCAACGAGCCGAAGACAGTACTGGAGTACGGCAAGGCGAGTTCAAATAATCTCTTTTATTTGAAGTTGGAAATAAGGAAACGGAGTTTCCTCTGCCGTCGAAGTAATTAAAGATAAACTGGAAAACTAAGTTATTCTGACACCACCACCATAGCCGGTCTCAACAGACGTTCATGCAACTTGTAGCCTTTTTGGAAGACTTGTGCGATGCGTTCTGCTGGGCAGTCGTCTGTAGCTGGGACTGTTTGAATGGCCATGTGAAGATTTGGGTCAAAGACATCTGTAGCGACTTCTTCCACCCCTTCTTCTTTAAGGGCTTGAATCAAGCTTTCCTGCACCATTTCCAAGCCTTTTTTGACATCATCAGTCAATCCTTCGACTTGAAGCGCGCGTTCCAAGTTATCCAAACTTGGCAAGATTTTCTTAGCTAAATCTTGCGAACGGTAACGTTGAATGGTTTGGCGTTCCTCGTTGGCACGACGTTGGATGTTTTGCATTTCAGCATGGGCACGGAGGTACTTGTTTTCAAATTCCTCTGCACGCTCGTTTGCCAAGTCCAATTCTGATTTTTCAGGAGCTTCGACAACTTCTTCTGTTGTTTCCACCTCCTCAACAATTTCTTCATTTTTGATTTCTTCTGACAAGTTGTTTACCTCTTCACTTTCTATTATTACTTTAACAAATAATAAACCGAGTTCGGGCTAGAAACTGAGAAAAAGATAGATTTTCTTGTGTCTGATGACACCGTGTCAATCTCCTATTTTTCAATCGTTTCCTTCACGCCGTCACATCTTAATTAACTTCATAATGATTACTACTCAAATATCTGTAGTAATCAGTTAATTTCATAAATAGGACGCGGCTGATGATGTTGATTAGGCTCATCTG
Source organism: Streptococcus parasuis (assembly GCF_021654455.1). Classification (NCBI taxonomy): domain Bacteria; kingdom Bacillati; phylum Bacillota; class Bacilli; order Lactobacillales; family Streptococcaceae; genus Streptococcus; species Streptococcus parasuis. The sequence continues at coordinate 1,769,041 of NZ_AP024276.1, forward strand.
CCTACGATAGTCCATGTCAACAGGACCAAGCAAACTCATCTGAGCCATACCCCGATAGGGGATAGGAAAGCGATGATGAATCACCGTTATGTCTGCAAGAGCTGGATCTCTGTGCTCGGCTATCACAATGCTGGACTGCTGATTCGGTGCCAATCCTTGTCGTAGTTCTGGCGCCAGAAGTTGTGGGCTATCCAATAATTGGTAGGTAGCAAGATTTCCATAAGTTAGCGAAGCAACTTTGCCACTAATAAAGACTGTTTCTTGAAATAAGTTTGAAAAAATGTAATCCATCAAATCTAAGACATTGTCCGTTGTAGTAAAGTATCGCTGTACCACTTGAGGTATTTCCGTCCGCAATTTATAGTGAATAGACAGAACTGTCTGTCCAACAAATCGTTCATCAACTAGGCGTTTTAGTACTTCCAAATCCCTTGATAAAAAGTTCTTCGGAATCGCAAATTGGACAGTGACTGGCTTGGACTGATCTAGTGTCAAAACTGCCAAAGCATCGTGATTACTTAGCTGTACTATATCAAAGGAAGTCAACTGTTGACTGGTCGGCTCCACATCTAAAATAACTGATGTGTATTCTGTCAAATCTGCTAAAACCTGACTGGCCCGCTCCAATATATCTTCTAGTTTAAAAGCTTCAAAATCGAAAGCCTTAACTACCTGATAGACATCTTCCTCATCAATATACTCTAAATTCAGTGAATGATTTACAAAATATTGAAAACCAGCTCGACTCGGTATCCGTCCACTAGACGTGTGTGCTTTTTCCAAAAGGCCTAATTGCTCTAACTTAGCCATATCATTTCGAATCGTTGCTGAGCTAGAAGAAATCATCTCCTGCAGAGCTTTAGAACCAACGGGCTCATGATAGCGCGTAAACAATTCAACAATCAAGTTTAAAATGTCATTTTGACGTTGGGTAATCATCTTCGCTCCTTTCATGAACACTGTTTTAGTTACGATCAATGAAAATCGACAGTAGCCTAGGAAGCGAAGCCGAATGTAGAACTGAGGTTCACAAAGGCAAGCAGACAACGGATAGTGTTGACTTTCGAAGAGCGTTAGCACTCTCTTGTAACGAGTGCTAAGCTATATACTCTCATTATACGCTGAAAAAATAGATTGTCAAGAGAAAAAGACAAAAAATTAGCACTCTTTTGCTTAGAGTGCTAAAAATCAGTCTGAGGACCTAGTTGTTTTTTACAAGTCGATAAAAACGGTATCCAATCAACAGCACGAGAGGGATATAGATAGCGGAAAGAACAAGCGTAAATACATCATTATGCTCATTCAGATTCATCCCTATCAAAATGAAATAAAGTCCTAAGGATAGTAGAAAGCGTCTTTGGATGATTGTTTTAACAAATACCAGCTTGCTTTCCCTATCACCGTATATCTCAAGATCTCCCTTTACAGCTGCCTTCCTAAAAATAACGAAGCTTTGGCATGATGTGACAAATTCCCAACCATAGTCCTCGTACATGCGTAGATAGGATTCTCTATCCTTGTTTTTTCTTTCTTTAAAATCAACTTGGTAGGCGACATCTTCTGGCTCACATTTTTCAAAATGATAAAAGAAGTTCCAACGAATTTTAGTTAGCCTCCACCCTTTCCGATGCATTTCAGTCAGATACTGCGCCTGCTGATTGAAATCCGTGATAAAAAATACTTTACACTCTGTCTTAGTCTCCATAACTTTCCCCCTTACTATTTCGATAGAGCCGTTCAATTCGAGCCAATTCTATGTCTAAAATTTCTCGACCTGTTTCTGTTATTTGGTAAAACTTTCGCTTGTCTTCTTCTCTGACAAAGGCAATCAATCCATCTTTCTCCATTTTCGACAGGGCGCCGTACATGGTCCCAGGGCTAATCACAACCTGACCTGCCGTGACTTCCTTGGTCTTCTGGGTAATATCATAGCCATGCCGTTCTTCCTGTAAATGAAAGAGAATATAAAAGGCTGTCTCTGTCATGGGAACATAGATGCGTTTTAACTTATCGTTCATAAAACTCCTTTCGCACTACGATACATCGAACTTCGATGTATTTATTATATCGCACCTCGATGCACTTGTCAAGAAAAAAATCAGAGAAAACTCCCTGATTTCATTTCTTGATTATTTTAGAAAATGGTGTTTTATGTGTCGTAATAAAGTTTTCAAGCCAGCTAGCATCATCGCTCTCCGTCGCTACTTCTTCCCTTTCCTCATCCGTGTCTTGTTCTTCATCGTCTGAAAAATCGACTTTTCCAAACAGAACTACCTTGCCCTCCGTTTCAGCACTTGCTGAACTGCTATTAGTTGTTAGAAGCCCAAAAGTTACAAAACCTAGCATTGCAAGAGCACCTAAAACAAGTAATTTCTTCATCATTATTTCCTCCAAGATAATTAAGAACCTGTATTCACAGTTCAGCACTTCTAACTAGGCTAGTTTTTCAGCTACTCACCGCTCGTTTTTTCAAAATACAGTTAGTATTCCCTCAAAAAACTGCCTTGATTAGCGAAAAACCATCTCTTCTCTAAAAGCACTTTTCTTGTGAATACAGTTTCTAAACATTGTTTTGTAAAGTTGTAAAACTTACAAGTATTATCTTACAGGAAATGACGAGCCACTTAAAATTCATTACATATCTGTAACTTTCTCAATTTCCTTATTGATCTGGTGGATTAAATCATAGCAATCTAAAAATTTGGCAATATGCAGGCATTCCTTCATTATTTCTAGGCCACCATCATTTCCATTCATGTAGGACAAGCGTGCTTTTAGAAGCTTAAGCAGCAAGCGATCCCGCATATTCTTTTCCATGATATTGACAGAGTCAAGAATTTTGAGAAAGCGAATCGCAGCAATCTCCTCTCCCCTATCTAACAAACTGCTCGAAATATTGATGAGTACCTTATAGACATTATCTCTGTTTTCTGTGATATCCATATAAAACTTTGTTCGATTGAGAACTTCCATTCCCAGAACTTCCAACATCTTGCTAGGAAGACCTCTGCTACAATTTCCGAAAATCCAGAGTTCAAATTTCCCCCAATCATCTATGGACATTAAGTAGTCTGATAGAATTGCTTTTTCATCCTCAGAAACATCATAATCAGGATCGCACCATTGTTGCTTAAAAATATGAAAGGCCGCAACCATCACCCTATCAAACGGACGTCCATCCCTATCATACTCTGCTTGATGGTACAAAATTCTATCATCCATATACTGAGCATTATGACTATAAACTGCACGGACAAATTCCTCTGATGAAAACAAATTATCTATCTGAAAGTAGGACTGGTAGAGGGTAGAAAATTCGCCCTCTACCACATTCATCCGTCTCAAGCAATAAAAAAATGTATCTACAGAAAGATTGCTCTTTCCATTTTCAAAGCGTGATAACTGAGCAGGTGTCACGAAATCCCCTGCCACTTCTTTTAGAGACATATTTTTTGATTCACGAATGATTTTAAAAATTTTTCCGTAAGTTCCCATTATATTCTCCACGCGTTACATTTATGTAACGAAATTCGCTAACTTTTGAATCTAGTATATCATAGATTTATCATTTTTTATAGAAAGGCAGGTAGTTATGGCATCTCTCTTATCTACCCAACAATTATCAAAGCAATATGGAAAACAAAAGGCCGTTCAGCAGGTTTCTTTAACGATTAATAAAGGAGAAATCTGTGGCTTAGTCGGTGAAAATGGTGCTGGGAAAACAACGCTTCTCCGAATGATATCGGGCCTCATTTCCCAAACTTCAGGTACCATTACTAGTTCAAAAGATTGTCGTATTGGAGCTTTAATTGAATCCCCTGCTCTACAACCCAATTTATCTGCAATCGATAATCTTCGTTATATGGCTCTGCAATTAAATCTCAAGCAAGCTGATGAAAAAATATTAGAGACATTAGCAATTGTTGGTTTAGAGGATGTGGATCCTAAGAAAAAATCCAAAGATTTTTCACTGGGAATGCGTCAACGTTTAGCCATTGCCTTAGCTATCCTAGATGACCCTGATTTTTTAATCCTAGACGAACCGATTAATGGTCTTGACCCTGTTGGAATCAAAGAGATGAGAAGTATTATTTTAAATCTTCGAAATCAGTATGGGATGACCATCCTTATCTCCAGTCATATCCTATCAGAGCTTGAGATGGTGGTTGATCGATACATTATTATGCATAAGGGCCTTATCGTCAAAGAATTCTCAAAGCAAGAGCTTGAACAAACCCTAGAAGAACAGCTCTATCTACAAACGAACAACCATCCTAAGACATTTACTATCCTTGAAGAGCAGGGCATCGCTTACAAAATAGATAAGGATTATATCAGTCTGTCATCAGATACGAATGTTATGAGCCTCATTCATCTCTTGATAAACCATGAGATTGAGGTCAACGAAATTTTTAAACAACAAATGTCATTTGAAGATTATTATCTGACATTGCTTCAAGAAGGAGAAGAGCATGATACATTACTTTAAAGCTGATTTATTTAAGATTCAAAAAGAACAGAGATTAACGGTTTCATTGGGAGTCTTGGCTTTACTGTCCTTTTTATCCGCTTTTTTGCTGCATGGCAACGAAGACTTCACTAGCTCTCTGATTCAATTGCTTTCTCAATTTATCACACTATTTTTTATCGTTCCAGCCAACCTATTCTTTGGAGAAGATTTTACTTACCGTACCATCAATCATATTATTATCAAGCAACAAACAAGAAAAGGAGTATTTTTCTATAAAGTCTTAGCAACCCTTGTCCTAGATCTCGCTTATATCCTTCTAGCCTATTTATTGAGTAGCAGTGTTGGCTTACTTCTAGGTGATCCTGTTGATGTTGCAGTGATAATACACAGTTTCATTGTTCAAACACCTTTATTTATCTGTATCTCTCTGTTATCCATCCTGATATTTGTCAAGTCCAATAAGGTCAATCAAGCCTATCTTGCCTTTAGTTTAATTAGCCTTCTTTTTGACAATATCACGAACCTCATTACTAGTAACCTACTCCATATGAAATTACCAACAGATTATTTTCTATTTTTTTCGCTTCAACAAGGAGAACATATTACACGGCTATCCATGGGTGTTAGCTTTATGGCTACTATACTATATCTCTATCTGAGTTACTTTATCTTCAGCAGGAAAGAGTTAAAATGATGTAACTTAGATTTCATATATAAAAAACAGGTATGTCACACATCCGAAAAAACGTATGACATACATGTTTTCATTTCACATTTATTTCCCTTGAGCTATTAATTCTGCTCCTCGCTGGCGATAGGACATGTCCCCAAATGATTCAATGGTGAATGATCCATTCTCATACTTGAGAACTGTAATTGAGCCATTATCCAACACAACATTTGCCCCCCTCTCAGGGTCGAGTAGATGAGCGAGTGTGGCTATCGTCATACCATGACTAACAACCAAGGCATTGCCCCCACCTTGCTTTTCCAAGTCTAGAGCAATCGATTCAAAACCTGTCAAAATACGATTGCTGAGCACTTCCCATGATTCAGACCAACCAGCTGTGTCTGCTTCTTGAATCCCTGTCGCTATTTCTGCAAATGACATTCCATTCGTATCCACAGTTCCTTTCAAGCGAGGAAGAACTCCTTGAAATAGTTCAGCATCATACATACCCTCAAAACTACCAAAACACCATTCACGGATGCGTTTGTCCTGATAATATGGAATTTTCCCTAATTTTTCCAATTCCCGCAAAGCAATGGTCATCGTTTGAACTGTTCGTCCTAAGTCGCTTGACACAGCTAATTTGAAATCAACTCCGGCATCTTTCAGTCCAAGGCCTAACTCACGAATACCTTCTTCTCCCTTTTTGGTAAGAGGCGTATCACACCAACCTTGTACCCGACCAATTGTATTAAACATCGTTTTTCCATGACGGGAAATGTATAATCTTACGTCTGCCATAGTATTCTCCTTGTCATTTCTTACTATATAGTATAACAAAAAACCGACTGCTTGGGCAATCGGTCTACGTTTTTTAATTCTTAAAACTATGAATTGGCGCAGGAATCTGACCACCTCGGTTGATAAAATCAACAGAAGATGCTTGGTTGACTTTCATAACAGGAGCTGTTCCTAGAAGACCTCCAAATTCGATCATGTCACCTTCCTTACCCAATGGAATAATACGGACTGCTGTTGTTTTTTGATTAATTACCCCAATGGCTGCCTCATCTGCAATCATTGCAGCAATGGTTTCGGCTGGAGTCGTTTCTGGAATGGCAATCATGTCCAAACCGACAGAACAAATCGCAGTCATAGCTTCTAATTTTTCAAGATTGAGCGATCCACTTTGTACCGCTGCAATCATCCCTTCATCTTCAGATACAGGAATGAATGCGCCTGATAAACCACCTACTTGGTTACAAGCCATAACGCCACCTTTTTTCACCGCATCATTTAGTAAAGCAAGTGCAGCTGTTGTTCCATGTGTGCCAACGGTTTCCAATCCCATTTCCTCCAAGACACGCGCAACAGAGTCCCCGACAGCAGGTGTTGGAGCAAGTGAGAGGTCAACGATACCAAATTTGACCCCCAAACGTTCGCTCGCCATATTGCCCACTAGCTGACCGATACGAGTTATTTTAAAGGCTGTTTTCTTCACTGTTTCAGCTACTACATCAAAGCTCTCCCCGCGGACTTTTTCCAGAGCACGCTTTACTACACCTGGCCCAGAAACACCCACATTAATAACGACATCTGCCTCACCAACACCATGGAAAGCGCCAGCCATAAATGGATTATCTTCAACCGCATTCGCAAAAACCACCAACTTAGCAGCACCCATCTCAGAAGCTTCAGCTGTTTCCTTGATAATTCTTCCCATATCTCTCACAGCAGTCATGTTGATACCGGACTTTGTCGAACCGATATTAACCGATGAACAAACCTTTGAAGTCTGTGCTAAGGCTTGTGGAATGGAGTTGATCAGAATTTCATCACCTTTTTGATAGCCTTTTTGAACAAGAGCTGAAAAACCTCCGATAAAGTCAATTCCGATTTCATTAGCTGCCTTGTCCAAAGCATGAGCCAATGGGAGATAATCGGTCGCATCAGTCGCCGCACCAATTAAGGCAATCGGCGTTACAGACACACGTTTATTGACAATAGGAATCCCTAATTCTGCTGCTATTTCATCCCCAACCGAAACCAAATTTTTTGCCTTGGTCACAATTTTAGAATAAACTTTCTCAGCAGCTTTTTCAATGTCAGGATCAATACAATCTAAAAGAGAAATTCCCATAGTAATCGTCCGAATATCGAAGTGCTGTTCCTCGATCATGGCAATCGTTTCAGTTACCTGTCTAATATCCATATAAAAATTACTCTCCTTATAGATTGTGCATCGCATCAAAAATTGCTGCACTTTGAATATTGATTTTAACGTTTAAAGCCTCACCGTAAGCTTCCAATTCTGCACGAAGCTTCGTAAAGTCCTTCTTTTCTTCGGCAGATACCAAGGCCATCATAGTGAAATACTGGTCTAAAACGGTTTGAGAAATATCATCAATATTCAGTCCTAATTCTGCAACTTTTCCTGCTACACCAGCTACAATACCCGATTTGTCTTTACCAACAACTGTAATAATTGCTTTCATTTGTTTACCTCGATATAATTTTTTATTATTCTACCACAAATCTCATAAAATCGAAAGAAATGTTAAAAAAAAGGACAGAATATCCGTCCTTTGCTAACATTCATCTATTTTTTAGAACGTTGACCGTACAACTGCCAGTCAATACCACGTGCTTGACACCAATGTTGTACAGATGCAGGCAAGATAAGATCTGTCTTCCTCAACGATGCAATATCTTTTGCACCTAGGAGAGTCATAATATCACGAATTTCACCGTTCATAACCGACAAATCATAAAAAGCCTTCTCCATTTGGTCCATTTTACCATCTTTTACATATTGTAAGATACGGTTAGATAATCCGACTAAATCAGCTCCCAAGGCAAGTGATTTCACAATATCAAATGGATTTTTTATTCCTCCAGACGCTATAATTGCTGGACGCTGTTCGATTGGAAGACTAGCTGCTTCTATCAACGATTCAACCGTAGACTGACCCCATCCTTCCAAATATGTAAACTCATGAAAAATGCGGCGCGCATTCTCAATCTTAGCAAAGTTTGTCCCACCTGTACCAGAGATGTCAACTGTTTCGACTCCGACTGACTTCAATTGCGCTATGGTTTCACGACTCATACCGAAGCCAACTTCTTTAACAATAACAGGAACCTCTAAGCCTCTTACAAGCGACTCAATATTCTTCAACCACATTGAAAAATCGCGATCACCTTCTGGCATAATTACTTCTTGAGGAGCATTGATATGAATTTGAATAGCATTTGCTTCTAAGAGATCAATTGCGCGTTTAGCACTTTCAACATCATGGTGAGCACCTAAATTTGCAAAGATAATACCATGTGGGTTTTCACGACGCAAAACCGAAAATGTCTTTGCTACACTTGGATCCTTAATCGCTGCACTCACTGACCCAGAAGCAATTGCGATTTTACTGACATGTCCAATAATTCCCAGCAATTGATTGATTTGACCTGTTTTTTCACTCCCGCCTGTCATGGCATTGATAAAAAATGGTCTGTCAAACTCTAAGCCTGCTACCTGTGTCTTTATTGAAACATCCTCAATCGCCATTTCAGGTAATGAATGGTGAACAAAACGTGTTTGGGCAAAATCCGCTGCAGATGCATCATTATATTGCAAATCAGCTAATGCAACATGCTGATCTTTACGGTTTAATCCTTCAATTCGTTGATAGATCATATTCTCTCCTAATTTCTTTCTGCAATCGTTAAGGGAAGTGGAAAAATTCCTGCCTGCTCCCAAATAATTTGGATAGCTTCTTTTTGCTCTTGGCTGTCAACTAAACAAATACCACAGTCGCCACCTCCCGCTCCTGATGACTTTGCTACGGCACCATTTGCTTCTGCACTATCACAAAGTTCCGTCAACAAAGGAGTTTCAATGGTCAGACCCATATCTTCCGAAAATTTTCGCAATAAATAGCGATTGCGAGTAACGGCCTGTTTTATACAAGGTATATCTTTATTTTGGCAAGCCCATACCAACTGCTCTACACATACTTTAGAATCATTCAAAAACTGGGAATGAATTTCTTCCTTAGACTGCTGCGTTTTTTTGCTCTCCATATGCGATACTAGGTGCGTTGTCGAGGCAGCAGATCCTGTCCAACCAACTAGTAATTCCAATGGTGCTGGCAACCCAATCTGCTTAATCTGCAAATCTTTCCAATCACTTGCAAGAAGATTACTCAAACCTTGCACAGACATCTGCTCCGATAACCAGGATTTATCAAGAGAATAGTAAGCGACAAGTCCGCGAAAACTAGACGCCGCCAAATCTCCATGCGAGCCCGTCATATTCAATCTTGCCTGAGTCAAAACAGACAATTTGAAAACCAATAAAGGATCCAATTCGTAACCATAATAGAGCAGTATGGCTTCAACAGTCGCAACCGTTACAGCACCTGATGAACCTAGACCATATTTAGTCCCAGAATCTTGGTCATCCAATTCTGATTGAATCGTTACACTGTAGTAGCCCTGACATGATATGCCTTGTTCACGCAGGAATTCTTCTGATACTTGTAAAGCTGTCGAAACAATCTGATAAGGATTTTCTTCCGAAACAAGAATCTGTTCATTTGTGCGGTGCCATATTAAAAACATATCAGACTGCTGGGTAGAGTGAATCATTCCACTTTCAGCTGACTCAATACTAACCGTTAAATAACGGTCAACTGCTGCTATCACTGCTGGGTTTCCTGACTCAACCACCGCATATTCTCCAGCCAAAAACAATTTACCTGGAACCTTGGTCACTACCTTCATGTTCTAAACTCTTTTCAAAATTTTTTTGTGATGCGTGCCACTCTTCCTCGCTTAAAATATAGGCAGCAGGACCTGGCTTACTGGTAATGATTTTTTCTCTTGGAAAAATCTGAGATAGTTCATTGACAAATTCATCCATCTCACTTTCACGGCAGAGAACTTTAACATTTGGTCCAGCATCCATCGTCATATATGCTGACAAACCAGTCTTTTCACGAACCTGACGAACAGCCTCTTGAGCAAGCAAACTATCTGCCGTCCAATAGGTAAAAGGGGGATTCGCGGAAAGGGTTGTTGCATGCATTTTCATACCATTGTGTTCTGTAATTTGACCAAGTGTCTCAAAATCACGATTAGCAATGGCCACTTTGATATCTGCCAAATCTGATTGGGCGGTCTCCACCCAAGCGGAATAAAAAGGCGAAGTAGCAACTGTATGGTCCATTCCTTCTCGACTTGCAATTTTTTTAGGTCCGGTATTTACAGCCAAGACAATCATGGCAATATCCCAGTCAGCATCATCAATTGGGCGAGCCATGGAATCTTCAGATTCAGTACCCATATCCCACTCGACAAAGCCACCAAATAGGCTACGTGTGCTTGACCCAGACCCTCTCCTTGCAAAGGTTGAAAGCTGAGCTGGTGACAAATCGAGATGTAAAGCAGTTGACGTTGCAAGTGCCAGAGCCGCAAAGGCCGATGCAGAACTTGCCAAACCAGCAGCAGTAGGAACAAAATTTAGACTTTCAACTCGAGCAAAATTCCCTTCACCTATATATTCGCGAAATAAATCCAAAAAACGAGAAATTTTTAAAATTTCTTTTTCATTTTGTACATTTCCATTGAGATAAAATTCATCACCTGTCAATTCTGAGTCAAAAACAACTTTTGTATCCGTATAAAAAGCATCCAGTGTCAAGGACAAACTGGAGTTCATAGGTAAAAATAGCTCCTTATCTCGTTTCCCCCAGTATTTAATCAAAGCGATATTTGTATGGGCGCGGGCAATTCCTATTTTTTTAGTCATTGATTTCTCCTAAATATTGTATCCATGTCTGGCGAGCACCAGATCGCTCTAATGTTTGAGCTATTTTTTGAGCGTCTTCTGCATTTTTTGCCAATGCAATCATGCAACCTCCTCGACCACCACCAGTTAATTTAGCCCCGAGTGCTCCGGAATCTTGAGAAATGCGTACTAGTTGATCAAGACTGGGATCAGATACACCTAATTCTTGCAGAAGAACATGAGCTTGATTCATTTTACTTCCTAGAAGCTCTGCTTGGTCAGTTGCTAAATCTTCTTTAGCCAGTTTCGCTAAGCTTCCGAGTTCCTCAACAAACTTCATCGCCTCTGGCTTTTTCTCCAACAAATCCGCGACATCTGAAATAGCTTCTAAGGTATTTCCTGTCACACCAGTATCTGCCACTACTAGATAGGCACTGAGTTTGAGTTCTAGTGGCTCTATAGGCTGATTTTTAATAAAAAAGACAGGTGACTTACCACTTGTGGTTGCTGCGTCTATTCCCGACGGATTTCCATGAGCTATTTTTTCCGAGGATTGAACAATTTCCCACAACTCCTTATCGGTCAATATTTTTTCATAATGCGCAAATAGAGCCCGTGCTACAGCAACTGCCACCGCTGCACTTGAACCCATTCCTCTTTCAGCAGGAATAGTCGAGCTAATTTTAATGTGAATGGCCGGATCTGTTGGCGCTCCGATACGATATAGTGAAAATCGTATAGCATGTTTGAGGCTTTCCCATATTTTGGGCATCTTATGGACAAGGCCCTTATAAAAATTACAGTCGACACTTAGAGCCTCTCCCTGAGCTGTTACTTTGGCAATAATTTCTACAGCAGAAAAAGGCATCGCAATCGCTGGCTGCCCATAAACCACTGAATGCTCGCCCATCAATATAATTTTCCCAGATGCTTTTCCTATTGCCGACATTTTATTCTCCTTATACAATCAGTTCTATTATACCATTTTTACAAAAGAATTGAAGATACGAAAACAGCCGACCATTGCCGACTGCTTTCTAGGAGATTATATGAAAAAGAAGTTGTTTGCTATTTCTAGCTTGAAGATAGTATAGCTCGGGAATTTGACAGTTTGAATGACGCAAAAGTGCTCTAATCGTTGATATAGCGCTATTTTTTTGTCAAATTTTTGTACATATTTCTTGCGTACTTTCTCGTACAGTGGTATAATAGAGTGAGGTGCGAATCTATGAGAGTTAAAAAATCAGTATCTAAAAACACAATCAATTACGCCATTATCAAAGATATTAAAGTTGGAAATAAAAGAACTTCCACCATTGTTGAAAATCTTGGCAATCATGAAACTCTTCAACAGCTACATCCCGAAATGGAACCTATGGAATGGGCAAAATTGCGGGCTAGAGAGTTAACCGAACTCGATAAAGAAGATAAACAAGAAATATTAGTCAAACTACATGAGAATAAACAGTTGAAACAAAATCAACGAAATGAATATCATGGGGGATATTTATTTCTACAGAATATCTATTACCAGTTGGGATTGGATAAAATCTGTCAAGATATTCAGAAGAGGTATCACTTTAGTTTTCACTTAGATACCATTCTGTCTCGTCTCCTCTACGGCAGAATCCTATTCCCATCCTCTAAACGGTCTACCGCTCATTTTTCACAAACTCTCCTAGAACCTAAAACTCTGGAACTCCAGCACCTCTACCGAGGATTAGAAATCATTGCCAAAGAAACTGACTTTATTCAAGAACAACTCTATAAAAACTCAGCTGCTCTTTCCTCTCGCAAAACTGATGTCCTCTATTACGACTGTACAAATTTCTATTTCGAAATTGAGGAAGAAGATGAAGAGGGACAACTGAGACAATACGGTTATTCGAAGGAACATCGGCCGAATCCAATTGTTCAAATGGGGCTGTTTATGGACTCTCAAGGAATTCCATTAGCTTTCTCCATAACACCTGGTAATACGAATGAACAGACGACCATGAAACCTTTAGAGAAGAAGATTATCAAGGATTTTGAAAAAGCTCAATTTGTGGTCTGTACAGATGCTGGACTTTCTTCTATTGGTAATAAGCGCTACAATAATATCAGCGGGAGAGCTTTTGTCACAACTCAATCTGTCAAAAAGTTAAAGAAAGAAGACAAAGACTGGGCAACATCTTCTACAGGTTGGCGGTTGATGGGGGATAAATCTGATACATTCTATGATATTTCTGCACTAGACGAGAGCAACCCAGACCTTCTCTATAGACAAGTCTTTTACAAAGAATGTCCTTTACCACAAGATGGGCTAGAAGATCAGAGACTGATTGTAACTTTCTCAGCTAAATACAGAGATTACCAAAGAAACATACGCGAACGCCAGATTCAACGTGCTTCAAAATGGATTGGAAAACCAGCTGACTACAAGAAGAAACAATCTACAGATCCTAAGCGTTTCCTCAAAGTAACAGAGACAACAAGGGATGGGGAAATAGCTGAGAAAACGTTTATTGAGTTGGACGAGGAACGTGTTCTTTCTGAAGCAAGATTTGATGGAATTTATGCGGTGACGACAAACTTAGACGATTCCATTGAGACCATTGTGTCCATTAATCAGAGACGATGGGAGATTGAAGAATGTTTCCGTATTATGAAACATGAATTGAAAGCTAGACCGGTTTATTTAAGTCGAGAAGATCGCATTTCTGCTCACTTCACAACTTGCTTCCTTGCTCTTATAATCTATCGCTACTTAGAGCTGGCAGTGCAGAAGCAATTCACATGTACTGAACTCATTGAAACCTTACGGTCATACACCTTTAGGTACCTTCCTGGTTTTGGTTACCTACCAAACTATACTCGGACCGCTATTACTGATGAATTGCATCAGACATTTGGTTTCAGAAGTGATTATCAAATTATTAGCGAAAAAAAGATGAAAAAAATTTTACAAGCGTCAAAATCGAGAAAAAGTACGCATTTTTAGGAGAAACAAAGTATAAATTTCTAATTATCTTTTTATATTTTCTTAAATGCTCGTAAAGCCTTATTCTATGTGCTTTCGAGTATTTTTACTGTAGGAAGATACTTCACGTTTCTTTGCATATTTCCTCATGTCTTAGCTGTCAGAAGTGGTAAATAAGTAGTAAATTCATTTGTACTACTAAGCAACAAGACGCTCCTGTTGCTTCTCTTTATTCAAGCGTTTCATTTCTGCCATTGCAGAATCGAATGTTGCATGTGCGTAATAGTTCAGCGTCATGGCTATATTAGCATGTCCCATAATGTACTGTAATGCCTTTGGATTCATTCCTGCATTTGCATAGTTGGTACAGAATGTATGTCGCAAACTATGTGGAGTGATGTGTGGCAATTTATCCTCGTTATACTTATTGTATTTCTTAACAAGACCTTTCATCATGCCGTTGTAATCACTTGCCACTTTTGGATAGTTCTTTCTATTAAGAAAGAGGAAATCACTATATCCATCAATCTCAACACGCTTATCATTCTTTCGATTCGCTAACACTCGCTTAAATGCTTGATAGGCTTCTTCAACCATAGGAACTTGACGTTCGCCACTTTTGGTCTTTGGTGTTTCAATGTAGTACCCAATTTCAGTATCTCTCAATAGCTGATGGTCTATATTGACAAGACGATTCTCAAAATCTAAATCTGGAAGTGTCAAACCACCAAACTCTGAAATACGAAGACCTGTTTTTAAGAGTATCAGAATTTCATCATAATTTTTGCTGTAGGTTTTATCAGCTTTTGCAAAGGCTAACAGTTTTTCTTCCTGTTCTTCTGTTAGTACGGTCTTAGGGACAGTATCATCATCAAGAACTGCTTTCAGTTGAAAGTCAAATGGATTCTTCCGAACACAATCATCTTGTATAGCAATATAGAATGAAGCCTTTAAAGAACGTTTGTAGTTATTGATGGTTTGATAAGCATAACCATTTTCACTCATTCTAATAGCCCATTCTTTAGCGTCTGATGGCTTAATACTGTCAATACTTCTTACACCTAACTTGTCTTTCTTCAAAATATCCATAAGATATTTGCGTCCAGTTTCAGTGTTTTTTCTAACCTTTGGTCTTTGAGCGTTCTGTTTTGCGTAAAGCTGGCAGAGTGTCATTTTCTTTCCTACAACATCAATACCATCATGAATGTCTTTCTGTAACTCTGCGATTTTCTCTCTAAGTGAGATACAATCACGCTTTCCTGCTGGTACTCGGTCTGTAGCCACAAGTTTCCACGAGTAAACAAATTGCGGTTCTCCAAATGAATCTATATATTTGTATAAGTATCTTCCGTCTTTTCGTTGGCTCTCTCCAGTCTTTAAGATTCGACCTTTATTGTCACGTCTTTTTTCTGACATGGCATTTGCTCCTTTCCTTTATGGAAAGAGCCTTGATACGACTTAATACTATTTTATCATATACAAGACCCTTTGGCGACGCTAGATTGCGTCCAATGTATCTATAATTTTTTCAAATTGTTTTCGTTTAATCTGAATACGATTGCCATTCATAATCAGCCAATTTGCATTTTTATTTTCCTCTGCCAAGCGTCGTAGCTTGTTTTCGCCAATACGAAAATATTTTGACGCTTCTTCAATGGTTAGGGTATAACGTTCCCAAATAGGAATGTCAGTCTGCTTCATAAAATCCTCCTTTCCAAATCACTTATTTGGATTTCATAAAAGTTGTTTTACCAGCAATCGAACAGCTTTAGCAAAGCTCACGGGAGTTCCACCCCTGCATGGTTCTCATGTAGCCATACTCATTGCCTGCGACGGTTTTATCACGCTCGGACTATTGACTGTATGGGAGTATCATTATCACGATAAGAATGTCGTTGCAGGCAATCCTGCTAAAGATTGCTTCTCGGATCACTAACATGAATCGCTCGCTATCTTTATAAGATAGGTCATGGCGGTTAGTTCCGTTGGCTCTTTTCTTATCGAAACGTATTCGATTACTTTTATTCAGTTTTCAAAGAACAATGGCTCGTTAGCCTATCAAAACACATTGAAAGCTCAATATGCTTTGGTGGAATAACAAACCTCCCTGTTCGGGAAGCGTGGAATGGTTTAGCACGCTTCCACGAAAGGAGAGAGGATATTACTTAATTTCAAATGACAAAATCTTTGTAATCAGTCTGGTTTCCATTCTTCCACGTAAGACTTCATCAACGACCATACTTTGATTGCCATATTCATCTTTCATAAGTCGTAGGGAACGCTTCGTTATGTACCCTCTGTAATGATGTAGAATCTGGTTAATCGCTTCGGTATCGCCATCTGTTGCCTTTACAATGAGAGGAAAGGGAATCATAGGATATTGTGTTTTCATTCTTCAAATTCCTCCATAAACTTTTTAATTAAGGCTAGTCCACTGGTTCTATGCCGATAGACAGTAGAACGGTTCAATTTCAACAGGTCTGCAATTTCTGAATCGCTCATGTCCATAAAGTAAAACAGCAGTAGAATTTCACGTTTCTTGTCTGGCAACTCACGTAATGCTTCACTCAACAAATCATTTTCAACGCCTACTGATAACCCATTGAGTGTAAAAATCTGAAAGTCAGTTGAATAGTTATCTGTTGTCGCAAACTGGCTAACAAGATAATCGCCAACATCCGAAAAGGACACCTCACGCTTTGCAATCCTTGAAAGATAAAGCATATAATTCTTTCGCTCGTCTTCCATAGCACGTTTACAGATATAGTCAAACTGATTTTCTATTGTGGTCTGAAAAGAAGATGGTTTCATGTTTCTCACCCCCTTTCTGTCTAGGAAAGGAAGTGAGCCTTGCTCGTTTATCTCCTTTCACTCTTAGTCCCAATGTGAAAGGGGGATTTGTTGCATTACTGATAAATAAACTTTGTAAAAAAGTTCTGAATAGCCAAAAAAGCATATAAACAGATTTATTTCTCTGTTTACATGCTTCTGTTATTCTATCTATATGATTTATAAAACCACATTGGTGGACGTACTTATCTATTGCAGATAGACGACTTTTTTTGACAAGAACCCAATGTAAGGAAATTTATTGTATATGATGTACTTCATGGCGACGTTGACCTCCAACAAACCGCCATTTGGAAGTAATATACAATATTTTAACAGCGTAAATAGCACTACCATATAACGGTTTTTTTTATTGGCGTTTAGTAGTGCTTTTTATTAAATATAAACCTATAAACCATATAACACGTTTTTCTATACCTGTTTTTAATTCAGTAGGAACAATAAAATGTATAGAGGTGGTCTACTATGCGTAAAAAAGAAGATAAATATGATTTTAGAGCCTTTGGTTTAGCCATTAAAGAAGCTCGATTGAAACGAGGTTTAACTCGTGAACAAGTGGGAGCATTGATTGAAATTGACCCACGGTACTTAACTAATATTGAAAATAAAGGGCAACACCCCAGCATACAAGTTCTTTATGACCTTGTATCGTTACTTCATGTTTCCGTTGATGAATTTTTCTTACCTGCTAATAACTTGGTAAAAAGCACCCGACGATTACAGATAGAGAAATACATGGATAGCTTTACAGACAAAGAACTATCCTTAATGGAATCTTTAGCCAGCGGTATCAACGAAGCAAGAAACATCGAAGACTAATTAAAAGAATCCATACATAACGGAAAGAGCCGATAAAATGAGATTGTATTAATCTCATTTTATCGGCTCTGCGTCTTTGCGTCTGGCTCTGTAATCACAGTTACTTTGAACTGCTTTATTTCAATTAAATTTTCTTGTCTGCATTTCGGACAATAGAGGGGGAATTTTTTTAATTCAGTATCTTCCCTTATCTTTAATCGTGTTTTATTTCCACATACAGGACACAATATCCACTTGTAGTTTATAATAACTATCTCCTCCTTTACACTTTAATTCAAATCTTTATTAAAAAATATTTCATCTTATTTAACAAGAAACCATATTTATATAACAACATAAAATACACTAAGTTATTTTATTGAACATATATCGTACTTTATCTATCCGACTATTTGGACGACGGGGCTGGCAAACAGGTTCACCGGTAGTAACATGGTACCCTTTTAACTCTGTTAAACAAACACTACGTCCATTTGTAAAGAAAGTTAAATCACTACGATATTCTTGAATACACCGAGCAGGGATTTCTCCACTAAGAATGACCTCATTATTTTTCAATTGAGTGTCTACGATGTTCGCACAATATTTAGGAGCATCGTTATATGCTCGTGAAAGATATTCTTGTGGTGCATAAATTTTAAAACTAAGATATGGCTCTAACAATTCTGTTCCAGCTTTTTTTAAAACTTGTTCCAATACAATAGGAGCAAGCATCCGAAAATCTGCTGGGGTACTAACAGGGCTATAGTATAAGCCATACTTAAAACAGATTTTACAGTCCGTCACATTCCAACCATACAATCCTTGTTCACAGCCATATCGTATCCCTTCCATAACTGCATTTTGAAACGATTGATTTAAGTATCCAAGAGAAACCGAGCTCTCATACTGTACTCCGCTCCCTAATGGAAGCGGTGCTACAGAAAGACCAATGGAAGCCCAGAAGGGATTCGGTGGCACTTCGATGTGAATGGTATACTCTGCTTTTTTTAACGGTCTTTCCATATAAATGACTGTAGGCTTTTTTATTTTTACCTCCACATGATACTTTTCTTGCAATAGAGCACAAGTCACTTCCATTTGTACTTTCCCTAAGAAAGAAAGTATGATTTCATGTGTCGTAGAATCCACATAATATTGTAGAAGCGGGTCACTGTCGGAGATTTCTAAAAGTGCATCAAGTAACATTTCCCTTTGTTGAGGTTTGCTCGGTTCAACAGTTGTTTGCAGCAGAGGGAGCGGATTTTCAATTCTCTCTCTCTGTGGCAATAGCTTTGTATCTCCAAGAACACTATTTAGCTTCAAAAACTCATTTTGCAAAATAACAATTTCCCCGGAATAAGCCTTATCAATTTTACATAATTCACCATTTATTGAAGTATACATTTCTGTAATTTTTATTTTTTCCTTTTCCGATATTCTAACCGAATCCCGCAAATGCAGGATTCCGCCATAAAGGCGTACATATGCAAGACGTTGTCTTTCTTCCGAATATTCAATTTTGAAGACATTTCCGCAAAGTTCAGACTTCTTTCTGTATGTTGATGAATAAAATTTATTCGTTATCACTTCTATAAGCTGCTCAATCCCTATGTTGCTTTTTGCGCTTCCATGATAAACAGGGTACAAGGAGCAATTCTGAAATCTTATGCTTTCCTCTTGTTCGAGTTCCAATGCTTCTAATGATTTACCGGACATATATTTCTCTAAAAGGTCATCGTTTCCCTCTATTACCGTATCCCATTGTTCAGATTCGGTAAAGTTCGTCACACACATATTAGGATACAGTTCTACCTTCTGTTTGATTACAATTTCGGCAGAAAGTTTCTCTTTAATATCCTGATAAACCGTTGATAAATCAATTCCATTTTGGTCAATCTTATTGATAAAAAAGATTGTGGGAATCCCCATTTTCCTAAGTGCATGAAATAATATACGAGTTTGTGCTTGTACGCCATCTTTTGCAGAAATCAGTAGAATTGCCCCATCTAAAACTGATAATGAACGATATACTTCTGCTAAGAAATCCATATGTCCTGGCGTGTCTATGATGTTCACCTTCGTATTTTCCCACTGAAAAGAGGTTATTCCTGTCTGAATTGTAATTCCTCTCTGACGTTCTAAAAGCGTATTATCCGTCCTCGTTGTACCTTTGTCCACGCTTCCTAATTCTGTAATCGCTCCACTGTTATATAATAAGCTTTCTGTTAAGGTAGTTTTTCCCGCATCAACATGAGCTAAAACTCCAATATTAATAATTTTCATGTGATTTTCCTCCATTCAAAAGCCCAAAAGGGCATAAAAATCCCAGTGATAAATACTCTTATCACTGGGATTTTTATGCATAACCATAGGCATACAAAGCATACAGATATTCTCCGGATACTTTAGAATCACATGATAAAGGTATTCTTAAACTGGGTACAAAAAACTAAGCCCTCCTAAAAAAGGACATCCAATTATTTGTTCCCACTATCAAATTGACAGTTTATTTAAGAATACCTTGCCGCATATTTATTAACTCCTTTTAAATAGATACTTAAATAATAGCACGTAAGAGCATATTTGTAAAGGAATCTCCAATTTTTTATCAAAGAGAGTACGTGATTACAAAATAGCTGTAATAATGTACCAATATTTGTTATTCTATAATCTTCCAATTACTCCCGTTCTTTTCAAGTACCAAATCAAATTGAGATACCTGCGTTGCTTTGGTCTGCTGGTCGATATACTCCACTGTCAGCGATACCGTGACTTGATTATCCTTACGATTGTGAATAGGATTTACCAGTTCTTGAAAGATGTACTCTTTTCCGATTGGTTTTAATATCCCGTCATTCACATAGTAGGAAAGTTCACTGGCTGTCGCTGTAGGATAGAGCTTGAAGAACGTCGTTAAAAACTCATTGATTTCATTGGTTGTAATGGAATCAACCGTCCCCTCACTTTCAATGGCTTTTGGTTTATAACTTGATTTCTTAGGTATGTTGGTAATGGTCGGATTCTTAACCAGTACCATATTTCCAGAACCATCTACATAGACACTCACTATATAAGCAGAGTGGACGGTCTTTGTATTTTCTCCCTCTGTAATGAGCTGGTCTACACTGTAGGTTACATTAAACTCATTGTCGCCAGTTGGCTCTACCGTCCATATCTGAAATCCTCTTACAGAAGACGATACAGGAATATCTTTGCGTACTGTATCAACATTGAGAGCTTGAAGTTCATCTGTCAGATAGCCTTTTAGACTTTCCATTCGATTATCAATGGACTTATCGGATTGCTCCCATGAATAGTAGACTTTCGCAAAGTTCTCTACAAAATTTTCTACATGATGAGTATCAACGTATTCCTTTTCTATGATAGTTGTTTCGTGAATAGTATGAGTATCTATAGCTGTAAAGTGCTTGAATATCGCAAAGCTGAAACTAAGCCCTAAAAGTACCCACAAGGCAATCACAACCTTTTTATGAGGATTGACCTTATAGACACGAGGTTTCTTTTCCTTTGGTATCTGTTTTTCTTTATTCTGATTTTTTCTAAATTTCATCATTAAATCTTCCTTTCTCATTGTTTGATTCGTCCTGCTCCCACTAAATGCTGTTGCCAGTAGGGGCTTGTTAAGTCGGCATAACCGATTGGGTCGCCTGCATGAAACATACGGTTATTGCCAAGGTATATCCCAACATGAGTAATATAAGAGCCAGCGTTATAGGTAGAATGAAAGAAAACCAAATCGCCAGCTTGTGCTTCCGATAGTGGGATATGCTGGGTCACATCATATTGCTGTTGTGCGGTTCGTGGTAAGTTAATTCCAGCTTTTCCATACGTCCATTGTGTCAGTCCGCTACAATCAAAAGAAGTAGTCGGGGAAGCTCCACCGTAAACGTATCGCCAGCCCTCATATTTCAGTGCTTCGTCCATGATGGCTTGTACCGTATCATCATCAAACTCTGTTGTGACAAGATACTGCGTTACCAGTTGCACATAAAACATATTGCCATAGTTGTATCGCCAGCCCCCATTGATAGGTATGGCTATGGGATTGGGGTAAGACACTTTTTCGCCACCTGAATACTCTTTTGAGAAACTTTGAGCCAGTTCAAAGGTATATTTATTTCCACGATTAGCCACATACCCTAAGAAACCACCACCATAATTGTAGGACTGGATAACCGATTCTAAATCTACACTGAGCCTTTCGCTACTGGCTAATAATTCACTGAAATACTTCACACCTTGCTTAATGGATTCTTCTGTACTCAATGAATTAGGTGGAAGACCGAGGGATTCCGAGGACTGCATAACATCTTCCGCAGTACCGCCCGATTCCACCTGTATAATCGCAAGAAGTATGTTGACATATTCTTCAACGCCATATTCTTTGACATATTTTTCTACCATAGGCTTATGAGCCAGCACTTCTGCGGAAACATTCACACCTCCATAATGAATATTGGAAATTCCGCTGTCCTGTTCATCTGAAAATAAAATGGCAACAAACAGAAGCAGTGAGAAGACCATCAAGAATAATCCAGAACCACCAATCACTAAAGTTTTCAACTTCATGGTTTCTTACCGACTTTCTTAATGGTGGCGGTTTTGATTGGTGGTCTACTTCTTGTATTTTGTAGTGGTACTCTTTGAACAGTAGACGGACGTTCTTTTGTGATTGGACGTTGTGAAGTTCTATCTGCTGTAGTGGTTGAAGTTGCTGGCTTTTGAACGGTTTTTTCTTGAACGGTATTGCCTTGGCGTTCCACTTTTGGACTTGAAAAATCGGACTTAACTGCTGGACGCTCTTGTTTGGCTTGTTGAGATTCCTTATATGAAGTCTGAATATTAGACTGTTTTGAGGTCTGTTCATCATGATATTGTTCTTGTCTTGTAGTCGGTCTTTCATGAACAGAAGAAGCAGGCTGTTTTTTCTGTTTGACCTGTTCCATTTCAGAGCGACGCTTCGCAATGGTTTTTCGCCTTTGTTCCTGCTGTTCCTTGCGTCCACTGGCTCTGTCCGCTTTGGTTTGAGAAATACTACTGGTTAAATCACGGACATTCTCTTTTACTTTGGATTTTCCTTGATATACTGCATATCTTGCATTGGTCGGCAAATCTTTAACCTGTTCTTTCAAACCACTAGCAGTGTCTACCATTCTGTCTTTGGTATCAGCTACTGTACCGATGGTTTGACCGATACGTTTTCCAAGTGTTGATTTTTCCTTTCCGTCTGGTCGGGAGTGATCTGCTTGTGTCCTTGCAGAACTCCCCGAACCCGACTGTCCTTTTTTACCTGTAACAATGGCAGACCCAGCCCCTAGAGTAGTCATGGAACGTCCAAGTTTCCGCTGTAGACGGTGCATGTGAGCGTGCATAAGCATACGAGGTTTTCTCATCACACGACTTCCCACACTTTGAGAATCGTTACTCTGTAGAGAAAACATACTCATTAAATCGCCCAGCTTGAAGTAGATTCCTGCAAAGGTCACAATCTGTAGAAAAGCAATCAAAAAGAACGGATAACCAGCCGATAAGGTATAGAGCATGGTTGAAATACTAAATGCTGTCGTAATAATCAATGTGATTCCAGCTCGTGTCAAAATGGTATTAAAGAGCTTTGTTATGGCTCGTTTTGACATACCATCAAATGATGGAATCATGCTTAAAATAAAGCTCACAGGCAGAAACATAGCATAGATGATAAAAAGTACCTGCGAGAAAATCATGATTCCTGTTAATAGGAATACAAATATGGAAATCCCAATATTGAAGACAAATAGGAAGAAGACTGTACCTAAACGGTTAATGGTCTTTGTAATGGTTAGATTGGTATTGCTTCTGTCTTCAATTTCTTCCGCAACAATTTTTTCTCTGTCTTCGCCATTGTTGGAATCTGGGCTGGTGGAGAGCAGGCTTTCCACACGGTCAATACCGATACTTTCAATGTCTGAACTGTTGTATTGAAGCAGTAGCCACGGTTGCTGAACCTGTATGGAAAACAGGCTATCTCTGATTAAGTCCACGCTGTCCTTGCCTTGACTATCGGAATGGGGCATGACAATCTTCGTGCCAAGTGATAAACTGGCATTACTGATGTCTGATGAAAAGTCATTGATTTTTTTAATGTAGTCGGGAGCGTAGGCAATAAAGGAAGCCGATAGGATAAACACCAGCACAAAATTCATAATGGCATGAATTGCCTTTGTGGTTTCTCTCTTTATCAGTCCCGTATAGGCAACATAAACTCCAAGAACCAAAATCAAGAGTAAGAGGAATCCAACATAGAAACCCTCTGTTGAAAATCCGTTTGCACTCACACCAGCTAAGGTCTGCATATTCTTACCAATGGAATCTGCTGTAGCGGAAATGAAGTCTAAGGAATAGGCTTCCTGTACTAAGTAACCTGTCGCATTGGAAACATACAAACTGATTGTCCAAATAAAATTGGTAATGGCATATAGTCCATACATGACCTGTTTTCCAATCCCGTCCGACCAGTTCCACGGAAGCCAGCCCCAGCTATTATCCACATAAAAATCCAGTTGATAGTTTTCAAGTGGGTATCGGCTGTATTCATTTGCCACATTGACCGTATCATCTACCAAGCCCGCAGCTTGAACCACCGTTCCCAGCATGGCTAAAAGAAAAATGGCAATCACAAGTGTGAAAGCCACTGTCATTGCCACTTTACCTAGACGTTTCAGCGTCCAGTTTGATTTTATTCTGTTTACTATTGATGGTTTCACATTTACACCTCTTTTCGCACAGGTGGTCTGGTATCAAAGGCATGGAGCAGTTCTTCAAATACAGGGTGGAACTGTATCACACCGACACGACCATATAAATCACTGATAAGGCATTGCCCGTTTTCCAAATCACGCAATCGCTTCTGATTGTTTTCGTCCTCTGGGTCTACACCAAAAAAGGCTAAGGTCTTTTTAATCTCGTTAAGGTCAGTGGAACGAAATGCAAATTTTAAGCCGAGGTTATTTTTCAGTTTTTCATCTAAGAGGTCGTCTGTATTTTGGGTCACGAAATATACCCCAGCGTTCATAGCACGACCAGCCCGAACCAGCTTCATAGATAGTGTTTTTCCTTGTGCTACCTGTAAAAAGCTCCATGCTTCGTCTAAATCTACAATCTTGAAAATGCTTCGGTCTGTATGGATAAAGTCTAAAGCAAAGGTACTAATGACAATCAGCATAGCAACGGATAAAAGCTCCATAGTGGTATATTCCTCAAAGGAAGTTTCCTTGTCGGGAAGTACCAAGTCCGCAACCTGTATAATGTTCAGTTGTTTTTCTAAGCTGATAGACTGCTCCACATAACCATTACTGAATAATAAATGTGCAAAGTCATAGTCTGTAAAACTTTCGATATGGTCGGCTATACTGGTACTTAGTGGCGTATTCTCAACCCGTAATTCCTCAATCACTTTCATCAACCCTCGTACTTCACTATTGGTTACTGCACGAATGGCTTTTCTAAGGATTGGGAAGCGTTCCCCATCACGAGAGGAAATCCCCGTAAGGAATGTCAGAATATCAATAGCCAGTGATTCAGAATCTTTGGGATTTTTCATAATCACATAAGGGTCAAGTAAGCCTTTGTTTTTCTCATCAGAAGTCAGAGTGACGATATTGATTTCATGGGAAATCTCTGGCAAGGTTTCTTTCCATCTGCCACGTTCTGCTTTTGGGTCTACAATCACTGCTTGTGCCTCATAAAGCACCGCATAATAGACGATAAGGTTATTCGCAAAGGATTTACCACCACCCAGCGAACCAACAAAAGCCGACGCTAACGCATTGGTTACTGAACCCTTAACCCCTTGACTGGCAAGAGCAGGTTTCAGATAGACATTGCGTCCAGTATCTAAGCTGTAGCCAACATAAATCCCCTCATTTTCCCCCAGCATTTGAGTAGCACCAAAACCTAAACCAGCGAGGAAATCAGAGGTCACGTATTGAATATAATCATTCATATAACGCTTGCTGGCAGGTAAAAATTCTTCATGTAAGCCGAGCATATCCCCAAATGGTCGTACCAGTTTTACGCTTAAATCGTCATAAAAATCTTTCACTTCATTACAACGACGTTTGAGTTCGTCAAGATCATTTGCTGATACCCTTACCACATAAGACAGCTTGTACATAGATTCCTTGCTTTGGTCTAAATTGGTTTCCAGCTCATTCACACTTTCCAGAGCTTCCGCCACATTGGAGCTGGTTTCATTATCACTTTGCCAAGCGTGGTTATCCAAGTCTTTCAGTTCTTTCTTTTTATTGCGGACAGTAGATAGGGCTTTACGATTCGCTACAATTTCCACATTCATTGACGTATCAATCGGGAATGTAAATTGCTGTTGCTGGTAGTAGAAGATTTCAGAGGACGGGAAGTCCAGTTCTCCGACAATGCTGTTAATGGTAAAGTAAGCTACATAGACGGTTTCATCTTCCTGCTGGATTTTCAAATATCGCTGTTTTTCTTCCACCAAACAGCGAGTAGGCTTAATCAAGTCATAGTATTTAATCAGCGTTTCATTATCCAGCTTTTTCTTTGATAGATGGTACTCATACTCTTCATAGGCAGTGCCTGTCTGTCCGTAAAGGTGTTCAATCAGATAGCCGAAGTCGTCCTTATCTAACCTGCGGATTTTGAAACGACGAGAGATTTTATTTTCTAAGAGCTTTTCCATCTTCTGAAAACGCAGGATTTCATCATTACTCATACTAACAAAATCGCCCATCAGCTTATGGTTCACATCATAGACAAAATCAGACAAAGCATTTTTTGCTTCAACGGTAAGACTTTTCATAGAAAACTCCTGATCGTTGAGAAGCAACTTAAAGCCGATAAAGAAACGGTAGTTCACTTGATTTTCGCCAATCATGGATATTAAAGCGTCTGTCTGTTGGTCGATTTTGTCATAGGCAACCGCTTTGAGCTTGCCAGTGACTTCATTTTTGGAACGCTCTTGTGCAGAACGTATGCTGGATTCTGTACTGATTTGTAAAGCATGAATTTTGCCATCACGATTTTGTGCGATAAGCTGTCTGAAAGAATCATGCACTTGTATTTTCTGTTCTGGACTTAGAAATGAGTAATTGTAAGGAACAAGCTCATAGTAAGCATAACATTCCCCGTCTTTATTCCAGACGAGATTGTTTTCAATGTATTTAATTGGATATGCCATAAAATTCACTCCTAACTGCTGTAATGGCTTCTTGTGGCTGGTTTCTGCCAAGCGTTACTTTTTTTCCTGCATAGGTCAGCTTTGGTCGCAGTGCATAAGCAATGACAGACTTCAAAAATCCATAAGGCTTTTTACCATCAAAAGTTTTTGTAGACATAAACCATGTGAAAGCCACAGGAATCCCAAAGTATTTGAGAAATGCTCCCTCTATCATGGAAAGAGGGGGCAAGTTGCCAAGTATCATCACTGCAAAGAGTGACACGACAAACCATGTCATTTGCGTAAAGGTTATGGGAAACGGAAGTCTAAAATCATTGATAGAATACAGTACCTTTTCCACAGACCAGATACTGGTATAGCTTCGTATTTTCTTCATGTAATCAATCCTTTCATAAAAAATAGGGGTAGCTGATTGAGCCACCCCGTAAAATAGAAAATCTGCCAGTAGTAATGTACCGACAGATTTAATAGACGATTTCAAAAATCCCATGATTGGTTGAGATAAACGTTCCTGAAAGGTCTAAATCCCGACCATAGGCTTGATAATCAATATAGTTTTGAAGACTAGCTGGTACTTCGCCTAAAGCACCCGTTTCTTCAATGTAGTAGCGTGCCACGTCATACATATCATCACAATCGGAATGAATGATAATATCCTCTTGATGTTCGCTTAGTTCTTCAATGCTTGAAAAATGAGTGAGCAGAGCAGATAGCTCCGATTGTAATTCTTCGGGTAATTCCGATACCATTTCCCATAGTCGATTGAGTTCGCCAATGGAAGTGTATTCGTCAACCGTAAAGGGTAACTCGTAGTCATGAATGGCGTATTCCTCATATTCATCATTCAAGCCGATTTTCTCTTTGACTTCCTCAAAGTCAATGGGAAAGGTAAACCACGCACCGACCAATTCGCCCTCATTGTATTTGCCTAAATTCGCAATATAGACTTGCATATCGTCCATATATTCACGTCCTTTCTTTGTAGAGATTCAAAAATCCCTACCGCACTTCGTTTGGTGTACCATTCCTTTGCGGAACATAAGAAAACCACTTATATTCCACAAAAGAACGGTTTTATTTAAGCACCAATAATGCGATTGAATAGCTCTAGTAAAATGTCTTTTACTCCAGCAGCGTTGAAGACTAAGCCAACCGCAATAATCGCAATAATTAAAAAGCCAATCAGTTTGCTAAACTCACGCTTGAAGCCAAGATACAAGCCAATCACAACGATTGCTAAAAGCACCAGTGATTGAGCGTTTGATAGAAACCAGTTATAAAGGTTTTGTCCAAAATTCATAAAAATGTTCTCCTCTCTATATTCAATGAATTTGTATTTGAGTTATTTTTTTGTTGTTATCACGTCCTGTTCTTTTACTGACTGTTGCTTCAAAATCTGCTTGTGTCGGTCTGTCAGTTTCGCATGGTCGAGAATGTCTTTTACAACCTGCGTCTGGTTGATTTCATCAAGTTTAATCGCAACCTTTAAGGTCGGGGCAACTTGATGAGATAGCCAGTTCAGCGTCCTTTGGAAGGAGTAAGGCTCTGGTTTTGTGGTTAGTTTTAATCGTTCACGATTGTTCCCAATAAACCAAGCCCATTCTTCATTCAGTTTCCAATCAGAACGAGGTTTGGAATCGTCTTTATCTACAAAACGGATATACCGATTGATAATTTTAAAGGCGGTATGCTCTGGATTGTCATAGACGAGTAAATCACGGACTGCATAATAGGCACGCTCATTTTTCAATCGAATCTCAAAACGTTTTTTTACTTCTGCGTCTTCAATGGGAATATCATTTTTCTTGTACTGCTCGTAGTCCTTTTCATAGATACAGAAATAAACTTCACTTTGTAATGAACCGATATAGAGGGTGTTTCCCATACATTCCTTTTCCTCTTTGCGTACCAGTTCGCCACTGCGATAGCTTTTAAAACTGCGGAAGACGGAGATACATTCTTCCTGTTGGCACTTTTCAGTGAGTACAGGGATATTTAAAATCCCTGTCTTATCGTTAATGGCAAGGTCAAGGCGTTTCATCACACCGCCAGCCACCAGAACTCCTTTGTCCAGTTCATGGGAGCAAAGGACGAATATGTCGCCTAAAGCATAATGCTCTGAATAAGAATAGAAACCATAGTCCTCATGAAGAAAATAGGACAGTTTCAGTTGTAAGATGTTTTCGACCACCTGCTGTACGTCTGTTGTCGGAAAGCGAATTCTTACATAATCAAACAGCATTTCAAGGGGAGCGTCGGGATTGAAGCGTTCCAGAGCTTCCCAAAGGGACTGCTGTAAATCCTCTGATGGCTTGACTTTTCCTGTTTCAATATCGCTTAGATACTGCCTTGTAATACCAGTCGCAACAGCTAAACGGTTTTGAGATAGTCCATAAGCCAAGCGTTTTTCTTTTAAATGCTGTAACCAAGTTTGTTCATTCAGTAAAAATCCCTCCAATCAAAAAGGCGTATGTCAACTTTTAAAGCCCATTTGACATACGCTGAAATTTTGTAAATCCCTTGTAACCAAAGGATTTTCTAATGTTTTTTTGACTGTTTCCTGTCGATTTGTACCCCCCTGTTAGATACGGGGGGTTAAGTGCTGGCGTGGCTATTGCCACACCAGCCAGCAAGATCAGTCCACACCTGCGACTTCCGCTTCGCACGTCGCCTGCGTGGACTGTCTGCTGTTGGATAACTTTTTAATTTCCTCCAAGAAATCATATCCTTTTGGTACAAGGGGAGTATAAAACTCTGATATGACACTTGTTCCTACATCAACATAGCCACGACCTTTGATTCGCTTTAAGAAGAAATCCTTTTGTACGTCACTGCCAAACATCATGCCATAGCCCATTTCAGACATACGACCTAAAGCCACTCTGAAATTAAACTGATCACGGATTCCGTCGCCTAAATATTTTGCGTCTGGACGTTGACAAGCCAGTATTAGAAAGAAGCCAGCTTGACGACCTAACATGACAATCTGTTTCAGCTTATTCATAACTGCGGTGTTTTCTTTTGTTCCCAGCATTTCCATGAAAGCGACGTATTCATCAAAGATTAAGAAGTGTGCCGGGAGACCTAAGTAAGCATAATTTTTGCCAGTCTTATAGTTCTTCATCTGCTTCATTTCCTCACTACGTTTCATCATTTCTTCATAGAATGTTTCAATGCAAGAAAGCAAGTCTTCTTTTCTATAGTAGACATTTGCCATCACAGAACCTAAGTCCGCAAGATCAGCATTTTTCGGGTCAAGAATATACAGTTTTGAATCTGTATGAAGCAAGGCTTCAATCAGTGTCAGTATAAAGTAAGTTTTACCGCCACCTGTACCACCAGCAATCAACATATGAGGGAGCTTATCATATTCCCACCATACGTTTTTCATTAAGCGAAGTTTACCATCTTTAGCTTCTACTTCATCAATAGAAATACGACTGGCTATGGTGTCATAGATCAAAGTATATTCCACATAGGAATCCTTTAACTCTTTATCCGTCAGCTCACAGTACAAGCCACTCTCTAATTTCTTTTCCAAGTGTAAGAGTTGGTCTTGATATTTTCCCAGCGTGATTTCCACCCGTATCTGTATCAAGCCATTTTTAAGTCGATAATACATTTTAGGGAAGTAGGTTATCTTTTCCTTTGTACGACCAGCACTATCTTTAAAGAAACCCTCTGTTTTGACCTGTTCAGATTCATACCACTTGTTTTCAAGTATCATCTTTGCCAGTTTTTGACGGTGGTAAAGTTGTTTAACCGTATCATAGCGAACCCGTTTGAATACAAACGCTACCAGCAAGCAGATAAGAATTGCGACACTGAAACTGATAATTAAATAGGGAATGTCAATCTTATCTGCTTGTGATAGGTTAAAATCCTGCCAGTTGATCTGCTGGATTGTCTTCACATGAAACAGTCCGACAACCAGCAGGAAAACAGGCAGGAGTGACGCTATCGTAAAATGAAAGACTAAATCTTTACCAGATGGGCGAATCCTTTTACCACGCTGTTTCATGCGAAAAAGTCTCCTTTCTACCTAGCGACTATTTGTCTTGTGTCGGTTCTTTCTTTGCTTGTGGTTGAGCTTTGAATGAACTAGAATCCTTTGTCAGCACAATATCGTCTGCCTTGATATACCAGTCAACATCTGCTCCTTGATAGGTGGCAGTAGCAACGGTGTCCGCAATGGGATTGATAAGTTCCACCCGTGCGTTATAATCAAACTCTTTCAAAGGCACGCTGGCAGGAATACTTACTTGAATCATGCGTCCTTGTCCTTTGGATTTTAAGTCATAGGTACGTTCCTTGATTTCATCTGAAACCGACCCGTCTTCATTTTGGATTCTCACTTCACGACGTAGAGCAGAGAATTTCAATTCTCCAAAAGTCGTGTCTTTATCTAATACAATGCCATTTGCTAATCTCATCATTTTTCCTCTCTTTCTTTATTCTTTTATCATGTCGTCAGCATGTAAAAGGTAATTTGTAAAACCACGAGTGCCGATTTTGTAGCCCTCTGCGGTAATACGTGGATTGACTAACTTCACACGTTCCTCAAAGCCGAAATGTTTTTCGCCAGCTTCAGCAGGAAGCACCACCACAATATCATCTGCTCTTTGAACATCAGAATAGAGATTATAGCTTCTTGATAAGACAGTTAGCCGTCCGTTGATTCTTCGCTGAACGACTTTATCCTCGCCAGCAAATTCTAAATTGCCGAATGTTTTTTCCATGTTGGGAATCACAAATTTAAGTTCCATATTTTTACCTATCCTTTCTTTTTTATTGGCTGAATGAATGTTTGATGGTCTTAAAGAGTGGGGAACGACCTTTTGATTCTTGATTTTTTGTTTTCATAAGTTCACTTCCTTTCAAAATCGGGTAAAAAAATAGACACCTCATTTTTTGAAGTGTCTACCTATTAAATATTCAAATTTTATTGGAAGTATCTTTATATCTTCACTTTTCAAGGATAAATCGTCGTATCAAAGCTCATTCATAAGTAGTAAATTAGTAGTAAATTGAGTGGTTTTGACCTTGATAAAGTGTGATAAGTCCAGTTTTTATGCGGATAACTAGATTTTTATGCTATTTTTGATATAAAAAGAAAACCTCTCTAAACCCTTGATATGCATAGGGTTAGGGAGGTTTTTGTCGTTTCAAACTGTCAAAGATGGGATTATACCATTTTTACAAAAGAATTGAAGATACGAAAACAGCCGACCATTGCCGACTGCTTTCTAGGAGATTATATGAAAAAGAAGTTGTTTGCTATTTCTAGCTTGAAGATAGTATAGCTCTCATAACTTAAATAGAACTGAAAGATTTCTTATGCAAAACTTAAAGAATGCTCTATTGTTTTCAAACAACCTAAGACACGAAAACAGCCGACCATTGCCGACTGCTTTCTAGGAGATTATATGAAAAAGAAGTTGTTTGCTATTTCTAGCTTGAAGATAGTATAGCCCCCATAACTTAAACAGAACTGAAAGATTTCTTATGCAAAACTTAAAGAATGCTCGATTATCTTCAAACAACCTAAGACACGAAAACAGCCGACCATCGTCGACTGCTTTCTAGGAGATTATATGAAAAAGAATTTGTTTGCTATTTCTAGCTTGAAGATACTATAGCTCTCAAAACTTAAACAGAACTAAAAGATTTCTTATGCAAACCTTAAAAAGCAAATCATCCTGTGGAGTATCGGAAGCGAACATATAACAAACTTGCTCGAAAGGCATTATCTACTATCGTTGCAAGCCAAATACTAGGCAAGCCCAATTGATAATTTTTTATTAGAAAATATGCTAGACCTATTCGCACCACCCACATGCCTATACCAGTCGCATAAAAAGGTAGTCGAGCATTGCCCATACCTTGCCAAAGTCCTGTAAAGACAAGAGCTGCTGCTGTAAAAGGTACCCCAAGGACAGAATAGAGCAAGACTGTCTGACTAGCTTGTGCCACTTGAACATCCATCGTGAAAAGACTAATTAGAAAAGGTCCTGCTAAGTAACTAATGCCTCCTATCACGAACATAAAAATCAGCGAGAGTCCAAGACCAATTCGATAAATCCGTTGAACAGCTAACGAATCTTGCCTACTCTTTGCAGTCATAATAAGCGTTGCTACTGAGATTCCTAAGGTGGGCATATAGTTAAATTGAGTAATGGTTTCTCCAATTGCATTTCCAGCAACAACAGCCGTTCCCAAACCAGTAATCATTCCAACAATGACTACATCACCTGCTCTCATCATCAACCGTTCGCCAATAGCAGGTAGAGCAAGCCTAACTAACTCTTTATCAACAGACCAAGTACTTGGTTTAATAGAGATCGATAGGCGTGACCAAAGTAGACCGCACCCGACTATTCTTGACAATATCGTTCCAAAAGCAACTCCGGCAACCCCTGTATGGAGTACAAAAACTGCAATGGCCGAAAATACGGCATTTAGGAGATTTGAAAATATACTAATATACATTGGATAACGAGGTTGACCAAGAGTTCTCAGAATTCCACCCAAACAGGTCATAAGTCCCAGTAACAAAATACTACCCCCGACCAAGATCAAATAGAGACCACCAAGTTGAGCTACCTCACGTTCTGCCCCCAAGCTAGTCAGCAATGTTGGACCTAGTATAACCGCTAAAATACCCAGAAATACACCTACATAAACAGTCAGCTTGACACTATCGGTGACAATGGCAGTAATCTGCATTCCTTTCTCTTTTCCTAAAACATGGGCCAATTGGGATGAAACGGCTGCAGCTAACGCAATAAAAACCGCCTGATAGACGGCTAATAGATTATTCGCAATCGATACGCCAGATAAAGCTACGATTCCAAGACTGGCGACCAAATAGGAATCCACCATCCCCATCAACATTTGAAGAAGGCTTTCGCCCATTGCAGGAAAGGCAATTGATATTAGTTCTTTGCAAATCTTTTTGTTCATATTCTCCAATTCATTTTTGTGGTATCAACATCAACTCAATTAAATATTTTTACTTTAAAAAACAAACTGTCGTTTAAACAGTTTGTATAAAAATATCCATGAATTAAACACCCAAATATCGTTCTACTTCTGCTTGCATATCCGCAGCTGCAACAACGGTATTGTGACGAACCGGTGCAGTTTCCAAACCATCTACACATCTACAGCTGGTGGCAAGGCTGTACCTGAAATCTCATGTAATTTTGCAAGAGCTTCAAAGTCAGTTAAACCTGACTGACCAGTCACAGCTTCAACCGCAACCACAGGGAACTTGTACGGACTAGCTGTTGAAGCAATTACTGTTGGGGTCTGATCACCAGTTTGCTGTACATATTTCTTATAAACTGCAGATGCTACAGCCGTATGTGGGTCTTCAATATAGCCTGACTCGTCATAAACACGTTTGATTTCTGCAGCAGTTTCTTCTTCTGTCGCAAAGGCAGCAACAAAGAAAGATAAAATATCCGCGTCAGCCCCTTGTATGTCATACTGACCAGCTGTGTTCAAGGCGTCCATCAGCTCCGCTGTTTTGACAGCGTCATTACCAAAGAGGTGGAAAATCAAACGCTCCAAGTTTGATGAGACCAAAATGTCCATAGATGGACTAGTGGTCACGCGGAAAGTACGGTTCTTGTCGTAAACGCCAGTTGAGAAGAAGTCGGTTAGGACATTGTTGTCGTTGGAAGCACAGATGAGCTTGCCAACTGGAAGACCAATCTGCTTAGCATAGTAAGCCGCTAAGATATTCCCAAAATTCCCTGTCGGAACGGTGAAATTGACCTTGTCACCCGCCACAATCTCACCAGTCTTAACCAGCTGAGCGTAGGCATAAACATAGTAAACAATCTGTGGCACTAAGCGACCGATGTTCATGGAGTTGGCTGATGAAAACTGGAGTTTCTTAGCCACCAACTTGGCACGAAGATTCTCATCATTGAACATGTGCTTCACATTAGTCTGAGCATCGTCAAAGTTACCATCAATGGCCACCACGTGGGTATTAGCCCCCGTCTGCGTAGTCATCTGCAATTCTTGGACTTTAGATACCCCGTCGCGTGGGTAGAAGACGATGATTTGTGTACCTGGTACATCCGCAAAGCCGGCCATAGCAGCCTTACCTGTATCACCTGACGTTGCAGTTAAAATGACAATCTCATTTTCCAGACCATGTTTTTTAGCCGCTGTCGTCATCAAATAAGGCAAGATAGACAGGGCCATGTCCTTAAAGGCAATAGTTGAGCCACGGAAAAGTTCCAAGTTGTACTGGCCTTTTAGTTTGACAACTGGGGCAATAGCTGGCGTGTCAAACTTGCTATCGTAGGCATTGTTGATACAGTAGTCCAGCTCATCTGCCGTAAAATCATCCAAAAAAGCCGACAAAATCAACTTGGCAATTTCTTGATAAGAAGCATCTTTGAGTACAGAAAAATCCAACTCAACCCTTGGCATGGAAATAGGGGTAAACAACCCACCATCAGTAGCCAACCCTTGTAAAATGGCTTGACTTGCTGATACGGTATTATTGGCATCACGTGTTGATTGATATACTAATGTCATGGTATCCCTCGTAAAAAATCTATTTTTTCTATTCTACCATAAATTGACAGAAAATTGGCAAGATATGAGAAATTGTTCCTTCATTTACTAGAATTTCTTAACGATGAAACAAAAAAATCCAAAATCGCATTGATTTTGAATTTTTATATCTATTTTATCCTAAACGTTGTCTAGCATCAGCTGCACGTTGGAAAGCTTGACCGACATAGTTGATACAGAGCATCATCACAAGGATGAATATAGCTGCTGGTAGCCAAATCCATGTCTTATTCTCTAAAATATCTGCATTACGAGCATTGGCAATCAAGGTCCCCAAACTTGGTACTGTCGATGGTAGACCGAAACCAAGATAAGTCAATGAAGTCTCAATACCGATATTCCCAGCAAAGTTCAAGGTCAGGTTGACGATAATCAATGAACTTAAGTTTGGCAAAATTTCACGGAACATAATCATGAAGTCGCTTGTTCCCAATGTTTTAGATGCATTTACATAATCCAAACTTGCCTCTGACAAAGTCCTTGTACGGAAGAGACGAGCCTTAGCTGTCCAGTAGAATGCACTCATTATTAAAATGAAATGATAAATAGTATAATCTTTGATTACAGTTACGAATACAATAATAAGCATTGTAACTGGTAAAATCATGATAAAGTCTACTATACGCATTAAGAAGCCATCCAAACGACCTCCATAATAACCCGAAATGAGACCGATTGAGATACCTACTATACTAGTAATGATTGTTATAGTAAAACCTATTACAATTGAATTGCGTGCTCCGATGATTAACTGACCAAAAATGTCCTTACCGCCTTCATCGGTTCCTAAAATATGTCCATCAACCCCTGGTTCCAAGTAGCGTCCTAATAGATTTACTTTCATAACTTGTTCCTGATCCAATACTAAGGCACCAATAAAGACTGCCAATAGAACTGTGACCAAGATAAAGAATGAAGCTAATGCAAGCTTATCCTTCGTAAACTCTCGGACAATGACACGGAAACCACCCGGAGGAGTTGAAGCTGATTGTTCTTGTTTTTTCTTATCTTTACTCACCATTCTCCTCCTTCTATTTCACACGGATACGTGGGTCTACAATACTCATGATAATATCTGAAATCAATGTCCCCAGCAAGGTACCCATACCAAAAATTAACAAGAGAGCCAAGATGACACTATAGTCACGGCTTGAGATAGAATTGAAGAACAATTGACCAATACCTGGATAGGTAAAAATATTTTCGATAAAGATTGAACCCCCGATTAAACCAGTCAATTCATAGCCTAAGAATGACGCAATCGGCAGAATGGAGTTACGGAAAATATGTCGGTTATAAACCACTCTCTCTGGAACCCCTTTAGCTCGCGCTGTACGTACATAATCTTGACTTTTTGCATCAATAATTCCTGTACGGAGATATTGAATTGTGACCGTCGTCGACAGAATAGCCATCGTAATTGCAGGGAGAATCATATGGTGCAGGCGACTCAATATAGCTGCGAATCCTTCTACGCCACCTCCAATAGATCCCCGGGTTGGGAACCATCCTAGACTAAAACCAAACATCCATAGCATAAGAATCGCAAATACAAAGATTGGAGTAGAGAAAGTCAAGAAGTTATATACACCAATAATTTTATCTGCCAATGAGTTTTGATAACGACCCGCTATCATCCCCAACGGGAGTG
Organism: Streptococcus parasuis; assembly: GCF_021654455.1. NCBI lineage: Bacteria > Bacillati > Bacillota > Bacilli > Lactobacillales > Streptococcaceae > Streptococcus > Streptococcus parasuis. Next base: position 1,806,043 of record NZ_AP024276.1, read on the forward strand.
CAATAAGATAGGTCAATACCATGGTTAAAAGCGACAACCAAATTGTGTTATTCAAACGTTGCATAATCACATCAATAACAGGTTGTTTAAATAGGATACTTTGACCAAAATCACCTTGCAATAAATTACCAACCCAACGGAAATACTGAATATGGATTGGATCATAATACCCCGCTGCGATACGTTTTTGTTCAATAATTGCAGGGTCAATGTTTGGATCAATCATACCTGTAAACGGATCACCTGGCATCATCTTAGCAACAAAGAAAGCAATGACACTCAAAATAATAATTTGCGGAATCATCATGAGCAAACGACGTAATATTGTTTTCCACATCTTAGTTCTTACCTCCTTCTGGAAGGGCTACCTGATGAGTTGCCGAAAAGGCTTTTAAATCATACACACGACCGTTTTCATCATAGTAATGACCTTGCATTTCTTGATATTCTTTTTCAGCAGCCAAACGCTTTTCTTTATTCTTTAGACGATTAACTGGATCAATCGACGGAATAGCAGACAACAATCGTTTGGTGTAAATGTGTTGAGGATTCGTATAGATATCACTCTTATTTCCTGTTTCAACAAAACGACCGCGATACATAATGAATAGCTCATCACACATGTGTTGTACAACACCAAGGTCGTGGGAAATAAATAAATAGCTTAGCTTGAATTCATCTTGGATGCGCTTCATATAATTCAATACTTGCGCTTGAACAGATAGGTCCAAGGCAGAAACAGGCTCATCTGCAATTATTAATCGAGGGTTACTTGCCAAAGCACGTGCAACACCAATACGTTGGCGTTGACCACCTGAGAATTCATGAGGATATTTGATGAGTGCTTCTTCATTTAAACCAATTGTGTCCAACAATTGAAGAACTTTTCTCTTTTCTTCATCGGGTGAAAGACGATCAAAATTACGAATTGGCTCTGCAATAATGTCCAAAATACGTTTTTTAGGATTAAAACTAGAAAGTGAATCTTGGAAAATCATTTGAACATCGCGGTTAAAGTTGCCTTTCTTACCACGAGACTTATTCGTTACATCTTTTCCTTCATAGAAAATCTGACCTGAGGTCGCACGTTCCAAACCAATAATTGCCTTACCAATGGTTGATTTTCCTGATCCTGATTCACCAACTAAACCATACGTTTTACCTTCATCAAACTCAATATTAATACCATCTACAGCATAAACATAGTCTGTAACACGGTTGAAGAAGCCACTACGAATTGGATAATGGACTTTCAAATCTTTTACTTCAATAAATCCCACTATTAGGCCTCCCCTTCAAAATAGAATGTCTCATGGCAGGTGCAACGAACAAAATGATTCGGACCTACCTCATGCATGCTAGGATTTTCTTCATGTGCTTCTGCACCAATCCATGGAATGCGTGGAGCAAAGCGACAACCTGTACGAAGCATTTTTGTAATTGGTGGTACAATTCCTTCAATTACATGAAGTTCTCCACCCTCACTACCTGTTTGTGGATTTGATTTCAAGAGTGAACGAGTATATGGATGTTTTGGATTTGTAAAAAGTTCTTCTACTGAAGCTACCTCGACAAATTGACCTCCATACATAACCGCAACTCGATCTGCAGTTTCGGCTACTACACCCAAGTCATGAGTAATCAAAATAATACCTGATCCTGTCTCTGCCTGAATATCATTTAAAAGATCCAAAATTTGTGCTTGAATTGTAACATCCAATGCTGTCGTAGGTTCGTCTGCAATGATAATTGGTGGTTTACATGACAATGCCATTGCGATGATAATACGCTGACGCATACCACCCGATAATTCGTGTGGATATTGTTTAAATGTACGCTTTGGATTTGGAATACCAACTTGAGCCAATAATTCTAGCACACGTTCCGTGCGGGCATTTGCATCCAAATCAGTATGATAGAAAAGCGCTTCATCTATTTGTGCCCCAATTGTCATCAATGGATTCAAAGACGCTAACGGATCTTGGAAAATCATTCCAATATCATTACCACGAACCTTATTATACTCAGCTTCATCCATTCCAATTAATTCCATATCATTGTACTGGATGCTCCCTGTAATTTTGGTATTCAAGGGATTGTGTAACCCCATAATTGTTGTTGCTAAAGTTGATTTACCACATCCTGATTCCCCAACGATTGCCAAAATTTCACTTTTTTGCAATGAAATATCAACACCATCAACAGCATCAAAATAGTCATCTCCAATACGGAAACCGACATGCAAATCTTTAATGTCCAAAAGCTTTTTTTCAGTAGCCACGCTTTCTCCTCCTTTTTTCATCAGCTAACCAAACCTATTCAATACTAATACTTACAAAATTCAATTTCCTGAAGAATATGGTCAGCCAATTTGATAACAAGTTATACTAATCAATCAAGTGTTTCATTAAACATGTAAACGGTTACCTTTGCTCAAAAAACGAAACGTTCGTATTTAGTATACCTTATCTACTATACCATAACTATCTGAAAATTCCAATAGTTATCTGAAAAAAGCCAAACGAGTTGGCTTTTTTCAGATTATTATTAAAACTCAACCTTATTCAGCTGCTACACCTTTATCAGCTGTAAGTTCGATACCCTCATAAGCAAAACCGTTTCCTGAAGCTGAACCATAGTTAGTGTCATAGTTTTTCACACGTTTGTTAAGTGCTGTAACCTTTTCAGATTCAAATGTTGGAATAGCAAATGCTTGTTCGTAAGCATATTTTTGCCAAGCCTTATAGTTCTCAACATTTTTCTTATCATCAAATGATTCTGTTGAGCTAATTGCATTCAACAATTTAGTGTTTTCATCAGACACGAAGCGTGACATGTTAAAGGCAGCGATAGGTCCCCAAGTACCTGTTGGGTTTGGATCATAACCTGTTGACCAACCACCAGCGTACATATCAATAGCAGGATCATTTGCTTGAACAGCTTCGTAGAATGTATTGATTTCAACTGTACGGCCTGTGTAGAGTTCAACATTCAATCCAACTTCTTTCCACCAAGCAATGTACTGTTGTACAAGTGCTTCGTTAGCTTCAGTACGTTTACGAGCAGCAAAGGTAATCTTGAATTCCTTACCGTCTTTGCCTTCACGGATACCATCGCCATCTACGTCTTTGTAACCAGCTTCATCCAAGAGTTTTTTCGCTTTTTCAGGATCGTATGAATAACCTTCCAACTCTGAATCATGAATATCGCCGAAGAATGAGATAATCAATGATTTTGCAGGGTGGTAAAGACCATTATACAATGACTCTCCCGCTGTCTTGGTATCAATCGCATAGGCAATCGCTTGACGAAGTTTCACATCATTCATCTTAGCATTTTCATCCATGACGTTCTTCTCAGCAGACTCGTCATATTTACCAAGGTTGAATGAGATATATTCATAAGCTGAGTCTAACTGACCAACGATATTCAAGTTAGAAGCATCCTTGTATGAATCCAACTGGTCAACAGGCATCTCAGCGATGTCATAGTTACCAGCTTTCATCTCAGAAACGATTGTATCTGGAGATACAATATCAACCTTTAATGAGCTTGTTTTTGGTTGTCCCTTGAAGTAGTATTCGTTTGGTACGTAAGTGATAGACTCACCGTTTACGATTTCCTTGATTTTCCAAGGTCCCATACCAACAAGTTTAGCTGTACGTGAGTACTCGCTCTTTTCCCAGTCTGCAACAGGGATGTCTTTATAGATGTGTTCTGGTTGGATAAAGGCTGGGACATCACCACCTGCATACATCATTGAAGGTGACATTTCTTTTACAGTCAATTCCACTGTGTAGTCATCAATTTTCTTAAGACCAGAGATGTCAGAAGCTGTTCCAGCAACGAATTCTTTCATACCTTCAATGTTCAAGAATTTATCATCAAAACGAACACCTGTATAGTCTTTGCTTGCCATTGACTTGATAGTAAAGATGTAATCATCGATAGTAAATGGTTCACCATCTGACCACTTGTAGTCTTTACCAGTCAAGCTAACTGTGATTTTCTTACCTTCTACATCAAATTCAGCTTTAGCAAGACCAGAATCATCCAACTTACGATCTCCATCGTAACCGAACAGTGAAATATCAACAAAACCACCAAATGTTGAGTCAGTTGTATTTTCAGTCAACTCGTCAATCAAGAGACCTGATGAAGTTGTTGGTGATACCCATGCGTATTTCAACTGAGCGTCAGACACTGCTGTTCCGTCTTGTTTTACTTCAGATGGGAAAGATAACTCTGCTGTCTCAGAGCTAGAAGAAGATTTAGAACCACACGCAGCAAGTACAGATGCCGAAAGAAGCGTTACACCCGCTAGAGCAAATAATTTAGTCGTCTTTTTCATAGAACACCTCTGTTTCATATAATTCGACATTTAGTATAATGTCTTATGGAATTATTATATCATAAAATTTTCTTAAATCACGTCTTTTTGTCAGAAAATTTTTAAAAAAACAGATTTTTCAGTATTTTCTAATCTTTTTCTATATATTTTCAGATTTTTTCTCACAATTCTTGTGATATAATGGTAAAGAAATGAGGTTAAAGGATTCATAATGCGTAAATTATTTTTAACACTGCTAACTATGTTCACTCTTTTTCTTGGCATCACCCCTGTACTTGCTGAGGATTTTTCAGTTGCTGCCAAACATGCTATTGCAGTAGAAGTTTCAACAGGCAAGGTTTTATATGAACAAGATGCCCAAACACCTGCTAGCATTGCTTCCATCAGTAAGTTGCTGAGTGTTTACTTGGTTTATGAGGCTTTAGAAAAAGGGGAGATTCAATTAGATACTATGGTGGATATATCAGACTATCCATATAGCTTAACTGCCAATACAGAATTGAGCAATGTAAACCTTGATGCCCGCTCTTATTCTGTCAGCGATTTGCTGAATGCATCTCTGATTACTTCTTCTAATAGTGCGATTATTGCGTTAGCTGAGAAAATTGCTGGTAGTGAAGCTGCGTTTGTTGATAAAATGAAAGCCAAAGTTGCCGAATGGGGAATCACTGATGCAACGATAGTCAATACTTCTGGTCTTGATAATTCTGACTTAGGAGAGAATATCTACCCTAGTTCAAAACCTGATGACTCCAATCAATTTTCTGCTTTAGACGTAGCAATTATTGCAAGACATCTAATTCTGGACTATCCCCAAGTCTTAAATATCACTTCATTGAATGCCTACGATTTTGGTGGCTATACCTACTATAGTACAAATCAAATGCTTAGCGAGGGGACTCACGCTCGTGGTGGTGTTGATGGTTTGAAAACAGGTACCTCTAATTCAGCTGGATCAAGTTTTGTAGCCACGACAACTCAAGCCAATATGAGAATTATTACAGTGGTACTAAATGCTACTGATGGGTTGACAAATTCAGATAATCGCTTTGTAGAAACAAATAACCTGATGAATTATGTCTATAATAATTACTCAGCTATTACTCTTGTAAAAAAGGGTGAAGCTTTTGAGAATAGCTCTGCTAAACTATTTAATGGTACTAAAGCATCCAGTCCTGCCGTTGCAACCGCCGACTTACTTGCTATTCAAAAGAATACCTCTGAACAACCCGTTACTGCCACTTTCACCTCTAATCAGACTGAATTTGATGCACCTATCACGTCTGGAACTGTTGTGGGGCAACTAAAAATTGTTGATAACGATTTAATAGGTGTAGGCTATCTTGACAACATAGCCCAAATTGATATGGTAATACCAACTACAATCAAGACAGCTCCTTGGCCAGTCTCTTGGTGGAATCAATTTGTGAGATATGTCAATGAAAAATTATAATCATTTTAAAATGGGGATGCTCATTTTTCAACATACTTTGAAACAATTCCTATAAAAAAACGCATAAACCATCGTTCTTTCATAGGAACAGGTGATTTTATGCGTTTTTTTATTAGGAGCGTTGGCATTTTAATGTAGAGTAGCATCGCTACTCCTCATCTCCTACCTCGGTTGGATATTGAGTTGGAGAGAGTTCCTGCGGAACTCCTTACTACATATCATTTTCTTACAGAAAATGACGAGCGTGGAAGGCACAGAATTGTTATAAGGTTATAAAGAAGAGCGACTTCCGTCGCACCCTATCTCCCACCTCGGTTGGAGATTTTTTGGCTTTTAGCAAACTCATGTTTGCTAAATTGCCAAAAATCTAACCAACCGAGCCCTCCATTTCATAGGCAATCAGTCTGTTGAGTTCGACTGCGTATTCCATTGGGAGTTCTTTGGTGAATGGTTCGACAAAGCCCATGACAATCATCTCTGTGGCTTCGGATTCGGATAGGCCTCGGCTCATGAGATAGTAAAGCTGTTCTTCTGATATTTTTGATACTTTGGCTTCGTGTTCGAGGGCCACCTGCGAGTTGTGAATTTCATTGAATGGGATTGTATCTGATTTAGAAATTCCATCCATAATAATTGTATCACATTCAATGTGGCTAATCGATTTGGCTGAATTTTTAGCAAAGGTTACTTGGCCACGATAATTCACTTCCCCACCGCCACGGGCAATAGATTTGGATACGATAGAAGATGAAGTCCGTGGTGCATTGTGAATCATCTTAGCACCTGTATCTTGGACTTGTCCTTTATTGGCAAAAGCTATTGACAACATAGTTCCGCGGGCTCCTTCGCCTTCCAAGTAAACCGCAGGGTATTTCATGGTCGTCTTAGCACCAAGGTTACCGTCAATCCACTCAACTGTAGCATTTTTCTCAGCACGGGCACGCTTGGTTACCAAATTATAAACGTTGTCAGACCAGTTTTGAATGGTCGTGTACCGCATATAGGCACCTTCTTGGGCAATGATTTCCACAATGGCAGCGTGGAGGCTGGCCGTTGAGTAAGTCGGAGCGGTACAGCCTTCCACGTAGTGAACGCTTGCACCTTCATCTACGATGATGAGGGTACGTTCAAACTGACCTGTTCCTTCATTGTTAATACGGAAGTAGGTTTGGAGTGGAATATCCAATTTAACGCCTTTTGGTACATAGATGAAGGTCCCGCCTGACCAAACCGCTGAGTTGAGGGCAGCTAGTTTATTATCTGACGGTGGAACGAGTTTTCCAAAGTATTTTTTGAAGAGTTCAGGGTGTTCCTTAAGCGCTGTATCTGTATCTGTAAAGATAATGCCGTGCTTGTCGTACTCTTCCTTCATGTTGTGGTAGACCACTTCTGATTCATACTGGGCAGAAGCACCTGCCAGATAAGCACGCTCAGCTTCTGGAATACCGATGCGTTCAAAGGTTTCTTTGATTTTGTCTGGTACATCATCCCAGCTACGTGCTGGCTTATCCGACGGTTTTTGATAGTAAACAATATCATCAAAATCTAGTTCAGACAAGTCGGCTCCCCAAGTCTGCATCGGCATTTTCTTGAAGGTTTCATAGGATTTCAAACGGAAGTCCAACATCCATTCAGGCTCGCCTTTGATACGGGACATTTCACGAATAACTTCTTCGTTCAACCCCTTACCAGTCGAAGCCACCAGTTCCACGTTTTCATCATGGAATCCAAATTTGTATTCCCCAAGATCAATCGGGGTTGGTTCAATTCTTTCTTCTGACATAATATAAGATACTAAGCCCCTTAAGAAAGCAAATGAAAAATAGGAAATCAACTTCGTGTGCAAACACACGAGGAGATTTATCTTTTTTCAAAAGCTTTTAGGGCGAGTTCAATTTCAATCCCAATCAGAAACTGAACAATCCTTTCTGTATGATTTTCGTTTTTTGTTTATTTATAGTCCCTTAGTTTACTTTTAGTACTAGCTCTAACTGTCTGGGAGACAGTTAGAGGTTGGAAATGGAGTGAACTAAGTTCGCATCAAAAGCTGCAAGCAAATTCAATCGTCCAGTGGAGTGTTTGAAGTTGGAAATAAGGAAACAGAGTTTCCTCTTTCGTCGAAGTAATAAAAGAAAAACTATATGACTGATATTGGTGCTCAGTCAGCACTCTCACTACGTTCCAGTGCTTTCTTCAGGGCATTCCATGGTAAAGTAGCACATTTGATGCGTTGAGGGAATTTTGCGACACCAGCTAATAATGAGGCATCTTCCAGCTCCTTTTGGCGTTCATCTTTTTGACCTTGGACCATTTGTGAAAAGACTTCTGCTAATTCTTGCACGTGTAGCTTTTCTTTTCCAATAACGGCATCTGTCATCATTGAAGCCGATGCAGTTGAAATAGTGCACCCTTCTCCATCAAACGCAATGTCTGTTATAACACCATTTTCAACTTTGACAGATAATTCGATCACATCTCCACAGGTTGGATTGTGAAGTTCTAGCTTTTCCACTCCGTCCAAACTCCCATGGTGATGAGGCGACTTGGAGTGTTCAGACACAACTGCCATATAAAGAGAATCTAATCTAGATAGGGCCATTGAAAAACTCCTTCGTCTTTATCAAAGCCTCGACCAACTTGTCACAATCAGCCTTTGTATTGTATATGTAGAAACTTGCTCGAACTGTAGCAGGTACCTGCAAATACTTGAGTAGAGGCTGAGCACAATGGTGTCCTGCTCTCACGGCAACTCCTTCATAATCCAGAGCCGTAGCCACATCGTGAGGATGTAATTGATCTAAGTTAAAGGCAACAAGTCCAGTTCTTTTGGCTACATCTTGACTTCCATATATTGTTAAACCAGGAATAGCCTTTAGTTTCGGCCAAAGATAGGTAATGAGTTCTTCTTCATGCTCACGAACTCTATCCATACCAATTTGATTCAAATAATCAATCGCTGCTGCAAGACCAATCGCACCTGCTATATTCGGAGTTCCTGCCTCAAACTTCCATGGTAATTCTTTCCACGTAGCTGATTGCTCATAGACAAAGTCAATCATCTCACCACCAAATTCAACAGGAGACATCTGGTTCAAAATCTCTTCTTTACCATAAAGAACCCCTATTCCAGTTGGTCCTAACATCTTGTGGCCTGAAAAAGCAAAGAAATCAACATCTAACTCTTGAACATCAATAGCTATGTGTGGAGTTGATTGTGCCCCATCCACTACCAAATAAGCTCCTACTTCGTGTACCAAAGTTGCAATTTGCTTAATGGGTGCAATTGCCCCCAAAACATTGGAAATATGGGCAATGGAGACAAACTTAGTTTTAGAAGACAAAAGTGATTTCAAGTGTTCTACATCAATTTCACCATCTCGTAGATAAACATAGCGGAGCTGTGCACCGGTTTGTTGACAGGCTTGTTGCCAAGGAATGATATTTGAATGATGCTCCTGGACGGAAATGATTACTTCATCGTCTGGCTGTAGAATTTCTCTAGCAAACTGAGCAACCCAGTTTAAACTCGTTGTTGTTCCGCGAGTAAAGAGAATTTCCTTGCTTGATTTTGCATGAATAAAATCTGCAACCGTTTGACGAGCAGCTTCATACCGAGCTGTTGCCCGTTCTGAAAGGGTATGCACCCCTCGGTGAACATTGGCATTATCCTGTTGATAGTAATCAGCAAGTACGTCCAGAACCTGCTGAGGTTTTTGGGTGGTCGCAGCATTATCCAAATAAATCAAGGGCTCATCATTGACAAACTGGTCTAAAATTGGAAAATCCTTGCTAATACTATTCAATTCCTTCATAAACTTATCTCTTTGTTAATATTTCATCAATTACTGCGACTAGTTCATCACGAACTTCCTTGACCGGAATTTCTGTGATAACAGACCCAAGGAAACCACGAACAACTAAACGCTCTGCTGTTGCACGATCCAAACCGCGACTCATGAGATAATACATGTCCTCTGGATCAACCTGACCAATAGAGGCCGCGTGGCCCGCAGTTACTTCATTCTCGTCAATAAGGAGTATTGGATTAGCATCTGATCGCGCCTTATCCGACAACATCAACACTCGGCTTTCTTGTTGAGCATCAGCACCTTTGGCACCACGAATAATGTGCCCAATCCCATTAAAGGTCAAGGTTCCACTCTCTAAAATAACACCATGTTGAAGAATATGCCCCACCGAATTATGGCCATAGTTGGTTACCCGTGTATCCACACCTTGCACTTGACGACCAGATGATAAAGCTACCACTTTGAGGTTCGCATGACTTCCATTTCCTTTTAAGTCACTATCAAAATCGGCGACGACATTTCCTTGGTTCATTAAGCCGATTGCCCAATCAATACTTGCATCATTACCAAGTAAACCACGACGTGCGATATAGGTATCTAAATGCTTTCCTAAGCGATCAATCGCAGCAAATTTAATTTGACTCCCCGCTTGTGCAATGATTTCAACAACAATGTTGGCGGAACTAGCTACATTTCCATCACCCAAACTTTCAAAACGTTCTAAATAATTGAGCTTGGCATTTTTCCCAGCGATGATTAAAACCCGCTTGTTAAAGGCAACCGGACTTGAGCTGTCTTGGTAGAATAAAGCTTCAACAGGTTGCTCAATTTCAACATGGTCTGGAACATAGAGTACTGCAGTTGCATTAAAATAGGCTGTATTGTAAGCTGAAAGTTTGTGTTCATCATAGGCAACAGCTGCACCTAAGTATTTCTCAATGACATCTGGAATCACATCCATGGCAGATGCAAAATCTGTAAAGACGACGCCCTGTTCCACCAAATCCATCGGTAACTGCTCTAAAACAGTTTGACTGCCAACTTGCACCAATTTTGGATTATCGCCAAGCTCTGTAAAATCTGGAACTGAACCAATTGCATCATTGGTTTCCAAACGTCCATCTCCTAAATTCCAACGGTGAAATTTAACGCGCTCAACAACTGGCAAGTCTAGCTCAGCTACTTTTTCAAAGGCCTTGAGACGGAGATCTGTCAACCAAACTGGCTCTGCCTGTTCTAATGAAAATTCTTGAATTCTATCTTTGGTCATATATCCCTCCAAAGACTTAAATGTCATCTTCTTTGTAGTCAATGCCAAGTTCGGCAGCTACTTGTACGTAACCTTCTTTTTCCAAACGTTGTGCCAATTCTGGTCCGCCTGAAAGAACAACACGTCCTTCCATCATGACATGAACAACATCAGGTGTAATGTAGTTCAACAAACGTTGGTAGTGGGTAATAATCATTGCACCAAAGCCTTCGCCACGCATGGCATTGATTCCTTTTGAAACCACTTTAAGCGCATCAATATCCAACCCTGAGTCAATCTCATCAAGAAGTGCAAAAGTCGGTTCCAACATAAGCAATTGCAAAATTTCGTTACGTTTCTTTTCACCACCTGAGAAACCTTCATTGAGGTAACGCTCTGCCATTTCTTCTTTCATGTTTAGAAGTTCCATTTTTTCATCCAGCTTAGTGATGAAATCACGAACTGAAATCTTGTCCTCATCTTCCTTACCAGCATTCATAGCTGCACGGAGGAACTCTGCATTAGTGATACCTGGAATTTCTGATGGGTATTGCATAGCCAAGAAGAGTCCCATACGGGCACGTTCATCAACTTCTAATTCCAAAATGTTTACACCATCAAAAAGAATCTCACCTTGGGTAACTTCATAGCTTGGATTGCCCATAATCGCTGCTGAAAGGGTGGATTTTCCTGTTCCGTTAGGTCCCATGATAGCTGCAATTTCACCTGTTTTCAGGGTCAAATTCACACCCTTTAGGATTTCTTTTCCTTCAATTTCCACATGAAGGTCTTTGATTTCTAATACTGACATACTACACTCCTTATATTGTTCATCCTCGTTAAAAACCATACGTATCTTTACATTGTGTTTTTATCGGGCATGGATTTATTTTTATAGTCTTTTCTGACAATTTTAATAAATCATATCTTGTATATTATACCAAAAAAAGAGCCAAAGGGCTCTTTCTTTGTCTTCAGAAGATTAATTATTTTTCTTAGTATCCTGCGAATCTGAACGTTTTATTTTTCTCTTTGCAATCATTTCTTGTCGATATGAACTGTTTCCAATAAAACGCAATATATTTAGGACAGGTGTCCTATTTTCACCAAAAATTCCAATCAATTCACACAAGATTTCCACGCCCAAGGCAAGTGCAACCACCAACAAGACTCCACCTGCTCGACTGGAAATATTCAAAAGTAAGGACGTTAAGGAAAAAATAAATGAAATCGCATAAATGACTAACACAGTTCCACGATGCGTCAGCCCTAGTGAGAGCAATCGGTGATGCAAATGCATCCGGTCAGCTTCATAAATCTTTTGTCCAGACAATTTTCGACGAATAATTGCCACCACAGTATCAGTGATTGGAACTCCAAGTATAATAATTGGTGTTACAACCGCAACCGCTGTTGAGTTTTTTAATCCCTGCAAGGAGAAGACGCCAATCATAAATCCTATAAAAAGCGCACCTGTGTCTCCCAGATAAATAATAGCCGGATGGTAATTATAGGGAAGAAAGCCTGCAATCGCCGCAACCAAAACAAAAATCGTCAAACTTAAGAAAATATTACTATCATACAAAAAGAAATAGGATACTATCCCCATCGTTAAGAGGGAAATAATGGATACCCCTGCAACCAAACCATCCAGCCCATCTATCAGATTAATTGCATTTGTAATCGCAACAATCCATAAAACAGTTAAACAAAATGCTAGCCAAGTTGGGAACACGAGTAACGGTCCCCCAAATGGAATTTTAAAACTATCAAAATGAAAATCTGTAAAAAACCAAATGATAAGAGCAGCAAATACGATACCTAGAAGTTTAGGTAGCGGCGCTAGTTCCCTGACATCATCAATTAATCCCGTCAGGATAATCACGGCACCCGCAGCCACGATAGGGAATACATATTCAAAATAGTTGCTAGAAATGTGAACACGTGTAACAATAAGGGGCAAGAACACCAAACTGGCTATTGCAAAAGAAATAAATATTGCTAGACCACCAGCCGATGGCATTGGAACTTTGTTGATTCGTCTTGCATTCGGGTTATCGACAGCTCCAATTCGTAATGCCAAGAAACGAACCAAGGGAGTCAGCACAACAGCCATAACGATTGTCGCTATTAAGACCATAACATACTTAAGCGCAAATGGAATCATGCCGTTTGCACCTTTTTCAACTCATCTATGGCCCCATTCCCCAACATCAAGATTCCATGCTCTTGAAGAAATGGTCGTGTCAATTTGGTATCGTTTGTAAATTCAAGCATGCGAGATAGAATATATTCCGGATACTGCTTTGAACGCTCTGCAACATTAATCAATACTGTCATATAATAGGTTTGTTCCACCTTGTAGAGCTCAGATTCTTCAACTGGATAATCCACTGTTTGAACAAAATTTACCGCATCAATCAAAGCAGGAAATTCTAAGATATAATAAATATACGGTTCTTGGTATTCATCACTATCTTCTTTTTCAGCATCTTCTAATTGGCGAACTGCTTTTGAGTCATGCGCGCTTCGTTCACGAACTGTACGTTCCAAACTTTTCAGCAATTCATCTGGAGTCATTCTTGATACATCGCCTAATTCCGATAAATCTGTAAATTCATCAAAATTTAAACTTTGATCCATTTCAGATTTTGTGACAAAAATATCCACTTTATCCGGTTTTGGAGTAACTCTAAAACTAAGCATTCCACTTTCTCGGAAAGTCATTGGCAAATCCAATTCATCCAATACTGTATAAAAAAACTCTTCTGTCTTTTCTTGAGGGATAAGAAAATCCGCAATTTCCATCCCGCGCTCCTCTAAATCTTCTAATTGGATAGTGATTTTTAAAGTCGAATCACTTATTTGTTTTACTTTCATAACTACCTCATTCATCTAGTACGGTATTTCTAGCCTAGATATTATTAATTCTCATACAAATCTCTTCCCATTATACTAAAATGCCTCTCGAAAAACAAAAAAAAAGCAAGTTTCTAAACTTTCTGCCTCAACTATAGAAAAACGGCACAAGAAAAGCCTAGAACTACAATCTAGACTTTTTTCCGATTTAACAACTAAATTATCTTATAAAATAAATGTGAAAAATGAATAAATCAGTAAGATAGCACCCAAAACAATCCGGTAGTAACCAAAGACTGTAAAATCATGTTTTTTCACGAAATCTGTCAACATTCGAATGACAACTACTGAAACTATGTAAGCAGTAACACTTGCTACCAATAATATCACAACTTGTTCAAGCGACAAACTATTACCATCTAAAAAGTATTTTACAGCTTTTAATCCACTGTAGCCAAACATCGTTGGAATTCCCAAAAAGAAAGTAAAGTCCGCAGCAACAGAACGACTTGTCCCAAGAATAATTGCACCCAGAATAGTTGCACCAGACCTACTTGTACCCGGTACAATACTTAAGACTTGAAAACATCCAATCAGTAAAGCTGTTTTATAGGACATTTTTGCCAAATCCGTCACTTGTGGCTCAACATCTTTGTTACGTTTCTCAATCCAAATAAAGGCAATACCATAAACAATCAGAGCAATTGCAATCGGCACCATAAAATTGAAATGCGCTTCAAACCAATTATCTAAAGGAACTGCAATGATAATGGACGGAATACAAGCAAGTACTACCTTTGCCCACAATTGCCAAGTTAAACGAATTTCTTTCTGTGTTTTTCCAGGTTGAAATGGATTAAGTCTTTGGAAGTAAATTGTAATAACCGCTAGTATTGCTCCCAATTGGATCACAATATTAAACATCTCAATAAAACCAGCACTTTGTTTTAATTGAATAAATTCTTGCACTAATATCAAATGACCGGTAGATGAAACTGGCAGCCACTCAGTTATCCCCTCAATAATACCCAAAAAGATGGCTTTCAAAATCTCTATTATCATGATAACTCCTTAAGATAAATTCTACCTATTATACCACAAAAATAAATATTCCCAATTAAAAATTGTCATGCACTCAGTAAAAATTCTGTAAAAAACTATCTCTCATAGCCAGCTGACTCAGTATCAGATAAGTATTCAAATTTGCTATTTTCATACATTTTCACATGATTATTTCATACAATTTAAGTGAATAAATAAAATAAGCATGTTGAAATTTTTCAGAATTTTTTATACAATAGTATAATACATTTTACTAAGGAGATTTTATGAAACATAAAATTAGTATACTCCTGCTAAGCTTATTAGCTGTTTTTTCGATAACAACTGGAGTAAAAGCAGATGAATACCTTCGTGTCGGAATGGAAGCTGCCTATGCTCCTTTTAACTGGACACAGGAAGATGATAGCAACGGTGCAGTTCCAATCGAAGGAACCAATCAATTTGCCAACGGATACGATGTTCAAGTAGCAAAAAAGATTGCTGAATCGATGAATAAAGAATTGCTTGTTGTCAAAACCAAATGGGAAGGCTTGGTTCCTGCCTTAACATCTGGAAAAATTGACATGATTATCGCTGGTATGAGTCCAACTGAAGAGCGAAAAAAAGAAATTGCCTTCTCAGATAGCTATTATACTTCTATACCAACCCTTGTTGTCCGTTCAGATAGTCAATATGCAGATGCAACTAGCTTATCAGATTTTGCTGGTGCCAAAATCACAGCTCAGCAGGGTGTCTATCTTTATGATTTGATTGATCAAATTGAAGGGGCTGATAAACAAACTGCGATGGGTGATTTCTCCCAAATTCGCCAAGCACTTGAAGCTGATGTGATTGATGCCTATGTTTCTGAGCGACCAGAAGGACGTACCGCTGAGGCTGCTAACAAAGCTTTCAAAATGGTTGAATTGACAGATGGCTTTGAAACAAATACCGAAGATGTTACGATTGCAGTTGGTATGAGAAAAGATGATACTCGTATCACACAAGTAAACGAAGTGTTAGCAGCTTTTTCTGAATCAGATCAAATCGCACTCATGGATAACATGATTGAAAACCAACCTGTTGAAGAAGCTACAGCTGAAAATCCAAATTTCTTTTCTCAAGTTTGGAAAATTATCGTTAACAACTGGCAACAGTTATTACGCGGAACAGGAATGACCCTATTAATCTCAATACTTGGTACAATTATTGGTACAATTATTGGTCTTCTCATTGGTGTATTCCGTACCGCACCAAAAGCAACTAATAAAGTTTTAGCAATCGGACAGAAACTCTTAGGTTGGATTATCAATGTCTATATTGAAGTGTTCCGTGGCACCCCTATGATTGTACAATCAATGGTTATCTACTATGGTACTGCCCAGGCTTTTGGTCTCAACCTTGACCGTACCTTAGCAGCTATCTTTATCGTTTCTATCAATACCGGTGCTTACATGAGTGAAATTGTACGTGGTGGTATCTTTGCTGTTGATAAGGGGCAATTTGAAGCGGCAACAGCTCTTGGATTTACCCATAATCAAACCATGCGTAAAATCGTACTCCCTCAAGTTGTTCGTAACATTTTACCGGCTACTGGTAATGAGTTTGTTATCAATATCAAAGATACTTCTGTTTTGAATGTAATCTCTGTGGTAGAACTATACTTCTCTGGAAACACGGTTGCAACCCAAACCTATCAATATTTCCAAACATTTACTGTTATTGCTATCATCTACTTTATTCTAACCTTTACTGTAACACGTATTCTACGCATAGTTGAAAAACGCTTTGACATGGATACGTATACAACAGGCGCAAATCAAATGCAAACGGGGGTCCTCAATGACTAATAATACTATCTTGGAAATTAAAAATCTTAAAAAGTCATACGGACAAAATCAAGTACTTAAAGATATTTCTATTACAGTTGAAAAGGGCGAGGTTATCTCTGTCATTGGCTCTTCTGGTTCTGGAAAGTCCACCTTCTTACGTTCTATCAATCTCTTAGAAACACCAACTGATGGACAAATCCTTTACCACGGACAAGATGTTTTGGCAAAGGGGTATAACCTACCTCATTACCGAGAAAAACTTGGGATGGTGTTTCAATCCTTTAACCTCTTTAACAATTTGAATGTTTTAGAAAATGCGATTGTAGCTCAAACAACCGTCCTAAAACGCGAACGGTCAGAAGCTGAGCGCATTGCTAAGGAAAACCTTAACAAGGTAGGGATGACTGAGCAGTACTGGACAGCTAAGCCAAGTCAATTGTCTGGCGGTCAAAAACAGCGTGTTGCTATTGCCCGTGCTCTTTCTATTGATCCCGAATTGATTCTATTTGACGAACCAACCTCTGCTCTCGATCCTGAAATGGTTGGTGAAGTTCTCAAAACGATGAAAGACCTAGCAAAATCTGGTCTAACCATGATTATCGTAACTCATGAAATGGAATTTGCGCGTGACGTTTCCGATCGTGTCATTTTCATGGATAAAGGGATTATTGCTGAAGAAGGTAGTCCAAAACAAATTTTTGAGAATCCACAAGAAGAACGTACCAAAGAATTCCTCAAACGTTTCTTAGGATAATTGATACTCAATGAAAATCAAAAGTAGCCTAGGAAACGAAGTCGAAGATAGAACTGGAGTTCATCAAGGCAAGTTGACAACGGATAATTTTGATTTTCGAAGAGTATGAGATTTTTGAATAGGAACACATTCACAATACCAGGTCACTCTGGTATCTTTTTTATGGAAAAAAAGAGGCTCCTCATCGGAACCTCTATTTTAAAACTACATAGATTAGTTTTCAAATTTTTTGTGGTTTTTATCGTAAAAGTCAATCAAACCCAATGCAGTTGCAAATGAGATGTTATCAATCTTAGCACGGCCTTGTGCAAGAGCGATGACTGACATTTCACGAGCATTAGTTTCTTTACTAATACGGTAGCCAGTGATTTTCTTTTCACGTACCCAGTTAACAACTGCAGCAACTTTTTCGTAACTTGTCATGAGAAACCCCTTTCCATTTTATTCGTGCAATTTAGTATAATACAGCTTTGCACTTTTTGTCAAGCAAAACATTCGGTTTTTGCTAAAATTTACTTAACCTTTAGAGCGGATAGTATTTGAGTCCGAATGTCCTCAACTCCTTCTGGATTCCCAGGAAGGAAAATTGTATTATTACCTCCTTGTGCAAAATTATTTAAAGTGTCCAAATATTGGTTTGTCAACAGAATCGACATGATTTGTTCTTCCGTCAAACTGACATTGGATTCCTTCAATTCACGAATCGAATCTGCTAATCCATCCACTATGGCTTTACGTTGATGAGCAATCCCCACACCATGTAGGCGATCTTTTTCAGCTTCTGCCTCTGCGGCAGTAACAATTTTAATTTTATCTGCTTCCGCCAATTCCTGAGCTGCAACCCGTTTGCGCTGAGCCGCGTTGATTTCATTCATTGATTGTTTCACCTCTGCATCCGGTTCAACCTTTGTAATCAGGGTTTTTACAATAACATAACCATAGGTTGACATCTCTTCAGCTACTTGCTTTTGAACTTCTAGGGCAATTTCATCTTTCTTTTCAAACAATTCATCCAAAGTCAATTTAGGAACTGATGAGCGTAAGGCATCTTCAATATACGATTTGATTTGTGCCTCTGGATGCATGAGTTTATAGTAAGCATCTGTCACATTATTCTCATTAACTCGGTACTGTGTTGCTACATTCATTGTCACAAAAACATTGTCCTGTGTTTTTGTTTCAACAATAATTTCACTTTGTAGCATCCGTAACTGAATGCGGGCCGCAATGACATCTACACCAAATGGAATTTTAAAGTTAATACCAGACGTTGATGTTTTTTGATACTTACCGAATCGTTCAATGATAGCGACAGTCTGTTGCTTGACCACATACAAACCTGAAAAGAGTAAAATCAAAGCGATAAATAATACAAATATCACTACAACAATAAAAATAATTGAACCAGTAGACATAATAGCCTCCTAAACTAGCATTTTATAAAGCGAATCATTCTCATGCAAATTGATATATTGAGAATCAAATTGTTCTAGTCGTGCAATAAACTCAGCGTAATCCCTCTTATCACCCAATGCAATCCCAATTAAAACCGGACCCGTTCCTTTATTCGCACGTTTTATGTATTCAAACCGTGTAATATCATCATTCGGACCTAAAATGTGGTTAACAAATTCACGAAGAGCTCCCGGTCTTTGAGGAAAATTGACCACAAAATAATGTTTAACCCCCTCATAAATTAAAGCACGCTCTTCCATTTCTGGCATACGGTTAATATCATTATTTCCTCCAGAAATGATACAGCAAATCGTTTGGCCCTTTATTTGATCCTTGATTACTTCAAGTGCCGCAATGGTTGCTGCGCCAGCAGGTTCCGCAACAATTCCCAATTTTGAATATAGATCCAGAATGGTTTCCGAAATCCGACCCTCGTCAACGCCAATCAGTTGATCAACATTTTTGCGCGCCACCTCATAAGTTGTTTTCCCAACTTTTTGAACAGCAATACCATCTGCGAATTTATCAATATGCTCCAACTTAACAGGACGACCTTTATCAAAAGCAGCCTTCATTGACCTTGCACCACTCGCCTCAACGCCAACAATTTTAATCTCAGGTGCTTGGTCTTTCAGATAAGTAGAGACCCCAGCAATTAGACCTCCTCCACCAACTGGGACGAGTAGCTGATCAAAACTCACAGACTGCTCTTCGGCTTCCTCAAGAATTTCATAAGCAACAGTACCTTGGCCAGCTTGTACATTTGGATCATCAAAGGGGTCAATAAATGTTTTTCCCGTTTCCTCAGTATACTTCATCGCCGCTGTAGCCGACTCATCAAAGGTATCCCCAACCAAACGAATCTCGACAAACTCTCCACCAAAAAACTTAACTTGTCCAATTTTTTGTTGAGGTGTCGTTATTGGCATAAAAATTGTTGCCGGAATCTGCATTTCTTTACATGTATACGCTACCCCTTGGGCATGGTTCCCAGCAGATGCGCAAACAACGCCGTTCGCTTTATCTGCATCTGTCAGTTGTGAAATGGCATAATAAGCACCGCGAATTTTAAACGAGCGAACTCGCTGTTCATTTTCTCTCTTAATATAGATGCTTGCTCCATATCTTTCAGATAAATAGCGGTTAAAATCCAATGGAGTTCGGACGACAACGTCTTTCAGAACTGAATACGCTTGTTCAATATCTCTTGCTGAAATCATAATGCACTTTTTTCTTTCTATTTATATCTATTGTACCAATAATGCAAAAATAAATATAGTATTTATACTTAAATATTCTATTTTTTATTATACCAGTTTTTTAATCACTTCAAAAATAAATTTCCAAATCAATGAGCCGCCATAGAGAGAATGCTATTGCATCCAATAAATGACCAAGTTACTTGAATTAGCTTTGAAGCATCTTCACTTTCAGCTTGCCACACTCTAGTATTGCCTGCACCTCAGTTCCTTGTCTGGAAACTAATTCATTCGACTATACAAACTGCTTTTCGATTATTTGTCCTCATTACAATGTTAAGTTGATTCTCGGAAATATACTGAAAACATTCTTTTAATTTTCTAAATAAATTTCCAACAATGACCAAAAGAGCCGGGCAAGCCAGCTCTTGTAGTTCTATCAATTAAACAGAGGATTGGAATCTGGCAGTTTGGGAAACTGTCAGAGGGGATATATATAGGGCTTGATAATAGGCAAGCCTCTCTTTTGCCTAGCCTTAGGCTTCCTCGCTCTCTCATTTTCAGGCGAGGGCTAGAATAGCCTATCCGTAGGCTATGCCTCGCTTTTCAGTTTCTGGGCGAGGGTTAAAATAGTCTCCCGGACTTCCTCGCTCTCTCGTTTTCAGGCGAGGGCTAGAATAGCCTATCCGTAGGCTATGCCTCGCTTTTCAGTTTTTAGGCGAGGGTTAAAATAGTCCCCCGGACTTCCTCGCTCTCTCGTTTTCAGGCGAGGGCTAGAATAGCCTATCCGTAGGCTATTCCTCACTTTTCAGTTTTTAGGCGAGGGTTAAAATAGTCCCCCGGACTTCCTCGCTCTCTCGTTTTCAGGCGAGGGCTAGAATAGCCTATCCGTAGGCTATTCTAGTTATAAATCTTGAAGGCGTCGTCGTCGTTACGTCCGACAAATGGCATTGCTTTGCGGAGTTCTGCACCAACTTTTTCAATTTCAAGATTTTCTGCTTCTTTACGATATGCTTCCATACGTGGGCGTCCTGCTTTATAGTCATTTACAAAGTCATTTGCAAATTTACCTGACTGGATATCCGCAAGAACTGCTTTCATGTTTTCTTTCACTTGATCAGTAATCACACGTGGACCTGATACATAGTCACCAAACTCAGCAGTGTTGGAAATAGATTGACGCATTTTCTTGAAACCACCTTCGTAAACAAGGTCAACAATCAGTTTCATTTCATGCAATACTTCAAAGTAAGCTAATTCTGGTGCATAACCAGCTTCTGTCAATACTTCAAAACCTGCTTCCATCAATGCAGTTAAACCACCACAGAGAACTGCCTGTTCACCAAACAAATCTTCTTCTGTTTCCTCTTTGAAAGTAGTTTCCAAAAGTCCTACGCGGGCTGAACCCACACCTTTGGCCCAATCCATCGCAATATGTTTCGCATTACCAGTAGCATCTTGATATACCGCATAAAGAGCAGGCACACCAAAGCCTTCCTCAAATGTACGACGAACCAAGTGACCTGGACCTTTCGGAGCACACATAAACACATCCACATCAGCCGGTACTTTGATAAATTCAAAATGAATATTGAAGCCATGAGCAAAACCAAGCGCATTTCCAGCTTCCAAGTTTGGAGCAACTTCGTTCTCATATAAATCTGCTTGAATTTCGTCTGGAGCCAAAATCATAATGACATCAGCTTGTTTTGTTGCTTCTGCAACTTCAAATGTTTCAAAACCATCTTCTTTTGCTTTGTCAAATGACTTACCTGCACGCACACCGATGATGACATCATGGCCTGTATCACGCAAATTTTGTGCATGTGCATGACCTTGCGAACCATAACCGATAACGGCGATACGTTTGCCATCAAGTGCTGCTACTGTTACATCTTTTTCATATTGCATTTCTACTGTCATATTTTTTTCTCTTTTCTATATTTTATTTGAAGTTTTGGATGCTCAACGCAAATGAACGCTGGATTAAGCGACGGAGGCGAAGGTAGAACTAAAGTTCATCAAACCAAACCAAGGCAGTCTAGTGTTTATTATCGAAGAGCATCAGTCTCTACTAAAGCCAGTCGCGCCAGTTCTTGCGATATTCTTGATTCCATAAGGTTGAATTACGCGTAAGAGTGCTTCTATCTTATCTCCATCACCGGTCATTTGGATGGTAATTGAGTGCGGTGCTACATCCACAACATTTGCTCTAAATGGCTGAATAATTGCTAAAATTTCTGCTCGTTTCGTAGGTGGAGCTGAAATCTTAACAAGAATTACTTCTCGCTCTAGGTGAGGTATTTCGGTCAAGTCGCGGACACGGACCACATCAATCAAACGATTAAGTTGTTTTATAATCTGTTCTACTTCATCATGACTTGCAACATCAACAATCACCGTCACTCGTGAGATATCGCTTACTTCAGTCGGTCCAACAGATATGGACTCAATATTGATTTGTCGGCGTGAAAGAACACCTGTAAAACGGTTCAGAACACCAGATGAATTTCGCAATTTAGCTGTTAACATTCTACGCATTGAACTTCACCCCCAACATTTCCGCATTACTCTTACCTGCTGGCACCATCGGTTGAACATGCTCCCGATTGGAAATATGTATTTCAATCAACATTGGCTTATCTTCTAGGATAACTTTCATATCTTCGCTCAGTGTCGCTGGATTGTCAAAACTATAATGACTGATGCCATAAGCTTCTGCCAACAATTGGAAATTTGGTTCATCATCAAAGACGGATTGACTGCGACGTTTTTCATAGAATGATTCCTGCCATTGCCGAACCATTCCAAGAGAATGGTTATTGATCAATACAACCTTTATCGGTACGCCATAGCCATTCAAAATAGCCAATTCTTGGTTGGTCATTTGGAATCCTCCATCACCGACAAAGACAATTACTTCCTTATCTGGATTAGCTAATTTGGCACCGATAGCTGCTGGAATACCAAATCCCATAGTACCCATGCCACCTGATGTTATCAGCTGTCGAGCATGTTTGTAAGGATAAAATTGGGCAGCCCACATTTGATGCTGACCAACGTCTGTCACGACAATGGCATCCCCTTGCGTCAACTGACCAATTAATTCAATGGCTGCCTGTGGCTTAATAACCTTTTCATCTTCATCATACCAAAATGGCGCCAGACGTTTGTTTTCCAATACTTGTGCCGTCCAATCAGCATAGCCTGTTTCAACTGTTTCTAAAGCAAGCAGAGCTTTCAAGGTTGCCTTAGCATCGCCCACTACTGGAATAGCCGTTTTGACAACTTTACCAATTTCAGCAGGATCAATATCAATATGTGCTACCGTTGCATTTGGCGCATAGGTTGTTGGATTACCAGTTAGGCGGTCATCGAATCGCGCTCCAATATTGATGATGTAATCAGCCTGATCCATAGCCATATTGGCAGCATATGAACCGTGCATACCACCCATGGCTAAAGATAGTTCGTGCTCAATTGGCATAGCCCCCAACCCTAGAAGGGTTGAAACAACTGGAATACGGTAACGTTCTGCAAAGGCAACTAATTCGTTATTGGCATCTGCATAGTTGACACCACCACCAGCCAATATAACTGGTTTCTGAGCTTGGCTAAGCTGTTTCAAAATTTTCTTAACCTGCAAACCATTTGGTTCAACTGTCGGTTGGTAACTTGGTAAATGCAGAGCAGGATCATGGTAAGATTCTACGATCTTCTCTTGAATATCTTTCGGAACATCAATCACAACTGGTCCAGGACGACCTGTAGTCGCAATATGTAGCGCTTCTGTAATCACTCGAGGAATATCTGCCGTGTCACGGATCTGATAATTATACTTGGTAATCGGCATGGTCATACCTAATACATCCGCTTCCTGAAAGGCATCTTTACCAATCCCTCTTGTTGCTACTTGTCCACTAAATACCAAAAGTGGCACGCTATCGCCCATGGCATCAGCAATCCCTGTAATGGCATTTGTAGCCCCCGGTCCTGAAGTGACAATCGCTACGCCCACCTTTCCTGATGATTTAGCGTAACCTTCTGCTTCGTGAACGGCACCTTGCTCATGACGAGCCAAAATATGCTGAATGCCCTCATACTGATGGATAGCATCATACAGTGGCAATACTGCTCCCCCTGGATAACCAAAAACAAGGTCCACTCCAAGTTGATGCAAGGTATCTAAGATTAGAAACGATCCCGAACACGGTTGATCCAATTGAATTTCTTGCACAAATATTCCTCCTCCCTACAAACGTGGTATCTACTATAATAACACACAGTGTTAGAATGTCAAGGAATATTCTGAAAATTCCTACATTTGTTCGACCTTTTTGCCTGAATTCTTAACGATTTCCTAATATTTTCTTAAGGAAAACTTAAGTAAAACCCAGTACCAGCTTGCTTTCAGCTTGGTTTTAGAAAACTCCCGTATAGTATAACCATCAAGAAAAATAAATGAGGTTTATGGATATGTATTACGTTACGATACCGGCTTATCAGCCAGATGAAAAATTAATCCAATTACTAAAAGGGATGAAAAACAGGCTAAATTGTCAAGTGATTGTTGTCGATGATGGGAGTAGCGGTGAATCTGTAGAAATCCTAGAAGCAGCTAAACAATACGCAACAGTCCTTCATCATGAGGTCAATAAAGGAAAAGGTCAGGCCTTACGTACTGCCTTCCAATACATTTATGAATTAAATAAACCAGGAGCGGTTGTCACTGCGGACGCTGATGGCCAGCATGCCATTAATGATATTGATCGAGTTGCACACGCCGCAATGAATCTCCCAAGCCGATTAATACTAGGTGTTCGCCAATTTACAAATGATATTCCCTTACGCAGTCGATTCGGAAACAAGTTGACCCGGGTCTTATTCAAACTCCAAACCGGTGTTACTGTTAGCGATACACAAACTGGTTTACGTGGTTTTCATTCCGGCCTAATTCCTTTTATGTTAGAAATAGAAGGTGATCGCTATGAATATGAAATGAACATGCTTACGAAAGGGAGTCAGCGTTATCAGATTACAGAAGTTCCTATTCAAACAATTTACATTGATGATAATGCTAGCTCACATTTTCGACCAATCAAAGATGGTTTATTAATTTATAAAAACTTATTTAAATTCGCCCTCGCATCCTTTGGCGGATTTCTAGTTGACTACGGTGTATATGCCTTAGCCTTACTGGTTTTTACAACTTTTCCGACCACCCTACGGTTACTTTTAGCGAATACCATCGCTCGAATTTGTAGCGCCATTTGTAACTTTACTTTGAATAAAAAATTGGTTTTTAATAATAAGGACAGTGTTACAAGAACGGGAGCAGGCTATTTCACACTCGCATTCATTTTCTTCTTTTGCGACACTACTCTCCTTTACTTATTCAATCAACTGTTAGGTCTAAATCTTTATCTGGTTAAATTAGCAGTTGGACTCCTTCTATTCCTAGTATCTTGGTTTATTCAAAAGAATATTATTTTTAAAGAAAGGAAATCATTATCACATGAAATTGCTTAAAAAGCCCTTTGCCTACGCCACTATCTTCGGAATGCTTTTAACAGGAGGATTTACTTATTCCATGTTAAAAACCTTCGTGATTTCCGAAGCCATCTCAACTGTCTCTGCAAGCAATACTACTACGAGTAGTCAAAATACTACCACCGTATCATCATCTACTGCTGCAACAACTGCAACCAATGTATCTACAACTGATACGAGCTACTCAGATGACAATATCCAGATTAATCTTGAGACAATCACTACAAATAACACAACCGTTTACGTCGCAGATATTCAAGTTAGTTCTGCTGAATATTTGAAAACAGCTCTTGCTCAAAATACATATGGAACCAACATAACGGCTAAAACCTCTGAAACAGCCGTAGCAAACAATGCCATTTTGGCGATAAACGGGGACTATTACGGGGCCAATTCAACAGGTTACGTTATCAAAAATGGTATCCTTTACCGCGATACAGTTCGCGACAATGCCTCTTATGGCGACCTCGCAATCTATGCAGACGGCTCATTTGAAATCGTCTACGAGGACGAGGTTACTGCACAAGAATTAATTGACCAAGGGGTTGTCAACTTACTTGCCTTCGGTCCTGCCTTAGTCGAAAATGGTGAAATTGTCGTCGATACTTCTACTGAAGTCGGACGTGCCATGGCTTCAAACCCGCGTACAGCTATCGGGATCATTGACGAAAACCACTATATCATCGTTGTCGCTGATGGACGAACTACCGAAAGCGAAGGTTTATCACTTTATCAAATGGCTGAAATTATGAAAGAGTACGGTGCAACTACTGCCTATAACCTTGATGGTGGTGGCTCATCAACTCTTTACTTCAATGGTCAAGTTATTAACAATCCAACTACAAACGGAAACACTATTTCAGAAAGGGCGGTGAGCGATATTGTCTACATCGGTTACTAATTCAACAACGAGATTCTCAAGAACATTTATCTCCTACTTAGCTATGACAGCCTTCCTATTCATCTTCAGTCGTATTTACGAGAGCCTTAGTTATGGAGAAGTTTCAGTCTTTATGCACTATATGTTCTGCGCAACTTTAGTGGGGGGTATTCTGCTATTGAGCCTTCTGCAAGTCAAGCCCAACTTATCACGAATAACTTATAACTTGTGGAACTCAAGCATTGCTACCATTACAGCCGGATGTCTCCTACGAGGTATCATAAATCTATCCGGTCGCTCAACCACCTTAGATCAACCTTACTGGTATGTTGGCGCTAGTTTCCTGGCACTTTCACTCATTACACTATTCATCAGTGACACAAGAAGAACTCGTCAAAAATCGACAACTTAACTGACACACCGACTTTTAAGACATTTGGTATAAACCATCTGTCTTTTTTGTATTTCATTTCGAGTTCATTTTGCAGAATATTCAGAAATTTACATTTCTTTATCCATTCTCTTATCGATTCCGCTATTTCTGTGATATAATGGGTAAAATAAGATAGGGAGAAGAGAAATGACCGAAAAAGACACACTAAAAAATCTCCGTCACCGTAGTTCTGTCTACGATTCGATGGTCAAATCACCTAACCGAGCTATGCTTCGTGCAACTGGAATGACTGATGATAGTTTTGAAAAACCTATCATAGGGGTTATTTCAACTTGGGCTGAAAATACACCCTGTAATATCCATCTACATGACTTTGGAAAATTAGCTAAAGAAGGTGTGAAAGATGCTGGCGCTTGGCCTGTCCAATATGGAACCATTACCGTTGCTGACGGGATCGCTATGGGAACACCCGGCATGCGCTACTCCCTCACGTCACGTGATATCATTGCTGACTCTATTGAAGCTGCAATGGGCGGACATAACGTAGATGCCTTTGTAGCAATCGGTGGATGCGATAAGAATATGCCTGGCTCTATGATTGCAATTGCCAATATGGATATTCCTGCAATATTCGCCTATGGTGGAACTATTGCTCCAGGTAAACTAAATGGCAAAGATATTGATCTCGTTTCAGTCTTTGAGGGAATTGGTAAGTGGAACCACGGAGATCTAACAGCAGAGGAAGTCCGCGAAATTGAATGCAATGCATGTCCTGGACCTGGTGGTTGTGGCGGTATGTACACTGCCAATACAATGGCAACAGCCATCGAAGTTTTAGGTATGTCTATCCCAGGATCCTCATCTCATCCAGCAGAATCTCCTGAGAAAAAGGCTGACATCGAAGAAGCTGGTCGTGCTGTTGTTCGTATGTTAGAACTCGGACTCAAACCATCTGACATTCTGACACGTGAAGCTTTTGAAGATGCGATAACTGTTACGATGGCTCTTGGGGGCTCAACCAACGCTACCCTCCATCTCCTTGCAATTGCTCATGCCGCAAATGTCGATCTAACTCTTGAAGATTTCAACGATTTCCAAGAACGAGTACCTCATTTGGCAGACTTAAAACCATCTGGTAAATATGTCTTCCAAGATTTATATAACGTTGGTGGCGTACCTGCCGTTATGAAATACTTGTTGAAAAACGGTCTCCTTCATGGTGACCGCATCACATGTACTGGTAAAACAGTGGCTGAAAACTTGGAAAACTTTGCCGATTTGACACCCGGTCAAGATGTCATCATGCCGCTTGAAAATCCAAAACGTGCTGATGGACCACTGATTATCCTCAAAGGTAACCTAGCTCCTGAAGGTGCTGTCGCTAAAGTATCTGGTGTAAAAGTACGTAATCACACTGGACCTGCGAAAGTATTTAATTCCGAAGAAGAAGCAATTGAGGCTGTATTGACCGATGAAATTGTCGACGGAGATGTTGTCGTTGTCCGTTATGTTGGTCCAAAAGGTGGACCTGGTATGCCTGAAATGCTGTCCCTTTCTTCTATGATTGTCGGAAAAGGCCAAGGTGACAAGGTAGCCCTACTAACAGACGGTCGTTTCTCTGGTGGCACTTATGGACTGGTTGTTGGTCATATCGCTCCTGAAGCTCAGGATGGTGGCCCAATCGCCTTCCTCCGCACTGGCGATTTTGTAACAGTTGATCAGGATACCAAAGAAATCACCATGCATGTTTCTGACCAAGAAATCGAAGAACGCAAGAAAACAACTGTTATCCCACCACTCTACTCTCGTGGTGTTCTCGGTAAATATGCCCATACCGTATCCTCTGCCTCTAAAGGAGCTGTTACAGACTTCTGGAGACCTGAACGTACTGGTAAACAATAAATCATATCACAAAGCCTTGTCTAACCGACTGGGCTTTTATATGGAGGAAATGAAGTTGAAATTAAATGTTGAATTATCTCGTTTTCGTGTAAAAGAGGGTAAGACTGCAAAAGTAGACGAATGGATGGCCTTCCTCAACAATCACATAAAAGACACACTGTTGACACTCGAAAATGAAAAAATGTATGTCGAAACAATTTTCCGTGACATACTAGATGGACGTGAATACCTCTACTGGTATTCTGTTCAAGCTGAAGGAGGGATCGAAGTCGAAGATTCAGAATCCTACATCGACAAAAAACATTTAGAATACTGGGAAGAATGTATTGACCCAAGCTATGGCATGGTCGATCTGGATCCTCAAGTCCTTATGATTCCCAAACCCATTTATGAAACGATGGAAGAATTAGACAGACAATACGATGACACGTTTAAAAAAGAGCTGCAGTAAAACAAAACTGCAACTCTTTTATTTAGGGCTTATCCCCAGAGTAATTCGACCTAAGCGACTAATTCTTGTCATTTTCCAAGCAGGAGACCAAACAATCTCGACCTGAGCATCTTCTATTCCGTCAATAGTCTTCAAAGCTGCTACTAACTCTCCAGGCATCGTATCTGCACATGAGCAACCTGCATCAGTAAAGGTCATAACTACTTTACAAAACCCGGTTTCATCTAGATGAATTTCATAGACAAGTCCTAAATTGTATATATCCAACTCAATCTCGGGGTCGTAAATAGATTCCAATACCTCCACCAATTGATCTGACAAAACAAGGGCTCGCTCATTGATCTGAATATCTTCTCTCATTTATCCAAACACTCCTAAAACATTTATAAAAAGTATTGTATCATAATTATTTGAAATATACTTGTCTTACCAAATGTTTTCAACTAGTTTTCAAAGTGCACGAACCTCTGAATTCTCACCTTGACCAATAGAAAAGATATACTTATGACCTTGAGTCAAGCTTTGATAGAAGCCATGACCAGCATAAATCTGAAATACTTGCATTGTATCACTAGACTCATCTTTATAGATATGTTGATAATAAGGATTATCCGCAAAAACTGTCTTTAGATAGTCGTTCTCCACAGGTCTGGCAGTCCCTTCTACACGCACTACCTGGATAAGGTACCCTTCCTCAGAAATAGCCGTCATCGCAACTCTTTGATCCCCCATCAATTGATCATAGAAATGCGTTTCTGGGCTTGTCATAAAGAAAATCCCTTCTTCGTTTGCTGCAGTGATATGAGCATGACGAGCATGTGGATTTCCATACTCATCCAGAGTTGCAAAAACTCCAACCTTCATATCTTCCAAAATATGCATAATATCTTTTAGTTCCATGGTATCACCCCTTGAAAACACCTATTTTCTAAAGTATATCAAAAACAAGCGAAAATGTTAAGTGGGATATTGATAGAAATGGTGAAAGTGTTGCATGAACAACTCCCTACTAACAGAACCATTTAAGAAGGTAGCTATCTATGCGTATAAAGCAAAAAGGGAGGGCTGAAGTAGGACGGTTATTTTTAGCATAGCCTCAAAGGTCAGTATTTTCTAAAAAAGAGATTGCTACATTTTCCAAGAGTTTGAGTAGTCGCCAGAATATTAAATCTTAATTATCTCAATAAGTCGTATTTCATTAGGCTTTAACAATATATTAAAATCTAACTGTCCATCATTTACTATTACCTTTGTATAATCTAATCTAGGTGTACTGATTCGATTAAAATAGTCCAATTCATCCAGTTTAAAATCAGAAACGCTGTAATAATTACGCCACTCATTTTGAATACTGCCGTAATCTTCATTTACAAATTTAGATTTTATAATATATGAACCATTAGAAATATCCGAAAATGTAAAATGAAAGTCTTTATTATCGTTATTTTCAAAAAGATAGGGTAAATTGTCTAGAGTAATTTGATCTTCATCCATCAAATAGTAACTAGCACTTAAATCTTTTAAATTGTGACACAATAATCGATATTCATTAGTTCTATTGCGAGTAATCATACAATCATTATTGTGATATATAATATCGCTGAATAATTGATTCAAAAACTCTAAAGCAAAATATGATGGTTTCCGTATACCAGTCTTAGAAAAAACTCCACTAGAACCGAATAGTAAGGAGGAAGAATCCGTAAATTCGTTATATAAGTCTGTTCCAACATAGTAACCAAATAAATCAGCTCGGTTACTTGCTTCAAACGCTGATTGAACTAAAAAGGCTCCCTTTAATACATGATCATTTATCGGGTTTCTAGCAGATAATGTCAAACCATATTCAGATACATAGATTGGTACTTTTAGAAATTTAACTTCCGCAATCGCACGATGTACATCATTTAAAAAATTATTTATAAAATGCTGATTAGAGATACGTCTCTCATAATAGGTATTCTGATCCTGCTCAATCTGGTATGGATAAGTTGTAAAACTTAAAAAACTTGGCTGCGATTGTTCATCTCTCCATTTCAACAACAGTTCTCGCAACCCATTTTTTCCGTAGTGTTGAACAGGAAAACCTCCTCCACCAACTTTGGCTTCCGGCAATATTGACTTAATAGCACAGCTTATGGTAGCAAATTCCTGAAAATAGTCTTCCAACTTATCCGAATGAAAGTCTCTTACGTACTCCCCATTTTCAACTTTTACATTTAATTTTCGCCAATATTCAAAACACCATTTTTCAACCTCATCATATCCATATCTTTTCACATAGTGTTTTATAAAGGCCTCAAAAAATTGTGACATTTCTTTCAATGAAGCAAATTGGTTTTCTCTCTCTTCCTCTAAGAGCGAAAGGTTAGCTGTTTTCATAAGTCGATGTGGTTTAAAACCAAGTTCAATAAAAGGGATTAGATCATTTTTTACTAAAAAATCAATCGCATTATCCAACCTACTAAAATTTATCCCCTCTTCAACCGAGTGAATATTAATATGTAGTCTCGGGGAATAAATATCCCAAAACCTAATATATTTAACTCCTAATTCTCTCTTCATGATGAGAATTTGCTCTTGAATATCTGCTCTGGTTAAGTCAAATGCTCCTCCAATATTCATCAAATCTGTAAAAGAATGTGACCATTTCCCATGAGGTAAAGCATCTGGATGAATAACAACATTACTGCTAGTTGCTTCAGCTTCATCAAGCTTATCATCAATATCTAGTAAAAAGTTACCTACTTTTTTAATTAATTCTGATTGATTAGAATCTTCTTTTCGATTGTTTACTACATCACTTCTCTTTTCCTTACGAAATTTTGATGGAGTAGTATTATGTATTTCTTTAAACACCTTATTAAAAGCAGCTACACTTGCAAAACCATTATCTAAGGCAATCTTTAATATCGAACTATCACTATGTAATAAATCCACGAGAGCATGTGACAAACGGACATTATTCAAAATTTCAACAAAACCAACCTGACATTCCTGCTTAATATACTTAGAAAGATAAGTTGTCGAAAGAAAAAAATGATCTGCCAAATCCTGAAGCGTAATAGTTTGACGATAATTTGAACGAATATACTGAAATATTTCTTGCATTCTATCCGTTTCAGAATCATTCTTGACACGATATCGAACATCATCTGCTGTTAATAGAAAATTTTTTATTAAGGAATCCAAAAGTTGGTAGTAGAGACTCGTTCTACTTAAACTTTCATGCATACCGTCAATAATGATGTAATTAAGAATTTTATTCAATATTTGTCTAACTTCATCATAACGTTTACTGTCTTCAACTGTAGAATTGCACCAAAAAAGAATTGTATCATTATTGATAAACTGCTTCATTTTACTATAAGAAATCAAGATTCTCACGACAAGACCTCTATCAGAAAGAGAATATGCATGCTGTCGATTATAATTAATGATAATAAAATCTTTAGCTGATAATTTATAGTGCTCCTCTCCAACTGATACTTCTGCAACTCCCTGAAGTACATATAGTAATTCAAAGTTTTCATGCTGATGAAGCTTATCTTCTGAGTTTTGACTAAATTCAATAGTCAACAATTCTTCACTTGCTAAGTAGTCTCTTTCCATTAGTAAATGTCCTTTTTCATCGCTTTCTCTTATTGTATCACACCTACTTTTCACAAAGCAAATAGCGGGGGGACCCCGCTATTTTTATGCTTTTTTGCTATGTAAATTAATAATGATAAAGCTTAATCCTGCGACTAACCCCATTCCTGCAAAAACCATAAACCAGCCTAAAACCGATACATTATTTGCCATTAGGAGTCCTCCAAGAGTTGGGCCAAGAAGACCTCCAATACGCCCAAGACTATTTGGTAAGCCAACTGCAGTGGTACGCAAGCTATCTGAATAATGTTGCGCAATAAATGCATTTACTAAAGAATGAGCGGCAAATAGGAAAAATCCAACCAAGGTTACAAAAATATATAGAATAATAATATTAGATTTAATTCCCATTAACATCAGTGAAAGAGAGCCTAAAATATAGATAGTTGGTAGCAGAATAGTAAATCCTTTTTTATCTGCAACACGTGCCCAGAACATTGCCCCAGCAACTGTACCACCACATAAGAAGATAGTGAAAGCCAAACTAGACCCTAGCTCATATCCTGCTTCAACCATCAAACTTGGGAGCCAGATAATCACACCATTAATAAATAGTAAGCCCATTATCGCAATGACAGAAGATAAAATAGTAACAACTGCATATTCCTTAGTAAACAATTGCTTATAGGACACTTTATGTACATCTTCTGACAAGTCTGCTTCAGCCAATTCTGCCTCAACATCAATTTCAGAAGCAAAGCTCGGATCAATTTTTGATAGAACAGCTTTCAGTCCTGCCAAATCGTTAGTTTTCATCATGTATAAACTGCTCTCTGGAAGATTTTTTATGATATAAGGTAAGAAGAATATAGGAATCAGTGCCATCCAGAATACAGGGCGCCATTGTAATTGTGCAGTGACATAAATGGCTACAAACGAAGCAATAATCGCTCCATATTGATTTCCACAAAGAGCAGAGGCTACAGCTTGAGCTTTATTTGTTTTTGGTGAATACTCAGATAAGAGAGAGATAACTAGGGGAATAACTCCCCCAAAACCAAAGCCTGCAATAGTTCTTAAAACAGCCAATACTGTAATAGATGGTGCTAGGGCTTGTCCGAAGGTCGCCAAACAGAAAACCATTGTTGCTGTAATTAGGACACGTTTAATACCATATTTTTTAGTGAATGAACTAAAGAATAGGGCTCCAAAGAGAGAGCCAAACTCCGACAAACTACCAATATAACCTAAAACGTCAGAATTAAGGTTCTTCCATTCTCCAAAAAGCATTGGAATGATGGAACCATATGCTGTCGCTCCATAACCTGTAAAAGTAATCAAGAAGATACCCAGGAAAACAAGTTGAGTGTGAAATTTCCCATGTTTTCTTGTATCGATAAACTCCGTAATTTTATTTGTCATTGTTTTTTCCTTTCAAGTAATGCGATTAACCAATAACTACACTCTGGAAGGTTTCAGCTGATTTCCAGCACGCTTCCATAACCTCTAAGACTTTACGGACTTGAGCAGGTGTGACGAGTAACTCTGCCTTGCCATCTAAAAAGTCAAAATAGTTTTCAAAGTATTGAATATGATCGGCAGCTACTAATGGAATATCTTCGGTGATAATGAGACCTTCTTCTGGAACTCCAAATGAACGAGTTGGTCCATAAGATTTTGCTGATTTATCCTGATCTTCAGCAACGTTTTCTAAGAGACGAGTAGTCCGAACAATCTTACCTTCTGGATCAAATTTGTTTGCATACATGCTTCCTTTATTACCTCCAACATACCAATGACGTTCAAACCAATCTTTGGCATCAGATAAATAATAAGTTCCCAATTCAATTTCGGCTGTCACGCCGTTTTCAAAGCGCATTAGAATATTGAAGTAATCATCTACCTCTTTATTAATAACATTACGAACGTCAGTAAATACAACTTTAAGTGGACTATCAACCATAAAGAGAATTTGGTCAATTAAATGAACACCCCAGTCATAGAGCATCCCGCCACCTTCAGATTTGTAAACATGCCAGTCGTGCATATTACCATTATATCCATAAAGAGAGCTCTTGATGGTGTAGACATCACCAACCAATTTGTCATCATACGTTTTCTTGACGCTGCGGAAATCTTTATCAAAACGACGTTGTTGATGAACAGTAAGACTAACACCTGCTTTTTCAACTTCAGCCATCATCTCATCAAATTCTGCGACGGTCATGGCTACAGGCTTCTCACAGATAATATTAAGTCCAGCCTGAGCTGCTTTAATAACCAGTTCTTTGTGTTGATTATTATTGGCTGCGATGATGACACCATCCAGTTTTTCAGCAGCTAATAACTTGTCAACATGATCATATACTGGTGTATCTGGATAAAGCTCTTTTGCTTCTTCTAATCGTTTTGGATTAATGTCACAGATAGCGACACAATCACTTCGATCAAAATTTTTCAGAGTTGCAACGTGGCGACGACCAATAAAGCCATAACCGATTACTGCATAATTGTAAACCATATTCTTACATCCTTTCAAAAAATTTGGGGCAGGGCAAGGCCCACCCCATCAATTCATTTTAGTCAAATTTGATTGTTGTATTTGTTTCCGCTGCTTTGTAGATTGCATCAAGAATTTGAGTGACACGAAATGCTTCCTCAGGTTTCACAACAGGGTCGATGTCATTGATAATAGCATCTACCCAATGTTTAGCTTCCAAAACACCTGCTGGCTCATTCACCCCTTCGAAGTAATCGACCAACGCTTCACCAGAGAGTTTTTCTTCACTCATCTTGCCATGTCGTGTTTTATTGAAAACCAACTCATCATCAACATACATACCACCATATTTAATTTCTCCCCCCTCTTTAGTGCCACAAAGAGTTGTTGAAGCTTCGCGAGCGTCAAGATAGTTGAGAGCCCATGATGAACGTAAATTTACAAGAGCACCATTTTTGAATTTGATGAAGCCCATTGCTGAGTCTTCTACTTCAAAGTTATCTGTGTCCCACGCCCCGTAAGTATTGCCTTGTGCTGCTTCGGGTAAGCTACCCAATTTATAGAAAACAGAACCTGAAACACTGTCGACATCATAATTATTCATACACCAAAGCGTGATATCAAGTGCATGTGTACCAATATCAATAAGTGGACCGCCACCTTGTTGTGATTTGTCCGGGAAAACACCCCAAGTTGGTACTTGTTTACGACGAATCGCATTTGCCTCAGCATAGTAGATATCCCCAAGCTCCCCAGCATCACAAGATTTTTTCAGAACTTGTACAGTATGACGGAAGCGGTTTTGGTAGCCAACTGTAAATTTCTTGCCAGATGATTTCCAAGCATCAATCATACGTTGTGCATCTTCTGTTGTTGCGGCCATTGGTTTTTCACATAGAACATGTTTACCAGCTGCAAATGCATCAACTGTGATATCTGCGTGAGAAACATTGGGTGTACAAACATGGACAACATCGATAGACTCATCTTTGAGCATTTCTTTGTAGTCTGTGTAGATTTTTACATTTGGCAAATTGTGACGTTCTGCTGTTGCAACTGCTTTTTCTTTAATCAAGTCACAAAGTGCAACTACTTCAACTTTATCTGCAACTTTTGCAAGAGAAGGGAGATGTTTATTATTTGCGATACCTCCAGTACCGATAATGGCTAATTTGAGTTTTGTCATGAGAGTTCCTCTTTCTTTTTTAATTTGTAAATTGAATATTTACTGGACTATTTACAGTCATTGTTTGACCAGTGGGGATTAGATGACCTGTTAATTCGTCTACTTTGAATGGAACAACAAGATTTGATCGTTGGTTAACGACGTAAAGCAAGTCACCAGATTTATCAAAGTTTATGGCACGTGGAATCGCTCCACCTGATGGGACAATTTCTATGAGTTGAATCATACCAGTATCAGCATCAATTTTGAAACTAGCGATTGAATCATCACCTCGGTTGGAAACGTAGAGATATTTACCAGACTTATGTACTCTAAGATCAGCTGTTTGATTGTGTGAAAAGATATCTGTTGGATCATCCCTGTCTTCGTAGTCAGGTCCGACAGTTGTCTGACCGCCAATATAGGTAATATTACCCGTTTGGTCATCAAATCCAAATGCATGAACCGTATGATCTTGCTCACCGTTACAGTAAAAGACTGGAAGACTTGGGTGGAACGCGATATGGCGCGGACATAAACCCTCGAGTGTCTTAAAGTTATTGACTGAAATTAATTTTCCATTCTCATAATCAACTTCAAATACTCGTATTAAGTCAGTCCCCTTGTCTCCAACTAAAAGATATTTCTCTGTCGGATCAAGCCAGACACTATGTGGATGTGATGTCCACTGAAAAAGTGGCATAATACTAGATCCTGTCAAAGTTTGCACATCACATGCTTTCCCAACTGAACCATCTGCTTGAATCGGAAACATTACGACGCTCCCCTCATCAAAATAACGTTTTGCTGAAAAGGTGCCGTCTGCTTCTTTGACAGCAACTGTAACCACCTCTTCGTGATTGCCGTGATTTGCTGTAAAGACATACTTTCTTTGGCTGTCCCCAGTGATATAGCATGGGTAGGCACCCGCTGAAGATACTTCATTGAGGAAGATAACTTCTCCTGTTTCCTTATTTAATTTGTAGGCTGCGATACCACCACCATTTCCATGGATGCCACCTAAATCTTTCCGCTCATCAGTAGCGTAAATATAATCACCATTTCCAGGTACTGTCAAACTACCAATGTTTATTTCCGGAGTGGATTTGCCGACCAATTCCATCCTTCCATCATTTTGGATACGATAGACTTTAAGTCCACCATCTCCAGCTTCAGGATTATTGACTCCTTGAATATCGGCACCCCAAGCTCCTACTAAAGCTAACTCTTGTGCCATATGATTACTCTCCAATCAAGCGTTTAAGCATTTCTTGATGTTTACGAACTTGATCAATCTCGCTAATCAGATCTTCTACACCACGGTCTTGGAAGCGACGTTGTCCCTCATATTCTGAATTAATATAACCTTCCCAACCATGTTCTTTCAAATAGTTGATTGGTCCTTCGTAATCAATTGCAATATCTTGATATTGACCAGGTTTGCCAGGAATTTCTGACATGTTATAGAATTTACCATGAATACTTACAATATACGGTAGAATGCGTCCAAGATCTTCTGGCTTAGTTCGAGAAAGAAGGAGCGCTTGACCCATTACTTCGAAATCAATTTCTGAGTAATCTGGTACATTATCGCGTACCAATTTTTCCATTTTATCAAAGGCTGGAATCAAATCAGCTGGAGCTTCTCCATGTTTGATATAACGATGGAAGAGTGACTCGACGTTTCCTGCAGAGTATAGTGATAAATCAATATCATTGAGTTCATTTGATCGTCCCTCATAGTTATCCATACAGAGTTGCACAACCAAATCACAAGTTTCACGTTTTGCACCTTGTCGAACATACCAATCAAGTGTGACTTCGGATGGACGGAAGGCAAAGATACCCCAGTCTGGAACAAGACCTAAATGTTTTGTTCCTGTTTTTTCACAATAGTCAACAATTTCATTGACATATTGTCCATTGATCGGAATTGGTGCATGAATCTCTTTTGCCAATCGAATATCTAATTCTTCTGCGACCGGTAATGCCTCAATCAGGATTTCAAATGGTGTTGTGGCAAGGGTACGAACATTCTTGAATCCAAGCTTCTTAGCCAATCGAATATCATTTTTCAGACGTTCTGCTGATTCTGAATAGCTCATAACATGATCCCTAAATTGAAGAACATCATGGAAAACATCCATCGTAACTGGCTTTGTATCGTATTTCTTCATCCAAGCAAACCAATTATCAAAGAACTCTTGTGGTGGATTTGGATATTGACGAATCGCCATTTCATCCAATAACTCAATACCATCAGCACCAAAAAGGTTTTCACCAACTTCACGAATTTGACCTTCAAGATCCAATTCTTTAAAGAATTGTGTTTGTTGATAGCTATAAAGCGATACCCCACGTTTGATTTTACCTTGTGGTTTTCTATCCTGTAATTCTAAATCATAAGATACGATATTTTTTGTCTTGTCAGATCCTGCACCCGTTCCTGGGACTGGAGGATTTTTTACCCACTCTTCATCAGTTGGCAGATATCCATATGCTGCAAGGACTGATTGTTGAAATTCAATGGTATGAATTCCAGGTTCAAGTCCACCTGGTTTTGCGATATGAATAACACCTTCATCATCATAGTCCCAATGTTCCCAAACACAAGTTTTTATTTCTTCGAAAGTTCGTGGTTCTTTCCCATTTACTTCAAAAGTTTGTACATCACGAGGATATTCAATACCATCTACCTTAATATAATAACCATTATGAAGTGAAAGAAATACTCCACGGTAATTAGCATTGCGAGCAGCAAATTGAAAACCAATTACGTTACCGTCTTTATCGTAATCATTTTTCAAACTATTTTTTCTGATGAGGAAATTATCAAACATTTCCTTACCTCCTTTTGTGTTGTTCTTTTTTACACACTTATTATCCCGTATTATAGGGAGCTTATCCTTCCTATTCTTAAGGAAAAAATAGAGTATTATTTGGCAAAAAAATCTTTATTTTATTTTTTATTCATTTTTGTGCAAGATTTAATAGCGAAATCTTGTCATTGGTTATTAAGTATATTAAAAGCTGAGATCATATCTTCTCAGCTTTTTGAATATTATTTTCGAATCACAAGTGATGCTGCCCCTAAGACACCTGCATCATTTCCTAAAGTTGCTAACTTAATTTTTGTAGTTTCCTTCATGCTAGGAAAAGCGGTTACCTTGAAATACGTTTCTACTTGACTACGAAGAAATTCTCCTGCCGCAGACACACCGCCTCCTAAAATGATACTTGATGGATTCAAAATGTTAGCAATATTTCCTGCTGCTGTTCCAAGATAATCACAAACTTGATTAACAACTCGTTTACCAAAAGGATCCCCTGCTTCAGCAGTCTGAAAAATATCTTTACTTGTTACTGCTAGGCCTTCATCAATATCTCTTTTCAATTGTGAATTACCAGCAAAACTCTCCGACATCTGACGAGCCAGTTTCACAATACCTGTTGCAGATGCGACAGTTTCTAGACACCCCTTATTTCCACAAGTACAAGTAAATCCATCTTTATCTACTCCGATATGCCCGATTTCTCCCGCGCTACCAAGCAGACCATGGAGTAATTGACCATTTGCTACAATACCTCCACCAACACCAGTCCCAAGCGTAATAAAAACAACGTCCGGTTCATTATTTCCTGCTCCACGCCACTGCTCCCCAAGTGCAGCAACGTTCGCATCGTTATCCAAGTACAACTCTAGTCCAAATGCTTTATTAATTTGATCTCGGACAGGTTGTTGTTTTTTCCAATTGAGATTAAATGCACCACTGACGGTCCCATTTTTTCTATCAACAGTACCTGGAGTTCCCATTCCTATGCCGACAAAGTCTTCAGTTGTAAGACCATATAACTCTAAACGATGCTGTATCGAACTAATAATATCTGGTACAATTCGACTCCCCTCCTCGGAAATATCTGTTGCAATACTCCACTGTTGAAGAATTTCACCTTCCAGACTAACGATAGCCATTTTAACTGTCGTTCCACCTAAATCAATACCAATGACTTTTTGGCTCATTGAATCCTCCCATCAAATAACAAAATTACGTAGGTATTTTGTGCTCAATGTAATAGACTTCTTAACATCATCGTAACTCTTCTCAAAAGCCTTGTCTTCTACCTCGATACAAGAAAATCCATCATAGCCAATATCAGTTAATGCAGAGACATATTTTCCCCAGTCCACATCTCCAAGTCCTGGTAATTTTGGACTCATGTATTGAAGTGGCGTTGCCATAATACCTACATCCTTAAGTTTATCTTTGTAAAGCTTGATGTCTTTATAATGAACATGGAAGATTTTATCTTTAAATTCATATAGCGGTGCAATGTAATCAATCTGTTGCCATACAAAGTGTGATGGATCATAGTTGAGACCGAGATTGTCAAATGGAAGGGCTTCAAATACTCGACGCCAGATAGCTGGTGTTGTCATCATGTTTTGTCCCCCTGGCCACTCATCTTCCGTGAAGAGCATTGGGCAATTCTCAATAGCGATTTTAACTCCCTTATCCTGTGCATATTCCAAGATTGGTGTCCAAACTTTCACCGCTTCTTCGATGTTTGCAGAAACAGTTTTACTTGGCATACGTCCAATGAAGGTTGTCACCATGTTGACTTCAAGGAGAGCTGATGCATCAATTACTTTATATAAATGGTCAATCACTTCCTTGCGTTTTTCCAAATCTTCATCTAATGGATTTGGATAGTAGGCAAGAGATGAAATTTCAATCCCTTTACCAGCGGCATAATCTGTCAGCTCATCAGCTTCCTCAGCTGTTAGGTTAGCTACATCGATGTGAGAGACACCAGCATAGCGTCGAGCTGCTTTCCCTTGTGGCCAGCAAGCTACTTCCACACATTCTAATCCATTTTCAGCAGAAA
This sequence comes from Streptococcus parasuis, assembly GCF_021654455.1. NCBI lineage: Bacteria > Bacillati > Bacillota > Bacilli > Lactobacillales > Streptococcaceae > Streptococcus > Streptococcus parasuis. The sequence goes on from NZ_AP024276.1 coordinate 1,847,365, forward strand.
CATCAATCAATTCTTTAAAATCTGATTGGTCCAAAATCGCTGATACAAGTCCTAGTTTCATAATAGTATCCTTCTTTCTTTTTAAATGAAATTTATATTAGTTCCAATTTTTGTAAAGCTACGGCAATACCATCTTGGTCATTACTGGCTGTTACCATATCCGCAACAGCTTGAACTTCTTCTGAGGCATTTCCCATAGCCACTCCTATGCCAGCTGCTGCTAGAATTTCTTTATCATTCATTCCATCACCAAAAGCAATGATATTATTTTGTGAAATTCCTAGTTTCTCAGCTAATTCCAACACCGTTACAGCTTTTGACATATCTTTATCAATTATATCCACACAATCATCGAGCCATCGGACAAAACGTAGTTGAGGGAAATTTTCTTCAAACGTACCATCTCGATCGGACTGATAAAAGCCTAAGCCTTGGTAAACATCAACTTTTTCAATAAAATCAATCTGGAAATCCAAATCCTCTTTTCCTAAACCATGCATGACTTTTTCAAACGTTTCCGCATGATTGTCTGTCACACGGGCCATCTGATCTATACCGGTTACAGCCAAATCCATCCCAGAAACTTCCATAAAAAACTGTAAATCTTTCATTAGTTTTCTATCCAATCCCTTGTTGATAAGTCTTTCATTTTCATGAAAAGCAACAGCACCATTACAGAGAACGTAAGTGGATAGTCTTAGTTGATCAATAATATCTTGGACCAAAAACCGACTACGTCCTGTTGCAATGGTCACTATATGCCCATCTGCCTGTAGTTTTTGAATCGCTTTAATCGAGGTTGGCAGGATTTGGTTGCGAGAGTTTAGTAGAGTACCATCAATGTCAAATGCAATCAATTTTTGGTTCATAATCCCTTCCTCCTAATCGTCGTAGACGCTATCATCAAAGCCAAGCATCCATGTAGCTACAAATGTCACTACAATGACCACAATAATAGTGATAATAGCTGAGATAAAGTTACCTGAAGTTCCATCTGGATTCATAAAGATTGGCAAAGTGAAAAATGATGGCGGCGCAAATGAGAAAATCTTAATTTGGAAGATAATACAACAAATCGCATTCGCTATACAGCCAATAAACGTAGCATAAAGTGGCCGTTTCATTTTTACTGAAATACCATATAGAGTTGGTTCCGTCACACCTCCAAAGAATGCGGTGAGTCCACAGCTAATCGCCAAATTCTTAAGTGTTTTATTTTTTGTTTTAAAAAATGTAGCCATTGCAACTGCAAATTGTGAAAAGTTCATACCGATAAACGCTACTAACATCATATTTTCATAACCCAAAGTCTCAAGATTTGTCAAAATAATAATAGGGGTCAGAGCAATATGCATCCCTGTCATAACCATAAAGGGAGCAATGCAACAAAGAATTAGTATCGCTAGCCATTCAGCATGCCCTCTCAATAAATTTATTATCCATCCTAATCCTTCTCCCATCATGTAACCAGCAGGACCAGTTATAAGAAGTGTTAGTGGAATCATAATCATAATGATGAGTAAAGGCTTAACAACGTAGCGTAAGGATTTAGGTAAATATCTATTAATAAATTTTTCAACTAGTGATAAAATCCAAACACTTAGAATAATTGGTAGTAAACTAGAACTGTAATCAATAGCAACCACAGGTAGATTAAATAAAGAAACTTTTCCACCTTGTGTCACGATATTAGCTAATGTAGGGTGTAACAATATACCAGCAATAAAGAGGGAATAAATAATATCTGTTCCGAAACGTTTTGCACAAGAATAAGCTAGAAAGAATGGTAGAAAGTAAAAAACTACATTTGCAGCATATTCAAATATCACATATGTTGAATTTTGATTATCAATACCCATTCTTGTAAATAATATTAGTGCTGCTGATAACAAACCACTTCCCATAATTAATGGTACTACCGGACTAATGACATCTGATAATATATTTAATATTTGGCTAATAACATTGCCTTTAGGCTGACTTCCTCTTTTTTCTTTGTCTATATTTTTAAAATGATATAACTTTTGTATGGTATCATACACGTCATTTACAGAATTTCCGATTACGAGTTGTAGCCCCCCCATAGCTTCGACAACTCCCAGAACACCTTTTATATGATCTAGGGCTACACGGTCTATTTTTTTTATATCAACGAATGTGACACGTAAACGAGTGGCACAATGACCAATAGTTCGAATATTATCAGCACCACCAAGCGCTGAAATAATTTCTCTTTCTAGTTGATTTTCTCCTTTTTGCACCTCAATCTTATCGGAGATTTTATCCTCAGCCTTTCTCTCAAGCCTTAGAACGAGTTGCCCAGCAACTACATTTTCACCTAAATTGTGTACTTCTATTTTTTCATAATCTGGAGTATTCAAAATAACAACAGGAATAACGGTGTCAAAACCCGCATTTTCTAAAGCTGGTTTATCAAAAACCATCAGTAAATCGCCTTTTTTGACAATGTCACCCTCTTTAACCTGTTCGGTATAGTGTTCCCCCTGTAGCTGAACGGTATCGAGTCCTATATGAATAAGGACTTCACAGCCATTTTCACTTAAAAGTGAAATAGCATGCTTGGTTGGAAAAATATTGACAATTTTTCCATTAAATGGTGCATAAACTCTCCCCACAGAAGGTTCGACCGCCACCCCTGATCCCATCATTTCCTGAGAAAAGAGAGCGTCTTTAACATCCTTCAACGGTATTATCTTCCCACTTGCGACACTAACTAATTCTTCGAATTCCTTAACGTCCATTGAATTTCTCCTTGCATTTGATAAGTTCATTATCTCCTAAAATAGCATTAGTATCATTAGATTCTTAGCACAAAGACTGTCGTTTTTTTAACATTTTTATTGTATAGGTTGCTAAATCAATAAAAAAATAGCAATATTCAATAGTTAATTCTTGTTATGTATGAAATGCTAATCAAGAAATTTCTTTTTAATTCTTCACATATGTTTCTAGCAATGATATGATGTCAATCACATTTTCACTTATTAATAATATAAAGAAATTTACTGAAATCGACAGCAAATTTGACATATTCACAACTGATTTTTGAAATAAAGTTAAAAATAAAAAAGTGGTTATCGACCTGATTGTTGATATCCACTTTTCTATATCCTACTGTATTCTACTGCGTTCTACTGCGTTCTACTGCGTTCTACTGCGTTCTCAGTATAAAGTATAATCTATTTTGAAGCAAGATTGTAGTATTGATTTTTGTCATTTTTACTATTGCCATACCATTTCAAGACTCCTTGATCTTTCAATTTTTGCAATACTTTTCCTATATGACGTCTGCTTCTACCAGTCAATTCAACAGCTTTTGCGGTTGTCATTTTATTACCTGAGTTATACATATAGTGGACAATCAGTTGCTCATCTGCTGTTAATTCACCAAAATCAGAGAACTGCTTTTCTAGACTGTCTCGTGTACGTAGATGACGACTAACAATATTATTTTCAAGTGTCAGGACAACCTTATTCCCTGGTTCTGAGTATTTAGGTTCATGGAGAAAGGCAGATTCCATCTCCGAGTAGATACGTTTCACCCCTTCATTCATCTCACGAACCCAACCAAACTCTGTCAAAGTTCTAGCAATGCGAGGGTTTCTCGAAAATCGTTCATGCTTGATGTTTTCATAGGTCCCCATTTTCATCACGTATATCTTCATCAGGAACATCAATTTCAAAAAAATAGTTGGTAACATCATAAAACACTAAGGTTCCAGTTCGATTCGTTAATTGGCTAACTTCTTGATGTAAGTGCTGTTGAATTTCTGATTGAAAGGTATTTAAGAAATCAAGTGACCGATAGACTGAATTATATGGAACATTCCAATCTCCGAATAGGGAAGCTTGGTGATAGAAAGTTTTATATTTACTTCCCGGATTAAGAATTCGTTGAAAAATTAGAAGTTTTATGGCTGTTGGTGCAATCGCCTACCGTAATCTTAAAAAATAATGGTGTGAATTTGGTGTGAAAAGCGGTGTGAACTTTGCTAAAAAATATCAAAAAAACACCCCATGGTGTGAACCATGAAGTGTTGTAATACTGTATTGTAGCTGGTTCTTAACGTTTAGAGAACTGGCTAGCCTTACGTGCTTTCTTAAGACCTGGTTTTAAAAACTTTTGTTGGAATTAATTTCAAAAGCTTTTAATATCAACGTTTTCACGGGTTTTCAAACCTCAAAATTTCATCCAATTTCAACTAATTTCATCAAAATAAGGTAAATTTTCAAGTAAAATAAGCAAAATCGAACCAGAAAATACAAAAGTTTACCTTATTCTTGATTCTAGAAAATGAGAACAGCTAGAAGTATTCACTTTTAATTTTCATACATACCATGTATAATATAGTTGCAAAATTGGGAGGCGTAGCTAATGAATTTTCGACTGAATATCAGTACTAAGCAAGTTTTTAAAGGGGAACTTAATAAAGAAACCAGCATTCTCAAAGCTGAGCCAACTTTTGACTTTGACATAGAGTTAAAAAGTGCTATGAATCAATACGATGAATTATTAAAAGAATTGGCAGATAGATAAAATGTTCCCACTAAACGCATTTGACATATTCACAGCCGATTCTTGAAATAGAGTCAATAGTGAAAAAAAGTGGTTATCAACCTGTTTGTTGATAGCCACTTTTCAATATTTACTAAGTTCTGTTCCACAGTATACGACTACTTATCTTCTGAATGTATTAAAACATATAGAATTGTATCTTGATACTTTAATGAGTTTCAATCATTCGATCTGTTAACCGTTATTTTTTGGATCTAAACTTAATAACATAGCATTAATGGCGACGATGACTGTTGACACAGACATTAGGATTCCTCCTAATGCAGGGCTTAATGTGATACCAATAGGAGCCAAAATTCCTGCAGCTAGAGGGATAGCTATAAAGTTATAACCAGCTCCCCAAAATAGGTTTTGTTTCATTTTACGAGTTGTTTTGTGTGCTAATTCAATGAATGATTCAATATCTCCTGGATCGGATTGAGTCAATATGACATCAGCTGAATCCAATGCAACTTGAGTTCCAGCACCTACAGCTATACCAACATCTGCTAAGGCAAGAGAAGGAGCATCATTTACACCATCACCTACCATGATAACTTTCTTTCCTTCATCTTTAAGTGTTTTAACTAACTCATATTTGTCTTGTGGAGATTGATTTGATCTATATTCAATACCTAAATCTTCTGCCGCACTTTGAGCCGCTTTTTCATTATCACCTGTTGCCATAATTGGTTGAATATTGTTCTTTATAAGAGCTTTAATTAACTCTTTACTCGTTGGTTTTAATTCGTCCCCTAAAGCTACAGCACCAATGGCGTCATCGTTTTCTACTAAGACACTAAGAGTTGCTCCTTTTGGAATATCCATATCAAGATTACGTCCATAGGCTTTTTGACTGATTAATTGGTAACGGTGCCCACCTGCTTTACCCTCTACTCCAGCACCTGAAATCACATCAATTGAATCAAAAGATGCTGGACGTATATCTTGCTGCTTAGCGAAACTTATAATTGATTGAGCAATCGGGTGGCTAGAGCCTCCTTCAATACCTGCCAGTAAGGCAATGATTTCCTCTTTATTATATTTGTTATTAAAAAGTTTAACGTCTAATACTTTAAACTCACCAGTTGTTAAAGTACCTGTTTTATCTAAAATCATCACATCTGCATCTGGAGCTATTTCTAAGGCTTGGCGGTCTTTCACTAGTAACCCACGACTGGCTCCTAAGCTTGTGCTACGGGCGGTGACCAATGGAATAGCCAGACCTAATGCGTGTGGACAAGCTATAACTAATGTCGTGATAGTAAAGATAACTGCTGTTGGGATATCTCCAATAACCATCCACACTACAAAAGCTATTAGTGCGACAATGATCGCAATATAGAAGAGCCATCCTGCAACCTTTTGAGCAATATTTTCTGCTCTGGAAGGCTGACTTTGAGCTTGGCTGATTAAATTCTGAACTTGAGAGATGAAGGATTGATCACCTGTCTCATTCACTTTAATATAAAGAACCCCTTCTCCATTTGTTGAGCCTCCGATTACTTCATCGCCAGGACCTTTTTTAACTGCTTTTGATTCTCCAGTCAAAAGAGCTTCATTTACACGTGATTCGCCACGCTCGATAGTTCCGTCTGCTGGCACATTTTCTCCGGCTTGAACACGAATTAAATCACCTACCTGTAAGTCAGCAACTGGACGTATTTCAATTGAATCATCTTCTAACACAACGTGAGCATCTTTTGGTACCAACTTAGCCAATGCTGCTTGTGCGTCTCCTGCTTCTCCAATAGCTTTCATCTCAATCCAGTGACCTAATAACATGATTAATAATAATGAAGCAAATTCAAAGAAAAAGTCCATCACGTGTCCACCCGTTACGTAGGTAATGATAACAGCATAAATACTGTATAAATATGAAACACTTATACCTAAAGAAACTAGAGCCATCATTCCAGGTTCTTTTTGTTTAAATTCGTCAACTGCGCCTTGATAGAATGGACGTCCACCATAAATAATTAATATAGTAGATAAAATAGCTACTACAATATCAGAATATGGAAAAGTAAACTGGAATGGTAGGTCAAACCCAGCCATAGGGGATAAGAGCATAATAATGATTCCTAGTGGCAATGATTTTAAGAAAAGTTCCTTAAAGTTACCGTGATGATGGTGTTCATGCCCTCCGTGATGCCCACTGTGGTCATGCCCACTGTGCCCGCTGTGATCATGCTCAGCATGATGTTCTTGATGTTGATTCTTATGGTCTCCATGTTCTTCCGTGCTTACGTGCTCATGTTTTGAATGATCCATGTCGCCATGATTATGGTGACAGTGGGATAAATGTTTGTTGTTATTGTTCATTTTAAATTCCTCCTTATTCTTAATGATGATGTAAATGACACTCGCATTGTCTTTCTGGACAATTGCAATCCACTTCTTCTACTGCGAAAGATTTTTTTATCTCTAATATTTTTTCTAGTCGATCTATATCATCGAAGCTTAAGACATGATCTTCAATATTATTTATTATTCTACTTTAATTTGTCCCATCATACCTGCTTCTTCATGTTCAAGAATGTGACAGTGGTACATATAAGTACCCTTCTTATTAAACTTAACTATAAGTCTTACTTTTTCGTTAGGCTCAATATATACAGTATCTTTCCATCCGCTCTCCTCTGGAGAAGGCGCATTACCGTTTCTTGATAGAATTTGAACCTGTGTGCCATGAATATGGAATGGGTGTCCCATTTCATGCATCATAGATCCTGGGTTTGTAATTTCCCAAATCTCTGTATCTCCAAGCCTCACTGTTTCATCAATTCTATTCATATCAAACTTTTTACCGTTTATTGATACCATGTGACCCATACCTTGAAGCTCAAAACTTCTTATCTTAGTAGCTTGTGTTTCTGACATTCTTTCTATATTCGTTAAAGTGCTAGGTACTTCAGTATCATCTTTCCCATCGCCTTTAACATTAAAGGTCATAATGGCTTCCTTATTACTCATAAGTGATAGCTGCGTTCCCTTTTCATACTTTGAAAAGTCCACTATTATCTCTGCTCTTTCCCCAGGTGATAACATAATATTTCTCTGGCTAACCGGTTTTTCTAAAAATCCACCATCAGATGCTATTTGATAGAATCCATCTCTATTATCTAACTTCAAATTAAAGTTACTTGCATTAGCACCATTAACTATTCTAAATCTCATCTTGACTCTATTAACCTCTAAATTAGGTTTAATAGCTCCGTTAACTATGATAGTATCCCCTGTTGCTCCATCCATCATATTTGTATTATAAATAAAACTGCCGTCCTTGCCAAAGCTTCTATCTTGAATTACTAAAGGTATATCATTTACTCCATATTCCTTAGGAATATTTAAGCTTTTTGATACTTCATCATCCACATAGAATAGTCCTGCTAAACCTTTATAAACTTGGGTAGCAGTATTTCCTCCAAAGTGCGGATGATACCACAATGTTGCAGCCTGTTGATTTACTGTAAAACTAGGCTCCCAAGTTGTTCCTGGTTCAATTCCTTGATGAGGGCCCCCATCCTTTTCTCCTTCTACCTCTAGTCCATGCCAGTGAACTGTAGTTGCTTCTTTTAGCTTGTTATTTACGTGCACATTTACTTGCTCACCTTTACTTACTCTGATGACAGGGCCTAAGAAACTTCCGTTGTAACCCATAGTTCGTGTCTTGGTATTTGGTAAAAATGAAGTTTCTCTTTCTTGAGGTTCTAAAGTAAAATCCGCAATATTAGGATCTGGATTTTTATCCTCTAATAGTGGTGGTATAGGAAGTGTACTTTTTGTTTTACTTGTTTGAATATCTATATTAACTGCACTCTGGTTTATTTTAAAATAACTAATCATTGGTTCTAAAAGTGTAATATATCCAACTGCAGTTAATACGACTGTAAGTCCAATACCTAATAACATATGTTTATTCTTACTCATTTTTATTCCTCCTTATGTTAATGATGATGTAAATGACACTCGCATTGTCCTTCTGGACAATTGCAAGCCACTTCTTCTACTGCGAAAGATTTTTTTATCTCTAATATTTTCTCTAGTCGATCTATATCATCGAAGCTTAAGACATGATTTTCAATGATGCTTCCTATTACATTTCCAACTTTCTTATTGCAAATACGGTTAAAAATATCTTCTGCATAATCCCTTACGGCTTCTTTCTCTACAATATTGGCAGTGTAAATAAACTTTCTACCTTCTTGCTCTGTATTTAGTACGCCTTTTTCAACTAATCGACCTAAGATCGTTTTGATAGTGGATTCTGTCCAGTCCATTTTTTCTTTCAATACAGAGATGACTGTTTTACTAGTTACTCGATCATTTGCCCAAACTACACGCATTACTTCCCATTCAGCATCTGTGATAGAAGTATTAAGTTCTATTGTGCTCATTTTCCTTTCCTCTTTGTCGTTTACAAATGTAAACGAATGTGTTCAAAACAAGTCTACTATTGTAAACGAAATTTGTCAAGTCTTTTTATTAAATTCTCACTTTTTGGGGTCAGTCCCTTAAAACTGAAAGTTTTAAAATGAAATTAGCCATCTACCTATACTGTGAGATGAAGGCTACGACTCATTCTGATAAGTCATCGATTTCATTTGATGACAGGTTTGGAGCTGTTAGGCAAATTTGCCAAGGCTAATCATAGCCTTGCTTTAGCCCAAAAAAGACATCCAAGAGATTTCTCTTGAATGTCTGTAAACGCTGATATAATCGTAGGTCGCTTTGCTTTAAATTATACTTTTTTCTTAAACATTTGATACGAGTAGGTATTTCTTGTGAGTAATTTTCATCAAAAATTTCATATATAATCTCCCTATAATCATGGAAAAGTAGTAAAAATAGTTGTTATCCTAGTTGATTAAAAAAATCTCTGATTTCCTCATCTTTTATAAAATAATATATAATTTTCCCCTCTCTTCTAGTGTCCAAGATGTTTTGATTGGCTAGTTTACGAAGATGGTGGGAGGCAGATGCCATACTGAGATTTAATAAACAGGCTATATCGCAGACACAGAGTTCTTCGACGGCAAGGAGATAAAAGATGATATTTATCTGTTTATTATCGGTAAATTTTGATAAAATGCGAAGTGATTTTTGGACTTTTTCCTTTTCAAGGTAGTTCGTTGCGGTTGTAACATTTTGTTGATTTATAACATCCACTTGACAGATACTATCTTTTTTCATAATTTTTTTCTCCTAGCCTAACACAGCCCATAGCATGTCAAAGCTGTTGTTTTCAATCAGGATATACATCCCCAATCCTAAATAGACAACGGCAATAAACCATCTGCTATATTTTTCCAAAGTTTCTCCAACAGAAGGGACTTGTGACAATTTTTGGGCAGAGAAAACCAAGAGAAAAATCATGACTAAAAAGGTAAGTAAAGCCACTATCAAATTTGCTAAATTTAAGGTAGTAAAATATGGGACAAAGACACCAATATTGTCAGCGCCACAACTTGCAAAAGTAATCATAGCGACTAGAAAAATCAGGTTTTTATTGTCTTTTCGCAAACCATCTTTTGCAATAGCTTCTCCATCAGAATCTCCTAAAAGCAAAACTTTGAGGCCTAGGAAAATTGGAATCAAACCGAGCAAACCTAAAATCTCTTTACTAGGAATATAATCTAAGACAAATGCAAAAAGCAAACTTAGCAATATTAGACTAACAGAGCCTAGAAATTGTCCTAAATAGATGTTAATGATGTCTTTTCTGCTTTTTCTTTTGGCAAAAAATAACATTAGGATAATAAGTAAGTCTACGGCTGTCCCAGAATACAGGATTATTGAAGTAACAACATTTTGAATCATAAAATACCTCATTCAAATATATTTTTGAATGTATTTTAACATTAAACTTTGTAGATGTCAAAGAGGTCATACTGAATAATTATTTTTTGTTCTTCATCTACTACGACTGTTGGGTAATCAATTAGCACCATATGGTTACAGTTATGGCAGGTAAATTTAAAGAAATCCCAGTCCAAAATAGCAGAAACAATCTCAGGGGGCTTCACCGCATAAACCCTATCAAATCTTTCAAAAGTACTTTGTTTTCCGCAATTAGTGCAGTTTGTTTTTATTAAAAAAATTGTTGTCATTCTACTTTTCCTCTTCATCATTATTAAGTAAGCAACTTGCTCTCACTTATTATATTCACAATGCAAAATAAATTTTGGAATTTTTTTCAAAAAAAGTTAAATTGTATCAATTTCAGAACTCACACTTCAATCGCCCATTCTGGAGATATTAAAGGTGGGTACGTTTCTATTCCCACAAACTCCTTGTCAATGGAAACAAACACGTACCCACAGGGTAAATGGAAATAGAAACTGAAATTTTCTAGCTATTACTTCTACTCATTCCAAAAATTTTCTCACTCTGATACTTCCCCACCATAAAGCAAAAAGCCTTGGTTTCAAGGCTTTTCAGTATCCCTTTCGTTCCAATGTTTCTAGGCTTTTACGAGCAGAGCAACACACTCGACGTGTGCTGAGAGCTTTCTTCTATACTAATAGACGAAAGTGAGTAAAAGTGATTTTAGAATTATACTGTGGAACGAAACAGTAGTCCTAGTATTGACTATCTTTCTAAAATCTCTTCAATAAGCGATTCTCCCCCTCTAGCTAATAATTCCTGAATTTTATCCTATGTATGAAATCAATTAACTTCATAGGTCACATGCCTTAGCATATCTGCTGCAATCTCATTTATTGGGTAAGGATAGTTCCCCTTCAATATCTGATAAGAGAGATTTGCAAATACATCCGCATCTTCAAAATCTTTTAGAAAAACTCCTATAGCTTGAATGGACCGATTGAATCAACTTTTTACCCTGTTCCTCATCAATTTGCATAAAGCGCAACAACGCTCTTACAAGAACACTACCTTTAAAGATACATTTTTTACACAAGTTCGCACCTGTCATTTCATAGATATAGCTCTCAACATCAGAATCAAAATCCCTGCTTTCGATCTTATCCCAAATCATTGTCTCAAAGTTTTCAGCTGTTCTAATATGGAACCACCTATTTAGGTAATTTAACATATCAATTGCATCGTCATATCTATAGTCCGGATTAAGATTTGGAGCTTTTTCACTTACTGGACGCAAGAAGTACGAAAAGTCTTCTGGATTTCTCGTCATTACAAAGTTAATAATACATCCTAATGGAAAAACATCACTTCGTTTATCAGCATCTTTCAATAAAGTTAGTTGCTCGGGAGCACAATAGAAAAGTTCCCCAAAGGACGCAGTACCCATAGTTTGGTGGGAAGTTAGAGTATTTAGGTTCTTTCCTAATCCAAAATCAGCTAGTTTTATGATATTATCCACAAAGAAAATATTTGTCGGGCTTAAATCTCGGTGTAGGACACCTCTTTGGTGAACGAGGGAGATTGTATGCACAATTTGTCGAATAATGTTTATTTTAGACTTATCACTTAAAGAACTCGCTTTTACAAAATTCTCTAATGTACTATCAGCTCTCTCCATAGTATACGAACAGCTATCTAGGTCAAAATCATATACACGAATAATACCATTGTTCTTTTTAGAAAGTTGATAGACTTTGGATAATCTACTCAAAACATTATTCATGAAAATCATAACTTCTCGCTTATTCCAAAGTTTAGGTAAAGTTTCCTAACCATCATCTTTATAGTTAATAATCACATATATTATTATTGACTATGATAATGTTGATGTGGCTGTGTTCTATCTTCGATATGACAATGACTATCTATGCATGCTTCACCTACACGCTCCAGTTCGATGTTCACATGTTTGATACCTTGTAATTTTAAATTTTCTCGAATGACTTTTTTTATATCACTTTTATCTTTATTTAGCACGATATGCATCATTGCAAGAGCATTAACACCATCAAGTGTCCATACATGTAAATGGTGGATACTTTCAACCCCATCAATCGCTAACACATTTGAGATAATCGCATCAACAGGCATATTAGTTGGCGTTTTTTCCAACAAAACATCAATAATCTGCTTACCATTTTTTAAAGCATTAGACAATACAAACGCCGATACAGCAACTGACATTAAGGGATCAATAATAGTCATATTGGTAAATTTCATTATAATTGCCCCTAATAGAACGACTAGCCATCCCAATACATCTTCAAGCATATGTAAATTTACTGCTTTTTGATTAAGTGACTCGCCTGACCTTGTAAAATAAGTAGCGCCTGCATTCACTGCTACACCAACGATGGCAAAAATAATCATACCGTCATAATGTACATCCACAGGTGTCGCGATTCGCATGACACCGTTATATAAGGTGATTATTGAACCTACGACCAATACTGTTGTTGTCACCAAACTTCCTAATACAGAATATCTACTATATCCAAATGTATAAGCAATATCTGGTTTTTGCTTACTTTTCTTTTCTAATAAATAAGAGATCGCAATACTGATGGCATCACCTAAATCGTGTATGGCATCTGATATAATTGCTATACTCCCTGTCAATAGTCCGCCAAGTATTTCAAAAATTGTAAATGATAAATTTAATAGTAAAGCTATCAAAATATTTCTTTCAGTTTTCATTAAGTACAACTCCCTTCAAAAATGAGCTAGAAATTAGATAAACATTTTGGTATACTTGTAATATAAACTATACCTTTACGGTAATGTCAAGAGGAATTTCATGAAATCTTTTTTAACAATCGGTCAACTTAGTAAACTATCGAATATACACATTAAGGCTCTACGTTACTATGAATCCATTAATATTTTAGAACCAACATACATCGATCCAAATAACTCATATAGGTACTATTCTCATGCTACCGTCCTATATGTAAAAACTATTAAAATATGCGCTGACTACGGGATTCCACTAAAGACATTTCGTCATTTTATCAACGAAAAAAATGAAATACTAATGGATGAAATACTGCAGTTAGCACAAAAAATTATAGAAGAAAAAGAACAGACTCTAAAAAAAGATAAAGCCCATATAGAAGATTTTAAATTGCAAATTAAACTATCAAAGCAGTTAGATCAAACATCTCACTATCATATGGAAACTAATGATGAGGATTATCTATTAATTCCTTTCGAAGGGGAGATGCTATCTGATGATTATTATGTTAAGATAAATGATATACTTACTGCGTTATCGTTGTCGTCAGCAGCTTTCAATCAAAGAGTTGGATGCTATTTTAAAAGGAGTAAAGATTCTTGGATACAGTATTTAGCTTGCAAAATAAAGCATTTTTCTAATCATAAACTAGAAAATACACTCTGCCTAAAGGGGGCTCATGTACACGGAGAGCACATCACAAAGGAAAATATCATTCAAAGGATTAATGAGCTAAATACCGATCAAGATATTCAAGAAATACTAATCTTAGAAACTATCGAAAGTCCTTATAAGTTTACTAACCCTCACTTAGAATTAAGATATTTTTTATGAAACGATTACACCTCTTCTCCTATTCGATATAACCATGCACATTATTTAATCTCAAAAAATCTCAACTCCGAAGTACTCCAAGAAGTCTTGGAGACAATTGACATTTGTAAAAAATGGCAAACTACCTACCACCTTTCTTATCACTATCGGAGATACTGGCGAAAGGTTCTTATCCGCCTAAGAACGAAGGGAATACTTTTTAGAGACCAAAGAAGTTTGTAAACTATTTGGTAATAAAATGATGCTGATGAAAATCAATGTATCTAATATTTCTAGACTGGACTTGAAAGAACCTTCATTGACACTCACTAGATTATAATCAAGCCAATCCTGCATAGTTTTAAATTTATTATCTGGGAAAGCTATCAAAACATGTACTCGATCTGCACAAGAAATTTCCACTCCATTTATTACTTCAATATACTCTTTACATTTATTCTGAGATAATTCAGATACTAATTTAATAGCAGTTTTTAATTTTTTTATACCTAATATGGTATTATGGTCTGATACTACAACCACTGATATGTTTTCATTGTAAAGATTTTGAACAAGCGTTAAAAATGAAATCTTTTCTATTTCACTATCAAATCCACTATCAAGGTAGTTTTCATATAAAATCTTTTCATGTTTATCTGTCTTAAATAATTCATTCGGAAATATTTTTTGATTTCTAACCTCTTCAATATAGTCATCAATGGTTAAATTATTCCAATCATTTTCTGGTAACTCTTTCCATCTTTTAAATAATCTATAATCATGGGATTCTGGAGTATGTACATGAAACAAAGTCTTACGATAACTTCCAAATTTATTTTTTTCATCACTAATTTTTCTATATGCATGTTTTGCTTCTAAATTATTTTTCATCTCTCTCTCTTTTATGATTTTCCATATACTACTTAGATACTAGTAGTACATTGACCAGTATATCTAAACTTACAAATATTTTTATTATCTGAATCCAAGGTGACCTGAAAATAGAAATAATGGTCTCGGCCATCTACAGATTTTTGCTTATTGAGCCTAAAGTAATTTTTATGAGATAAAGCCATAGACAATAGAATATCATCAATGATAAAAGTTAATGGCGTGTTATCTGCTGAGTAGCGATAAAAATCTTCTTCAAATTTGATGTAGCTCTCTGAAAAATAATCTATCTGTAGCTTGTCTTTGTAAAGCTCTCTCCTATTCATCTTCTCCTCCCTCTACTAATTGAATATCTAAAATAGCATTAACGTTAATCAAATGAAATCGACTATCTGATTTAACCACTATTTCATCTTTGGATATTTCTGTCACCTGTCCTTGATAGGTGACTTTTTGATTATCTTTTTTTACGTTAAATTGACCTGTATGCTGACCTATGTAGAGTTGTGAGATAAGAGTTAGCTTGTCGAGCAAGCTAAGTTCATCTGTAAACTGTATTTTGTGTTTTTCTTCATCCAATGATGTGGTATGTTCTGACAAGAAAAAGCCCATCCACTTCATCATACCACGGTCTTGGTGTTCTCTTGCTGATTGAAAAGGTAAGTAACTTCTATCTATCACTAGTTTAATCCGTCCAATCCTCCTGCTGAGTGACCACCAACCAATTTACTTCTAGCTATTACTCGTGAACCTTCTGATAAAGCATTAGCTTTCAATAAAGAAGTAAAGCCAAATTGTTGTCTGATGGTATCAATCGCTGATTGGAGTTTTTCTTCTTTCTCAATTTTTTCAATATCATCAAATAGAGAGATAAGTCCGAAGGATTCGTCTACTAATTGAGAATAATAAACGCTGACACTTCTAATAGCACCAGAACTATATTTCTTATGAAAAAGGGACAAAACATAATTTTTTAGCGTTTCTGTCTGATTAGTAGGTTCAATCTTCATCTGAGCATGAATACTCTTCTTATTCTCACTACGTGAATATCCCACTCCTATAGAAACACAGGTAGTCTTCTTACCTACTTTTCTGAGCCTTACAGCTACTTGTTCAGCCATTTCAGAAAGAACTATTTCAATCTCTCTCTGTATGATATAGTCCCTTGGTAAAACCTGTGAATTACCTATCCCATTTGATTTTGGTTTGTAGGGTTTGTGGACATTACTTTCATCAATCCCATTCGCATGAAAAAAGAGGTCAACACCATTAACGCCTAAATGAGCTTTAAGAATATCTGGATTACTATTGGCCAACTCTTTGATAGACATAATACCTAGTGCATTGAGGCGCTTTTTCATCCGACTACCAATCCCCCAGAAGTCTGTCATTTCTGGAATACCCCAAACCTTGGTTTCCACATCTCCATAAGACCAATTGGCACGCATGGTTTTTGTCTTTTTGGCTTCATTATCCAAAGCCAATTTGGCCAATAGAGGATTACTGTTTGACATACCAACCGTTGAATAAACTCCTGTCTGTCGAAAAATATCATGTTGTATCTTACTAGAAATCATATCCAATTTAACTTTTCGCGACAAGTTCTTATCAGGTACAAAATAATTGAGTGAGCCTGTCAGGTCAATAAATCCCTCATCGATCGAATAAGGAAGAATATCTTCTGGACTACCATAATTTTGTAAAATATGTTGAATTTCTATATTTTTTTCTATGTATAAACTCATTCGAGGTGGAACTATAAAAGTCACCTTTGCCCATTCTTCAATATAACGGACATATTCTGGCGTAATCTCAATTCCCTGTCGCTTGGCATTATAGTATGAAAACTTTCGGGTATGAATATCAAAAGGCAAATCATACACTCGTCCTACATTACTTTTGCCAAAGACTTTTTTGAACATAGGTGATGAAGCTAAAATTAAACCATTAGAATTATCTGCTCTACTCATCACACACAGAGAAGTCTTTAAAGGGTGTAGTCCTCGCTTTACACATTCAACACTAGCATAAAAGGACTTCATATCAATAAAGGCAATATCACTTTTAGGCTCTCTTGAATAGTCAAAATAGCCCATGAGTTTACCCTCCCACTACTGGCATGAAATGACCTATGATTTTACCAACAATTCTTGGATTATCTTCTGCTGAGGCAAACATATCTGAATAATCAGGATTCAGGGACACAAGACGATATCCTTCATCTTCTAGATAAACTTTCTTGATATAGGCTCTCTCATTCCAAACGACAGCATAGACAGCACCATCATAATCAAAGCCTCCTTCACGAATCAATGCTACTTCGCCACTTAGATAAACAGGTTCCATGGAATCTCCTTTAATCCAAGTTGCCACGTCATATGAATAATCCTTTTCCGAAAAAACTTCAACCGATTCGGATTCACCATAAATACTTTCACCAATACCTGCTGAAAGGGCTACCTCATCAAGAACATGTATAGAATAGAGCTCAACAACATTATCCTGTTGTTGTACTGTCAAAAGGTCTTCTGCATAGTCTTCAACCTTCTCACGATTGATAGCATTGAGTTGTAAATAAGTTTTTACAATTTTATACTCTGATTCAAAATAGCTAGTAGGTACTCCTAAAATATCAGCTAACTTATCAATATTTTTACCATTTGGTTTTGTTTTCCCGTTCTCCCAAGTAAAATAAGATTGCCGAGAAATACCTAATTGACGGGCTATTTCCGCTTGGCTGATTTTCAATTCGGAACGCCGTTTTTTTAAAACTTCTGGTGAAAACATATTGCCTCCTATTTTTCTTTAACATTTAGTGACGGAATTTATTTTGAAAAGTCATTTCCAATACCACAATATTGTCAGTTTTTCAACTGACAATATTATATAAAAAAAGTGGACAATTGTCCACCAATAATTATATATTGCTTTGTTAAATCATTTAAACCTAATAACATTTATACCATACGCTTCTAAATTTCTTTGTCCAAGGGATTTAATAGGTAAATAATGACCTACTTTTTAGATTACTAAATTTTGACCACAGGATAAATAGTCTAGATTATTCATCTGTTTTGACATATATTTAAAAGCTTTTTTACCAGTACAATGGCAGGTGTAAAAGCGAATATTTTTGTAATTTTTTAGTCTCAATGCTAAATCATTTAATAGCTTAGAATTAACCGTTATTTTTGTCACTGGGTTAAAAAGATGAAAACCACCAATACAATAATTCGGATTATAGTTATTAGCTTTTTCTATAATATTAACAATACCTGAATGTCCACATCCTGTAAATATAACTTTTTCATTTTCTGAAATTAAGAGATTCTGCTCGTGATTAAAATTATCCCTTCCATTACTATCATAAAGAGATTCATTAGCTGTAGAATAAAATTGATTTTTATTTTCCACGGTAAATAGTGACAATTCCTCATCAATCCTAAAATCTCCATCTATTAGTTTAACTTGCGGGTGTAGAGATAAACGTTTATCAATTCCCACAGGAATTTTAATTCCCAAAACCTTAATATAATGCTGTTCAAAAGCTTGTCTTTGAACATAAACTGTTGCTATTTTATTGATTTCTAAAAAATTCTTCATAGCACCTCCATGGTCAACATGTCCGTGTGAAATAATGACAGAATCAACTTTTTTTAAGTCAATATTTCTTTTTTTAGCATTTTTAAATAAAGTTTGGTCGGGTCCTAAATCAAATAAGAGGTTGTGCTTTTTAGTTTCTACATAGAGTGACAAACCATGTTTAGCCTTCAAATCTGAAGTTGATACATTTTCTACTAAAGCTGTTATTTTCATATACTAGACTCCTAATTAATTTCTTTTCATTGTAACTACCAGATAATTCTAATTCTGAGCACTATTAATATTTTATTTTTTAATAATAATTTCTATACATTACTCAATTTTTACTCTTGAGAAATAGTCTATTATTTCTTATTAACATCAAACAATTTCTGACTTTTTTTTCATAAAATCAAGAAGTTCTTGCTTAAAAACTACTTTTTCTTCATCTGTCATATTAAGAGAAATAGTACGGTAAAGCATTTCAATTTCTGAAAGCTCTACTTCTTCACTTGACCGATAGTTTGTATTACCAACTAAGTAATCAACTGTAACATTGAAAAATGAAGCTAGTTTAGTAATAACATTTTTTGTTGGATTTGCTGATTCCATTTCCCATTTTGCATAAGCTTGTTGGGAAATATCAAATTTTTCTGCCATATCCTTCTGAGTTAAGTTAGCCTCTAAACGTAAGGCTTTTAAACGTTCTGGGAATCCCATGAGTAACCTCTTGTTAATTTTTTTCGTTTTTTTGATAAAAGGATTGACACTACAACTTTTATGTTGTATAATGTTTTTAACAACTTAAAAGTTGTATAGGTTTCAAAAAATAATAAGCATTATCCGAAACCAAACAATGTCCCTTGAAATCTCAATAAAAAATGTGCGTCTGACAACCAGAGGACTGACCGACAAACACACAATAAACTTCGTAACCTTATTGTATCACACCTGTCATAAATGTCAAGTCCGTGTACTGGTTGGAGATGGATTCTGCATCTATGTAGATATCCACACGCATATCGGACTTTAGCACTTTTCCGAATAGTAAAGTGAACTGGCTTTGCGACTAACGCATAAGAGAATCTTCGAGATACGAGTATCGGTCTGGCGGATTGGCTGGGAAAGCGATGGTAATTGATGCAATGCACCTTGCTAAACGTTGCCACCGTGAGAAAGAATGCTCTTCTTTCTCAACCAAATAACTATTGATGAAGACTTGCCATGACAAGACGGGAAATCTTCGAGCAAGTTTCATCTCTTAACACATAAGCTACTAGTCTGACATCGCCTTCTACTAGTAGCTTTTACTATTTAGAAAGGAAAGCATGACTTATTGTGAACAAAAACTAAAACAAATTTACATAAATTTTACCTTTTCATCAGGTGTCTATGGCTATGATAGCCACTTACTGAAGCTTTTATATCTAGACACTCTCGAACAGTTGAATATTCAGCTCAACCGTCTAAAAAAGGTACATTACCCACAGGGAGAATTAACTTTTTACGGGAACCACTATAGACGGTTGATTACACAATATTACTATTCTTATCAAGCTATGGCTTGATTTTTTTATAACTCTGAAAGGAATAACACTATGATTAAAGAAACACTCAAAATGAACCCAGATTTTATTGGCACTGCCATCTACGAAAAACAAGGAACTGCCCCACGTACTGTTTTTGGGAAACAAGGACAGTTTCAACGTCACGAAGTAGTCAATGAAAAGCACTTACAATTTTACGTGATTACACCTGCTACGGCTGAGGTCTTTGAAGAAGACGCTGAGGTTGAATTGGTTAATCCCATCTTCTACCCTGATAACATTAACGGACGTGACATGGCACCAGCTCTTAATGTATTTGCTGAAAAGATTGTCGTTAAGAAATAATAATCCCTAATACAAAATAGAAAGATACGAGGAACAATAATATGGCAAAAGTTGGATTGAAATTTGATAAAGTAGATATTACAGATAAGCGTTACTTGGACATTACCCCTGCCCTCAAAATTGATGAAGTCTTTGGTAAACTGACATGGCGAGGCATTAATGAAGTAGAACAAAAGTATGAAAATGACACTACCCAACCCCGTAACCAAGATGGAACTTACCCACAAATCCCAACAGGTGAAATCCTATCTACCAAGGTAGCGATTAAATCAAGCACCCAACACGGAACAGAAGAGTTCTCTATTATCGGTATGCTACCAAGTGAAATTGAAGCTCTGGGACTGAAATTCGGTGATGAGGTGGAACTTTCAGGTATCATTGTCACCTATTCAGCTGTTTCTGGTGGGGTTTATAAGCTCTTCGCACAAAGCATTGCCAAGAAAAATGCACCTGCACCTAAACCAGACCAAGGAAAGGCTAAAGAATGAGGTTTTGGCACAACCGAGGGCGGAGAGTACGAAAATACCATAAACATATTAGAGGGATAACGTTTGCCCTCTTCTACTTGCCATATCTCTTGGGATGTGGCTTTTTTCTTGGTCTAAACTATCAAGACCTGCTCAATCAGCCTATCTTCTATGGACTACTAACAGGAAGTCTATTACTCGGTAGTTTGGTGGTCAGCTTTATGCTCCAGCGCTACTGCTACAGTCATTTATTGGCTTTTTCTAAGCTAGATAGCCTACGCATTATGGCTAATTTTCTTCTTGAAAA
The DNA here is from genome assembly GCF_021654455.1 of Streptococcus parasuis. Taxonomy (NCBI): domain Bacteria; kingdom Bacillati; phylum Bacillota; class Bacilli; order Lactobacillales; family Streptococcaceae; genus Streptococcus; species Streptococcus parasuis. The sequence goes on from NZ_AP024276.1 coordinate 1,868,516, forward strand.
TGGCTATTACCTCTCTAAGAAAATCAAGAGAGATAATCAGACAAGAGAAAAGATTGTCCTTCCCAAAGTTTATCTTAAACAAAGTAAATTTGACCTCAAAGCGTCCTTTATCCTTCAAGGAAACAAGTTTCAAGATAAGTTCCTAACCTTAGGAAATACCCTTGAAATTCAACACGATGGCGATTTTACAGGTAAGAAATTCTCTAAAGGCTATGTGACTTACACTATTGCCATTGACCAATTTGCAGGTCGTCTCAACCTCTCAGAGGTCAAAATGACCAAGCAAGGCTTACGATTGATGAAAGATGTTTACTGGGATTACGTGAAGCAACCACACTTACTGATTGGAGGAGGTACTGGAGGCGGTAAAACGGTTCTCCTTATGATTCTTCTTTACGGACTAGCACCAATTGCAGATATTGATATTTGTGACCCAAAACAGTCTGACCTCTCTTCTTTTGCAGATGTCCCTATCTTTCAAGGGCATGTTTTTATAACGAAAGAGGAGATTATCACTTGTCTCAAGGACAACGTAGAAGAAATGGAGGAACGCTACCGCTATATGAAAAATCACCCAGACTTTGTAGCTGGGATGAACTTCTCTCAGTTTGGACTTCGTCCCAAATTCATCTTCTTTGATGAGTGGGCGGCTCTGATGGCAAAACTAGAAGGGAATTACCAACTTCAACAACAGGTCAATCAATACCTTACTCAGTTGATTCTGGAAGCTCGCCAAGCTGGTATCTTTGTCATTATGGCAATGCAACGCCCTGATGGTGAGTATATCAAAACCAGTTTACGTGACCAATTTATGAAACGTCTTTCAGTGGGACACTTAGAAGATACAGGCTACACTATGATGTATGGGGACGCCAATAAAAACAAGGAATTTAAGTACATTGATGAGATTGATGGAAAGAAGGTTATTGGACGAGGCTATATTGCTAATGCTGGAGAAATTGCACGAGAATTTTTCTCTCCTAATGTTCCATTTGACAAAGGTTTTTCATTCAAGGAAGCCTTTATAAAAATGTCACCATTAACCGATACGCCAGCCATTGCAGTATCTAATAAACAACCACAAATGGCTATTTTAGAACAACCATCTGAACAACTCATATTGGATTCTTATACCATATCAGAGGCAAAACAAAAATTAGACAAGACCTATGATCAGATTAAAAAAATGGTCAACCTGATTGAAAAAGACAACTACCATACATTTGAAAGACAAGGAGGAAAACTTATTTTCAGTCCTGATGACCTTTATGACCTAGAGGTCATTTTTGATTCAATGGACAAAAACAACTTGACCTATAAAGAGGCTGTGGAGGTGTTCTTTCAACCACTCAGCGAAACAGCGATTGGAGGGAAATAGCGCCCCGCCCCTGTGAGCGAGCCGTAGGCGAAGCGAACAGAGCAGGGCGGGTAAGGCGTTAGTTCCCTCTAATCGTTTTGATAACCCCCATATTCTAATAGGGGGGTAGAGATTTGAAAAATCAGCGAAGTAACACCTCCCTAGTCCTTGTGGGTCAAGGGATGACGTGATTTTGCCCCTGTACACTTTTTGTCTAAAAACTGTACACCTTTTGAAAAAAGAAAGGAGGAATTCCCATAGATGGTAAAACATTAAGGAAATTTAGAGCCAGTCTCGGCTTAAAACAAAAGGAATTTGCGGAATTAACTCAGATGAGTCTCTCAAGCCTAAAATCTTATGAAATAGGCAGACGAGAATTTACCTTGGAAAAGTTCAAGGAAATTAAAACACATTTGGGCTATTCCTTTAGCGATAGCTCCCATCCATTACGTTTGATGATTGACTATTTGCGTATCACTTTTAAGAATGTACACCATATCAAAGATTTCATAGAGACCTATCTCTATGTTAACTTTCAGGACTTTACTTCTCAGGAAACCAGTTTGATGACCTATAATCACCTTTACAAACGAGGTGACATTTGGCTCTTTGATTACTTTGACAAGGAGGAACGTGATAATTACCAAGTCACACTTCAACTTTCTGGACAGGGCTGTCGTCAAATGGAATTGATTTTAGAACGTGAGGGTATCACATGGCAAGACTTTCTAGCTAAAATGCTTTATGAACGAAGTGATATGAAAGTTACACGTATCGACCTAGCCCTAGATGAACTCTATCGTGGCAAATCTGAGGAAGCTAACCACTTCCACCTCTCAGATATGATTAACAAGGTTTATCAAAACTATGTGACCTTTGACCGCTTGAAAGTATGGAGTCATATTGGAGGAGGGAATTTAAGTACCTCATCTGATGAAGAGGAACGCCAAGGAATTTCCCTCTACTTTGGCTCTCGCAAGTCTAACATGTTTTTCAACTTCTACGAAAAGCGTTATGAATTTGCTCAAAAAGAAGGTATTAGCGTGGAAGAAGCACTTGAAATATTTGGGGTTTGGAATCGGTATGAGATCCGCCTCTCTCAAGGAAAAGCTCATCTCTTGGTAGAACATTTTGTAGAGGGGCAAGAATTAGGAAATCTAGCCCGTGGCTTAATCAACCAAGAAATGATGGTTTATAACGGTGTTGGTAAATACGGAGCCTATATCCCAGACCAGAAATGGCAAGAGATGTTTGGTTCTGCTGAACCGCTCAAATTGAGTATCAAACCAGAACCTTATTCCATTGACCGAACTGTCCGATGGCTTCTTTATCAAGTCTCAAACTCGCTTGCTTATGTAGAAGAGGCAGACAAAATCATGAATACAGAGTATCTGAAAATGATTCAAAACACAGGTAAACCAACAGAAAAGATGGAACATGAACTGAAATTTCTAAAAGAAAATTATCAACTGATGACAACAACGTAAAGGAGGAATATTATGGAACTATTTACTGCTCGCTCTCGTTATCGCTCAGAAGGCGTAACTTGGGTCTGGTATCGTAATGACGAAGAAGAAGTTTATTCTGAATTACAACTCAGCGAAGTTTTCCGTCTGATTCGCCAAGAATTGGATAAATTTATTGAACAAGGTATTCTAACCAAAGACCAAGCCTATGACCTAGCTAATGATTGGTTAGCATATGATGAATTTGTGGAAGGAATGATGTATGCATGATTGGTACCATTCGCATTATTCAAAATGGCAATTCAAAAGAGTTAGCTCATGTAGATTTGCTACGATTTGACGAAGAGGATATTCGACAACGATTGGCTGACAAAGGCTATCCCTATGATAGTGAGTTAGTAGTGGCTGGTATTCCTGATTGGAACATTGACACTCATCTAACCTTCCAAGAGATTCGGCTACTCAAACTGTGTTATGAAAAACTTTATGACCATGATGAGTATATTATTTCTTACCTACTTCAACACCATTGGAAAGTCTTAGATGTCATTTCAGTCTATTACAAATTTGCTAGTAAAGATGAGGTGGAAGCACTCAATCTTCTCCTTAAAGACTGTGATAAGACAGAAGTCATCAGGATATTCTACCAAGCTAATACTTGGATTAACTGTATTCAGGCTTACCTCTCATCAGGAGAGTTATTAAACACACCTAACGGCTTTTATCGAAAAGTCGGCTAAACAAAGAAAGTGGGACACTATGACACAAGGAAAACTCGAAAAAGATATTTTATCAACTGCCTCAGAACTTGGAACACAATTAGCTAGCTATCACTTAGAAGAGGCTTGGACTACCGCTGGGCGACTCCATAACTTACTCAAGTCAGAAGAAGTTATCCATCTCCCTGCCGACCAACTAGAAGCTATCCGAAATGAGCTTAAGGGTTATTACCTAACCAATGGTGAAGTCAGTCGCCTTCAAAAACAGTTAGCAGCTAAAGGACACAAACTCCAAGAACTATCAAATAAATAAGGAGGGCCAATGGAAATTGAAATGTTAAAACAAGATACAGGTGAGTTTAGAGCTCGCCTGTCTTATTTTGTACAGGAATTTTTAAAAGAAAACGAAGACCATATCAAAAATATGGTCAAAGGAGAGGTGTTTCGAAAGCGTAAAGAAATTACCCTTAGCCAAGAAGCGCAATACTACGACATAACATTTATTTTTAAAAAAGGCGGGCTAGTCAAAAAATCTAGCCTTGAAGTCATTGTTAATAGCGCTATGACCGCTAAAATTCAACTCTAAGAAAGGAGAGAAAATGTTACCTCAAAAACCAAAATTTCTTAAACGTATCAAGCCTAAAAAACGGCAAGAAATACGTGAAGTCAATCAAAAAACAATGAATTTTCTTTTCCTTGGTGGGCTAACGGTAATCATTGCCTTAGCAACTCTATCTATTGTTGCAAGTCTTACTCGCTCAAATAAGCCCCAGACAATCATCCAAGAGGTAAAAAAAGAAGATATCCTTATCAACTATCAACTGCAATATTTTTTAAATGATTATGTGAAAAGCTATTTTACATTATCTGATGATAGTTCAACTAAAAGTGAGCAAATTGAAAAACTCAATGGCTTTTACAATGTTGTACCAGAAACTAAAAATCAAGGACAGGTTCGCTCGACCACCGAACTCATCAGTGCAAAAATCCTGATGATTGAAAAAGACATTGCCACCTATCAAGTAACCTATACAACAGGTAAGGATAAAGAGAAACAGGAAATCACAACAGGTTTTGCGGTTCCCTTTGGTGAAAAAGACGGTGCTTATTTCATTTCAGGCTTACCTTGGTACGTACGTCTAACGGACACGAAAGCAATAGGATTTGATTCTAGTGATAGTGTTACACTCGTTGACGATACCGAAACTGACCAGAAGACAAAAGAAAAACGAGATGAGTTTCTTACCCTCTTCTTTACCAACTACACATCAAATCAAGAAAATCTTGACTTGATTGCTGATGACTTACTGGCTCTTGAGAATACAACATTTAAGAGCTTAGATTACAGTTACTATACCAAGGACGGTAAAACTATCACCGCTTATGCACAAGTCACATTTGAAATAGCTGGAAATACCCATAGTGAGAATTTCACCCTCACGCTTAGAAAAAAAGATCAGTCCTACTACGTTCAAAGACTTTCTCACACGATTAGTAAGGACTATGCCCAATCACACACAGAAAATACAGGAGAAACAAAATGACACTACAAAGTTTATTTGAATGGTTTGTAAATAACATCGGCGTATGGATTGTTGCTGGATTTGCAGGTTGGAAGTTCATTGAGGCTGTCCGAGACCAACGCATTGGACGAGCTATCATGTCTATTGCAATTGGTGGTGCCTCTTTCTATTTCCTAAAGAATCCTACAACCATTCTCAACTCGGTTGCCGATATCTTTTCTAAGATTTTTAGCTAGGAGGCAAATATGGATGGCGATACAAAAGATAAACACCTTTATTCTTACAAACAAGCACTCAGCCAACCTTATTGGATTCAAAAAATCAATGATGACTTCTCCCTACAGTCACCAATCAAATTCTCACGTATTGTTTATGCTGTCACCATCTTTTCTATCCTCTACTTCCCTTCGGAAAAAATACTTTCTTTTCTTCCTTTGGGACTAAGACTAACGCTATCGGGTATTATAGCTTGGGTCTTCTCTGAGACCCTCGCTAACCTGATAATTGATGGAAAAGCATTTATCTTTTATCTCTGGGATTATCTCAAATTTTACTTCCAATATGGTATGAGACATGAATCTATCTACTTAAATAAAGGGATTATATACAAACGTCCACAAGCTATCACAAAACGAAAGGAGACACATGAACTATCAAAATAACATTTGGGACATCAAGGATAACCTTATCCTTCGTAAAGACGGCTCCGTCTTTGCTATCTATCAAATCCCCTCGAAAGTCATTAATTCTGTTGATGGCAAAACAAAGGAAAAACACAAAGACCTTGTTTATACCGCTCTTAGTCACCTTAGAAATTATCACGACTTTGAAATTCGTATGATTCCAATGGATTTAAACCTCTATGGGCGTTACAAGAAATTAGCTTTAGATATTGATTGGGATTCAGAAGTTGGTGACCTTGCTGACTACATTCTCAGTAAAACTATTGACCATTTAGAAACTGATATTGGACAACTCTATGAGTATCAGTATTATATTCTAGTCCCTTTAAAGTCTTTAATGATTTCCATGGACTTAAAATCTGTAGTTTATGAGGGCTACCGCTCCTCACGTAACTTGGTACTGAATACTTTTGGTATTGGAGAAACGGTTCCTGTTAATTGGGCAGAAACCTATCGAAATCAAAAAGAAGTCCTTGAAAACAATCTCTCCCTCCTTAATGCAAAACCACTAAGCACAAAAGAGAATATTTTTCTCCATCGTCTTCAATTTATGAGAGGTCAATTTTACAATAAAGATGCTGAAATTGCACGAGTAGAAAATTCCATTGAAAACCTTGATGAAACTAATATCGAATTTGAGCATGTGAATATCATTAAATTGAACAACATGGGAGAAACGTCATATGTAGCTATGCTTCCAATCAACGGTTTACCCGAAAACATGTCTTACATTCATCTTCAAGAAGAATTACAAGCTATTCGCTTTCCTGTGGAATCAGACTTTAAAATTCAATTTTCTCTTCCAAAAGGTGTCTTTTCACTTCTAGGTAAAGCAAAGCGAGCAAGACAACGACTGAAAAATACTATATCAGAAGCTGAGGAAGTTGAAGATGTCCAAAAAGGGTCTGTCATTAAAAGTAAATTCTTACTAGAAGACTTGCAAGGAAAATTTGATAAAGACGAACCTCTAGTAACTTATCTTCATACCTTAACTATCACGGCTTTTACTTTAGAAGAACTAAAAGCCAAATATGAACTCCTATTTGCCACGCTAAATCAGCTGTCTATTGAGGTGGTTAGATCCAATGCAGACCAAGTTTATCTTTTCTATAAGAATAGAATGACTGAAACGCTTGACCGTGAAGATAGAAATTTCCTACAATCCATGTCACTTAAAGCTTTCTGTGAAAATCTCTTCTTCATGACTAAGAAAATTGGAACAGACATCGGCTTTTCAATTGGACGGATTGATAATCAAATTGATTCTTGGCAAGGAGACTATAAAAAAGCCATTGAGGCATCTTCTACTCCTGTCTTTACAAACTTACTTCAAGCCAATAAGTTAGGAGTAAAGGATAAGTCAACCAATAACCCACATGTTGCAATTATAGGTGAAACAGGAACAGGAAAATCCTTCCTCACAAAACTACTCTTCACTTATCACTCTTTCCTTAAAACCAAAATTCTTTATATTGACCCAAAAGCTGAAATGCGTAAACAGTATGAGAAAGTATTGAAAGAACATCAGGAAAAAGGTGATTTCAAAGAACTTCAAGATTATATCCAATCAATCAACTTCATCACGCTGGATGCTAGGGATGAAAATAATCACGGTGCCTTAGACCCTCTTGTTTTTCTTAAAGGTCAAGAAGCCCGTGACCTTGCGGACTCAATGATTGACACTTTGCTTGGTAAGGACAATAGTCTCAGAATCCGTAATGCCTATCTTAAAAGTCTAGATAAGTATCTAGCCAAACGAGAACGTGGAGAAAAAGTTGGTATGAAACAGGTCTTTCAGGACTTGATGAAACACTCAGATACCAGTGTTCAAGAGGCTGGAGATTTCCTATCAACGGCTGTTAATCAATCTATTTTAGCTCTTTGTTTTTCGGATGGTCAAAATGAAGGTATTTCCGTTGATTCGAAAATCACTATCCTAGAAATTAACGGACTTAACCTTCCAAGTGATAATCGCAACGTAGATTTGACTTCTGATGAAAAGAAAAGCCTAACCATCATGTATGCTTTAGGTTACTACTGCACCAAATTTGGAAAACAAGATAGGACTATTGAAACAATTGAATTTTTTGATGAAGCATGGTTCTTTAACTCTACTACGGTTGGAAAACAAATTCTCAAGCGGATGAAACGGGTTGGACGTTCTGAAAACAACTTCTTAGTCTTCATTACGCAATCTGTCTATGACTTATCCAGTGAAGAAGATGGAACAGGTTTTGGTTCAGTATTTGCTTTCCTTGAAGACACTGAAATTGATGCCGTTCTCGACTATCTCAAGATTCCTAAAACGGACACGACCAAAGAATGGATTGGTAACATGACCATGGCTCAATGTATTTATCTTGATACCTTTGGACGTAAAGAACGGATTACTGTAGATGGGATGTTCCCAGAAATCACTCAACTCTTTAATACAGTTGAAACAAAACTTCAAGCAGTATGAAGCATAGATATGGTATAATAGACTTATAAAAATAAAGGAGACTTCCGTATGACGTTTGATATAAACAAAGAAGAATTGACAATCATGGGTGTTAAATTTGATAATTACGATGATTTCAATGCCGTATGGTACGCGGTTGGCTCTTCAATGATTGAAAATTACCAACCCACAGTTCAAGAAATTGAACATTTTAAAGCTTATATTACTAATAAGCGAAAGGAATTAAAACTTGGATAGAAATAGATATGAAGGCTATGAGTATATTGACCCAGACAGTCTCTATACTTATCCAAATTCAAGTGTACTAAAAAATAAACAAGGAATCACCGACCCTGAAAAAGCCAGTCTAAATGAGCATATTCTGACAACTGAACGTATTTTGGACTTAAACCTTAATCCTATTATGGTATATTCGGTCAAAGATATTCTAGCTATTCATAGATACATTTTTCAAGATACCTATGAATGGGCTGGCAATTATAGACAGGTTAATATTTCAAAAAGTGGAAATGCTTTTCTACCTATTCAGTCCTTTGAATCGGGTGAAATGTACCTCAATAGCCTAATAACTGAATTTCATGAGAAAGCAAATTCAAGGGATGAGCTGATCACTTCTCTTTCAAAAATTTTAGATAATCTCAACTACTTCCATCCTTTCAGAGAAGGTAATGGCCGTACTCAGAGGGAGGTTATTAGAGTTCTAGCATTTTCAAAAGGCTTTATGGGACAAATTGCTCCTGAAATAAATGCAGAAGTTTATAATCTCTATATGGATGGAACAGTATATGGGGACCTTGAAAAATTAGAACAACTTTTTGATAAGATATTAATTAAAATTTAATATTCGATACTAGCACCTCAATCAAGGTGCTTTTTTCATACCCAAGTCATAATAGAAAGGAGACCAATGAAACACAAACGAGTAAAACTCTTATCGATTATCAGTTTATTTGTTAGTTCTCTCATCACAAGCATAACCGTATCTGCTTCTGATGTTGATTACACCTATGTCAAAGATAACCTATCCCAAATTACAAGTAAAGTTTGGTTTAAAGACTCATGGTTTGGTTTAGATACTGCTATGCTATACCTTATCAATAAAATGGTGCAGGCTGTCTTCTGGGTGGCCAAATTCTTTTTTACCATTTTTGCGTCAATTTATGACAAATTAGTAGAATCCCCTGAACTTTTTGCATCCTATGTTTCTGATATTATATCAGCTACTGCTTCTATTTTTAAAAGTCTAGAAGGTGTTCTACTTCCACTGGTTGGAGCAAGCATGGCTACCTATCTTGCCTATGTTTACTTTGTCAAGCATGGGTCATTCTTTAAGACCTTGATAAGACTATTACTAGTCTTCGCTTGTTCCATTTTGTTTTTCTCTAAGTACAGTGATGGTACTTATGTTGTCACACGATTTTATACGAATACTACTTCTGTCACAACAAACCTCTCTTCGACTGTTACCAAAAGCCTAACAGGAACGAAACTCACCACTCCAAGTTCTGATGGTGCTTTAACAGAATACGCCAAGTCTGCTATTTGGAATCCTTACAGCTATATGAACTCTGATACCGCCGATACTGACAACGGTTTTTCTTTAACAGATGAAGAACTGAAAAGCTTAGTTGATTACAATGATGGTGATGATGATTTCAAAGTCTCTAACGGCGATAAAGAAACACCCATCAAAGATGTCGCTGGTAGTGAAGATGACCCAAAAAACTCTATGCTTAAATCCAATTGGGGAGCTATGTTCTCCTATGCCATAGTAGCAGTTCTTGAATCACTCCTCATGGGCTTAATTCTGATTTTCTTTGCATTAATGCAATTTGTTTTAAACGTCACGCTACTCATTCTCTTAGTCTTTACACCATTTGCCTTAATCTTTGCGATGGTACCAACATTTGAGAATATCCTCTTTAACATGACTAAGAAACTAGGCGGAACCATTATTCTCTCTGGTCTGATGACCTTACTAGCAACCATTGCCCTCTACTTTAATAACATTCTAACGACCATTACTACTGCTATCGGTTTTGAAAATATGATTGTGGGTTATGTATTAAAGGCTATCGTATTAGTTATCCTATGGAAAAAACGAGACTACTTCTTGTCAATTTTGACAGCTAATCGCATCCGCCATATTTCTAACCGCTTTACTCAACGTATTGATAAAGCTGGGCGAAAGCTCCAAGATAATACATTGGGACGTGTCCAAAAGAATACACAAGCAAAATTGGCTGTTGCTGGCAGTGTTTTAGCTGGTTCAACTATCCTTGCCAAAGAAGGGTTGAAAGCTAAAACCAGACAAGTATCTAGTACCACCTATCAAAATACTGGTCAAGCCATTTCAGATTCTCTAGCAAAGTCTAAAGCCAAACGAGCTGAACAGCATGGTGAAAGTTATGACCTTGCCTTTAAGGAGGCAAAAGCTCAACAAGCACACCGAAGTGAGCAAATGTCATCTACTTTCCTTAACCTCAGACGTGGATTAAAAAATGCAGAGTATGGAATTTACTATGCCAAGTCAGTCGCAACCAATGATGATCAAGATAAAATCAAGGCGAGTGAGGCACGCAACCGCTCTGAGGAACTCGGACAAGCTATTCAAGAAAAACGAATACGAGTATCTCAACTCCGTCAATCTGCTCATAACCAGAAGTCTAAAGAAAGACTTCAAGAGCAACGCAGAAAGCGTCAAGAACGTCCTGTAAGCCATTTTAAACACTATCTCGAAAAAGAGAAAGCCATGCGTGACCAGCTATCTCATTTACAGCCAAAAACATTTAGAACTCAGGAGGTGTGAACATGAAAACAATCAAACGATTTAGCCTTCTGAGCATCCTATTAGCACCACTTTTAGCGGTGCTTTTTCTTTTTGTAGGGGCTAGTTCATCCATCTCAACTAGCTCTGCTTCTACAGTTAATGGTTTGACTTATGTCGACCATTGGTCTGATGGTGACGCTTATACCCATAATCTGTTAAGCCATCGTTATGGGATTACCGCTGAACAATTAGATGGCTTCTTAGATTCTACAGGAATCGCCTATGACAAGAACCGTATCAATGGAAAATTCCTACTAGAATGGTCTCAAAAATCTGGCTTAGATGTCCGAGCGATTGTGGCGATTGCTCAGATGGAAAGCTCCTATGGAACTGCTGGAGTTGCCACTAAGTCAGGTGCTAATATGTTTGGCTACGGTGCTTTTGATTCAAACCCTGACAATGCCACAAACTTTAATGATGAAACTGCCATAGTGGCACTAACCAAACAAACCATCATTAATAATCGCAATGAAACCTTCAAAATCCAAGATGAAAAAGCTCAAAAGCATGCCAAAGGAACACTCAATGTAGCTAGTGACGGTGGAGTGTACTTCACGGATACTTCTGGCTCAGGAAAAAGGCGAGCCGAAGTTATGGAAAAGTTGGACAAATGGATTGACGACCACGGAGGAACACCAAAAGCACCCCAAAATACTTCTAAAACAAGAGATGGAGGCGGAGTTACTTCTGGAGATATACCAGCAGGTTATAGCTTAACAAAAGCCATTAATACCTCTGGATATAGTGCAGGCACTTATCCTTGGGGACAATGTACGTGGTTTGTCTGGAATCGTGCGAAAGAGCTTGGAATCACCTTTGACCCTTATATGGGGAATGGAGGAGACTGGAAACATAAAGTAGGCTATACCACAACAAGCACTCCTACTGAACATAGTGCTGTTTGTTTTTCACCGGGACAAGCAGGTGCAGACTTAACCTACGGACATATCGCCTTTGTGGAGCAGGTGAAATCTGATGGAACTGTTCTGATATCAGAATCAAATGCACAAGGCTTAGGAGTCATCTCTTACCGAATATTTGACGCCACAACCGCCAAACAATTGACTTATGTGATTGGAAAATAAACAAGGAAAGGAATAAGCTATGCAAGTTATTTTACAAGAAGAACAAGTGACTGAAATTCAAAATCTTGTCAGCCATATTATTGAAGATGAAATTGAAAAATTTAGAGAAGATAATGGGGTGAATAGTCCATTTCTTAACAAGAAACAAGCCTGTACCTATCTAGGGGTATCTAATAATACGCTAGATACATGGATAATCCGTGGTTTACCAACCATTCGAATTGGAAAAACAATCCGTTTTGACAAAGGCGAAATTCGTAAATGGATGAACCAATTGCAGAACTAGAAAGGTCTTATTATGGCAATTAAAAAATTGAAGACAGGAAGCTACCAACTGAAACTTTATATCCCACATGATATGCAGAAAAAGCTAGGCATGGGACAATACTATGTCAAAAGATTTAAAACGAGAAAAGAAGCTAAGTTGGCAGAATCTGAAGTCCTACTCAAAATTTCTGATTTACGAGCTGGACGTGATGTAAACTTTGCGCAAAACGAAATGACATTCAAAGAGTTCTATGATCATTACTGGCTTAATGCCTATAAAGCTGGTCAGACTACAAATACCAACACTCCACCTGTTACTAGTACAGTTTTTCAAACTGAAAACATGTTTCGATTACACATTCTCCCAATGTTTGGCAAGTACTCACTAAAATACCTTATGAGTAATAAGCAATTAGTTCTGAACAAACTTACCAATAAAGCGAATGAATATGCCAACTTTAAAGTCATACGGAGCTATGTCAACTCCGTATTTGATTGGGCAGAGGAATTAGAAATGATAGAGGGAAATAGATTGAAAAAAAGTATTAGTCGTATAAAACCTGTTAAAAAAGTACAAATTGAACGAGAAAAAGATGAGGAGGAGATGTACTTGGATGGGCATGAATTATCTCAATGGTTAAATGCCGTTGAAGAAGACCTGATTAATGGCGACCTTACCTATATGGATTACACCCTTTTCTACACAACCTTTTTGCTTTCAGACAGGAAATCTGAGACTTATGCTCTTCAATGGAAACATATTGATTTTGTTAACAATAAAATTTACATTGTTCAGGCTCTAGATAGGTTTGGTAATGTCAAAGCTACCAAAGGCGAGAAAAAGACAAGTTTCATTGTCTCTAAACTTCTAATGACCATTCTTGAAAAATGGAAAGAAGAACAAAAAATAATACTTAAAAGATACAAAATTCGGCAAACTAATAAACAGTTTGTCTTTACTTACGAAGACAGAAAAGGACGTGTCAATCAAAGACTTCATATTGATTATCTGAACTATAGAATGAATTCTGTAGAAAGACGTCACCCTGAGCTAACTCACGCTACACCTCATATGTTACGTCACACAGGAGCTTCATTAGCTAAATTGGCAGGATATTCACTTAGTCAAATTTCAGAAGCACTAACTCATAGCGATTCTGAAACAACAAAAGGCTATATTAATGTCATTGAAACAATACCAAAAACAGTTGGAGAAATTGCTTTAGAAAATCTTCCTAAAAACCAATAAGGCAAATATCAGGCAGTTTTTCAGGCAGTTTTTTAATTTTTGGTCAAAAAAAGACACCCAAGAGAGAACTCTTGAATGTCTTGAAACGTTGATATATCGCTGATAATTAACGTTTTGAGAATTGTGAAGCTTTACGAGCTTTCTTAAGACCTGGTTTCTTACGTTCAACCATACGAGCATCACGTGTAAGAAGGCCTGCGCGTTTCAATGAATCGCGGAAGTCTGGGTCTACTTGAAGCAATGCACGCGCGATACCGTGACGGATCGCACCTGATTGACCACCGTAACCACCACCGTTCACGTTAACGAAAACGTCGTATGAACCTTGTGTTGAAGTTACTGCGAATGGTTGGTTGATAACCAAACGAAGGTCAGCGTGTGGGATGTACTCTTCTACATCTTTTTTGTTTACTGTGATTTTACCAGTACCTGGGACCAAACGTACGCGTGCAACCGCGTTTTTACGACGACCAGTACCTGTGTATTGTGCTTGTGCCATTTAGATTACGTCCTTTCCCTTAGATAAGACCTGAAATATCAAGTACTTCTGGTTGTTGTGCAGCGTGAGTGTGCTCGCTACCCACAAACACTTTCAATTTCATGCCTTGTGCACGACCAAGTGTGTTGTGTGGAAGCATACCTTTAACTGATTTTTCAATCAAACGAACAGCGTTTTTAGAACGCAATTCACCAGCTGTGATTGATTTCAAACCACCTGGGTGCAATGAGTGAGTGTAGTACACTTTATCAGTTGCTTTTTTACCAGTCAATTTCACTTTCTCAGCGTTGATGACGATAACAAAGTCACCAGTATCAGTGTGAGGTGTGAAAGTTGGTTTGTTTTTACCACGAAGAACGCTAGCAACTACTGCTGAAAGGCGTCCAAGCGGTACATCAGTAGCGTCTACTACATACCATTTACGTTCAACTTGGCCTGGTTTAGCCATAAATGTTGTTTTGTTCATGATTTCTCCTATACGAATCGTTTTTGTTTACTAGGCGGATGTTCCGTTCCGCGGGTATTTGGAAGGTTCCGGGGCCTTTCAAATGGGGTAAACAATACCGTCTACCATTCTATCAAATATGGTGGTTCTCGTCAAGTTATTTTACTTTACTTTTTTTATTTTTTGACCAATGGCAGAGCTTTGAATCATGTGAGCGATTGCAGATGAATTTTCCAAAACAAACAGTCGTTCTACTCCCCTAATTGACCTGGAAGTACCAATTTTTCCTTAGGGGAAAAAGTCTGATCAAATACTTGCAATTCAGCTTCGTTCACCTCATAACCTGGCGGATCTGTAAACCACCAGTCCCGGCCATCTAAGGCTTCTGGTTGGAACAACTTGACCAAGAAATAATCAGCTTCTGGGTCCTCCTGATAGCGAATGCCGACCTCCTTACCCTTAAGAAAGCCAAATCGACTGTAGTAATCAGGAAAACCTGTAATGGCCACCATGACTGCTCCGCTATTTTCCGCTAAAGCCAACGAATGCTCTAACAGTGCCTGACCGTAGCCTCGGCCTTGCTGATCTGGCGAGATGCTAAAGGGACCAAAGGTCAGACTGGGCAGGCGAGCGCCGTCTGCTGCGATCTCCGACGCCACATAGAGGATATGCCCCACCAGCTGACCTCGGCTTCCGCCACTCTTTTATGACGTGTTTTTGCTTTCGTAATTGATGCACAATCAGATGCTCCGTCGCACTCAGATAATAGTCCTTCAGTTTACTTTTAGTACAAGGCAACGAGTTGCAGACAGTACTGGAGTACGGCAAAACGAGTTAACGATGTAATAAAAGATAAACTGACGGACGAAAGACATTCCAAAAAGCCTCCGTGTTGGCTCCTCAACTTGGCGGTAATCTCTTTCTTCTTCTCTTCTGATGATTAGTGACATCTTATCTCCTTTTGATTGTCCTATTCTGCAATAGTTCGCTGCCACACAAAAAGGAATACATCTTTGCAGAAGTATCCCTTAGAATCTAGGCTCTCATTTCTGTCCCAATTGATAAAATAGCTAAGACTCCTGTCCCTGTATGAGTCGCAATAACCGGTCCTAATTCTGTCAATAGAACATCAGAAACACGGTCGTCTTCCAATAAACTAGATTTGATACTTTCTGCAGCCTCTCTATCACCCGTATAAGCAACCATGATTGTAGAATGATCCAAGTTGTCCAAGGTCAGGTTCAGCATTTCTTTGATTCCTTTTTTACGACCACGGATTTTAGCTATTGATTCTAGTTTTCCATCAGCATTGAGCGAAATGAGGGGCTTGATATTCACTAAACCACCGATTAAACCTGCAGCTTTGGACAGACGACCACCACGCACTAAGTGTTGTAAATCATCAACTAAGAGATAGGTCCGTAAGCGCGGCACCAAATCTTCTACGATTGCCTTAGTTTCTGCCAAAGTCTTACCCTCAGCACGCGCCTCAACGGCCTTCATGACCAAGTAGCCTTCTCCAATGGTCGCCGCCTTCGTATCAATAATGGAAATCACTGCTTCCGGGTATTGATCCAATACCATATCTCGTGCAATGACTGCACTCTGGTAGGTCCCTGAAAGAGCTGCTGAGAAAGCGAGATAAAGTACCTCTTGACCTTCCTTGACTGCCGCCTCAAAAACTTCTTCAAACTGACCAACATTGACCTGACTGGTTGTAGGTTGACTGCCAGAAGCCATTTTCTCCAGTAAATCTGCTGAGGTCAAGCGGTTTTCACCGACTGTTTCATAGGTTACGCTGTCTAGGTTAATGGTCAAACCAAGCACGGTCACATCGTTTTCTTGGACCCAGCTGATTGGCAAATCCGATGTCGAATCGGTTACGATTGTAAATGTCACTCTTTCATTTCCTCCATCATTTCTTTTAAGGCTTTAAAATTCCCATCTGACCAGGGATTGAGCCGTGGGGTGTAGAGTTCTACCTGGTCCACAAACTTGTCCAAATCCTTTTTGATTACATTTGTCCGTTCTTCTAGCTCACGCGCAGAGACTCGTAAGGCTCCCTGTGAAAAAACAACCCATTGCTCATTTAAATCACTCGTTGCTACCGAAACCTGTTTGCGAAGATTACTATTTAACTCTGCACTCAAGCATTCAATATAGCTATCCGCCGTTTCTTCCTCTTCAGTAAACACAACTTGAACATTAAATTCATCATAATGCTGACGACTTCCAGGAACATGATGAGCATCAAAAACGCAAATGATGTCTATATTCTCAAATGAAGCATAGTGGGAAAGAATGCGAAGCAAGGTTGTTCTTGCGGCATCTAAATTACCTTTTTTGAAATCTTGTTTCGTTGATTTCCAAAAAGCAATCATATTATAACCATCAACAAGCAGAATCTTTTCTTTCATCTATAGTTTCTTCCGAAATACTTCGTACATCAGCACAGCAGCTGCTACGCTGGCGTTGAGAGATTGGACATGGCCCTTCATAGGAATAGTAATCATCTCATCCACCTGCTTTTTGATATTGCTGGAGATTCCCTTGCCTTCGTTGCCAATAATAAGAGCTAGTTTACCAGCTGTATTCCACTTGTGGCTTGGGGTTCCATTCATATCGGTACCAAATACCCAGAAACCAGCTTCCTTGAGCTTATAGAGGGTTTGGCTAAGATTGGTCACTCGGGCGATTGGGACATGAGCCACCGCACCTGTTGAGGTCTTTGCCACAACGGGCGTCACGCCAACTGCTCGG
This sequence comes from Streptococcus parasuis, assembly GCF_021654455.1. Taxonomy (NCBI): domain Bacteria; kingdom Bacillati; phylum Bacillota; class Bacilli; order Lactobacillales; family Streptococcaceae; genus Streptococcus; species Streptococcus parasuis. Next base: position 1,885,860 of record NZ_AP024276.1, read on the forward strand.
TGTTTGGGAATGATGATACCCGCTACCTGAGTCGCATCTGCAGTCCGCAAAATCGAGCCCAAGTTGTGAGGATCTGTCAGACCATCCAAGATGAGAATGAGAGGATTATCTTCTGCTTCAGCTTTTTCCAAAATCACCGATAGGTCCGCATAGGCAAACTCAGAGACTCGTAGGACAAAGCCTTGGTGAACGGCACCTTCAGTCATGTCAGACAGAGTCTTCTTCGGCGTCCAAGAAATCGACACCTTTTTCTCTGCAGCCAGTGCCTTGATTTTTTCTACATTTTTTCCGCGCAAATCATCCTGAATGTAGAGTTTGTTGCCGGTGTTGGCCTCCAAACTCTCCACTACAGCATGTACGCCATATACGATATCATTTTGTTCCATAAGAGTATTATAGCATAGGTTTTCTAAAAAAGGAGTTTCTCTTTGTAACAGCCGAGAACCCTTGACTCAATCTTAAAACCATGTTATTCTTAATCATGTTATTCGTCCGTACAATCGGAAGAAAAGGAGATATTATGACACTACTATTTGGAATTGTGGCAGGCGTGATTGCCTTTGCTATTGGTGGTTTGTGGTATGGTTTGATTTTCCGTGATGCTTGGATTGAAGCCTCTGGCATTGATATGGCAAAGGTTGAAGCTGACCGTCAAGCTGGGAAAAACGGTCAAAAAGAAATGATGATTTCTTTAGCAATTGAAGTTGTTACAGCCGTTGTTGTAATTTTCTTCATCAAAACTCTTGATGTTTCACCACTACATGCGGCTGGTGGCATGGGGGTAATTGCTGTACTTGCTTCATTGAAGAACTATGTTTTTGAGCAACGTCCAATCAAGCTAATTCTTATTAATGAAAGCTACAAATTAGTCTGCTACTTGGTAGTAGGAATCATTGCTTTATTTACTTAAATAAAAAAGTTCTCTGAAAATTTCAGAGAACTTTTTGCTTTCTTTCTCGAATTGGTAACGGCCGAACATCTGACAGAATGATAGGAATTCGCTCTACTGTCACTTCAGAGAATTGCAAACCAAACCAACGAACTGGTGATGCAGTATAACGCTTAATAAATGCTTTCACACCTAAAATAAAGCGATCAAAGCCATTTAGTTCAGGTGAGTTTGCCATCATTTCTTCTATAACAACAAAACGAAAATCGCCAATCTGTTTCTCATCTTGGAGACTATACACTTGCTTCTGCTTAGGAATCCTTCCTTGCTTCATTAGATCTCCAACAATTGTTCTCAAGTAGCGCGAAACATCTTGTCTAACCCTAAATCCTAAATAAAGATCCACCTTAATCAAAAAGTTTGTATCCATGGTATCAACAGCATATTCTTTTGTGTATGGTTGATCGGTTACATGGACACGTACAAACCAGTATTGATTTGCCCTTTTCGGCTTTTTCTCCAAAATTGAGTATAAAATAGAATGATTGACGAAATGTCCTTGTAAATGTCTACTGAGATAAACTAGATTACTTGCATATAAAGGTACACTTGTATCCTGTGACAAGGCTTGTAACTGATTTATATATTTAGTTAGAGGTAACCAATTTGTATAGTGAGATAAAATTTGGTTGCTTTTGTACCAGACAAACATGAGGAGTAAAATGAGTAAGGAAATAAAAACAACTACATACCCGCCATGAATAAATTTTACAGCTGACGACAAGAAAAACATCCCTTCAATGGACAAGAAGAATGCTAGACCCAGATAAGCTTGCCAGGGCTTAACACCCGATTGTCGCACAAACTCTGTTAATAAAATAGAGGTCATTAACATCGTCACAGTTATCGCCAAACCATAAGCAGCCTCCATTTTTTCTGCACTCCTAAAATAGAGAACAATAAGGGAGGTTGTCATCCAGAGAAGCCAATTCAATCTAGGAATATACAATTGACCTAAATTCGCTCCAGGATAGGTGATTCGTAATCTAGGAAATAATTTTAAACGCATTGCCTCAGAAACGAGCGTAAACGATCCAGAAATCAAGGCTTGCGAAGCAATGATAGCAGCCAGAGTAGCCAAAATCACAGCAACCATACTAAATCCTTGAGGAACACTCGCGAAAAACGGGTTTAAAGTAGTGGCCTCAGTTTGGTGTGATAAAATCCATGCCCCTTGGCCAAAGTAAGACAGTAAAATAGAGACTTTTACAAATGGCCAACTGACATAAATATTCCCTCTTCCTACATGTCCCAGATCCGAATAGAGAGCCTCCGCACCTGTTGTTGCCAGAAATACTGAACCCAGAATGAAGATACCTTCCTTATTTTCAGGACTCATTAAGAGGGAAATCGCATAGAGTGGGTTGAGGGCCTTAAAGACTTCTAAATAGGAAAGAGTATTAAACAAACCGACAAGTCCTAAAAATAAGAACCATACAAACATAATCGGTCCAAATACCCTACCAACAAAACCAGTTCCAAAACGTTGAATGCTAAACAATGCGGTCAATATTGCTAAACTAGTTACAATCACAATTGATTCGCTTTGATAAAAGTTTTCCAGCAAGGGAACACTGCGCAAACCTTCTATAGCCGATGTAACCGTTACAGCTGGTGTCAAGGCTCCATCAGCCAACAAAGTAGATCCACCAATCATAGCCGGAATAATGAGCCATTTCGCCCTTTTCCTTACAAGTGTATAAAGTGAAAAAATCCCGCCCTCATGATCATTATCTGCTTTTAAGGCAATCAAAACATATTTTATCGTAGTGATGATAGTGAGCGTCCAAATAATTAATGAAATAGAGCCAAGAATAAAGTTCTTATTAAGGTCACCTATGCCACCTTGACCTTTAACCAAAGCCTGCATGGTATAAAGGGGACTTGTACCAATATCTCCATAAACTACCCCGAGTGCAATTAAAAAACCAGCCTTAGTAGCGCGTTCAAAGCTTAAACTATCTTTTTGAGTCACTTTTCTATTCTCCTATCACAATCAACACAGTATAGCACCGAATGACGAGAATAGCAAGAGCATTTCGAAAAACGAAAAATTTCTAACAACTCCAATTAGTATCACGAACGTATCGGATTATGATACAATAAGGCTATCAATTAGAAAGTATATGATTATGCCCCTGCTACACAGAACAATTAAACTTATTTTGGCAACTGTTATCTCTATATATTTAGCGGATTGGCTTGGATTGGCTTATGCAACTTCTGCTGGTATTATCGCAATCTTAAGTATTTTGGACACTCGAAAATCCAGTTTTAAAATGGCCCGTAATCGTCTCTACTCTACTTTATTAGCACTTACGATTGCAACCATCACCTTCTATCTACTAGGCTTTGAAATTTGGACTTTGGGAATATACCTTGCTATATACGTTCCAACTGCCTATCATTTCCGATGGGAAGCAGGTATCGCTCCTGCAACTGTCCTCGTGACACACTTAATGCTCGAATCAACTCTTTCTATCTCACTTTTAAGCAATGAAATGGGCTTGTTTCTCATCGGAGCAATCACCGCCCTTCTGTGCAATCTCTATATGCCCTCACAAGAACAAGTGATTGAGGATTATCATTTACGCGTTGAAGACCAACTAAAGCAAATCCTCCTACGCTTTGAACAATTTTTAATCGAGGGTGACGGCAGAAATGAAGCAACACTGATTAATGAGCTAGACCAAATGCTTGACGAAGCATTGAAAGTCGTTTATTTAGAACGCCACAACCAAGTCTTTCAACAAACAAATTATCAAGTCCATTATTTTGAAATGCGGTCTGCACAAAGCAAAATATTACGGACCATGGCAACCAATATCAATATGTGTTTACTGGAAGCCCGAGAGAACATCATCCTAGCCAGCCTCTTTGAGCGTACAGCCCAACAACTCAGCAGAGAGAATTCAGCAAAAGAATTGTTATTGGATATTGAATTATTCCATGCAACCTTCAGAGAGCGACCTCTTCCTCAAACTCGAGAAGAGTTTGAAACCAGAGCTATCCTTTTCCAACTCCTGCACGATATGGAGCATTTTATCCAACTCAAAGTCGATTTTTACCAAGCTTATTCAGAAAATAAATGACCTAATCATTGAAAGATCTACTATGTTTTACTTTTACTTATCAAAATTAATGTGCCTCTGTGTTTTGAACCTAGATTGATCATTTAACACTTCAATCTAGGACTTGTTGTCACCTACTCATATTTTTGCAAAATACAGTCAGTAATTTCTCAATAAGTTGCCTTTATTGCGATTGAATAGCTATTGCATAAAAGCACTCTACTTGTGAATACAGATTTTTAGGTAAATTCAGTCAACAATTTTAAATCGGAGGAACCATGATATTATTTATATCTGCAATTATTCTTAGTATTTCAACAAGTATTGACTACTTGCTTCTTTTAGTAATCCTCTTTTCAAAAGCTAAAAATAGAGGCGATAAACAACACATCTATCTGGGTCAATTACTTGCAAGTTTCATCCTGATAGTATCTAGCTTTATCATCAGTCAATTCGCCAATTTACTACCTTCTGAGTGGATGATTGGCTTACTTGGAATCTTCCCAATTTTTTTGGGAGTTCGCATTCTATTTGAATCTGAAGATGACGTTCAAATCTCAGACAAAACAATAGGAGTCCTATCAGTTTTACTCCTTTCATTAGCATCTGGCGCTGATAATTTAGGGATTTTCTCGCCCTATTTCACAACCTTAACAATGCCAGAATTTATCGTAACAGCTGTCATCATTTTGTTGGGGACAACCGTTATTTGCTTTATCGCAGAGGCTTTTGGCAGTCTCTCTCTTATCTCTGAATTTGTTGAAAAATACGAGCGTATCATTCTACCATTAGTCTTTGTTCTCTTAGGAGTCTATATTTTGATCGAATTCGGTACGATAAATTATTTACTCGCTTTTTTTCATTAAGTGTTCTTAAATTGAGTAGGGACTAAGACTAGTCCCTCTCACACCACCGTGCGTGCCGTTCGGCACACGGCGGTTCAACTAACTTTTAACGCATGTCGTTTTAGATAATAATCTAGGCAAGAAACCAGTCCACGTTTAGCGAGGACTGGTTTTGATATGGCACGTTTCAGTACAGACCTCTGAGCCACTAATTGATAATGGTCTCCCCAGCCAGATACTTTATCCGCTATCCACTTCGGCACTCCTAATTTAAGAAGTCCCCATAATCGCCTAGATTTCTTCTTCCATTGTTTCCAGATAATAACTCTTATTCGAGTTCTTAGTCGTTCATCAATGCTTTCCATGACTGATTTCATGTTCGTCATAGAAAAGTAGTTTATCCAACCTCGTATGACCCAGTTTAGTCGCTCAATTCGGCTGTCTAAGTCAATACTCCACTTACGGGCCGTTAGTTTCTTGAGTTTTCTCTTGAAACTCTGTACGCTATCCTGGTGCGGACGGCTTTTCCAGCCCTCAGATGATTTCCAGAACCCAAATCCTAGGTACTTCAATTTGCTCGGTCTCACAATCTTGGTCTTGGTCATATTGACTTTCAAACCTAATCGTTTTTCAATATAACGACTAATTGAATGCATCACACGTTTAGCCGCCGCCTCACTACCAACTGTGATGACGCAGTCATCTGCGTAGCGAACAAAGCGAAGTCCGCGATTTTCCAACTCTTTATCTAGCTCATTAAGCATGATATTGGACAGGAGCGGTGATAGGTTTCCTCCCTGTGGCGTTCCAACTAGTGTTTTATGCCGTTGTCCGTTGATGACTACACCTGAATGAAGGTACTTACGAATCAGAGATTCTGTATCCCCATCTTGGATAATGTTATGAACAAGCGACATCAGTCTATCTTGAGGAACGGTATCGTCAACTTCTCAAGGTCTATGTCCACTATCCACTCATAGCCGTCATTAAGGTATTCTAATAACTGGATAACGGCATGTTCGCAGGACCGATTGGGTCTGAATCCGTAGCTCTTATCAGAGAAATAGGGTTCGCAGATGGGACTAATGACTTGGACAATGGCTTGTTGTATCATTCTATCCATGACCGTTGGGATGCCTAGTTGGCGAACTCCGCCGTTAGGCTTGGGAATTTCAACTCGTAAAACGGGCTGTGGTTTGTACTTTCTCTGCTTTATGAGTTCTTTAGTTGAACGCCAGTGTTTGCGGAGATAGTCATCTATTTCGTCAATGGTTACGCCGTCAATTCCTGCTGAACCTTTATTGGCTCTAACTTGATTGTAAGCATCCAACATATTTGAACGGGATAGGATATTATCTAATAACTGTGACATGTGCGTATTCCTTTCTTGTTTCGGTGTCTGTCGGATATCTTATATTGATGAACTTTCTTCTAGTCAATACGTGACCGCCTCCAGTTCTATCAGACCATTCTTTACAGACACGAGTGAAGTAGGTATACTTCGGTTTGACAGCCTTTATTTTCAATGTCAAACTTTCAACAGTCACTCCCCTGACTGTTGAAATATTCAGCCCTTCGCTCCGTTTCCATTACAGAAACTTCATCGCTACTATGACCTCGGCTGAGAGTCTGCCCCAGCCATTGTTGTCCAACTAAGAATGAGTTGATGACAACAATAGGCGAGGGTACTTCTCATGATTCGTTGTTACTACGTCTTTTTGACGCCCATGAGACCTCACGGGATAAGTTGTACATCTTTCCTCGTTTAGACAAGATATGAGGACGTAAAAGGTCTAAGTGAAAATAGGAATTCTGACGAAGAGTCCAGTGACTCTAGGAGGAATTATCTTTTTCACACTGACCTTAGTCCGAATTCAATTACACTGTAAGCGCCCCATAACAAGGTACCTATCCAATCATTCACTCCTCCAGTATACTGTAATAAAAAAACTGGAGGATTTTTTTATGTCACAACCCATTGTCCCATTGACTGTTCCCAAATCACGACGCTTTAAAAAGAAAAGTAGAAATGAGATTCTGATGAAAATTCGTCTCGAAAAAGTAGAACTCACTTTCTTTCACTCTATCAACCAAGAGGTATTGGAAACAATCTTGGATAAGGTACTGTTCTATGACAATCCGGCTCAGTGATTTAGGTCAAGTCTATTTGGTTTGCGGGAAAACAGATATGCGTCAAGGGATTGATTCTCTCGCCTACCTTGTCAAAAGTCAATTCAATCTGGATCCCTTTTCAGGTCAGGTCTATCTCTTCTGCGGAGGTCGAAAAGACCGGTTCAAAGCTCTTTACTGGGATGGACAGGGATTTTGGTTATTGTATAAACGTTTTGAAAATGGGAAATTGACCTGGCCAAACAATGAAGAGGAGGTTAAAGCCCTCACTTCCGAACAGGTGGACTGGCTCATGAAAGGTTTTTCTATCAGTCCAAAAATAAATGTTTCAAAAAGTCGTGATTTCTATTGAAATCATGGCTTTTCTTTGTGTATAATAAGACAAAAAGAAGGAGATTGGTTATGTCATCACTAGAAAAAATTATTGAAACACAGTCAAAAACGATAGAGATGATGGCTAATGAACTCACTCTCCTTCGTGAACAGGTTGAGTATCTGAGACAGAAACTCTACGGAAAATCATCAGAGAAGGTTGTGTATCAACCCGGTCAGCTGAGCTTGTTTGGGGAGGAAAGTCTCCCTGAAGAAGAAGCTGACTTACCCAGTTGAAACAGAAACGATTACCTATAAACGCAAGAAAGCTAAGGGAGTTCGTCAGGCTATTTTTAGTCAGTTCACTCCAGAGATTGTTCATCACGAACTGCAGGGTGAAGACTGCACTTGTCCAGACTGTCATGGACAGTTGAAAGAGATTGGTTCTACTGTTCAACGACAAGAGTTGGTCTTTATTCCCGCACAATTAAAGCGGATTGACCATGTTCAACACGCATACAAGTGTCAGGCATGTAGTCAGAAGAATCTAAGCGATAAGATTATCAAGGCTCCCGTTCCTAAGGCACCTTTGGCACACAGCTTGGGTTCGGCTTCTATTATCGCCCATACTATTCATCAGAAGTTCAATCTTAAGGTGCCCAATTACCGTCAGGAAGAGGACTGGCATAAGCTTGGTCTGCCAATCAGTCGGAAGGAAATAGCCAACTGGCACATCAAGTCTAGTCAGTATTATTTCGAACCAATTTATGACCTGTTGCACGAGAAATTGTTGGAGCAGCCTATTCTTCATGCGGATGAGACCTCCTACAAGGTCTTAGAAAATGATAGTGAGTTAACCTTCTACTGGACCTTCTTGTCTGGTAAGCATGAGAAAAAGGGTATCACCCTCTATCATCACGACAAACGACGGAGTGGCTTAGTTGTGGAGAAATTTCTTGGGGACTATGCGGGCTACGTTCATTGTGACATGTGGAGTGCTTATCGTCAATTAGACAAGGCTCAGCTGGTTGGCTGTTGGGCTCACGTCAGACGAAAGTTTTTTGAGGCGACTCCTAAGAAGACCGACAAGACTTCATTAGGAGCCAAGGGATTAGCCTATTGCGACCGCCTATTTGCCTTAGAGAATGACTGGGCTGACTTGTCTAGCGAGGAGCGACTGCATAAACGCCAGACAGAGTTGGCTCCCTTGATGGACGAATTCTTTGACTGGTGTCGTGAGCAATCTGTTTTGCCAGGCTCCAAATTGGGCACTGCAATAGAGTATAGCCTCAACTACGAAACCACTTTCCGAACCGTTCTCTCGGACGGTGACTTAGTCTTGTCTAACAATATGGCTGAGAGGGCAATGAAGACCTTAGTGATTGGCAGAAAAAATTGGTTATTCTCTCAGAGCTTTGAGGGAGCCAAATCGACAGCTGTCATTCTGAGTCTTTTGGAAACTGCTAAACGACATGGCCTTGATGCAGAAAAATATATGACCTATCTTCTAGAACACTTACCTAACGAGGAGACGCTCGCAAAAAAAGAGGTGCTAGAGGCTTATTTGCCATGGAAGGAAAAAATTAAAAGAGCATGTAAATAGAAAAAGGTTCCAGAGTCGACAGGACTTTGGAGCCTTTTTCAATATACTTTGTTATTGGGCGCTTACATTACACTCGTGATTTACGCATATAGGTTACGACTACCTTTTTGGACTTTGGTGCTTGAAGCCACCTTATCCGCTATATACGCCTTTGTATCACGTTTCTGTTCGTAGCGCCACGATTTCGCTATCCCTTCCTCTGACGATCTTGGTTTCTAGCGTCAGACTTAAAACGGTCTCTCCCCAGACCGTTTTAATCCGCTACCTCGCGATAGTCAGGATTGGGAGTCGCTATTGGGTTCACCGGTAGCGGGTGCCCACGGAGGACTTTCACCTCAGATGTACGACATGCCCGTCGTACTCAAAAAATACCCCGTCAGTGACGGGGTATTTTGATGCCATCAATCATGATTAAACGATTGCTTGGTCTGTTTCATCATTAAAGAAATGTGCTTTATTGAGGTTGAAAGTAAGACGAACTTTTTCACCTGGATTGTGGTAATCACGCGCATCTACACGAGATACAAATTCTGTATTTCCAACTTTAGAATACAACATTGTTTCTGCACCAAGAAGTTCAGATACTACAACTTCAGCTTCTACGATAGATGATGGATAAGTATCTAATTCCAATTGAGAAGCTTTAATGTCTTCTGGACGGATACCCAATGTAAATGACTTACCATTGTAGCCTTTTTCTTCCAAGTGTTTGCGACGACCTTCTGGAAGATCTACTTTGAAACCATCTCCGATAAGGACACCATCTTGAAGGGTAACTGTAAAGAAGTTCATAGCAGGGCTACCGATGAAGCTAGCAACAAACTTGTTAACTGGATGGTTGTAAAGTTCTTCAGGGCTACCGATTTGTTCAATACGACCGATTGTACCTGTACCTGCTTCGTTCTTCGTAGCAGACATGATTACGATACGGTCTGCCAATGTCATCGCTTCTGTTTGGTCGTGCGTTACGTAAATAGTTGTTGCACCAATACGACGGTGAATTTTAGCAATCTCAGTACGCATGGATACACGAAGTTTCGCATCCAAGTTTGACAATGGTTCGTCCATCAAGAATACTTTAGCATCACGGACGATAGCACGACCCATGGCAACACGTTGACGTTGACCACCAGAAAGATCTGCAGGTTTGCGTTGCAAGAATTCAGTCAAACCAAGGATTTGCGCTGCTTCTTCAACACGTTTTTTGATTTCATCCTTGCTGTATTTACGCAATTTAAGACCAAAAGCCATATTGTCAAATACAGTCATATGTGGATAAAGCGCATAGTTTTGGAATACCATAGCGATGTCACGGTCTTTTGGAGCAACGTCGTTCATCAATACGCCGTCAATGTATGCTTCACCTTCTGTGATATCTTCCAAACCAGCAATCATACGAAGAGTAGTTGATTTACCACAGCCTGAAGGACCTACGAATACGATGAATTCTTTATCTTTAATATCTAAGTTAAAGTTTTCAACTGAGTAGTGTTCGCTATTTGGATATTTTTTATAAATGTTTTTTAAATTAAGTTGAACCATGTTCAAGCCTCACTTTCTTTGATAGTTATATTGTAAATGAAAGCGTTTTTAAATGCTAGGTCAAGTTGAACAAAAAGAAAAAAATCTTTTGTACAACTTGCACAAAAGATTAAATACTGATTCCCAAGATAGCCTGATGGCAAATAGCTAAATCATTTAAATCTTTCAATTGAAGACCTGTCATCTCCTGCCATTTATCAAGCCGATATTGCAAAGTGTTTCGGTGTATGTAAAGTTTCTGAGCTGCTTTTGTTAACACTGCCCCTTCTTCCCAAAGAGCCTCAACGATCGCTTCCATCTGTTGGTTTGAAATCAACTGCCTCAATCCCGATTGTAGCTGAGGGTAAGACTGCCCGCTCCACAAATACAGATAGCTAAATGTCAAGAGGAAGGATTGTTGATGACCAGCACACCACTTTCTAAACAGATCTTGCTCAGCTTGAACTAACAGTGGCCACTGTGACTCTAGCCATTCAGGCCACAACTGACCAAGAAAAATAGTCATACGAAGTCCAAAATCAAACTCCATAGTGGCGAGCGTGTCTCCTAAAATTTCTCGAACATCCAACAAGGTCGATTGGTCTAAAATAAAAATATGATGGTTAGACTCCGGAGAATAGCTTGCTTGAAGATTTGGTAATAGTTGCTTCATCATATCCAACCAAGCCGTTTGCCCCTCCTGATCAATTGATGACCAAATATGTACATGAAGGACTTGCAATAGGCTAAAGGTTGTTGGTCGAATGCCGTCATTTTCAAAATAGGATTGCCAAGGAGAACGAGCGTATGTTTCTGCTTGATTCTGCAATAGCTCAATCAACAGTTTCTCCCTTTCAGTCAATGTCATCCTATCCAAAGAAAAATAGCCCATTCCCGGCACATCAATGGTAACATCATCTCCATTTGCGTTTCTTTCGTTCCATCTCCCCTGTGGGAAAAAGGCTAATACACTGTCTCTATCCATTGCACTTCCTCTCTATTATTTTGGAAAAGGATTGCTACCCATACTTTCCATCACCATTCCTACTCTTTAAAAATCAAAATGCACCATTGGCAAGCGTCTTTGATGAATGGAATCGGCAAAGAACCCGACCATTAACCATTGAAAAAAGCGATTGCCAACAAGCCATTATTTCTACTTTCGATTTTCATTGAATATAACTCTATTATCCTTCAAAAGCAACACAACGTCAAGATTCAACCTACATCTCCTTATGTCAAAACATGATAAACGAAATAAAAAAAAGCCTTACGGCTCTTTAATATTATACACGTTCAACTTTACCTGATTTAAGTGCACGAGCTGATGCCCAAACTTTTTTAGGTTTACCATCAATCAAAACAGTAACTTTTTGAAGATTTGGTTTAACTGCGCGTTTAGTTTGGTTCATTGCGTGTGAACGGTTGTTACCAGATACAGTCTTACGACCAGTAAAATAACATACTTTAGCCATTGTATATTCCTCCTCATTTGATCAAATATTACGGATGTGCTAGCACCACATACCATACTAGTCTACCAAAAAATAGAGTGGTTGGCAAGGATTTTTTTTAATATTTTACAAGGGCTACTGGCAACATCGACTTTTCATCAGCTATTACTTTATTGAAAATCAATAGGACATCTAGATTTAAAGACAGCTCTAAAACAACAGATTATTGAAAAATAGCCTCAACTCGGTAAATGACCTGACCTTTGTTTGAGAATTTTTCCTCATACTCAGTCATAATATTGCCTTCTAAGCCGTCCGCATGTAAGTCTAACCAAACCTGCTTCAATACCATACCGTACTGTGAAAAGCTAGCCAAGCTATACTCAAACAATCCACGGTTATCCGTTTTAAAATGAATTTCCCCACGTTCAGGTAGTATTTCTTTATAGGTGTCCAAAAATGTCTTATAGGTCAAGCGACGTTTCTCATGACGTTTTTTCGGCCATGGATCAGAGAAATTTAAGTACAATCTATCAATCTCTGCTGGCGCAAAATAATTTGTCAAACTTGAACCGTCTACTTGCAATAACTTTATATTCGGTAAATCTGCTTCCAGAACTCGATCCAAGGCATAGCTTAGAACGGTCATCTGAATATCAATCCCAATATAGTTCACATTTGGATTTTGTGCAGCCATTCCTGTCACAAAACGACCTTTTCCAGACCCGACTTCAATGTGAATAGGGTTATGATTCCCAAAAATTTCTGCCCACTTCCCCTTACATTCTTCCGGATTGGAAATAACAAACTGAGGATTGGTTGCTAAGAGCTCACTAGCTCCCTTTCGATTTCTAACTCTCATATATCTTTCTTGAAACTCTGACGAAATTGACGCAGAGCATATATTTCTTTGTTTGCTGCCAGCACGTTGTAGCTTTCAACATGCTTCACAATTTGGTTTAAATACCCAAGCTGACCATACCAATAGATCTTACTGAGTACGGTTTGATTGTATTTGTACCCATATGCTTGAAGCCATCCTTTCCACTCATGACGCGGAATATAATGCGTTAACAGATAAGCAACATCTAACATACGGTCCGTCAAACAAGCTGTTTCCCAGTCAGTCAAGTATACTAATCCACTCGTTGTTTCTACCCAGTTTGTATGATGTAAGTCACCATGGACAAAAGTAGCTACTTCTTGACGGAAATTAGGTAAATGATTTAACAAATCTTGACAAATCGATTGCAAATATGTGTTTTGTGCCAATCGAGCTGGCGCTTCTTTTTGCCAACGATGTACCAAATCCTGTGGTTCCATATAAGTATAATTCATCTGAAGAGCCTGATTCAACAAAATACGAGAATAGTGCATGCGCACTAGAATCTGACGCACCTGTTTACTCCCCATATCTTGACGTTCTAACGTCCTACCATTCAGCCACTCCTGCTCAACCCTATGCCCCATACCTGCCTCACGATTTGCTGATAAAATCGGTGGGGTAATTTGTTCCCGTGCCAAAACTGAAACAATAGGAGGCATTTCATACTTCACAAACACTGGCGTTCCGTCTGACCGTTGGCCTTTGAACGCCTTGCCACTATTCCCTGCAATAGACTGTAATTGTAGCCCACTGGTATCAAACTGCATGCCATTCCTCCTTGAAAAATTCCTTACTATTTTACTAGTTTTCAGCTATTTAGTCAATCAATTTTTTTAATTTGGCTGGTAAATATCCCTCTTGCAAAAAAATCCCAACCAACAGTAATAGCACCACCATTATACTCTCTTTAGAGAAAAGCAGAGCTAAACTCACTTCGATTCCTAAAAGTCCGTAAAGTACAATACGCAGAACCTTTTGGAAACCACGCCTTTTTTCATCTTTTCCCAACGGATATAACTGAGTCAAATATTGATAATCATAATGCCTGAAGAGCCCTAGCAACTGGAACAAGAGTAAATAATGAAAAATGAGGACCAAGCCAATTGACAACCATGATTCGTCAATCGCAACCAATGATAAGATGGCTAACAAAAGCAAGCGCAATGCTAAGGCTAAGTAATCCCCTGCCCTCATAAAAGCACGTAGGTACAGATAAAACCACGTTTGTTGATCATGCACAAGGCGCAATATCCCATTTAGATAGGTTCTCGGTTTAACAGATACACTAATTCCTTTCACAGTGGTAAACAGGGAAAAGAAACGCAAAATTGACTGTTTTCTCTTCTGCTCATCCTGAATGGCTTTGGACCAATCCAACACTCCCTGTGACTGATATTGTGCCATTTGGTGCTTGACTAGAATGTATTTTAGCCCCAACAACAAAAGGATATAGCAAACAATCATCCAAACAGCTAAACCCAACATTAAGTAAATAGGAACCAATAACATTTGTACCAGCACCTGAATTCCAGACCAGAGGATATAATTCCGTCTAGCTGCTACATGGATAATTTGTAGAACTTCTTTTTCCTTTGGTAAAAGGAAAATCTCATCTGCCTCTTCCAAATAAGTGGCGATTTTCCCAGAAAATAACACCAACAAACTGACCACTAGAAGTAGCAAATAGATTGGCAGGGAGTTTTCAGGGAAATTCAGTAGTAATTGCCGATATTGCAAGCTTAAAAAGCCGATAAATACCATTAGCACTAACACAAAATGGTCATTCAATACATAGCGCAAATACTTGGAACATTTAGTTAGGAAGTCCCTTCTGCGTTGTTGAAATACTGCCTTCATCTGGCCACTCCTTCTTGTGTCAACGCCAGATAAATTTCGTTGAGACTTGCACCTTTCATGTTAAAGGCATGTTGCAATTCCTCTAAATTCCCTGTCGCACGAACCTGCCCCTGATGTAAGATAACAAAAGAATCACACATTTTCTCGGCTGAGTCAAGAACATGAGTAGACATCAGAATTGAAGTTCCTTTAGCTTTCTCCTCTTCTAATAGGTTTACTAAGTCCGAAATCGCTACAGGATCCAGCCCTAAAAACGGCTCGTCAACAATCAACAAACTCGGTTCCACCATGAAAGCACAGATAATCATAACTTTCTGTTTCATTCCCTTAGAAAAATGAACAGGGAACCAGTCCAACTTTTCATCCAACCGAAAAATCGTTAACAACCCCTGAACTCGACTCCAGGCTTGATCCCAAGTCAAATTATAGGCTAAAGCTACTACCTCTAAATGTTCCTTAAGCGTCAATTCCTCATACAAGCTAGGTGTTTCAGGGATAAAGCCAATTTTCTTCCGATAATTCTCCGCATCCTGTACAAGACTTTTCCCATCAATTAAAATTTCTCCCTGATAAGGAGTCAAAAGGCCAATAATTTCCTTTATCGTCGTTGATTTCCCAGCACCATTCAATCCAATCAAGCCAACTAACTGACCATTCTCAACAGTGAAAGATACATCTTTCAATACGGGAATATTGATGTAGCCTCCTGTAATATTTTTTACTTCTAACATACATTTCTTCCTATAATTTGATATAATTATTATATCAAAAATTCTAGAAAGAGGTTGTCATTATGTCAGATTGTATTTTTTGTAAAATTATTGCTGGAGAAATCCCAGCTTCTAAAGTCTATGAAGATGACCATATCCTTGCCTTTTTAGATATCACCCAAGTCACCAAAGGACACACTTTAGTTGTTCCTAAGAAACACTACCGCAATATGCTTGATATGGACGCAGAAGCAGCAGCTACACTCTTTTCTGTCATTCCTACTATCTCCAGTCATTTGAAGGAGACACTTGGTGCTAATGGCCTAAATATTGTCAATAATAACGAAGAAGTGGCTGGTCAGACTGTCTTTCATACCCATATCCATCTCTTACCACGATACGATAAAGAAGACGGACTGGAAATCCATTTCAAGACCAACGAACCTGATTTCCCAGCATTAGCCCAGCTAGCGCAAAGCCTCTATTTAGGAGAATAAGATGAAACTTAGCAATATAATAGTGGCTGTAGGTGCTGCCAGTGCAACCTTTCTTGCTATTACCAACCGAGAAAAAATTTCAAAAGAAGTCAAGGAGACACAACAACTCCTGACTGATATTCAGACCAGCAAATCGAATATCCAGCATCAACTAGCCATTATCCAAAGTTTTCAAAAACCTTTGCAAGAATTAACAGCTGATCTCCAGTATAAAACACGCATCTACCAACAAAGTATAGCAGGCAACTTACAAGAGATCAAAACTATCCAAGAAAAATACGCTTCAAAAGACCCCCAAAAATAATAGAAATCTGGGTAAAAAGTCTTAATACAAAAAAATAGCTTTGAATTACGTTATCAAAAACGTTGATTCAAAGCTATTTTTGTTATGCAAATTTAAATCATAGTGAGTTTTGCCCGATTTCTTTAACGATAGTATCTGAGCTTATTCCCCTTCTGAACTATAGGTATCTGTAGTTGTGGCTTCTGAATTCATCTCTGCTGTCGTATCATATGTGGTCGAATCTTCAGTTGACGTTTGGACCCAAGGACTTGCTTCAAGCACCAATTCATTTGTATATGCATTATATACATTAACTGGACTTGGAAGGTACATCATACTTTCATTCACTTGAACATTTGTCACTAAATCAGTAGCAGTTGGTTGCCCAATCGATGCTTTCAAAACATTTTGCATTTCCAACAGATGCTCACTAGTAGGCAATTGATAGCTGAGTTCGTTAATCATCTGATCCTCACCCTGCAATTGATACGATTCCAGATTAGATAAAGCATCTTTATAACCCAGAAGCGATGGTATAGTCGAAGTCGTAATTTCAATATTTGTCCGCATATTATTTGAAATAGCTGTCAGAATTTTTTTGTATTGTGTTAATCCATCTAAATTTAACAACTTCTTCACGATAGCGGTAATCACTTCTCGTTGCCGTCTTTGCCGACCTATATCACCTTCAGGGTCATCATAACGCATTCGGGAATAAACCAATGCTTGATTACCATTTACTAATGATTTTCCTTCCGGAACAACTGCAGTATAAGCTGGTTCATGTTCCGAAATTGAGATTGGGAATCCCAAAGTATTATTTACTTCGATTCCACCAATTGCATCAACCAATTCAACAAGACCATCCATATTAATCTCAACATAGCGATCAATGGTAATATCCATCATTTTTTCAATCGTCGCAATTGCCATCGGAGCTTGTCCATAGCTATAGGAATGATTTAGTTTTTCAATTGTCCCACTGGATGTACCATCTGGCTCTGCAATTTCAACCATGATATCTCTCGTCAGACTCATCATTGTAGTAGTGTTTGTAGTTGGATTGAGCGTAACAAGAATCATAGAGTCACTACGGCCATCCTCCCATTGTCCCCCGCGAGAAGCCTGGTCCATATCAACCCCCATCAACAAGATGGTTAATGGTTCTGTCGCATCAATTGGTTGAATCGAATCATCATTATTATCCAAAGATTTAAATGTTTTTGAAATTTCCCCGAGCGAAAAGCCCAATAAACTATTGCCGTAAACTCCAGCGGCTACCACTGTCAATAAGAAAATCGACAAGGACATCAAGACTATTTTTTTCCAAATTTTCATAGATCACCAATCAACATACCCATATAATAGAGATCTAGCCATTCCCCTTGATCAGTTCTAGCTCCTCTATATTGAGTTCCTTCTATCTGAAATCCTAATTTTTTATAAAGATGTACTGCAGCTTGATTGCGAATTTGGACTGTCAACTCTAATCGGCTCAGCAAACCAATTTCCCGTACCCAATGCAAAACTTCTTCTAAGAGTATAGTGCCAATTCCATGACCCCAATATTCTTTCTTAACTGCAATAAAGATATTTCCAATATGGCTAATTCGAAATTGTTTAGAAGACTTAACAGTTATTGCACCTATAACCTCATTCTCTAGTTTTGCCAGCAAATGGATTTCCCTAGGATTTTCAATCCCAGCCGCAAAAATCGTTTCCATCTGCTCTTGATGATATGCAAAATCCGTTTCGTCCATGACCAAGAAATCTGTTTCTGAGGCTACTTGATGCATAAAATGGATAAACGCCTGCGCATCACTGGGATCTGCTTCACAAAATTCAATCTCTTTTCTACGCATTTGGAATCTCCGAAAGTAAACTTTGGCTTTGTCTTCCAAAGGCTTCAAAAGACAGAGAGCGACCTTCTTCAACCTTTTCAATGTAAATTCTTAGATAATCATCGAACAAAGTTAAATCCAATAACTCTCCCCATTCGATGACAGTAATGCCGTCACCAAAAAGAAAATCATCCAAATCAATAGAGTCAGGATCATCTCCAATTCGATAAACATCTAAATGAAATAACGGTAGACGTCCTTCATATTCGCGTACAATAGTATAGGTTGGACTTTTAATCATTTGCTCAATGCCAAGACCCTTCGCAATACCTTTTACCAATGTTGTTTTTCCAGCACCAAGATTTCCAGATAACAGTATCACTTGTCCCGCTTGACAAACACTACCGAGGTTTTCACCAATTGAAATCAATTCATTTTCATTTCGACTTAACATACATTCCATTATACCATAGGCCAATTTGTTTGTCATAAGCAGACCAGAAAATCCCAAACGAAAGCGAAAAAATCGTGAGCATGATCACATACTCACGATTCATTTTTATTCAACACTGAACAGATATGGGTAGACTGGCTGATCTCCTTGGTGGATTTCAACTTCGACGTCTTCAAATTGTTCTTCTAATTTTTCAGCTACGGCTTGAGCTAATTCTTTGTCACCTTCTTCGCCAAGATAGATAATAACAATTTCACTATCTTCATCAAGCATTCTTTCAAATGTTGATTCAAGGGTCTCCATCATATCTGGATTAGATACAACAATTTTTCCATCAACCATACCAAGATTATCATTTTCATGAATTTCAAGACCATCAATTGTTGTATCACGAACAGCTGTCGTAATGCTACCACTTTTCACATCAGCTAGTGAGGCTGTCATGGCTTGTGCATTACTGTCCAAATCACGACTAGGATCAAATGCCAACAAACTTGTAAAACCTTGTGGAAGGGTCTTAGTTTCTACAACTTTTACAGCAACTTCCGCCACTTCAGCTGCAGACTGAGCTGCCATTAAAATATTTTTGTTGTTCGGTAGTAAAATTACATTACGCGCATTGACCAAATCAATAGCTTTCAAGAAGTCTTCTGTTGATGGGTTCATGGTTTGACCACCAGAAATGACATAGTCAACACCTTGTGATTTGAAAATCTCAGTTAACCCTTCCCCAGCTGCTACAGCAATAATAGCATATTCTTTTTGCTCAGCTGGTTTTTGGAAAGAACCCTCTTTCTCAACTTGCGCTTCATGTTGCTCACGCATATTATCCACTTTAACTTTAACCAAGCTACCATATTGAAGACCAGCCTGCATTACCAAACCAGGATCTTCCGTGTGAACATGTACTTTTACAATCTCATCATCGTTGACAACTAGGAGTGAATCACCCAGGTCATTGAGATAATTACGGAATTCTTCATAGTCAAATTCTTTAACATAAGTAGGACCTTGGCGTAGAGCTACCATGATTTCTGTACAATAACCATAAGTGATATCTTCCGTTGCAACGTGACCAGCTACAGACTTGTGGTGCTCAGCATTGATCATCTCTGACATAACTGCTGGAGTCGCCTCAAAGTCTTCAGAAGCAATGTACTCACCTGTAAGAGCTGACAAGAAACCTTCATAAATATATACAAGTCCTTGACCGCCTGAATCGACAACTCCAACCTCTTTCAAGACCGGAAGCATATCAGGTGTTTTCTTTAGGGCGCGATTAGCACCGTCCAGTGTTGCGCGCATAACCTCAATTGCATCGTCTGTTTCTTCAGCTTTTTTGAGCGCTGCAGTTGCGGCACCACGAGATACAGTAAGAATAGTACCCTCAACAGGTTTCATAACAGCTTTATAAGCTACCTCTACACCATGTTGAAAAGCCTGTGCTAAATCCTTACCATCCAATTCAACCTTACCCTTAACAGATTGACCGAAACCACGGAATAACTGAGATGTAATAACACCAGAGTTCCCACGCGCTCCCATTAGCAATCCTTTGGACAAAATTTGTGCAGCTTCACCTACTGTAGAAGCAGGCTTATCCGCAACTTCCTTAGCACCATTTGTAATGGTCATCCCCATATTGGTACCTGTATCCCCATCTGGTACAGGGAATACGTTTAGTGAGTTGACATATTCAGCTTGTTTATTCAGACGAGTTGATGCAGCCTGCACCATTCCTTGAAATAAACTAGTAGTAATTTTAGACACAATTATTCTCCTACGACTTTAATATTTTGGATAAAAACATTAACGGCATCAACAGAGATACCCAATTGACTCTCCAAGTTAAACTTCACGCGTTCTTGGATATTGCGAGATACTTCACTGATTTTTACACCATAACTCATCACAGTATAAACATCGACTGCAATACGACCATCTTCTAAAGTCTTGATAACAACACCTTTGGAATAGTTTTCTTTTCTCAAAAGAGCCTGAAAATTGTCCTTAATCGCAGATTTACTAGCCATCCCAACAACACCGAAAATTTCAGTCGTAGCACCGCCGACAACTGTGGCAATCACGTCATCAGTCAATTCAATTTGGCCGTCTTTTGTATTGATCTTTACAGTCATATTCCTTACCTCAAATAGTTTTATCACTCCATTTTACCATATTTTCAGTATTCTGTAAAAAACAAGCTTGTGACATCTGATATCTTCTTGTGTTCTGAAGTATAATTCTTCTATATCTGAAAGAATGAGTAGCAACCCCATGCTTTCTAACAGTCTATCTCTATCATCTGCACTTTTGACGTATATTCCTCTCAGCTTTTATAAAATTGAGTTCTGTTTCAAAAAAAATTGAGGTAGCTAAGAATCAACTTAGCAACCTCAATCCTATCAGCCAGTTTTAGTTGGCAAATCTAATTATCTCCGAGAAGGTACTTTCAAAAATTGTTGCACGAATAAGGAAAGATATTATTTAATCCGACCCGGACGTTCTTTGTAACCGTAGTAAGCGTCATTCATGATTTCTTCCATATCTGCTACCATTGGCAAGCGTGGGTTAGCAGGTGAACATTGGTCTTCATATGCTAGAAGAGCCAATTCATGAGTGTATTTCTTCCATTCTTGTTCGTCAATACCTTGATCTTTAAAGTTCATCTTGATACCAACTTTTTCACCCAATTCGTAAACTGCTTTAGCATAAGCTGCAACAGCTTCTTCTGGAGTAGAATGTGGTAAACCTAACATACGAGCGATGTCTTGGAATTTTTCATCCGCTTTCCAGTAGTTGTACTTAGGCCATGTAGTTGTCTTAGACGGACGAGTACCATTGTAACGGATAACGTATGGCAACAAGATTGCGTTTGTACGTCCATGAACTGTGTGGAAGCGACCACCAATCTTATGGGCCATAGAGTGGCTCATACCCAAGAAGGCATTTGCAAAAGCCATACCAGCCATTGTAGAAGCGTTGTGGATTTTTTCACGTGCTTCTGGATCACCAGTCAAGACTGATTTTTCAAGATATTGGAATACCAACTTAATTGTTTGAAGGGCAATACCATCAGTGTAGTCGTTCGCAAAGTTAGAAGTGTATGCTTCTGTCGCATGAGTCAATACGTCCATACCAGTATCAGCTGCGATGAAGGCTGGAACTGACTCTACCAATGCTGGGTCTACGATTGCAATTGTTGGTGTTAATGAGTAGTCAGCAAGTGGGTATTTGCGGTTGTTTTTCTTATCAGAAATAACGGCAAACGGTGTTACTTCTGAACCTGTACCAGATGTAGTTGGGATACCGATGTATTTAGCTTTTTGACCCAATGATGGGAATTTGAAGGCACGTTTACGGATATCCATGAATTTTTGAACAAGGTCACGGAAGTCGATTTCTGGTTGTTCATAGAAGAGCCACATTACTTTAGCAGCATCCATTGGTGAACCACCACCGAGCGCAATAATTGTATCCGGTTGGAACGCACGCATTACTTCAGCACCGCGTTCAACTGTTGTAATATCTGGATCTGGTTCAACATCTGAGAAGACTTGAATAGTCACTTGATTTGAACGAGCATTCAATTGATCGATGACACGTTGAACAAAACCAAGACGTTCGATTGATTTGTCTGTTACGATCATAACACGTTCAAGGCCTTCTGCTGTTTGAAGGTATTGAATAGAGTTACGTTCGAAGTAAATTTTTGAAGGAACTTTAAACCATTGCATATTATTTCTACGTTTCCCTACTTTCTTGATGTTAAGAAGGTTGATAGCAGATACGTTATCACCAACTGAGTTACGTCCATATGAACCACATCCGAGTGTTAATGATGGAATAAATGCATTATAAACGTCACCGATACCACCAAAAGTAGAAGGTGAGTTCCAGATAATACGCATTGCTTTCATTTCAGTACCGAAACGTTTTGCAAGTTCTTCATCTTTAGTGTGGATTGCAGCAGAGTGTCCAAGACCGTTGAACTCTACCATTTGACGAGCTTTTTTAAGACCATCTTCTACGTCTTCAGCTTTCAATACAGCAATTACTGGAGAAAGTTTTTCACGTGTAAGAGGCTCATTTGGTCCAACTTCAGCACATTCAGCAGCCAAGATATTTGTTCCTTCTGGAACTTTGAAGCCTGCTTGTTCCGCAATCCATGCAGCTGGTTTACCAACGATATCAGCATTCAATTTACCTTCTGCACAGTTTTTGCTATTTGCTTTTACACCGAAGCAGTACTCTTCAAGGAGAGCTTTTTCTTTTTTGTTAACAAAGTAAGTTTTGTATGATTTAAATTCTTCAACGAATTCATCATAAATTTCTTTGTCGATGATAACTGCTTGCTCAGAAGCACATACCATACCGTTGTCAAATGATTTAGACATAACGATATCGTGAGCTGCTTGACGAATATCTGCAGATTTTTCAATATATGCTGGTACGTTACCTGCACCAACACCAAGAGCTGGTTTACCACATGAATACGCTGCACGTACCATTGCGTTACCACCTGTTGCCAAGATAGTTGAGATACCATCGTGGTTCATGAGTGCATTTGTAGCAGCAATAGATGGCTCAGTAATCCATTGGATACAGTTTTCAGGGGCACCTGCTTTTACAGCAGCTTCATAAACGATACGTGCTGCATGTGCAGAAGATTCTTGTGCAGATGGGTGGAAACCAAATACGATTGGGTTACGAGTTTTAAGTGCGATAAGTGATTTGAAAATAGCTGTTGAAGTTGGGTTAGTTGTTGGAGTAACACCACAGATAACACCGACAGGTTCTGCAATTTTTGTCAAACCAGTAATAGGATCATCTTCGATAACACCAACTGTTTTTACACCGCGCATGTTATTTACAACGTGTTCACACGCAAACAAGTTTTTTGTAGCTTTGTCTTCAAAGACACCGCGACCTGTTTCTTCTACAGCGTGTGCTGCCAAGATACCATGAGCATCAAGCGCTGCTACAGATGCTTTCGCAACGATGTAGTCAACTTGTTCTTGGTTCAATTTGCGAAACTCATCCAAGGCTACCAAACCTTTTTGAACAAGTTCGTCAACATGTTTTTGAGCTGCCACCAATTTTTCTTCAGGTGATACTACTTTCTGTTCAGCCATTTTAGTCCTCCATTTATAAAACAGATGTTTGTTAATTTTTTCACATGTTTATAATACAACAACTTTTTAATTTTGTAAAGCGTTTTTGTTAATTTTTTCACAATTTTTTCGCAAAATCCGAATGAAGCGCTTTCATTTTTCGTTTTTGATAAACCATCTTCTTTCAAAGATGGCTCGTCAATACACTATCATAGGATACAACACTAATTTTCACTTAGTTTTTCTAAAATACTAGCAAATTCTGTTTTAACTATTTCAAGACTTGTTTCAACCTCTTGTCGAGTCTGGTTATTTTTCACCACGACTTGACCTGATTCGATTTCACTACCACCTAAGGTAATGATTGTCTTGGCTCCAAATACATCTGCTGACTTAAACTGGGCTTTGAGCTTGCGGTCAAGGTAGTCTCGCTCTGCTCGGAACCCTTGCTTGCGGATGGCTTGAACCAACTCAAGCGCTCCGCCATTGGCCTCCTGACCTAAAACTGCGATGTAAACATCTAGCTGAGTGTCGATCGGAAGCTCAATCCCTTGCTTTTCAAGTACGAGAATCAGACGTTCAATTCCCATGCCAAAGCCGAAGGCTGGTGTTTCTGGTCCACCAAAATAGCTAACCAATCCATCATAACGACCGCCGGCACAGATGGTCAAGTCACTGCCACCTACTTCGGTCATGAATTCAAAAATAGTATGGTTATAGTAGTCTAGACCACGTACCATATTCGTGTCGATTTCATATGATATGCCCAGATTATCTAGCATAGACTTGACTGCTTCAAAGTGAGCTATACTTTCCTGATCCAGATAGTCCAAGATGGATGGTGCATTTTCTACAGCAACCTTGTCTTCTTTTTCTTTTGAGTCTAACACGCGGAGAGGATTTTCTTCCAAACGGCGCTGGCTATCTTTAGACAGTTGATCCTTGAGCGGTGTCAGATAGTCAATCAAGGCTTGGCGATAGGCTGCGCGACTCTCTGGATTCCCCAAACTATTGAGATGCAAACGAACATCTTTAATCCCCAACTCTTCAAAGAAATGATAAGCCATGGCAATAATTTCTACATCTGTTGCTGGATTATTTGAGCCGAAGCACTCTACACCAATCTGATGGAACTGTCGGAGACGCCCCGCCTGCGGACGCTCATATCGGAACATGGGCCCCATATAGTAAAATTTTGCCGGTTTTTGCACTTCTGGAGCAAAGAGCTTATTTTCTACATAAGAACGAACAACGGGCGCTGTGCCTTCTGGACGAAGAGTAATATGACGTTCTCCCTTATCGTAAAAATCGTACATTTCCTTGGTCACAATATCTGTGGTATCGCCAACAGAGCGACTAATTACTTCGTAATGTTCAAAGATAGGTGTGCGAATTTCCGAAAAATTATACTGTTTAAAAATAGAACGTGCGAAATTTTCTACATATTGCCATTTGGCAGAGTCCTGTGGAAGTAAATCTTGCGTCCCTTTTGGTTTTTGTAGTTTCATAATAAAGTATATAAAGCCAACTTCTGACTAGAAAAGTTGTACTTATTCCTTTCCAAATTAAGTCATTACGACTCCAACTCTACCAGTCGAGCCTTGCAATCCTCCTTATTTTACCATAAAAGCTCTTTTATTTCTCAAAAAAGTGAAAAATATCTGTCAAGTAACTTTACTTTACAAAGAAGTTTTGATATACTGTTAAAGTTGACGAAAGTCATACTATAACTTTTAGATTTGAAGAGGGCTTTGCTCTCGTATTTTAATGGAGGAAAATAGAAATGGCAGTACCTGCACGTCGCACTTCAAAAGCGAAGAAAAACAAACGTCGTACTCACTATAAAGTAGCAGCTCCAACTGTGAAATTTGATGAAACTACTGGAGATTACTCACGTTCACACCGTGTATCTTTGAAAGGATACTACAAAGGACGTAAAATCGCTAAGGCTGCTTCAGCTGAATAATAGAAGGGAGATACCATGCGCGTAAATATTACACTTGAACACAAAGAATCTGGTGAACGCTTGTACCTTACTTCAAAAAACAAACGTAACACTCCAGACCGTCTTCAATTGAAAAAATACTCACCAAAATTGCGTAAACACGTGATTTTTACTGAGGTGAAATAGGGATTCACTACACGTCAATAGACAGTAGAAACCTTGATTTTATGCGATTTTTGAAATGTTGAATTTCAGTATATTGCATTGAAACTCAACCAAATGACTACATTTTTTGTGAAATAAAATTAGAAAAAGCACTCTAGCAGTATTGTTCGAGTGCTTTTTGATATTATTATCTAAACTAAATGCTTACAAATTATCAATCTCTAGATGCTATTAACGATTATTTGAGGTAGCATTAATTTTTTTTGAAAATATTACTAATAAATCTTCTTGCTTTATCATAGACATCATTATCAATATCTCTATATTTTGTAAATGTTTTTTCTACCCAAGCATTTCCATGCCCTTTTATTTCTGGTACAAGGCGCTCTATTTCTCCACATTCTAAAATAAAAACATTGTGTTCTGTTAAGAATTCTTTTATTTCATTGAATAATGCTACACACTCGCCTTGTGGAATAATATTTTTTCCGCCAGATTTTAAAAGCTTCAAACTACTAACATCTCTTAATATTGTTTTTATTCGTTCTGCTGCTTGTGGTGACATATATTTTTCATCGTTAAAAACTTGTTTAATTTCATTTTTTATCATTTCTTGAGTTTTAACTTGAGAATTCATTTCCATCTCAAAACTCTCTAAAAATTGCTTATGTTGTTTTTCTATCTTTTTATAACACTGAGACTCAATTGAACTTAGCAGTTGCTTTAAACTCTCTCTATTACTTATTAAATCAATATCAGCGATAATTTTATATTCAATATTTAATTCTTTTAACAATGGTACGATTTTTTTAAACTGCTCTTTTCCTCCGACTGCGCAAAACAAAGAATTTTGGTAAATTACTGAATCTTCATATTCTAGTATAGCAGAGTAAAATTTACAATCACTTTCATTCTCACACAATATCACTTGATTATAAAACAGTCCATTGAGTATATTTGTATACTTCAAATTTTTATCATTAGAGATCTCACTGATACTATCATTATTAATCAAACTGAATGTACTATCATTATCATGCCTATCTATTTTTATTATTTTAACTCTTGAAGAATCTTCTTCTAAAACACCTCTAATAAAATCAATGTTATGAGTTGAGATAAAAACTTGTTTATCGGTAGATAACCTAACTATATTTTTCCCTAATATCTTTGCTTGTGGTGGGTGCAAAAAAGTTTCAGGTTCATCAATTAGAAATAAAGAATGTTCGTTTACAATGAGAGATGCTAAGATAGCAACTGCATTTCTTATTCCATCTCCTTGATTATGTAAATCTTCTAATTTTTTTAATTTACTTAAACTATCACGTTTATTGGACTCAATAATACTGACAATCTCATTACTTTCACCAATTTTATATTTTTTTACCATGTTACCATCTAAGTAGTCTTCATGCACTTCAACGGATTTTTGAAAGCCTATACTAATAGCTTTATTCAAACTATTAATTGACTCAGAGTCTGTATCAAGTTTTTCCATAATTTTTAAATTTTGTTTATCAATCTCAAAATTAAATTTTATTGGTTTTGTAAGACCTAAACGATTTTCAGTTGATAAAAATGAAAACATTGCTTTATAAAAAATCTTTTCATTTTCAAGATTAATAAAATTATGGTCATAAAAGGTAAAAGAATCGTTATCATCTAAAAAGACATTATAGCCTCCATAACTTGATTTCGTTATGTTTCTTTCAAAATAGTCTCTGAGTTGTTCTTCAGAGAATCCTGTAGATTCATACTTAACATCTTTTACTAATAATTTTGCTTTTGTGCTCTCATTCAGATCTTCTCTTAAATCTTTCAAAGTACGACTTTTTCCAACATTATTAGGGCCAACCAACAATACTATATCATCTTTATTAAATTCCAATCTCTTTTCATTATTAAATACGATTTCTTTAACAACAATAGATGGAATATCATTATTTTCCTTCGCCATAATAACCACCTCTCATAAAACTTAGTTATAAACCATATATTCAAAAAAATCAAGTTTACCATATCATCAATAAACTTCTAATTTATATATCACAATGCAATTAGCATATCCAGTTATGATTCTTTAACATACTCGATAACATCTTCTACTTTACAGTCTAAAATAAAACAAAGAACATCTAATGTTTTTGTTGTTATAGCTTCTCCTTTTTTCATTCTATGAAGGGTATTAGCAGAAATGCCATGTTTAAATATTAATTCATATTCTGTCATATCTTTCTTATATAAAGTGTTGTAAAAAGGCTTATAGGAAATCAAACTAGTTCCTCTCTATTATTGGAAATTTATTTGATTTCAAATTATCATACTTAATGAATTGACTATACTTAATGTATTGAGTATAATCTGCTAAAAAGGAGAAAATAATGAAAAAATTTGCTACTAGTATTACTATGGGAGCAATCATTGATTATATCTTAAAAAATATGACTGCAGAAGATTTTATCGTTACAAAGGAACAACAGGAATTCTTATACCTATACCTGTGGTTACAATACTTAAGAACTGATGCTGGTAGAATCAATTTTGTTACAATGTATGAAAATATGCCTTTCTATAATCCTAGAACCTCACCTATCGAGTTAGAAGAAATACAAGCTAATAGAGTTAAGATTTTGAAATTTAACAAATTATTTAAACAAGAAAAAGTTTTAGAAACTTACTTGAAAAACTTCGAAAAACATGAAACAATGAATTTTCATATTGCAATTAGTGAGGAGAATCTATTAACCAGTGACAATCCAGTAATAGGTACCGATGAATGGAAACAAATTATTTTACCTATATGTCCATTTTTCTGTATTGAATTTATTGATAGTTCAATTGATAACGCTAAAACAATGTTTATCAAGTTAACTCCAGATAATATCAAATACTTAAATGAAGCAACCATCAATACCGCAAATTACTTCGTTATTTCAAATGAACCCTTTACTATACCTCAGAATACTTACTTATATAATCGATTTAAAAATAAGAATTGGACATTCGGTAGACCCCATTTTAATATACAAGACTTGAAAAAACCTTGAAATCAACGTTTCAAAGGCTTTTTTCTTTTGATTTTAGCAAAGCAACTGAATGTTAATGGATTGGAAAAGATTCCTACTTTCTGAATCGAAGCATCCACAAATAAAGCTGTTCTAAATAAATAATTGCATATTTGCTTTTTCACTATCGCCGATGAATGTGGCAACACCCCCATATTCGACAAAATCAAATAATTCTTCTTTTTCAATTCCCATCAAGTCCATGCTCATAGTACAAGCTACAAATTTTACACCTAGTTGATGTGCTTTCTCAATCATATCTGGGAGTGAATCAACATTTTTTTGCTTCATAATATGTTTGATCATTGCAGATCCCATTCCACCCATATTCATTTGAGAAAGTGGTAATGCATCCGCTCTTGAAGGCAACATCATATCGAACAGCTTAGCTAAACCTGACTTCTTCACCTTTTGTTTTTTCAAAATTGACAAGCCCCAGAAGGTGAAGAAAATAGTTACTTTTTTCCCGTATGCTGCTGCACCAGAAGCAATTATCATTGAAGCTATGGCTTTATCTAAATCACCACTGAATACAACCATCGTTGCTCCATCTTTTGTCTCTTGCAAGACTCCCTCTTGCCCTAGTGAAGGTAGATTTGTCGTTTCTATTCCAGAATTTTCAACCTTCCCTTTCGCGATTGAAGCAATAACTTTGCCATTTTCAATCCTGTTTGATAAGAGTGTGTTTCCCGTATTCTGGCACCATGCTTCAATATCAGCACTAAAGCCAAAATCACTTGCCTCGACCTCCATTTTTTGACCTATTGACATCTTATCAATATTTTCTTTCACTTTTAAGATTGGTCCAGGACACTGTAGTCCACAGGCATCTAAACGAATAGTTTCTGAGGCTTCATCACATTTTGCGCTCATATTCGTTGTCGGATTCTGATTTGATTCTTCAAAAATAATTGGTTTCAATTGATATTTTGCCATTTTGTAAGTTTTAAATCCCCCATCTAGATTTTTTACGTCAAAACCTGCTTGACTTAGAATTCGTGCTGCATTATAGCCACGATGTCCAACTTGGCAGAAGACATAGATCGTTTGATCTTTTGGTAACTCTTCTATTCGACGTCGCAATTGATTCAGTGGGATTTGATGACTTGATTCAATTGTCCCAGTCGCCAATTCAAAATCTTCTCGGACATCCAAGAAAAAGGCATTCTTACTAACCAAATCATCAACTTGAGACCATTGAAATGTGGCAACTTTACCTGAGAGAATATTATCTGCAGTATAGCCCAACATGTTAACCGGATCCTTTGCGGATGAATACGGTGGGGCATAGGCCAATTCAATACTAGCCAGTTGGTCCGCACTTGCCCCAAAACGCATTGCAGTCGCAATCACGTCAATGCGTTTTTCTACTCCTTCTGTGCCGATCGCTTGAGCTCCAAGAATTTTTCCATCTTTACCAAATAAGAGTTTGAGGGCAATTGGAGAAGCGCCTGGGTAGTAGCCAGCATGTGAATTTGGATGGATATGAATGATTTCGTATTCGATACCTGCTTGTTTTAATAAGCGCTCACTATTTCCGGTACTTGCCACCGTTAATTCGAACACCTTTGCAACAGCAGTACCCAGTGTTCCTAAATAGGATGCATCAGCACCGTTAATGATATCCGCAACAAGCCTTCCCTGCCGATTGGCTGGCCATGCAAGTGGGATATGGGTCGGCTGACCACTAACCAAATCCACAACTTCAATAGCGTCTCCAATAGCATAAATATCTTGATTACTAGTCTGCATCTGTTGATTTACTTTGATACCACCTTTAAAACCCAATTCTAAACCAGCAGACTCAGCCAAAGTGTTTTCAGGAAGAACACCGATAGATAAAATAGTTATATCGGACTGTAGAGTTTTTCCACTTGTTAAAAGTAACTCTTTACCATTATTTCGAAATTCTTTCAGACCGTCATTCAAAATCAAATCGACCCCATGGATATTTATCTGTGAATGAATCATTTGGGCCATTTCTATATCAATTGTAGGCATAACTTGAGGTGCCATTTCAATCAACTGAACTTGAATCCCTAATTCCACTAAATTTTCCATCATTTCAAGACCAATAAAACCGCCTCCAACGACTGTCGCAGTACGAATCTGATTCTCTGCAATAAAGGCCTTTATTTGGTCCATGTCCGGAATATTTCTTAAACTAAAAACATTTTCCGCTTCTGCCAAACCATCGATTGAAGGGACGATGGCTTTTGCACCTGTTGAAATGATGAGATTATCATAAGACTCAACATAACGTTCACCCGTTTGGTGATTCAGCACTGTTACACTTTTACTTTGTGGATTGATTTCAAGTACTTCAGAGAAGTTTCTGACATCTAGTCCATACTGTTGATTCATACCGTCAACTGTTTGAAGCAATAAATTTTCGCGCTCCTTAATGACACCGCCAACATGATAGGGTAGACCACAATTCGCGAATGAAATATATTCTCCCTTTTCAAATAGAACAATCTTATCCTCTTCATTTAAACGACGCAACCTCGTTGCAGCTGTCGCACCACCTGCCACACCGCCTATAATAACAATTTTTTTAGACATGGGATACTCCTAAATATTCTTTTTAAACATTATATACCCTTAGGGGTATATTGTCAATCTATTGCTTCATGTATACTCCATTTTCATTTCTAATATGATCAGCCATATGATTGAATACATGCGACCTATCAACAAAAAACTTCGCTCATCTAGGCGAAGTTTTTTGATTTATGATTTCCACAAAACGATGGGTAAATTGAGCTGTCATGCCCCAAAGGTTTTCAGGAAGTTGTTCATAAAATGGAATAGAGCGCTTTTGATGACTAAATGGATAGCTAATTCCTCCTCTTAATCGTTCAAAAGGAAAATCACATTCTGGAACGACTTTAGAATCCAATTGATAATAGACAGGTTGGATTGTCAGCAGGGTGGATAATGGCACTGTAAATATCCGAGCAACCTCTTCGTTAGGAACGATAGTCGTCCAATCCAGATTTAACCGACCTACAAAGCAATGAATGGTCGAGCGCTCAAAGACCAAATAATCGATTTCTCCAAGTATATCAATTTGTTCTGGTTGAATATTTAGTTCCTCCACAGCCTCCCGAACAGCTGCTTGCTGTGGTGTTTCACCTTCCTCAACTCCTCCACCGGGAAATGAGACTTCTCCAGGCTGAGAGATTGATTCACTGCGAACTTGATATAGAACCTGCCATTGATTCTCTGACCAAACCAATGGTAGGAGGACTGAAAAACATCGTTTTTCGCCTAAAGGTTGAGGAATATAATTTGCCAATAGGTCTTTCAATTGATTCGGCATCGCTTACTCCTTTTTGTACTAACTAGTGATTTGTTTCTATCATAACGAATTTACAGTTAGAATGCAAGAAGTTTGTCTCTAAGCATGAAATAAAAAAGAAGGAAATGACTCTCACTTCCCTTTTAACATGCCCATAATGCCACGAGTCACCACGCGCCCAACTTCCCGTCCGACCTGGCTCATCAGGTTCTTGGTAAAGCGGTCCATCATAGAATCTGTTTTGCGACTAGCTGGCTGACTAGTTTTTTGTGCAGCTTTAGCTGCTTCTTTCTGGGCTTTCTCTTCCATTTTTGCGGCTGCCTTAGCTTCTTTTTCTGCCTGTTTTTCCGCCTCGGCCTGCTCTGCTTTTTTGATGAGTTCGGCTTCTTTAGCCTCTGTCATGGCTAAAATCTGCTCATGGGCAGATTCACGGTTGACCGCGTCAGCATATTTTTCCATCAAAGAAGAGTTATTGATGACAGACAAGAGGGCGCTCGCCTCGACCGTTCCGAGCATACTCTTCGGTGGATAAATCAAAACTCGATCCGCAAAGCTTGGTGTGCCGTCTGCTTGAAGTGTAGACACAACAGCTTCCCCCACTTGCAACTCCTGAAGGACCTTAGCTAAATCCTTATCACCTTCTTGACGGAAGGTTTCGGCAACAGTCGCAACTGTTTTGAGCTCTTTTGGTGTAAAGGCGCGAAGACCGTGTTGGATGCGATTTCCCAGCTGGGCTGCCACGCTATCAGGAATATCCGTTGGATTCTGCGTTACAAAGAAAACACCTACACCTTTTGAACGAATCAAACGAACAATCAATTCAATCTTTTCAATAAGAACTTTTGGAGCATCTTTGAAGAGAACATGAGCCTCGTCAAAGAAGAAGACCATCTTAGGCTTGTCCAAATCGCCCACCTCAGGCAGCACTTCATAGAGTTCTGACAAAAGGCTGAGCAGGACTGTCGAATAAAGAGTTGGTTGATTGAACAGCTCAGTAGCTTGAAGGACGTTAATAACACCACGGCCATCTTCAGCTGTACGCATCAAATCAGCAATGTCAAGACTTGGCTCACCGAAGAAAATCTTACCACCTTGTTGCTCCAAAACGACCAGACTACGTAAGATAGCACCAACCGAACGAGCTGGAATATTCCCATAATATTGGCTCAGCTCTGCTGCATTTTCAGCTACAAAATTGAGCATAGCCCGTAGGTCCATTAAGTCAATCAAGAGAAGGCCACGCTCGTCTGCCACGCTGAAAACGATGTTCAAGATAGACTCCTGAGTATCATTCAAACCCAGTAAGCGCGTCAATAAGACAGGCCCCAGCTCTGAAATAGTCATGCGGACAGGAGTCCCATTTTCCCCAAAGACATCCCACAACTCAACTGGATAAGCAACAGGACTATAATCTGAATAGTAGGTCTTCTCCAGACGACTAGGATCAATCTCCTTGGTATTGGCCACAATCAAACTATTCAAGTCGCCCTTGATATCTGATAGGAAGACCGGAATGCCTGCATCACTCAACTGCTCTGCCAAGACCTTCAAGGTCACTGTCTTCCCTGTACCTGTCGCACCTGCGATGATGCCATGACGATTGAGTCGCATGAGCTGCATCTCCGCTCGACTGCTTCCATAACCAAAAGCAATAACATCTGACATATTCTAGCCTCTTTTCCGATTTTTTCTAGCTTTATTGTAGCATAGTTTCTAGGAAAATAGCAGAGCAGACAACCGAATCACCTCACTATCCACAAAACAAAAAGAAAAACCCGACGAATCGGGTTCACTATTAAAGATATAATAATTTGAAAAGTGCAATAGCGACAATTGCAGCAAGAATTGGAGCACATACACCAACCCAAGCATACCACCATTTTGAATCAGCCTTGTTTTCACCAAGAACAGATTTTGGAAGTAGAGCATGGACGATACGTGGACCAAGGTCACGCGCTGGGTTGAGACCAGGACCTGTTGGACCACCAAGAGCGGCAACAAGAGCCATAACTAGGAAACCAATACCAATGTGAGCAACAGCAAGTGAACCTGATGTATATGGCGCAACCATTGTTTCAGCAACTGTTTTGTCGTAACCTTGTTCAATGATTTTACCAACAAGCTCTGCACCAAAGAAATTCTTAGTCAACGCAAGTGCTCCGAAGAACAATACAAATGAACCAGCGAACTCATTTAAGAAGCCATTAATAGTTGCAGCTTTACGACTTTCTTTTGTACCATTGTCAAGCGCGCTGATTGTTGAGAACGAACCAAGAATGTGATTTGGATTTTCAGTTTTCAAGAAGTAAGGTTTGTATACTGCTACAACCACTAACTGACCAAACATTGCACCTAACAATTGAGCAACGATATACTGTGCAACATGTTCCCATGGGAAGAGGCCTGATACTGCCAATCCGAGGGTGAAGGCTGGGTTGATGTGGTTTCCAGAAACATTACCAAACATCAATGCTGGCATCATAACTGCCAAACCATAACCAATCGCAATCAGAATCCAACCAGAGTTGTTTCCCTTAGTGCCTTTAAGGTCAGCGTTTGCAACTGTACCATTACCGATGATAATAAGGAGTGCAGTCGCAATAAATTCAGTGATATATTTCACTGTCCATGTAACATCCATATTTTTCTAATTTTCCTTTCAAAAGTTGAATTTTTTTTGGACAACAACCATTTTATCAAGTATAATAAACAAAGTAAAGCCATTCGATAAAAAGAAAACGTTTACTCGAAAAAAGTAGTAGATAAAGTGAGGAGATTAGGATGGGAGCTACCCAAGATACACTACTATATACAATTGAAAAAAGCATCAAGAAAAAAGCAGATTTGTTTGAACACAGCTTTTCTGCCTACGCTGTTCGATCGATGTTAGCCAGCCTCTATCTAGGTTTGGGGATTGTCATTTCTCTTTATACGGCAGATAAACTAAACCACGTTGCAGAAGGACTCGGGAAGTTTAGTTATGGGTTGATGTTTGGTTGGGGACTACTCATGATTTTATATATGAATGCTGAACTTGGAACATCCAACATGATGTATATGACCGTAGCCATTCATCGAAAAACGATTCCTACTAAAACAGCCCTCAAGATGTTGGCAACCTGTATCCTTTTCAATTTCATCGGCGCTGTCCTTGTTTGTTACTTGGTCTCACTGACTCTACCTTATCAACACGTTGATGCTCATAGCTACCTATTTGAAGCGACAGTGACAAAACTAGAAAAAACACCTCTTACCCAGTTTATTGAAGGAATCTTTGCTAATATTGTTGTGAATATCGGCGTATTTACCTTCTTACGCATCAAAGATGATGCCGGACGTCTCATTTCCGTTATTTTCATCATCTTTATCTTTGCTTTCTTGGGATATGAGCACGTCATCGCAAACTTCTCTCTTTTCTCATTAGCCTTCTTCTCAAATGGTGGCCCAGTTGAAGGAATGAATCTATTAAGTGTATTAAGTAATTTCTTCTTTTCTGGACTAGGAAACTACGTGGGTGGCGGTCTCTTTATCGGACTTCTTTATAGTTGGTTGAATAATCAATCCAAACTTTATGTAGACTAAAATAACTACGGTTGGAATTCCTACCGTAGTTTTTTTATTGTAAGATAATCTGCGCAACTATAGGACTAATCACCACATACATGATGCCTGTAATCCCAATAGCTAGGCCAGCCATCGCCCCTTGCGTATGCCCATATTTTATCGCTGTACCCGTTCCAATGGCATGTCCTGTTCCTCCCAAAGCAAGACCAACAGCTACCGGATCTTCAATTTTTAGTAGCTTTAAAAAGACTGGACCAAGAACACTTGTCAGAATTCCAGTTGCAACAACGACTACAAGAGTAACAGTTGCTATTCCTTGCATTTTATCAGTAATACCAACAGCCATAGCAGTGGTGACAGATTTTGGAAAAAGAGAGATTGCTAGAAAAAAATCCATCCCAAACCATTTGGCAATCAGGGCAGTAAAGACAGTATTGACAATACAAGCAACAAAAATTCCCAATAAAATACTTCGAATGTGATGTTTCATTAGATGGAAAGAACGATATAAAGGAATTCCCAGAGCTACCGTTGAAGGCACAATAAGCATATTTAGATAGGAACCTCCTGCATAATATTCCTTATAGGAAATACCTGTCATTTTTAAAAAGACAATAATCAATCCTGTAGCTACCAACAGTGGGGTTGTGATTGGATGAGGAAATCTCCGATAAATCAGCATTCCAATTAAATATGCTGCAATTGATAACATAATACCAAAAATAGGATTGGAAAAAAGTTCAGTCATGCATTCCCTCCGCATCAATGTAGTCACCTTCAAACTTCTGTTTCACAAATTGAACAACAAAACCAATGACTAAGATATTTAAAAAAATGGCGCCTAAGATGACGATGATAATAGGAAGTAAATAATCTTTAATTGCATCAAATCTCTCCATAATCCCCACCGCTGCAGGCAAAAAAAGAATGGTCATGTTAGCCAGCAAAAAATTTCCAACCGTATTAATGTGGCGAAGACGAATTAATTTGAACTCTAGGGCTAAAAATAGGAGGATTAAGCCAATGATACTTCCCGGAATAGGAAGATGAAAAATAGTCGAAATAGCTTCCCCTAAAAATGAAAATACTAGAATAATCATAAACTGAACATATAATTTCATTCCACTCCTCCATTCAACTCCTGTGGCCGTTTGTACTACACGAATCATGTCCCTTACATTAACAATTCCTTCATTTCAGATAACCCTCACAGTATGAAATCATAAAAATTGCTATTCCATACATTAAGTTTACTACTCTGAAATTATTTTTCAAGGCTATAAAACGTTTACACCCGAAATCCCTTGAAAATAGTTTGCAGATATTTTTTACATATAAATGCTTGACAAGATTGGTTTATGGGTGTATATTTTATATATAGTAGATTTTGATATATAAAGGCGAAAAGCATATATCGAAATAATACCCAAGATTACCAAAATAAGTGAAAGGAGTGACTGCCATGCATTTTCCCGTTCCTGCTGTGTTGACAGAATTTCTCATCATGGCTATTTTGGAATCCGATGATTCTTATGGCTATGAAATCTGTCAGACCATTAAATTAATTGCCAACATCAAGGAGTCCGCCCTCTATCCCATCCTAAAACGATTGGAGCAAAATGACTTTTTGACTACTTATTCCCAAGAATATCAGGGTCGTATGCGCAAGTATTATAGCCTAACTCAGTTAGGTCACGAAGAATTGGTCCGACTCAAAGATGACTGGGATACCTATACCAACACGATAAACGGCATCATAGAAGGGAGCGTCCGCCATGACAAGAACTGAATACATGGAGCAGTTAGAAAAATATCTCAAAAAACTGCCCCACAAAGAATATTTTGAAGCCATCAGCTTCTTTAATGAGTATTTTGACGAGGCTGGACCAGAGCGTGAAACAGAAATTATAGAAGAACTTGGTTCCCCAAAAGAAGCTGCCAGCGAACTCATTAACAACATGCTCAACAAGCAAATCCAGGAGGAGAAGGATCAACAAGAACCTGTTCAACTCAACTGGAAACTCTGGGTTGGTCTGGGAGCCTTAAGTATGACAGGTCTCTTCTCTTTCTTCCTACTCTTTATCATGGGAGAGTTTATCGGAGTCATTCCTCTGTTTGCGACTCTTATCCTCGGCGCCTTTTTCCTCGGTCGCTACTTCCGTAATTTTAGCCAAACAAAACGAACGCTCTGGTTGGCTATCCTAGCTGTCATTTCCCTGCCTATCGCCATTCCACTTTTGCTCATTCTCCTAGCTAGTCTATTGGGATTGGTGGCGCTCATCTTGGCCCTCATTGTCGGTGCCTTTATTTTGGGTGTCGGACTTCTCACCAGCGGTGGCTATCTGATTTGGGAAGCCTTTAGCCTTATGTCAGAAGGTTTCAATATCTTCCTCATGGGGTTTGGCTCAGGTTTATCTTTGATTGGCGGAGCTATTCTCATCTACATCTTGACTGGATTTTTTGCCTACTGGTCTTGGCGACTGGTCAAGGCTTGCTTCAAATGGATCTTGAAACGAGGTAAACGAGCATGAAAAAGAAACTTACCATCGCCATTATTATCGGCTTTGTCAGCCTGATTGCAGGCTTAATTCTAGCTGGCATTGGATTTTTCACCGGAGGCATAACCCGCTTAGAAGAGGTTGCTGCTCCAACGGAAGTCCATAAGACCTTCACAGATTTGAATACCATTAACATTGACTTTATCCCCCATAGCGTCTACATCAAAGAGTCTAGTGATAACAACTATCATGTGACCTATGCCAACTCCGACAACAATATCCAAAACCCTCTAAAACTCAGTGAGAAAGACGGCGTCTTAACCCTCTCTGCACAGGAACTAAAATTTGCCATTGAGGGAATCATGCAGTATCTGGGAGAAAGGTTGGCCCAACGTCGCATCAATGTCTTCTCAGTCACCATTGAAGTGCCTAAAGGGAAGACACTGAAAAAGCTTACAGGATATAGTTCCTATTTATATAATTATGGAGGCTTTTCCATTGAGAATGCCCATATACAAGAGGTTGACCTATCCGCTGGTATCTTCCTTGATAATGCACAAATTGACAGCGGTAAAATCACAGCTGGTTACTTTGAAGCTGTGAATTCTGCACTCAGAAATACCTCTATATCTGCAAATGAATCTTCAGTCAATTTAATCGAAACCAGTTTGGAAAATGTTACAATTAAAAACTACCAAGAATTGAATGCAAATCAATTGACTCTCCTAGGAAAAAACGTCCTCACTCCTTCCGAATACAGCCTATCTGTTACAAATATAAACCTAACAGATAAGAGCTTACAAGACATCAATCTGAATATCAGTACACAGCTGGACATCAAAACACTTGCAGAACACTTAGGCTACCACTATAAAACCCTTGAAGAACTAAAGCAAGCTGTTGGTGATATGAGTTACTTCAACGAACAGGCTGAAAACGTCGGTATTTTCACTAAAGATAAGTATCAAACATTATCGATCAAAAAAGAGGAGGATAAACAAACCTTAACTTTGGAGAAAAAAGAGAGCAATAATAGCCTGACCATTACTTCAACTAACGCAACCATTAATCTACGAACACCAACCCCCAAATAACCACATCAACCAAAAACCAACTGTTCACATGGAGCAGTTGGTTTTATTCTTATTCATTTTTTTGATTATAAATCAAGAGACCTAGTCCCATAAAGCCTACTAAGAAGAGGCTCAGCATCCAAACTTGATGACTACTATTTCCAACCATAGAAATGGTTTGACGAAGACCTGAAACAGAATACGTCATTGGAAGATAAGGCTGAATGACTTGGAAGAAGCGTGGGCTAAGTTCGATTGGGTAGGTACCTGCGCTTGATCCAAGCTGTAGTAACAAGATAATTAAACTTGCGAAGGAGCCGAAACGATTGTTCCAACCCACCAAGGCTGTAACGAGGGCCATAAAGGTCCATGAAGCTAAGAGGATTAATCCCAAGGTTGCCATAGGATGAGCTGGATCGATTCCAATCAAGCGAAGAACACCGTACAGAATCAGTGCTGCTAGGCTGGCTATCGTACCATTAAGTAACAATTTCCCTTTAGCCCAATCCCAACGATTCTTGTAGGAGCGATTGTCAATGTGTTTGACAAAAATAACATTCGCTGACAAGGCTGCAACCATTAGTGCGACAGATACCATATAAGGAGCCATTCCGACACCGTTGGTCTTCACATCATCTTGGTCGCTGTGTTCCAAGGTGACTGGTTGAGAAACTGCTTGTGCATTTTTGTCTTCTACAGAGATGACTGATAGTTGTTGACTGGCTGAACTGAGTGAATTTGTTAAGGTTTCACTTCCGACAAGTAGGGTCGAAATACCACTTGTCAAGGTTTGCCCACCACTAGCTAATTGATCCGCACCAGCAATTAATTGCTGACTACCAGAAGCCAGTTGTCCTGAACCGCTGACAAGTTGACTAGAGTTAGCAGCTAAGGTTGCCAATCCTGATGTTAACTGGCTACCTCCAGATTGGATACTACTGTTGTTAGCAACCAACTGAGCTCCACCCTCTGCTAGTTGGGCAACACCTGCTGTATATGCTGTCACCCCTGACATGAGTTGACTAGCTCCACTTGACAGTTGCGTTTGAAGTTGACTCACACCACTCGTCAAGGCTTGAGTTCCTGGTAGAACTTGCTGGTTCAAAGCTGTGTTGACCTGACTCAAGCCACTTGATAGGTTTTTAATGGCTGTTGTAGCACCTGGCAATGCCTGATTGGCAGCTGTGTTGATCTGACCGACAGCTAATTGCAATTGACCTAATTGCGTTCCAAGACCAGAAAGACTTTGTAGACTAGATAAGGCTTGACTCAGTTGAGATAATTGGCCCAAAATCGTTTGGGCTGCTGCCACTGTTGTAGAAGGCGAATTTTGGAGGGCTCCAACCAATTCAGCTTGCTGATCAGCTGTCAAGTTTTGATAGGTAGCCGTTGCTTGTAAGGCTGCAATACTGGCTGTTTTATCGGCTTGTGCTGCAGTTAACAATCCTTGAGCTTGAGCACCCATCTCCGTCAAGAGGCTAGATAGAGTAGTGGTATCTACTGCAACTCCTCCGATACTTGATAGGCTATCATTTAATTGGTTGATGGCCGCTTGCAGCTGAGGAAGTCCAGTCAATAAGGCCTGTATCTGACTAGACTGTTCAGCAGACAAACTAGTTGAACTAGCGAGTTGTTCCAAGCCTGCCTGCAATTGATTGGCACCCGTTACCAGTTGTTCAACCTGACTTGCTCCTGATTTTAATTGTCCCACCCCAGCGATGAGCTGAGAGGAATTGGCATTTAATTGCTCGGCACCTGAAGCAAGACTAGCTACCCCATTTGTGTAAGTTGTTAAGCCACTGGAAAGTGTTTGACTTCCTGAAGCAGCCTGATTGACTCCATCTGTGTAAGACACAACTCCAGTGGCCAATTGGTTTGCTCCTGTCACAAGTGATTGACCTGATGAAGATAAGGTAGATAGGCCTGATGATAGAGTCTGACTTCCGGTTTCTAATTGACTAGCTCCATCTGTCAATTGTTGACTTCCATCTGCCGCCTCAACCATACCAGATTGAATCTCTCCCATGCTGTCAAAAACAGCCGAGGTGTATGTTTCGGTAATCGTCTCTGAAACAGATGCTTTCAATTTTTCCATGGCTGACTCGCCCATCTTAGAAGCGACAAAGCTGTGACCTTTAGAGGTTTGATAGGAAATTGTTAGATGCTCTGGCTGGTCCGTTAAGAGACTAGAAGCTTTTTCTGACAAATCTTCTGGTAGGGTAATGACCATATAATAGTCCCCTTCTTCCAAACCTCTTTCTGCATCTTTTTCTGATACAAAGTGGAAATCCAGACTCTTGCTTTCTTTCATATTATCTACCATATCATCACCAATGGTTAAGGTTTTATCTTGAAAGGTTGCAGACTGATCTTGGTTTACAACTGCTACAGGTAGCTGATCCAATCGTCCATAAGGATCCCACATAGAGGTTAGGAAACTAACATTGTATAAGGCCGGGACACAAGCTATACCAATAATGGTAATCAAGGTCATTGGTCGAGTGAAAAAATTCTTTACTTTTTCTGACATAATTAACTCCTTTAGACATCCTGTCCAAAAACTGATAAAATACATTATACAAGTATCATTTTCAAAATCAAGTAGGAAGAATCGTTTTTAGACAATGTGTCTAAAAATGTTCAAAAGGAGAAAATATGGGAACAGATAATCGAAAAGAACGAACTCGTCAAGCCATTTTAGAAGCAATGGTGACTTGCTTAGAAACTCAAGGATTTAATGAGATTACAACCACCCATCTCGCTCAGACAGCAGGAATTAGTCGCTCTAGTTTTTATACCCACTATAAGGATAAATATGAATTGATTGACTCCTACCAACAAGGCTTATTTCACAAGTTAGAGACCATATTTGATCGCTATGATGGAAATCGACAGTCCTCTTTCTTAGAAATTTTTGAACTACTCTACCGTGAAAAATTATTGTCATCCTTACTGACCCATAACGGAACTCAAGAAATCCAAAATTTCCTCATCAATAAAGTTAGATTATTGATCGCAAACGATTTAGCTGAACGTTTGGGAAAAGAAGATTTATCACCACTTGAAAACGAGTACCGAAGCATTTATTTTTCACATGCCTTCTTTGGAATCATTCAAGTATGGATAAAAAATGGGAAGCAAGAATCTCCTCAATATATGACCGATTTCCTTATTAAAATGTTGCCGTAATGCTTCATTTTTGTTCCAAATCTCCTTAATTGTGTTATACTAAATATTGCGCAAACGTTTTCAGCGAGGAGATTCAGATATGATTCAAGCAGAGCATCTATCAAAAACATATTCAGTTATAGATAAGGAAGTCGGTTTAAAAGGATCAATCAAAGCCTTTTTCAAACCAAAGAAAAAATTAATTCCAGCGGTCCAAGACATTTCCTTGCAAGTTGAGAAAGGAGAAATTATTGGATATATTGGCTCAAATGGTTCTGGTAAGTCAACCACAATCAAAATGTTAACTGGAGTCTTATTTCCTGACCAAGGACAAGTTCGCATCAACGGGTTGAACCCACAAGAGCAACGTAAGGAAGTGAATAAGCAAATTGGCGTCCTCTTTGGGCAAAAATCGCATCTTGATTGGAATTTACCCGTACAGGAATCTTTTATTCTACACGCCAAAATTTATGATGTTCCAGATCAGCTATTTAAAGAGAGATTAGCTGTCTTGATTGACTTATTGGATTTGGCAGACATCATGAAGCAACCTATCCGTAACCTCTCTTTAGGACAACGAGTTCGCTGTGAATTTGCGGCTATCTTTATTCACCAACCTGCCGTTGTCTTTTTGGACGAACCGACCATCGGCTTGGATGCCAGCGTAAAGGAGACTATTCGCTCCTTTATTCGCTACATGAATCAAGAATATCAAACCACCTTTTTGATTACATCCCATGATATGAAGGACATTGAGAGTCTCTGTGAGCGGATTTTCATCATTGATAAAGGCAAAAAAGTTTACGATGGCTCTCTGACCGTCCTCAAAGAACGCTTTTCCACTATCAAAACCATCCTTTTTTCCACAGAAAAACCAATCGAACAGGACTTACAATTGGAAGGCTTGGAATTTGTTCGAAAAGATGATTTTCACTTTGAAATCCACTACCAAAGTAAAGTTTGGACCAGTGCTCAGGTGATTGAGCAAGTCTTCAATCACTTTACTGTGGAAGATGTTACCATGAAAGAATTGGAAATTGAGACCATGGTCCGCCAAATTTATGAGGAGGGTATTCATGCGTAAATATTTCTATATGACCCGCCTGACTATGATGACTGCCTTACAATATAAGGCCTTCTTTGTGGCCACCTTCGTTTCACTGGCAGTGAAGATCTTGGTGGCTCTCTATGTCTGGAAAACTATTTTCTTTACTCAATCTGAAGTCAACGGTTTTACCTTGCAAACTTTTACCACTTATATTATTTTCGCCAATTTACTAGCCAGTTTGAATTCTTTCTCACTGGGTGAAGATTTATCTTATAGTATTTTGAAAGGGAGCATTGCTGGAGAATTTCTCAGACCCTACTCCTTTATCCTAGCCCTCTTTTTCAAAGATTTAGGAAATAAACTGTTGGAACTCTTTAAATTTGGACTCGTATTTATCGGAATCTTGCTTGTTCATCAAGATTTCTATTTGCCTGATGGGAAAACATTGCTCCTTTTTCTCGTCAGCTCCATCCTCGGCATGTTTATCGTCCAGCTACTTGATATGGCTTTTGGATTTTTGGCTTTTTTTACCGTCAACGCTTGGGGCGTTATGCTCTTGAGAACCGGTCTCTTCAATCTAGCCTCTGGAGCACTCTTGCCACTCAGCTTTTATCCAAAGGCCGTGGAAAACTTTTTAAAGCTATTGCCCTATAATTATGCTGTTAATGTCCCTATCTCCATTTTACTTGGGCAAGAAAGTGATCTAAGGGCTTTGGGCTTGCAAGTTCTTTGGATACCTTTTCTCGCTCTTTTTATTGCAGGCCTTTGGTCTCAAGCCAAACGACGCATTGTCATTTTTGGAGGTTAACATGAAAAAATATATCAGCCTCTACTTGTATAATATCAAAGTCTTCATGATGGCTCAGATGTCATTTCGCGTAGACTTCTTTATCGGGCTATTCTCCTCTTTGATTGAACAAATTGTCTATCTCATTTTCCTCAACATTCTCTTTGGAAACATTAAGGAAATTGCTGGTTTCAATTACGGCCAAATGCTTTTCATCTATGGAATTGCAACAGTTGGTCGATCTATTCACTTAATTTTCTTTGATAATCTTTGGATGTTTGGTAGTCGCTATATCCGACAGGGTGAATTTGAACGACTCATGCTGATGCCTGTCAATCCACTCTTTCAACTCATTTGTGAACGAATTCAGCCACAAGGAATTGGAACGACGCTTATCGGTTCCATTGCCCTCTTTCAAGCTTCCAAAGAACTTGGCCTGGAATGGAGTCTTGGCAAACTAATCTTACTCATTTTTATTACAATTTGTATTGGCTTACTCTATGCAGCAATACAGCTTGGACCTACTGCTCTAGC
This sequence comes from Streptococcus parasuis, assembly GCF_021654455.1. NCBI lineage: Bacteria > Bacillati > Bacillota > Bacilli > Lactobacillales > Streptococcaceae > Streptococcus > Streptococcus parasuis. Next base: position 1,930,538 of record NZ_AP024276.1, read on the forward strand.
TTTTTGGATTGTAGAGTCTTTTCCATTAACTATGGGTATTTTTGCCCTCAATCAGATGGCCCAATATCCTCTAAATATCTATCCAAAAATCATTCAGATTCTTCTAATTTTTGTCTTTCCTTACGCCTTCACAGCTTATTTCCCAGCACTCTATTTTTTAGATTTGTCAATGTGGGGACTAGCCTTGCCACTTGTCCTTATCGTCATATTTAGCATCAATTACAAAATCTTCCGCTACGGCATGACCAAATTCACCAGTGTAGGTGGTTAAAGAAGTCCGGGGGACTTCTTTAAGTTGGAAATAAAAGACAGCGGAGCTGGATGTCAATAGTTGAAGTCCGGGGGACTTCTTTAAGTTGGAAATAAAGTCAGTGACCGTCGCTTTTTGAGTCTGTTAGTTTGCTTTTAGTACTAGTCCGACAAGGAACTGAGGTGCAGATAGAATCCTGTTACTATTTTGTTTCAAGGTAACAGGGTGAAGAGGCTCCACTGGAGCCTCTTCACTCATCAAATCAAGTCAACAACGTCTGCTATTGATTTTTTGAAGAGTATAAACTAAATGACGAAATCATTACCTACTAAAACAGCTTGACCGCCTTAAAGCAGTCAAGCTGTTTTAGTTTGAGGTCAGCAGTACTTGTTCAACCACTTCTAATACTCCTGATTGATTATTTGAAGGAGCAACAAACTTTGCTGCTCTAATCACTTCCTCTGGACTACCTTCCATCGCATAGGAATATGTAGCATATTCGAGCATTTCTAAATCGTTACCACTATCACCAAATACCATTATTTCACTAGGAGAAATCTCCCATCGTCGGGCAAGAAAGTCTAAAGCGATCCCCTTGTTAATCCCTGAAGGGATAATATCAATAAATCCAAACCCACTAGACACCGCACGGGCTTTTCCTTGACCAACTTGATTAAGCTCTTTCAACAAATCCGGAACAACTTCTTCTGATAAATGAAGAGTGATTATCGTCATCTTATCGTTCGGTAATTGTAATAGGCTTTCCACCTCCTCACAGACAAAATTATGACCTTGAATAAGTTGTTTAAAATCAACATTTACATCTTTTGCATAATAAAGTGCTTTAAAACCGCTAACTGAACAGGACCTTAGCAAATCCTTTTGATTTAAAATTTCTAATATTCTCTCTACAATATCTTTCTCAAAATGAGATTCAAATATTCTGACACCGTTTTCTACGATAACAGCACCAACTTCGGAAACAATGGTCATTTGATTTGCTTCTTCCGTAAAAAAGGAACGAATCTGTTGGTATTGGTTTCCAGAAATGGCCGCCATCCGTACCCCCATTTCTTGCATTTTCTTGAATATTTTCTGAAATCTTGGACGGTCATAATCATTTTGAGAATTGAGGAATGTCCCATCCATATCAAAGGCAATTAATCGAATCATTTTACTCCCTCTCTTGTCTAATATAGGTCTCTATTACTCGGAAAACTCCTGACTCTAGATGGCTAGGCGCCCTATATTTGGCAATTGCCTTAACTCTATCTGTCGCATTTTCCATGGCATAGGAATACCCTACGTAGGACAATAATTCGATATCGTTGTCTGAATCACCAAAGGCCATCACGTGCTCAGGGTCAATCCCTAAACTGTTCAAAACCTGCTCCAAGCCCCAAGCCTTATGAATACCATGTGGTAAGATATCAATTGAGCCGTAACCACTCGTTACTGCAACTAATCGACCTTGAAAAGCCTGATTAAACTGCTCAGTTAGTTGATCTACGCGATTTTCAGGCACCCATAGACCGACCTTATAAATCGGGTCAGAGGTAGAATAAGTACTGAGATTTTCTAAATATTTTACTCGATTTTGGAAAGCAGCCATTTGTGCAGGCTCAATTGGTAAATCAGTTCCTGCAAAAGGCATGTTTGCTCCTACCTGCATATAAATATTTTCTTTATTTGATAACATCAGACACACGTCAGCCCATTGTCCGCTGAAAAAATCTAAAATAGCCTTCGTTTCCTCTTGCAGAATAGTACGACGAATAAGTGTTCTACCATTCTGATAGACATGAGCCCCATTATCTGCTACAAAGATTAGTCGGTCTTCAAATCCTTTACAAAGTTGCAGTAATCTACCCATTCCATTGCCGCTAGCAATCACAAAAGGAATATTTTTTTGATCTAACTGATTCAAAATGATAGAAAAACGTTCTTTATCAAAACTTCCCTGACCATCTAAAAATGTTCCATCCATATCTGTTGCTATTAGTTTTATCATACAATTTCTCCTTTTTTTTACGCTAGGGGTATGCAAAGGGGTAAAAAGATGTGCAAAGCCCAAAAGGGTGTGCATCTTTTAACGATTTGATTCCCCCTTGATTTTACACATCTTCTTCTCTTTATTTATTGTATCATACAATTCTAACTATTACGGATTATTTCTTCAAATCTGTAATCAACATTCCAAATACGAAGCTATCTGTCCATTCACCCTTATTCCAATAATCCTTTATGAAATGTGCTTCCTGTCTCATCCCAAGGTTTTGACATAATTTTTTAGAGGCTATGTTTCTAGCATCTAAATTTGCTTGAATTCTATGAATATTATATTCAGCAAATAATTTTTTTATTACGGCTTCAACCGATTCATTTGCATAACCTTTCCCAGAAAATTTTGGGTTAAATACAAATCCAATCTCTACAGTTTGTTTCATGCCTGTATACCAAACGGATATATCACCAATAACCTTTTTATCCAATACTACAGCAAGATTTAAGCTCGAGTTCTCCTCTAATTTGTTATTTTTAATTTTCTTTTCGAACTCTTCTTTATCTTCAGTATTCCATTCATCTTCTAAAAGGTATCTACATACATCTGCATCAGTATAAATCTCAAAAGTATCTTCGATATCATCTGATCTAAACGGTCGTATATTTAATCGCTTTGTGTTCAATATCATTTATCTTCTCCTGCTGTTTTCCCATTAATTTTCTACATCTTAATTATACTAAAATTCTGCGCTATTATATCATACCCTCAAAGTCTTTTACCAATCACAAAAAGCCATAACTAGCTCCTCTTTTTCTCTCGCTAGCCTAGCAGAAAAAATTCTTTATCTCTATTTCTTTCTAAAGATAGATTTAACTTCCTTAATGTCTGTGCAATATCCAAAGAGGATATTTTTTTATTTAACTTTTCCAATACATACTTCTTAATATCATTATAAGTCACACTTCTTTCAGCTCTGGTTAAATCATCATCAGTAATTGAAACTTAAACCTTTAATCTATCTTTCGACCTAAGTTTGGACAAAAGCGTCACCGCCTCCACGTGAAACGAGTGCTCACTAAATACATCTAGTAATCCTGTTCGTATGGGGAAACATATTCATGAACCTTTTAACGATAGGTAGAAACTATCGTTAAAAGGTATCAGACAGATTAACTGGGATTTATCATTTATTATATTTTTTTATTTCAAAGATAAAACCACCTATATTCTCTTTCTGAATTAAGGAAAAGTCTTGACCATTAAAATCTTTTCTAATTGTAATTGTGTTAAGACAGTCATATCCCAATTCATAATAAAGTTTCATTGCTTTTAAATTTCTCGCAGCAACTTCAATATATAATGATTCAGAATATGATTTTACTATTTCTTCAAGTTTTCTAATAACAAAACTTCCAATACCTTTTCTCTGATATTCTTTAAGTATAAATAAGTCTTCTAGCCAGTCTACCTCGGCCCCTCTATTCCCCATGTGAGCAAAACCTATAAAATTTGACTGCTTCTTTATTAAAAATAGTTTATGACCCTCATTTGTCCAATCTTCATAATCAAGCCCTGCATCTTCATCAGATTGTTCAATATTATTATGTTCATTCCAAAATCCTTTAATAAGTTCACAAGAAACTTTTTTTAAGTCACTTGTTGTTTCTATCAATTCAATTTCACTTAAATTTGTTTCCATTTCCTTTTTACTAACTCCTTTGATTTTTATTCATCTTATTATCGTAGTTATAAAATATATTTTAGATTTAAGCTGAATATTTAGCCATTACATTTTTCTAATTTCGACAACTTCTAATTTATCCTACTCCTTCACACCATCCATACCGTTGACACGACCTACCTAAATATCCAAAGTGTTGCTACCAGCAAGTATTTAGAAGATATTTTTGACCACTAATTTCATAGTTTTCAAACTCAAAAATTGAATCTAAAAATCATAAACCTATTGATTTCAAGCCTTTCAGAGCCTTTGACATCCTACTCCCTTGTCATCAATACTAGAGCCTCCACGTGTCAAGTACAAGAAAACATATCATTTAACGATTACATACTTTTTAACGATAATAAACTATTTAACGATTTCAATATTTCCTCAAAATTACTTGTACTATCCAAATTGTTATCTGTGGCTTTTTCCGCCCTTTCTGTCCAACAAAACCGTCCAAACCCATTATACCAACGCTATTTATTTAGGTACATTGTATCAATAACCTAGTTGCCATTTCTGTTGCTATTAGTTTTATCATACAATTTCTCCTTTTTTTACGCTAGGGGTGTGCAAACGCTATTTAGGGTGTGCATCTTTTAACGATTTACTAAATCCTTGTTTTTTCTGCATTTTCACTTTGCTTTTATTGTATTACATTAACAAAGTTTTCGCCTATAATAAAAACGTACAATTATGTTGCTTTTGATTTGAATAATATATCATTTATATGCTTCATAACTTCTTCTGGGCTTTCATCAAAATCATATTTAACCCATTGGTAAATTAAACCAAAATAACCATGTGTAAAATATGACATTAAATATGATGTTTTTTTATCATAAAATTCTCCATCAATAATAAAATTTTCAATAACAACCATAATACTTTTTATCGATAATAAACTATTTAACGATTTCAATATTTCTTCAAAAACACTTGTACTATCCACATAGTCATATGTTACTTTTTCTTCTCTTTCTATTCAGCAAAACCGTCCAGCCCTCTTATGCCAACGATATTTATTTCGTTATATTGTATCAATTTTCTTATTCCGATTTCTGTTGCGATTAATCCAACCGTCATTTTTTTCTCCTTACCATGATAATTTGACAAATTCCTTCATTTCCTGATAGGCTGTATCCACTCGCGCCTGTGTCTCAGGGTCCAATTGTCCATAATACTGTCCACCAGCAATCCAATCTTCTAATATATAGGTTTGATAGGTGAATTGTTCATAACCTTCTGTTGAATAAGTACCCTTTGAAACACGACTAACCCAGGTGGGATGAGCTTGAGCTGCTTGAATACTTGTCTGACCATCCTTTTTCTGAATGATCACATCCATTAGAACACCTCTCTCAGTCCACTGGGCATTAGGGGTATCTCCCATGGTTTCTATACGCTGATTAGACAGAAAATTTCCCATAGAGTAGATAATCAATTTTTTCTGGCCGTCTTTCTCAATAATTTCAGCTGGTTCAACCACATGAGGATGTCCTCCAAAAATAATGTCTGCTCCCCAGTCTACCATTTCCCGATATAGACTCATCTGTTCTTCCGTTGGTTCCAACTGGTATTCCACACCCGTCTGAGGCATGACAATGGTAATGTCCGCCTCTTTTTCAGCCTGTTCAATCTCTTCTTGCATCTTTTCTTGATTGAAATCTGATAAATAAGCATCATATTCCTCTTGACTCAGCAAAGCCTCCATCCCATTGAAACCGTATGCATAGGCTAATACTGCAATTCGAATACCATTTACCTCACGAATATAGATTGGAGCAGTTGACCGATTTCCGTCAGCATAAACTCCAACCGTGTCCACCCCAGCTTGCTGGAAAGCATTAACTGTGGAAATCAGACCTGAAAGATGAGAATCTAGGATATGATTGTGAGCCAAGTCCACCAAGTCATAGCCTGCATCATGAATATTGGTGGCAACGATGCTAGGGGCATTAAAAAGTGGATACCCCGCCAAATCAAAATCTGGCGAAATAGTCCCTTCAAAATCTGCAATAGCAAAATCTGCCTGGTCTATCCAGGGCTTGACATAGGTAAAATTCTCCGAAAAATCATAACTCCCATCAAATTGCTCTGACCCTCGAAGAATTGGTAAATGATACAGTAAATCCCCATGGGCCATAATCCGAGCAGTTTCTACTGTTGAAGCATGGCTTGATGGTTTAATCTGACTAGACTCAGTTTGTTGTTTCTCTGCCGGCTGACTTTTTCCTGAAGTGAAATATTCATTTAAAAGTATGATAGACAACAATACTCCAGCTAATGCACAAATGAAGAAAAAGTGTCCTCTTGTCCGTGATACTGCTCGTCTATTTCTGCGACCATAGCTAGTTCTTCTTCCCATATCAATCCACCTCGTATTAACTTCATTACTTACTTATTATACGACTTTTTTCTCAAAAAATCTAAAGAAATTAGCCATTTCTAAATTCATATACCTTTTGTAATAATTCAAGTTTCGGCATCTTCCGACTGGAAATAAAAAGGCCGGAAATACAATACATTCCAGTCTTTTCTTAATTCTCCTCACATCTAGTCATCTAAATGCCGTAACTTCCCTCGGAAGTCTTCAATACTGTGATAGCCCTTTTCAAGCATGATGGCTTGCAATTCAGCTGTGATTCGTTCAAAAGCGACAGGACCTTCTTTATGAAGAGTCGTCCCAATTTGAACCATACTAGCACCACATAAAATATGCTCAAAAGCATCACGTCCCGTCAGAACACCACCTGTTCCAACAATCTGAATTTCAGGTTTCAACCGTTGGTAAAAGGCATGGACATTGGCAAGGGCAGTTGGTTTGATATATTCTCCTCCAATACCCCCAAAACCATTTTTGGGCTTGATAACAACTGATTCATCTTCAATGTAGAGACCGTTACCAATTGAATTGACACAATTGACAAAGGCTAGTGGAAACTGATTAAAGATTGCTGCTGCTTGATCAAAATGAACAATATCAAAGTAAGGTGGCAACTTTATACCAAGCGGTTTTGTAAAATACGTGAATACTTCGCGCAAAATGGCTTCCGTCGTTTCAAAATCATATGCAATTTGTGGTTTTCCGGGAACATTTGGACAAGAGAGGTTTAGTTCCGTTAATCCATTAAAGTCACTAGCCTCTACTGTTTTTAAAATCTGATGAGTTTCATCTGGCGACATTCCAACTAAGGATAAAACAAATGTGCGTTCTGGTTCCGTTTCCTGCAATTCCAACAAATAATCCAAATAATAAGCCAAGCCCTGATTCGGCAAGCCCATCGAATTAATAGAACCAAGTGGCACATTCTGGTACCGTGGTTCTGGATTCCCCGAACGATATTCTAAGGTTGCTGTTTTTGTAACAAACGTTCCTGCTGCAGACTGTTTCACTTCATTCAGCTCTTCCTTGGTCATACACCAAACACCAGCTGCATTCATCAAGCAATTATCAAACTGAAATCCACCTAAAGTTGTTGCTGTTGAAACCATATTATCCTCCATATAGGTCATTCTTTCTTGATTATATCATAAGAAACAAACGGATTTTCTTCATTTACTACTAACGTTCGGATTTTAAACCGAAATTTTATTAAATTTTTTTAAAATTCTTACATTTTCTTCTTTACAATTAAAAATCATAGTGCTATAATAATTTTCAGATAAATTAAATTGTCAGACAATTTAATAAATAATAAAGAAATCAGGTGATCCACATGACAAATGCAAAAGCATACATCCAAGCGTCATTCGAAGCTGTTAAAGCTCGTAATCCACACGAGACAGAATTCCTTCAAGCTGTAGAAGAGCTCTTCTCTACCCTTGAGCCTGTCTTCGAAGCACATCCAGAATACATTGAAGAAAATATTCTTGCTCGTATCGTCGAGCCAGAACGTGTTATCAGCTTCCGAGTTCCATGGACTGATAAAGATGGTAATATTCAAGTTAACCGTGGCTACCGTGTACAGTTTAACTCAGCTGTAGGCCCATACAAAGGTGGTCTTCGTTTCCACCCAACTGTTACACAATCTATCTTGAAATTCCTTGGTTTTGAACAAATCTTTAAAAACGTTTTGACTGGTCTTCCAATCGGCGGTGGTAAAGGTGGTTCAGACTTTGATCCTAAAGGAAAAACTGACGCTGAAATCATGCGTTTCTGCCAAAGCTTTATGACTGAATTGCAAAAACACATAGGTCCTTCACTCGATGTCCCTGCTGGTGATATCGGTGTTGGTGGACGTGAAATTGGTTATTTGTATGGTCAATACAAACGCCTACGTCAATTTGATGCTGGTGTCTTGACTGGTAAACCTCTTGGCTTTGGTGGTTCATTGATCCGTCCAGAAGCGACTGGTTACGGCTTGGTTTACTTTACTGACAATATGTTAGCAGCAAATGGTAAATCATTCAAAGATCAAACCGTTCTTATCTCAGGTTCTGGTAACGTCGCTCAATACGCAGTTCAAAAAGCTACTGAACTTGGTGCAAAAGTCATCTCTGTTTCTGATTCAAATGGTTACATCATTGACGAAACTGGTATCGACTTCGAACTCTTGGTAGACATTAAAGAAAAACGCCGTGCTCGTTTGACTGAATATGCTGCTGAAAAACCAACTGCAAAATACTTTGAAGGTTCTGTATGGAACTACGATGGTAAAGCAGATATTGCTCTTCCATGTGCAACGCAAAATGAAATCAACGGCGAGCAAGCTGCTGCCCTTGTGAAAAATGGCGTTTACTGTGTAGCTGAAGGTGCTAACATGCCATCCGACCTAGATGCAATCAAAGTTTACAAAGAAAACGATGTTCTTTACGGTCTTGCTAAAGCTGCGAACGCTGGTGGTGTTGCCGTATCAGCACTTGAAATGAGCCAAAACAGCCTTCGCTTGTCATGGACTCGTGAAGAAGTTGATGGTCGTCTTAAAGACATCATGGCAAACATCTTCAACACAGCTAAAGAAACTGCAGAAAAATACGACCTTGGTAAAGACTACCTTGCTGGCGCTAACATTGCTGCGTTTGAACAAATTGCAGATGCAATGATCGCTCAAGGTTTGGTATAATCTCCAGCTTATTTGTGATAGCCTCCAACCAATTAAATAACTATAAGCGAAATCCCGAATTGCAAAAATCAATTCGGGATTTTTTCTATTAGATTCCTTCAGAAATCAAATCTGTCCACATGGCCTCTTCATAAACGAAACCAAAACTTGTCTCGTCATCTACACCATAAATGAGTTTCACATTTATTTTCTCACCTGGTTCTAACTTTTCAACCAAATTGACATCATATGTACTTAAGTCTAATGTATAAGGTATTTGAGTCGTTGGATCGATAAGGTTGAAATAATATTCGTCAAAATACACTCTTTCATCTGTTGTATTCTCAACCTCCATCTCCACAACGTATGCTGAACTATAATAATCATCCACTAAGCTTACGCTGTCATCTTTTCCCATCGATGTCACTGTTACATCCAGACCATCTGAAAAATTAACTTTATCACCAATCTGGTACTCTTCATATGTCAAAGTCTCGTCTAAATAATCTGGATAGGTTGTCCCTTGACTTTGTGATACACTGAGCCCTAAAGTCAAAATAACACATGTAACCCCTAATACAAAGGTTAGTACCAACCCAACAATTGTGGTCCAAAAAAGTGGTTGCCGGTATAAAGGTTTCTTTCGATAGTACATTTGTCCATCTTCAATAACAAAGTCTTTCAATCTTCTCCTCCTCTTCAGCTTACGCTAGGTTCTCTGATGGCAATTCGATACCTGCTTGCCTTAGTGCATCTTGGTATAAACCAAAAAATTGATGATAGGCAACTGTTTGTTGACCATTTGTTACAAATAAGTTGACACGAAAAACAAATTGTCCTGTTACCGTCGTTTTCGGCCCTAAAATGCTGACACTGGTAATCTGTTCAAACTTGCTTAACTCACGATTATTGACTTCCTCTATAATACGGTAAACTTGTTCTAGATCTGTATTAAATTTCAATGGGATATCAATTTGTGCACGCATTTCCCCACGCGACTGATTGCTGACAACTAAAATATTACGATTTGGAATAAAATGTAGGGTTCCATCTGCATCACGCACTTTCGTTGTCCGAATCCCCATGCTAACAACAGTACCAGAAATAGTAATTGGTCCATTTGTCAACTTGACAACATCCCCTACATCAAACTGTCGTTCAATCAAGATAAAGAATCCATTCACCAAGTCTGAAAGAAATCCTTGTGCTCCCAGTCCAACAGCAACCCCTGCAATCCCCGCGCCTGCCAACAAACTTGAGACAGGCAAGCCTAGAATACTGAGTACCCAGTAAAGCAGAATAAAATAAAGGAGATAGTTTAAACTGCTTTCCACTAATCGACTGATTGTCTTTTGGCGTCCTTGCTCATGGTTTGAAATCTTTAGAGACGGTACAAGCACTTTTTTTACTGAAGCTTTAGCTATTTTCTTCAGAATATAAAATGTAATGAACAGTAAAATAAGAGACAAAATCTTGTTCAGGCTAGCAGTCACAATCGCCTCAACATTAAACTGAGACAAGTACTTTGTAATAAAATCATTCATAAACTCATTATAGCAGAAATGACAATAAAAACGCAAAAAGTCAGCCGAATGACTGACTTAATATGTTTAAAATATTTGAAAATAGGCCTAACAGAATCCATCAAACCTTGGTTGAAATTATTGTGATCTCCGTCTCCACACCATGCGGTACTCTGTACGTTCCCCACCTAAATGGACCATTTTTTTTGACACCTTCAAATCGGAAGCTCGCTTTTTCATAGAAGGTAATGGCACGCGCATTCCCCTCCTGCCACGATTTCCGAAGAACACAAGCCATTCCTAGCATCTCACTTTCCGTTTCCAGAGATCTAATCATTGTTTTAACATGAATATATATGTTTTTGAGTAATTAAAAAACCGAGACTTAACTCGATTTTTTGATTAATTTAACAAATAACTCACTGAAAATAAATGACGGTTTTCGATGAGTAGCTTGGAAATACAAGCGTGTTTCCTTGATAATAACTGGTGATAAGGCTAGTAAAGCAATCAAGTTAGGTAGGGCCATGAGACCATTAACAATATCCGCAATCGTCCAAATCAAATCCAACTTCAGGAAACCACCGAGAGCTACCATCAATATGAAGACTAGACGATAAGGTAAGATGGATTTTGTCCCGAAAAGAAATTCGATACAGCGTTCACCATAGTAAGACCAACCTAAAATTGTAGTAAATGCAAAGAGAACCAGGCTAACAGTCAAGGCAATAGTCCCTGGATTTCCAAAAACAGTTGCAAAGGCTGCTTGAGTCAGTGGGGCCCCCTCAAGACCTTCTACTGTCCACTGACCAGTCACCAAGATTGATAAACCAGTTAAACTACAGATGATAATCGTATCAATAAAAGTGCCTGTCATAGAAATCAAACCTTGCTCAACGGCATTGTCTGATTTGGCGGCTGCAGCTGCGATAGGAGCCGAACCTAGACCCGATTCATTTGAAAAAACACCGCGCGCAATCCCTCGCTGAATTGCTTCCTTGACTGTTGCCCCTGCAAAACCGCCCAAAGCAGCTGCAGGAGTGAGAGCTGAACCAAAGACCAACTTCAAAGCAGGAATGAGCTGTTCTACATGTGTCGCTAAAATAATAACGGTTGCCAAAATGTAGAGAATGGCCATGAATGGAACGACTTTGGTTGATACTTGGGAAATCGTCTCGATGCCACCAAAGATGATGATAGCTACTAGAATGGCCAGGAGGATACTAATAAGTTGCGGAGACAAACCAAAACTCGCTTCTAATGAAGAAGTGATGGAATTGACCTGTGAAAATGTCCCTATCCCCAAAAGAGCAACCAAAACACCAGAAATGGCAAAGAAGATTGCTAGGGGTTTCCATTTCTGTCCCATCCCCAAGGTGATATAATGCATAGGTCCTCCAGCCGCATGACCCTCAGCATCCCTAGTTCTGTACTTGATTGCTAGAAATCCTTCCGCATACTTCGTTGCCATACCAAAGAAGGCCGCCACCCACATCCAGAAAAGGGCTCCAGGACCACCTGTAGTAATAGCAGTTGCCACCCCGACAATATTTCCTGTCCCGACAGTCGCTGCAAGAGCCGTACACAATGCCGCAAAACTCGACACATCCCCTTGACCCGACTGGTCACTTGAGAAAATTAAGCGAAAAGCTGTGGGTAATTTACTAAGTTGAAACAATCCTAAACGAATGGTGAAATAAACACCTGTACCTACTAAAAGCAGTAGCAGTGGCGGTCCCCATACAAAGTTGTTGATGGCCTTAAATAGTTCTAACATGATTCCTCCGAAAAAAATAGGTCTAGATAAAGGTTTTGGAAAAACGAAAAGAGGCTGAACAATTCAACCTCTAGATGTAACGCGAAAAATATAGGAAAACCCTATATTTATACGCTCTGTCCTTTTACCTGAGAGTTTCAGTAGATAATCTACCTTGCCCCTTCGGTGCCATGATGGTCTCTCCAGAGTTCCGTCCTGTGAACAGTCAGCTCCCTTCCTATCCACTATCAACCGGTTATTCACTTTTATCTTACCTATATTTTAAACCTATTTCAAGAAAAAATCAAGTGAATTTTCAGAAAAATTAAGAAAGAATATCTAAAAACAGTCCATATCCTGCTTCTTCCATTTCCTCTTTCGGTATGAAACGAAGGGCTGCCGAGTTGATACAGTAACGGAGACCGCCTTTATCACGCGGTCCGTCATCAAAGACATGACCTAAATGAGCATGACCAGCCCGACTGCGGACTTCGATACGGTTCATGCCATGGGACTTATCTTGGAAATAAGTCGCAACTTCCTTGCTGATTGGTTTGGTAAAGGAGGGCCAGCCACAGCCTGAGTCGAATTTATCCGTCGAGAGAAAGAGGGGCTCACCAGTCGTAATATCGACGTAGATGCCAGCATGGTCGCTATTCCAGAACTCATTTTCGAAGGGTCTTTCCGTCGCAGCTTCTTGAGTGACTTGATACTGGAGATCAGTCAAGCTGTCTTTTAAGACTTGCTGGTCTGGCTTTTGATAGTCTGCAACATCAATCAGAGGGATTTTTGCCTGCCCAAGATCGATATGGCAGTACCCTTGGGGATTTTTCTTGAGATAATCCTGATGGTAGTCTTCGGCGGGGATGTAATGCGCGAGTGGCTCCACTTCAACGGCTAGGGGGCGTCCGCCAAAGATCTGAGACTGCTCCGTCATGACCTGCTCGATGGTCGGCAAATCAGCCTCATCTGTGTAATAGATACCCGTCCGATACTGGCGCCCCTTGTCAGGTCCCTGCTGATTGACAGAGAAGGGATCAATGACGCGGAAATAGTAGAGGAGAATTTCCCGCAAATGGATACGAGTCTCATCATAGGCTAGATAGAGCGTCTCTGCGTGGTCTGTTTGTTTGAGGAGTTGATAATTGGTCGTCTCCACCTGTCCATTGGCATAGCCAACACTGGTGTCAAGAATTCCATCGATCTGGGAAAAGTAGCCTTCCATTCCCCAGAAACAACCGCCTGCTAGGTAAATTTCTTTCATGTGAGATTCCTTTCGATGCAGAAAAAGGTTGAGTTTCCTCAACCTACATGATTAACCAATCTCTGCCAAGATTGCTTTGATTTGGTCTTTGGTGTGAACACCAGCAACTTGTTTTACAACTTGTCCATCTTTTTTGAACAAAAGTGTTGGGATAGACATGATACCAAACTGACGAGCTGTGTTTGGATTTTCATCTACATCCATTTTATAAATACGTAATTCGTCTTCGTCCACTTCACCATCTAATTGTTCTAAGATTGGTGCTTGCATACGACAAGGACCACACCATGGTGCCCAAAAGTCAACAAGGACTACGCCTTCTTGTGTTTCAACTTCAAAGTTTGCATCTGTAACAACTTGAACCATACAATTCTCCGTTTCTTTTTTTTTGTACTTTTATTCTACACCAAAAGAAAATAGAAAGCGAATTTTTGCTACGAGAAAAGGGGGGAGATGGATGTGTCGAGAAAATAGTGACTTGGAAAAACGTATTGGTCAAGCCAAACTAGACCCAGGGAAATCACGTCCCAGATTCATTTAAATCCACCACATAGGTAAATTCTTGATAGACATCTTCTATGTCAAAGAGATCCAAGTCTGCTTTTTCACTGACTACATAAACACCTTCTCGGAGATAATAGGGTGCTGGTTGTCCTGCTTCATCTGAAAAACTCAGACGACCACGCTCTATATCGATTCCAAAACGGAAGGTTGGAACATCTTGTGGCGCTCCGACCACTAGATAGTCAGAACAAACCATACAGTTGAAACTTGCTACGCAAGTCCTATCTCCAACCTCAAACCGTTCCCCAAACCGTTTGAGCCACCCCACTTCTGATACAAATGATTGGCTACATCTCCCTCTCGGGTAAAGATGGCTAATTTCTCGACAGCCTGTTCGCGCAATTCTTGCTCTGCTTTTTCAAAAAGCGCCTGGGCAATGCCCTGACCTTGAAAATCAGGGTGGACTGCTAGGTTAGTAAAATAAGCTGTTCGCTTACTTGGTGCGTAAATATAAGACTGGCTGCACTCTTCCGTGTAAATATCGATGTCGATTAGACCAACTTAATAGCAGAAACTTGCTACGCAAGTCCCATCTCCAACCTCAAACCGTTCCCCAAACAGTTTGAGCTATCTACTTCAGCCACCCATTCCACACGATAATCATAAACGTCTGTCATTAGTTCGGGCTTCTCTGTTTCTCTATCATCAAAGAATGGGGAGAAGAGGTAGCTAAGTACCTTACAGTAAACCCAGCCTTTTTCATCACTGGTTTGATATTTTCTGATAATCATAAGAATCTCCCATCGGTTGATTGCTACTTAAACGTCACAATAGTACAGCCTGATCCACCTGCATTTTGTGGGGCATAGCCGAACTCCTTGACCTGCTTGTTGCGGCGTAGGTACTTGGTCACCCCTTCTCGGATAACTCCAGTACCAATACCGTGGACAATATCGACTTGGGCTAGGTTATTGAGAAGGGCCTGATCGATAAATTCATCCAGTTCCATCATAGCCTCTTCGTAGCGTTTGCCACGGAGATCTAAGCGGGCTTTTGGTCCTCGTACATTGGCACGTTTGACTGTGTGAACCTGGCGTTTCTTAGGCTGCTCTGCCTTTTCCGCCTTGACTAACTCAAACTCATCTTTGGCCAAGGTCATCTTAATCAAGCCAACCTGAGCTTCCCAACGCCCGTCCTTGAGCTGATTGGTCAAGGTCCCGCGTTGTCCATAAGCTGTAACGATAATGTCATCGCCCACCTTGGCTTCCCTCTGAATTTTAGCTTTCTTCAGAACCTTGTTTTTAGACAGGTCCACCACTTCAGGCGCCAACTTTTTCAGCTCTGCCTTGGCTTCAATAATCTGGTGGGGCTTAAGACTAGCTGCAGCATGGAGATTTTTGAGAATATCCTCGCTTTCTGCCAATGCCATATCTACAATTTCCTTGGCCTCCAAGCGTGCCTTGTTAAGCTCATTTTCTCGCTCACGATTGAGCTCGTCATAGAGCTTGCGGAGGGCTCGGTTCATCTTGTAATTTTCTTGCTCCACATCACGAATCTTATCCAGACGCTGACGACTTTCAACCGTCTGACTTTCCAATTTCTCGATAATGCGGTTCACATCGCTATCTGTATCCGTCCAAGATTGGGCTGACTGGATAATAATATCAGATAGACCAAGACGGCGGGCAATTTCAAAGGCATTGGAGCGACCAGGAACACCCTGCATAAACTTATAGGTCGGACGCAGGCTATTGGTATCAAATTCCATGCTGGCATTTTCAATACCAGAGGTTTCTATCCCGTAGGCCTTAAGCTCAGGGTAGTGGGTGGTCGCCATGGTCTTGATCCCCCGCAGACGAAGGTCATCCAAAATAGCCATAGCCAAGGATGCCCCCTCCTGGGGATCTGTCCCAGCTCCCAACTCGTCAAATAGAATGAGAGAATCTTGATCAGCCTCCGCTAAAATCTGCACCGTGTGGGTCATGTGACTGGAGAAGGTTGATAAACTCTGCTCAATCGACTGTTCATCACCAATATCCGCAAAAATTTCTTTGAAGATAGCTACCCGACTGCCCTTATCAGCCAAAATAGGCAAACCAGACTGAGCCATAAGGTGCGTTAATCCCAAGGTCTTGAGCATAATGGTCTTACCACCCGTATTGGGACCTGTGATAACAATAGCCGTCAACTGACTACCGAAATACAGGTCATTTGGTACAGGCTCAGCAATGAGCGGATGCCGAACGTTGAGAAGGGCAATATCCTGCTTCTCAGATAGTTTGGGTACAACAGCTTGATGATCACGCGCAAAGAGATGCTTAGCACGGACGAAATCAAGATGACCGATGATCCAAGCATTATTTCGGAGAATACCACTATGAGGTCGAAGCATATCTGACATTTCCTGCAAAATTCGATTAAGCTCATGGCGTTCTTCTGCATGTAGATGACTGATTTCTTCGTTCAGGGTCACCACTGCCCGTGGCTCAATATAAACGGTCGAACCCGAAGCAGAAATGTCATGGACAACCCCTGCAATCTTATTGCGATAGGTATTTTTGACAGGAAGGACATTGCGTCCATTACGGCTTGCCAAAATGCTATCGGACAGCATATCGCTCTTGTTTTTTAAAATATCCTGCATGACCTGACGTACTTGGTCTTCGGTTTCACGGATTTTTCTACGAATGCGACCCAGCTTTTCTGAAGCAAAATCCTCTACAAACCCCGCATCATTGATGGATTGGAGGGAGCCTTGTAAATGTGGAAAAAGCTCAATCTTTTCAAAGAGTTTATCCAGCTGGCTAAGGCTGACATTTTCCAGATTTCCATAAAAATCCAAGAGAGATTTAGAAACTTCCAAAACCTTTTTAACAGCTAATAGCTCAGCGATATTGAGGTCTGTATCCAATTCCAAACGACGCATGGCTGGACCGATGTCACTAGTAGCAGCCAGACTGAAATAGGGATTTTCCACAAAAATCTGCGCAATGTCTGTCAACTCGTCGAAGGCCTGTTGGATACGGTGGACTTCCACCATGGGCTCCAACTGTCGTAATTCTTCAAAGCCCTGCTCCGTCAAGAGATAGGGCTCAATTTTTTGTCTTACCTTGTGAAACTCAAGGGTTTCTATAATCTTATTATTCATATGTTCCTACTTAATCTTTTTCATTCGCTTTATCTCATTATCAAAACAATATAAGATAAAATAGCTGATTATATAGTCTTTTCCACTCTAACATCAACTTTTTCACAGTCAACTAATACTCAATGAAAATCAGAATCAGACTTGCTCCAAAGGTTCGGGGAACCTTTAGAGGTTGGAAATAGGCGAACGTAGTGCGTTTCGCTCTGATGCAGATAGAACTCTGTTCCTTTTATATTTCAAGGGAACAGGCTGAAAAAATCCACTAGATCCTTTCACTCATCAAATCAACAACGTCTGATTTTGATTTTCGAAGAGTATAAATGACGATAAAAAGGATAAGGTCTCCCTTACCCTGTAATATTACTCAACCAGAGAGATTTTAAAAAACTACTAGTGAATGGTGTGTATTGAATCATGAAATTGGCAAGAAAACTACTATGAAGCTTTTCTTGCACCATTGCAAGTGGAATACTAGACAATAGAACCATCACAATCTGCAGGGAAATAAAGGTGACCATAACCGCTACAATGCCACTGATGAGATTGGTCAACTGAGTATCTGGATTAAAACCTTCTAAAAGATGGACAAAAATTCCTATAAAACGTACCAAGGCATAAACAGCTACATAGAGTAGCAAAAATGATAACCCCGCATAAAAAACCTTATCTAAGTCAAAAAGATACTTCTCATCAAAGAAATAGTTATAACTTCCCTGAGTTGCATTTGCAAACGGAACCCAGAGGTATAAAAATTGTGCCAACTTCACGAAATGTGCAGATGCAACCATTAATGAAACAATAGTTCCTAAACCATAGAAAGTTTGTAACACTATACCTCTGCTATATCCGATATAAAAACTCCATACTAGAATGAAAATGATTGCTAGTGTAATCATACTTTTTCCTCAAGTTCATCCAAATCAACCAAGGTCACATTTTCTTTTGAAACTTTATCTTTGGCTTTCAGGCTTGCCAACTCAGCCTCGGTCTTTTCAAAAGCTATTTCGCGTGTCAGCTGGACAGACAGTGCGTTAATTGCCAATAAAAGGGCTAGAGTTTCAGAATCCGCAGTAGGCATTTTTTCTTTTAATGCTTGATATTTTTCTTGAACAACTCGTTCAATTTCTTCCATAAAAAGATTATCATGCTCTGTCGTTAAAGTCAGTTGCTTTTCGCCAAAAGTAAATTTATATCGATTTAAATTTGCCATATTTCCCCTCATCTTCCATCTATTATAACGTAAAAACCTATTTTTGGCTAATTCTTACTATAGTGAATGCTTTCTACGAGCAAAATCCACAAAGCGGAATTTATCTATTTTATGTTTGCTTTCAGTATATTGAAATTGTTGTGTATCACCTAGAAAAACTCTTGATTTTATCAATACCAAGTAATCATCTTGAGTCTTCATCAATTCACGTTCTTCCCAACTGGTTGGTTCAACCGTAATTTCTTTTTGAGCATAAGATATATCCAATTTTAGTTCTTTTTCTAAATATTGATAAATGGAACCTTTTGCGATTTCTTTATCCATCTTCGGAACAATATCTGAAGAGAGATAATCCGTATCAACTACTGAAACCTTTCCATCTATGGACCTTGTACGTACAATTTTCCATACTTTACTAAATGGTTCAAATCCTGTTAACTGAGATAAATTACTATTTACTGTAATGAGCTCCAAATCAACAACCGCTGTATCTGACTGCAACTGCAAAGCATCCGTCAATTCTTGATACGAAGTTAAGCCAGAAATAGGAAAATTCAATAATTCCTGTTTTAAAACTAGAGAACCTCTTCCTTGAACTTTTTGAATCATTCCGCGTTCTGTCAGAATAGCCAGTGCTTTTCGAACAGTATCTCGGCTAACTTGATACATTTCTTGCAATTGTTGTTCAGTTGGTAAAGAAGTCTCAGCAGGATAGACATTTGTTCGTATTTTCTCTTTTAAATCATTATATATTTCTTGATATTTTTTCATTTTATTACTCCAACATTAGTCTGTTTTTTATCATACAACTAGAATATTATAACAAATTTTTAAAAAAAATGAGTAAAAACGCTTGCATTATTTTATGAAATCGTATACAATGTTTTTGAAATATATTTGTCCGTACAAATATTGTAAGTTTATATAAATAATTTATCCAATTATTTATATATTGGAAAAATTTAGGTGGTGGCAGATTTTGCCACTGAGGAGGAAAAATAATGGGAAAATATCAACATGAAGCCCAGGAACTCTTGAAAGCCATAGGCGGAAAAGAAAATGTCACCGCAGTAACACACTGTGCAACTCGTATGCGTTTTGTTTTAGCTGATGAAAACAAAGCAGATGTTAAAACAATTGAAAACATTCCTACCGTAAAAGGTACATTTACAAACGCAGGTCAATTCCAAGTTATCATTGGTAACGATGTGCCGGTTTTCTATAATGACTTCACCGCCGTATCTGGTATTGAAGGTGTATCTAAAGAAGCCGCTAAAGCAGCTGCTAAGAGTAATCAAAATGCCATTCAACGTGTCATGACGATGTTAGCTGAAATTTTCACACCGATTATTCCAGCTATTATCGTAGGTGGTCTTATCCTTGGTTTCCGTAATGTTTTAGAAGCAGTTGGTATGCCTTGGTTAGGACAGCAGGTTGTTGATGGGGTCAAAGTATTTGATGCTGATGGGAACCCTGTTTGGAACACAATTACTATGGTATCTCCATTCTGGAACGGTGTTAACCATTTCTTATGGTTACCTGGTGAGGCAATCTTCCACTTCCTACCTGTAGGAATTACTTGGTCTGTTTCTCGTAAAATGGGAACAACTCAAATTCTCGGTATTGTACTTGGTATCTGTTTGGTTTCTCCTCAATTACTGAATGCTTACGCTGTTCCAGGTACAGATGCAGCAACTATTGCTAGTGATTGGGTATGGAATTTTGGTAGTTTCACGATCAATCGTATCGGTTACCAAGCTCAAGTTATTCCAGCCTTACTTGCAGGTCTATCACTCTCTTATCTAGAAATTTTCTGGCGTAAACGCATTCCAGAAGTTGTATCAATGATTTTTGTTCCATTTCTTTCATTGATACCTGCTATTATTCTAGCTCATACAATCCTTGGCCCTCTTGGTTGGACACTTGGTCAAGCCTTATCAACTGTTGTTTTAGCTGGTTTAACTGGTCCATTTAAAGCTATATTTGGTGCAATCTTTGGTGCACTTTACGCTCCGTTTGTTATTACTGGACTGCACCATATGACAAATGCTATTGATACTCAATTGATAGCTGATGCTGGGGGAACTGGCTTATGGCCAATGATTGCCCTTTCTAACATTGCACAAGGTTCTGCTGTGTTAGCATATTATTTCATGAACCGACACAATGAAAAAGAAGCACAAATTTCACTTCCTGCAGCTATTTCTGCCTACCTCGGTGTAACTGAACCTGCTCTCTTTGGTGTAAACGTTAAATATGTATATCCATTCGTGGCTGGTTTGATTGGTTCTGGTTTAGCAGGTCTCATTTCAACTTCGTTGAATATCACTGCCAACGCAATTGGTGTCGGTGGACTTCCAGGTATTTTGGCTATTAAAGCACAATACTGGTTACCATTTACTTTTGCGATGGCTGTTGCGATTGCTGTTCCATTTGTATTAACATTCTTCTTCCGCAAAGCAGGCATTTTGACAAAAGCAGAAGACGAAAAACTGCAAGCTGCACAAGAAGTTGGTTCTGCTCCTTTGACTGTTGCTGAAACACCTATCCAGCTTATTAGTCCACTAACTGGTGAAGCAAGAGACTTATCACAAGCTACTGATCCGGTATTTTCATCTGGTGTGATGGGAAAAGGAATTGTAATTGACCCGAGTGAAGGCAAGCTTTTCGCTCCTATAGACGGGGAGGTCTCTGTACTCTTCCCAACTTTCCACGCGATTGGTATTACAACTTCAACTGGTGTTGAACTGCTGATGCACATCGGTATGGATACTGTTGGTTTAGAGGGAAAAGGCTTTACAGCCCATGTCAAACAAGGTGACAAAGTAAAAGCTGGCGACCTTCTAATTGATTTCGACATCGCAGTCATCAAAGCTGCTGGTCTAGTCGCTGAAACACCTATCATTGTGACAAATCAAACTGACTTTGACACACAAGTTATCGGAAATCTTCCTCGTACAATCACACAAGGCGAGACCATTCTGACAATTACAAATAATTAATCTTCTAGGAGGGCGCAAGATAGCTTGCACCTCCTATCATTGCTTATCAACCAAGAAAAACAAGAAAGAGAGAGCGAAATGACAATAGACAAGCGTAAAGTAGTTTATCAAATCTACCCAAAATCTTACAAGGACACAACTGGAAATGGTCTCGGAGATCTACGGGGGATTATCGAAAAACTTCCTTATCTAAAAGAGCTAGGCATTGACATGATTTGGCTCAACCCTTTCTATCCAAGTCCACAACGAGATAACGGCTATGATATATCAGACTATACCGCAGTAAACCCTGATTTTGGTACAATGGAGGACTTTGAAGAGATGGTAGCCGTTGGTCAGGAATTAGGTATTGAATTCATGCTGGATATGGTCCTTAACCACTGCTCAACAGACCACGAATGGTTCCAAAAAGCCTTGGCTGGCGACAAATATTACCAGGACTTCTTTATCTTGAGAGACCAACCCACTGACTGGGTTTCTAAGTTTGGTGGAAATGCCTGGGCTCCTTTCGGAGACACTGGAAAATACTATCTGCACCTTTTTGACGTCACCCAAGCGGACCTCAACTGGCGGAATCCCCATGTCCGTGAAGAACTCTTTAAGGTGGTCAATTTCTGGAAAGACAAAGGCGTTAAAGGATTCCGATTCGATGTCATTAACCTGATTGGTAAAGACGAAGTCTTAGAAGACTGTCCTATTAATGATGGAAAACCAGCCTACACAGACCGGCCCATCACCCACGACTATCTCAAAATGATGAACAATGCAACCTTTGGTAGTGAAGAAGGGTTTATGACAGTCGGTGAAATGTCAGCGACTACCATTGACAACTGTATATTATATACAGCACCTGAGCGTGAAGAGTTGTCCATGGCCTTCAACTTCCACCACCTGAAAGTGGATTACAAAGATGGTCAAAAGTGGACTATTATGGACTTTGACTTTGAGGAACTCAAACGACTCTTCCACACATGGGGAGAGGAAATGTCTATCGGAAATGGTTGGAATGCTCTTTTCTATAACAATCATGATCAACCACGCGCCCTCAATCGCTTTGTGGATGTGGAGAATTTCAGAAACGAAGGAGCGACCATGCTGGCAGCCTCTATTCACCTTTCACGTGGCACTCCTTACATCTACATGGGCGAGGAAATCGGTATGATTGACCCAGACTACGACAGTATGGATGACTATGTGGACGTGGAGTCTATCAATGCCTACCAAATGCTATTAGATCAAGGAAATAGCACCGAACAAGCCTTTAAGATAATTCAAGCAAAATCGCGTGACAATTCACGTACACCAATGCAGTGGGATTCGAGCGACAACGCTGGATTCTCAACAGCTACGCCTTGGCTAAAGGCTGGAAAATCTTTCCCAACAATTAACGTTGAAAATGAGAAAACTGGCCCAATCTTCACATTCTATCAAGAATTGATTCGACTACGAAAAAAACTCCCTATCATTTCTGAAGGTGATTATCGAGCCACCTATCAAGAAAGCGATAAGGTTTATGCCTTTGAGCGTTTGCGAAACGGCGAAAAATTACTTGTCCTAAATAATTTCTTCGCAGAAGAAGTTAATATAGATCTTACTGATGAATATGCTCAGGGGCAAGTCCTCATCAGCAACTATCCTGACAACAAACTAGGCAAAAAAATCATTCTCAAACCTTACCAAGCATTGGCGATTTTGGTCAACTAATTATGAAAAGAGGAGCGAGCTCCTCTTTTCAGATTGAAGACAAAGTCGTTAGAATTGTATTTCTAACGGCTTTTTCATATGTAAAGTAGTATAATAGAGATAGGAATACTAGCTAATAAACAGCGGGAGAATCGCTATGTTACACAAAGAAAATCCAGACTACAATCGCGGTCAATTTGGTTTCTACAGTTTAGATGACCTTGTTTCTCAAGATCATCTCCTTCGTCAAATAGAGGAAGCTATTGACTTCTCCTTTATCTATGACTTAGTCGCAGATAGCTATAGCGATGATACAGGGCGTCCTAGTCTTGACCCTATTCTGCTCATTAAAATTCCAATCCTTCAGTGTCTCTTCGGCATTCGTTCCATGCGTCAAACCATTAAGGAAATCGAAGTCAACACTGCCTACCGTTGGTTTCTTGGTCTTCGACTGGATGATAAGGTGCCTCATTTCACTACCTACGGAAAGAACTATGTCCGTCGTTTTCAAGATAGACAAGTTATTGAAGGCATTTTCACCCATATCTTAGGTCTCTGCGTCAATGCAGGCTTCATAGATCCAACAGAAATTTTCATTGACGGTACCCATATCAAGGCTGCGGCGAATAATCGTAAATTCATCAATCGTGAAATTGAAAAGCAAGCCAAGTTTATGAGTGACCAGCTAGAGATTGAAATTAACAGGGATAGAGAAAAGCATGCAAAAAAGCCGCTAGGGCCCGCAAAAGAGGAGGGACCCATCGCTAAGAAAATTTCTACAACTGACCCTGAAAGTGGCTGGTTTCATAAAGGGGACCATAAGGAAGTATTTGCTTATACAGCTCAGGTTGCTTGTGACAAGCATGGTTGGGCTCTGGCTTATAGCGTGGAGGCTGGCAATGTCCATGACAGCCAGGCCTTTCCTGTACTCTTCGCTAAACTCCAACCCTTTCAGCCTAGCTTTCTCGTTGCCGATTCTGGCTATAAGACCCCAAGTATCGCTCGCTTCCTCCTAGAACAAGAGATTACTCCAGTCTTTCCGTATACACGACCGAAAGGAAAGAAAGGGAAACTACGCTCGAAGGATTTTGTCTATGATGAATACTATGACTGTTATATCTGTCCTGAGAATCAGGTCTTAACCTATCGCACTACAACCAGAGAAGGTTATCGGGAATATAAGAGTGACTCAGCTATCTGTGCTACTTGTCCACTTCTATCAATTTGTACAGAAAGCAAGAACAAGCAGAAAGTGGTAACTCGACACATTTGGAAAGAGGCTTTAGAAAGCTGTGAAGAGATTCGGCACAGGAAAGGTATGAAGGAGCTCTACCAGAAGCGGAAAGAAACCATTGAACGCCTCTTTGGGACAGCCAAAGAGTACCACAATCTTCGTTACACAAGAGAGAAAGGCAAGTCCAAAATGGAAGATAAGGTTGGACTGACTTTGGCGTGTTTAAATCTCAAGAAATTGGTAAAAATGAGGGCAGGGAAGCCTTTTTATATTGTACAAATAGCCACGATTCTGGCAAAAAGACTGACTATCAGACCAATAAACAGAAAAAGACAAACATCAGTCGAGATGTTTGTCTTCATTCTGAAAAGAGGAGCGAGCTCCTCTTTTGTGATACAATGAAACAAAAAAGAAAAGGAAAAAACATGCTCCAAGAATTTTTGAACAAGGTAAAGAATCCTGTCCTGAAGGATAAACTGGCAACAATCTTCACTCAAATCCAGCAGGAATTTCCAACACTAACCACAGAAATCAAATGGAACCAGCCCATGTTTATTATGGATGGAACCTTCATCATTGGTTTCTCTGCTGCCAAGTCTCATATTTCCATCGCACCTGAAACGGTCACTATGGAAACCTTTGCCCAGGACATTCAGGAAGCGGGCTACGAGGCGACTTCCAACCTCTTCAAAATCAAGGAAGATCAAGAGGTCAACTGGGACCTACTCCACAATATTATCGCCTTTAATATGGAGGAAAAGAAAGGTTATGACAAGTTTTGGAGATAGGATTGTTTTCTGCAAAAAAATATAAAACCAACTTTTCTTGAAAGTATTAATCTAATTACTTATATTCAAAAAGCCAAGCTCGCTTTGAGTTTGGCTTTTGCTATTGCAATTTTACTGATTAAAGGACACATGAACATGATCGTAGTGGTTTTCAGTAACACTACCACGGTCTGGCATTAAGTTCCAAGTGTATGCTGGTCCATAAATACTATCAAAAGGTGCGTAGAAACGTTGTTTCCAAATAATGTAGCTGATATTTTTGGATGAAATATTGGCTACTGCATAGGCAGCGACCTGATCACCCAAAGCCGAACTTTGAGGAACCATAAAGTCAATTGCCAATCCTTTACCATGATCCCCTGTGTCACCCGCACGGTAACCTGAAAATGACGTGATCCCAAAGGCATTAGCTACCTCAGCTCGGAATGCTGCAACCTGAGGTTGGAGTCCAACATCATATGAACTAGTACTTGATGAAATTGTTGAAACCGTAGCAACTGTTGTTGCAGTTGACGCGGCTGGTATAGGAGTCACAGGGGCTGCCTCTACAGAGTTCACCTCTGCGATCGGTGCTTCCTCTACTGGGGTTTCTGCTGGAACTTCTGTGACTAGTGCTTCCTCTACTGGGGTTTCTGCTGGAACTTCTGTGACTGGCGCTTCCTCTACTGGAGTTTCTGCCGGAACTTCTGTGACTGGCGCTTCCTCTACTGGAGTTTCAACTGAGACTTCTGTAACTTGAACTTCTTCTACCAGGGTTTCTTCCAATGGCGTTTCTGCAGGGACTTCTGTGACTGGTGCTTCCTCTACTGGAGTTTCAACTGAGACTTCTGTAACTGAAGCTGATGAACTAGGCGCATCCGTTGACTCCAGAGGGATAACTGTATCATCTACTGTAATTTCATTAGCCGCAATATCGACTGTTGCTTGCACAGTATTTTCAGCGGCTTCTTCTTGTACAGGTGCTTGAATTTCAATTTGCGTTACTTGATGATTTTGATCAACCGTAGTAGTCAAAACTGTATCAGGGAAAATCAAATTCACATCTGCAATTTGGTTAATCTGAGCTAAAATATCCAAATCAATATTCATAGCCTCGGCAATCGCACTTAAGGTATCACCATACTTTACAGTATAGGTTAATTTTCCACCTTTATCTTCGATTTCTTGGCTAATCTCACTTACACTACGGGGAGTCCAATCCAATGCAAAAACATTTGGAGCAGTAATCCCAGTAGCAAATAATGAAAGGGCCAATGATGATGTGTAAAGCACCTTCTTATTGGCTTTCATAACAGGTGTTTTTCTCTTGCGGCGCATATATTGTGATTTTGATAACTTCTTACGTTTCATTTTTCATTCCTTTTCCAATTTAATGGTTCCATCTTATCTAAATCAAAACTAAAAAACAAGATTCAAACCAGTCTTTTAACAAAATGTTTTCACTCTGTAATCTTGGAACAGATTCTGTCATGAAATTGTCACATGAACTTAAGAAACGAAGAGATTTTGGAATAAGGACTGAACTCGCCCAGACCATGAGTGTTCCTTCACTTCCTAGTATCAAGGTCCGAACTTTCTCTGGTCACATGTAAATTTCAAGGTGATTAGCTAAAATAATTTCCCTAAAGCTGTTTAATTCTCCCAGACTAGTAAAGCTAATCAACCACTGCACTGAAATGTTGATCCCAAGTCTGACTAGTAGCCTGTGCTTGAGCCTATGCAAAAATTATTCATTTCCGGAAGCAGGAGGAATTAGGCCAACACCAACAGGTTTCTTGGTTTCTGTTTCCATCTGGTCTTTCGGACTTGCTACCTCTCCATTAAAGCCCATAGCTTCTCCCAAGCGAACTGCGACATCCGTATCATCAAATTCCCCGTCAAACATATAGGCCCCAGAACCCATAGCATAGACTGGTACTTTTTCACCCGCATGGGCCGTCGTTGTCCAAGCTAACCCTGCTTTTTTATCTAAAATATGGGTAGCTGTAATGGAAACTGGATCATAGCCACCATACTGGACATTTTGTTCTTCACTTGCCTTCTTACTTTCTTCAAAAGCTGTTTTGAGTTCTTGGTATTCCTCTTGCGAGCAAATCAAGCGATTGCTCTCCTGTTGCGACTTATAGGCTTCAACTGCTGCTTCTGTACCTGTTTCTGCTGGGGCATTAGGATCAAGAACTAGACCGAAGAATGCTGTAATCTGAGATGCAAATTCTTCAAATGAAAGATTTGGATTGGTCTCAAGAGCACTTTTTACCTTCTCTTGGAAAGCAACTTGTGAACCTTTTTGATTTGTTAAGAGGTCAAAATAGGTCTCATACCCAGTAGAACCATTTCCTATGGTGAAACCACCTGTAGAATGGTCTGCAGTTACCACAATCAAGGTATCGTCTGGATGTTCATTGTAAAAATCCACTGCAGACTGGATTGCTTCTTGAAACTGGATGACCTCTTCCATCGTGGTCACTCCGTCATTGGCATGCTCAGCCCAGTCTATTTTCCCTGATTCTGCCATCATAAAGAAACCTTCTGGATCATTTGACAGTACTTCAATACCTTTGTCCACGATATCTTTCAAGGTCTGGCTATCACTGTTTTGGTCAATAGCATATGTCATGGCACCATCATCCTGCAAGTCCTCAGCTACCATATACACTTTCTTTGAATCTGCTGTAATTTGCTCAGCTTCTTGTTTGGTATCTGCGATAGTATAGCCATGTTCTTCTAAAATGGTATATAGATCTTTTTGATCTTTTTCCTTCCCTGTTCGGTGCTTGAGAGAACCACCACCAAAAAAATCAAAGTCTGTCTCTGCCATTTGCAAACCAATATCATAATATGAATTACGTGATTCTACATTAGCATAAAATGCAGCAGGTGTTGCATGGTTTAAAGTCACGGAGGAAATGATACCAACAGCTTTACCTGCTCGTTTAGCTTTTTCTGCCACTGAATCTGCAGATTGACTAAAGTCTCCAGAAAGCCCCACCGTATCCGTTTGAGTTTTTATTCCTGTCCCAAATGCAGTCGCTGTAGAGGCTGAGTCTGGAATAAAAGAGTGGCAGTCGAATTGAGTCTTCATACCAACAACTGGCATCTCTGTAAAATTCATCCTGTCTGGGTAAATTTCTCCCTTATTGGTCTGGGTATAGCCTAGATAATTCTCTGCAGCTGTTACCGGAGTAACCCCCATCCCATCTCCGATGAAAAGAAAAACATACTTGGCCTGATTTTCATTTACCTTGGAGTAATCCTCCGTTTTAGCCCTACTAGTATCATAAAGGGCTACTGTTTTTCCATTCGCTGTCTGCTCAGCTAAAGCTGCATCATTAACAGCTTCAGTATCTAATTTTACACTTGCTTGGTTACTGCAAGCTGCTAAAAGAAGCACTGAAGTAGCCAACAAGATCGTTGCACATTTAAGATAGGTAGATTTCTTTTTCATTTAAAACTCCTTGGTATTATTCAGACTTAAGTCCAAAATTAGTCTAACCCATTTTCATCAAATTCCAATGAAAATTACGTAAAATATCTAAGTATAGATTGTAATTTCTTTGTAAATTCTTATCAATGGTCGTTTACAAATTATTCACTAAAGAAGTAAGAATTCTACAATTCACAAAAACGCATAAAATCATGTTGCCTGTAACATTGATTTTATGCGTTTGATAATATGATTACTACACAAGATTTCTGTGTATTTGTATATTTCTAGATTTCCCTCCCCATTTTCTGAAAAAGTAATACCAGCTAATGGCTTATCGGAAACTATTTAGGAGGCTCCCTGTTTACTGGCCTGACCCAAAATACAGATTCGGATTCGTAACTACACCTCTTCAGGGTAAACCAAGCCCCATTCTTTACGGAGTTGGGTCATAATCTCCATGACATCTTGGGTGTAGGCTAGGTGCATGGTATTTTCGATGCCTGCGACAGCTTTTTCCATATCCGCCACTTCATAAGAAAGAGCCTTGGCTGTCTCGCCCGCTTCGATTACCTCTTGACTACCATTTTCTGTGTAAGTAATGACTGCCTTCTGACCACGAGGATACTCGTAAAGCTCGATGTATCCCTTGTCGTAGGCAATCGTTCCACGTTTTGGCTGTTTGGCATGGAGGGTCAGTGCGATGGTCGCCATCTCTCCTGCATCATTGCTGAGCAAAATCCCTACCTGCTCGTCCACACCTGTCGGAGCCAATTTGACCTGAGATAGGACTTGATTTGGCTTTTCAGTCATAAACCAACGGACAAATGACAGAGCGTAGACACCAATATCCAAGAGGGCACCGCCTGCCAAGTTTTTATTGAAAAAGCGGTTGGTCATGTCGTATTCCTTGTAGCTGCCAAAGTTCATCTGAATCATCTTCAAATCTCCAAGCTTCCCACTGGCAACCACTTGGCTCAACTGACGATAGATCGGCATATGGAAAATGGTCATGGCTTCTGCCAGAATAACCTGGTTTTCTTCTGCCAGTTGAATGGCTTCTGCTAATTCTTCTGAATTAAGCGTAATAGACTTTTCACAGAGGACATGCTTTCCAGCCTTCAAGGCCTTTCTCAAATAATTGATATGGGTATTGTGCGGTGTAGAAATATAGATAATGTCTACTTCAGGATCCTCAAACACATCATCGATTTCCTGGTAAACTTTCTCGATGCCATATTTTTGCGCAAATTCCACACCCTTTTCATAGGTACGGTTAGCCACCGAATAAAGATTTCCTCCCATAGCCTGCAAAGCCTGAACCAATTCGTTGGCAATGACACCTGTTCCCAGAGTCGCCCATTTATACTGCATTTTTTCAGTCATTATACATCCTCTCTTTCTTTTCCCATTATAGTAAATTCCACCCTTTTCTGCACACTCTAACTAGCATTTGTGTTACAATAAGAACATGAATACCGTTGTACTAAAGGCATCTGCCCAGCAAAAACAAGCCATGATGGCTCACTATGACCGCTATCGGCAGACCAGCAAAAATCCTTACATAGAAGCATTTTTCAAACTGACCGGTGCCAGCCTGTCCATCTACACTTCTGGAAAAGTCGTTTTTCAGGGGGAAATGGCAGAGCAGGAAGCAGGGCTCTGGGGCTATGAGCCAGAAAAGTCTGGACAGACGACCATACCTGGTCAAGACCTGCCCATGATTGGGACAGATGAGGTTGGAAACGGGTCTTATTTTGGAGGTTTGGCAGTCGTTGCTAGTTTTGTCCGCCCAGAAGACCATGCCTTTCTCAAGTCGCTTGGTGTGGATGATTCCAAGAAAATGACAGACCAAAAAATCTGCCAAATCGCCCCTCTCTTAAAAGAGAAAATCCCCCACCAAGCTCTGCTATTGTCACCAAAAAAATACAACGAAGTCATCGAGCAAGGCTACAATGCGGTATCTGTCAAAGTTGCCCTGCACAATCAAGCAATCTTCCTACTCTTACAAAAGGGAATGAAGCCTGAGAAGATTGTCATTGACGCTTTTACTTCCAGTCAAAATTATCAAAAGTACTTGAAGAAGGAAGCCAATCAATTTGCTAACCCCGTCACTCTAGAAGAAAAGGCAGAGGGTAAGTATCTGGCTGTGGCAGTATCTTCTATTATTGCTAGAGCTATGTTTTTAGAAAATCTTGTCCAGCTTGGTCAACTTGTTGGAATGCAACTACCGTCTGGAGCTGGCAGTAAATCCGACCAAGTCGCAGCAAGCATCTTAAAACAATATGGTATGGCTGGTCTCAACCAAACTGCCAAACTCCACTTTGCCAATACGCAAAAAGCACAAAAATTATTGAAATAAGGAAAATAAATTCATGGGAATTAAAAAAGGTACTAATCGTTCCCCATTCATGAAATTCATTGCCGAATGGGGATTCTTTATCTTATTTATCGTAGCTGTGTTCGCCAGTCGATATTATATCTGGAATCCAGTTTCAGTTGACGGGCATTCCATGGACCCGACGCTTCAACACCAAGAAAAATTGATTATGCTGAAAACAACATCAATCGACCGTTTCGATATTGTTGTTGCTAGCGAGACAGACAGTAATGGTGACGAAAAATTAATTGTCAAACGTGTAATCGGTATGCCTGGAGATACCATTCGCTACGAAAACGATGTCCTCTATGTTAACGACCAAAAAGTGGACGAGCCTTACTTAGATGAATATCTCACTGCATTCCAGAAAGATAAACTTCAAGAAGTCTATTCTTACAACAAACAATTCCAGGCCGTTGCACAATCTGCCGAGGCCTTTACACAGGATGCCAATGGTTACGTAGACTTTACCGTAACAGTCCCAGAAGGACAATACTACCTGATGGGAGATGACCGCCTTGTCTCACTTGATAGCCGTAGTGTGGGAACATTCTCCCGTGAAAATATCAAAGGGGAAGTCGTCTTTCGGATGTGGCCTCTCAACCGTATTGGGACTATTGATTAATACAAACAAGTTTGGAGCAATCCGTTCCAAACTTCTTTTTTCACTATTTTAGGAACTATTTTCTATGAATGAAGTTTATTTTACTGGTACTATTGACCGGATTATTTTTGAAAATCCTAGTAATTTTTATAAAATCCTTCTCCTTGAAATCGAGGAGACAGATGCAGACTATGATGACTACGAAATTATTGTGACCGGAACGATTGCCGATGTCATTGAAGGAGAAGACTATCGTTTCTATGGCAATCTGGTCACCCATCCCAAGTATGGTCAGCAGTTGCAGATTTCTCGTTACGAACGCAGCAAGCCTACCTCAGCTGGTCTAGTCAAGTATTTCTCCAGCGAGCATTTCAAGGGAATTGGACGCAAAACAGCTGAAAAAATCGTTGAGCTCTATGGCGAAGATACCATTGATAAGATTTTAGCTGAACCTGAAAAACTAACCCAAATCACAGGCCTATCCAGCAAGAACATGCAGGCATTTGTGGAGAAACTCCGCCTCAATTATGGAACCGAGTTGATCTTGGCAAAACTAGCCGAGTATGGCATTCCCAATAAATTGGCCTTTCAAATCCAAGACCAGTATAAGGAAAAAACACTTCAGATTATTGAAGAAAATCCCTATCAACTGGTCGAAGATGTCCAGGGGCTCGGCTTTACCATTGCCGATAGGATTGCGGAAAACCTGGGAATTGCCAGTGATTCACCCCAACGTTTTCGGGCTGGCATGCTCTTTAGCCTCATCCATCGCTCCATGGAAACAGGCGATACCTATGTGGAGGCCAGAGACTTGCTGGAAGCAACCCTTGAACTGCTGGAAAAATCCCGCCATACAGAGCTGGACCCCGCTGCTGTTGCCAAAGAATTGACGGGACTAATTGCAGACGACAAGGTACAGCAAGAAGGCACAAAGATTTTTGACAACAGCCTCTACTTTGCCGAACATGGTATCCATAAAAACCTGACCCGCCTGATGGGAAAAAATGGTTTCAAACCCTTCCCACGCGCAGACGTTGAGGCTGCCATAGCAGAGCTGGAAACTATGTCTTCCCTTACTTACGATGACATTCAAAAAGAAGCCATCGTCCAAGCCATTACCAATCCGCTTTTCATTCTGACAGGCGGACCAGGGACTGGAAAAACAACCGTTATCAATGGTATTATCGCGGTCTATGCCATCTTGCATAAGATTGACCTGACTCGCAACCGAGAAGAATGCCCTGTCCTCCTAGCCGCTCCAACTGGACGAGCAGCCAGACGGATGAATGAATTGACAGGTCTGCCTTCTGCCACCATCCACCGCCACCTCGGTCTGGTAGAGGGACAGGAAGAATCCTACCGAGATGATTACTTGGATGCCGACTTTATCATCGTGGATGAGTTTTCTATGGTGGATACTTGGTTGGCAAACCAGCTCTTCCAGAACATCTCCTCCCAGACCCAAGTTCTGATTGTCGGCGATGCGGAGCAATTACCTTCCGTCAGTCCCGGTCAGGTCCTTGCTGACCTCTTGAAAATTGATAAGCTACCCAGCATCACTCTAGAACGTATCTATCGTCAATCCGATGATTCGACCATTGTTACCCTAGCCAGTCAGATTCGCCAAGGGGCTCTGCCGAGCGATTTCCGTGAGAAAAAGGCTGACCGCTCCTATTTTGAAGCCCAAAACGAACAAATTCCAGCCCTGATTGAGCGCATTGTCGGCGCAGCCATCAAGTCGGGCATCCCTGCAAACGAAGTCCAAATCCTCGCTCCCATGTACCGTGGTGTCGCAGGCATCGACCAGCTCAACACCATGACCCAGGCCCTGCTCAATCCACTGGAAGAGGGAGAGTTAGAATTCCTCCATAACGAGCAAGCCTTCCGCCAAGGCGACCGAGTCATCCACCTAGTAAACGATGCTGAGGCCAATGTCTTCAATGGTGATTTGGGCTACATCACCGACCTCCTGCCTGCCAAGTACACCGACTCCAAGCAGGACGAGATTACCATCAACTTCGACGGTAGCGAGGTCACCTATCCACGCAATGAATGGTACAAGATTACCCTGGCCTATGCCATGTCCATCCACAAGTCCCAAGGTAGTGAGTTCCAGGTCGTTATCCTTCCCATCACGCGCACCAGCCACCGCATGCTCCAGCGCAATCTGGTCTACACCGCCATCACCCGCTCCAAGAGCAAGCTCATCCTCCTAGGCGAAATCTCCGCCTTTGACTACGCCGTCAAAAATGCTGGCACCCTTCGCAAAACCTACCTGGTCCCACGTTTCCAAGGGGAAATGGCAGAGCAGGACAGCAAGGAAAGCCTGATTAAAAAAGCCGAAAGTAAAACAGCGGCAACCACACAAACCCAGCCACCTACACAGCCAGACAGGAAAGAACAGGTTGATGTAGTCAAAGAAAACAACCAACAACTCTCCCTTCTTGATCAAGACCAGCCAGAAGAAACAAGTCCCCAACCCACAGAATACATTTTGACTGTAGACAACCTACTAACCATCGACCCCATGATTGGCATAGATCAGGCAGATATTGAAGAGTTTTTTAAAGTATAAAAACCAGCAAGTCAGTAGATTTGCTGGTTTTACTCTTCTATAGTCGTTTCGTTTGCTTTTAGTACAAGACAACGCGCTACAAGCTACTTCGACAGTCCACTGGAGTGTTTGAACTCGGAAATAAGGAAATGAGGCTTCCTCGCTCTTCTTAGTAATAAAAGATACACTAATTGACTATATCATCAACCATGATTCATCAAGCTGCCCCTTTGTTAATCTGAACTGCTTGCCATGTTCATCAATCAGTGCATGAAGCTCCTGAGCGTCTTTTACTGACCAATCCTTTATCTGCTCTGTAAATTCCTGTCTCAAACTCAAATAATCCTGAGACTGGCTAAGTCCTAACCGATTAAATAGCCGAAGAGCATATTGATCCGCCACAAAAACACTTCTTCGACACAAATAGAGCAAAATAACATCCGCAGTTTCATTGCCAACCCCCTTCAAGCTCAGCAGCTCTTTTCGGAGTACTGCTGTCTCAACACGATCTAGGCGAGAAAAATCTCCATCGAACTGATTGGCCCACTCAACCACTGACCGAATGTAGAGTGATTTTTGCTTGAAGAATCCTGCTGGGCGAATGCATTCTTGTAAATCCTCCACAGGCATCTCTAAAAGCGAATGAATTGTCAACCGTCCCTCCAACTGTTCTAAAGCACGCTTGGCATTTGCTTCCGTTGTTTGCTGGATAAGAATCATAGACACCAAATCCTTTATAGGATTTTCATCATTCCACCAGTGGAATTCACCATATCGCCGTTTTAAATTTTGGTAAAGAACCGTCAACTGTTCCACTACTATCCCCCATCTCACCTTGTTTCTCCTTGCCATTATAGCACGATGAGTAAAGGGATACAATGCTACAGTTCCTCTAGTAATATTGTATCTACAATCGCTTCAAACTGCTCTGCTTCAACCTCTGGAAAATAATTCAAACAATTAGCTGTCGCAAAGGCTGCTGCTTCTTTCAAAAAGATTTCTGGGTCTTGATTTTGACTAATTCCCTTGACAAGCACGCCCAGATAGAAATCCCCTGCCGCAATGGGATTGCGTGCTTCTTTCTTTGGTGACTGGATACGAAAGAAGCGTTGACCAATTTTTGCCAGACTACCTCTGCCTCCCATGGTAATAATGATGTTCTCATGAGGGGTTACATCTTTCAGAATTCGTAAAATATCCTCAGGACTTTCCTCATCTAACTCTGGATATATTTCTTTAAGCTCTTCATTATTGATTTTGATAAGGGCTGGGCGAGCTTGAAAAGCTGCACGTAGAGCTGGTCCACTGGTGTCCAATATGGTAAGAACTTTTGGGTATTTTTCAATAAACTGCTGAATATAGTCATCCGGCATCCCCGTCATCAGACTACCTGAAAAGACTAGGATGTCGCCAGCTTGCAGGCTATTTTCAATCTGCTGAGTGAATTGTTCAAGTAATTCCGCAGTTAGCTCAAAGCATTTCTCATAAAAAAGCACCACATCACCCGTACTGGTTTCGACATAGATATTACACGTCCGAGTATTCTGGCTGTTTTCAACCACGCGCAGAGCATTTCCACTATCAGTATTTAGCTCCTGAATATAGCGACAAATTTGTCCACCCAAAATAGTATGAATATTGAAGTCTGTCACACCATTTTCACGGAGGGCATAGGCCACGTTGAAGCTTTTTCCACCAGGATAATCCCTCACTTCCGTCGGTCGCAGGGGAATATTCCTTTCAATTTTTTCAACAAGTAGCGTACGGTCCAGAGCTGGATTGGGACAAATCAAGTGAATCTTAGCTGTCCCCTTTTCTATTTTTATATTATTATACTGTATATAAGCAAAAAAATAAAAAGATAATTCCAAAGAGAACTATCTTTTTAAGGTCCTTTATTTTTATGCAAATACCGAAATACGTTCTTGCTTGTATCCACCTTTTTCAGCAATATCAACCAAAGCCACCGCATAGTCGGCATAACTTATATAGCTTTCACCTTGGGCATTGACTTGGAAAACCTCACCAGCCAAAGTGTAGGCACCTGCTTTTTGACCTTCTGCATCAAAATCTGCTGCTGGGCTGATATAGGTCCAGTTAACCGCTGTCGCCTGACGGTAAAGGTCTAGACCAGCACCCATAGCCTCAGCGATTGGCAGGTATTCCTCAGGGAAATCTGGTGTATCTTTCAGCATAGCTGTCTGGCTCTCGTCTAAATAAAGACTGCCTGCACCACCTACAATCAGCAAACGTGTTGGAGTATCGTTTAACAATGAAACTAAATGATTGGCCAATTGAGAATGTCCTGGTAGAGTTTCTGGCGTCCAAGCACCAAAAGCATTGACTACTACATCAAAGCCTGCCAAATCCTCTTTGGTCAAGTCAAAAGCATCTTTTTGGAGAACTTCTTGGGCCACACTCTTGTTTTCAGAACGGACAATAGCCGTCACCTGGTGACCGCGTTCTACTGCTTCCTTTGCAATAGCTTGACCTGATTTCCCATTTGTAGCAATAATAGCAATTTTCATAATAGTTACCTCACGATTTGTTGTAATGTTTTTGTTTACAACCATAGTATATCGCAAGTTTGTTGTAATGTCAATGATTACAACTGGTTAAATTAAAAAAATCATCAAACTGATGATTCCTTCATTGAAATATAATTATAGTTCCGCCAGTAAATCAGCAATGGTCGACTGTTCAAGTTCTCTTTCCAAAGCTGCCTGCGCTTCTTCTAAACGATGATCTAAGAGGGGATGGATTTTCCTCCCTACTCGACAAGAGGGATTAGGTTGCTCATGAAAAGCAAATAATTGCCCCTTTTCTCCGAATAGTTCAACAGCCTGATAGACATGCAATAGGGTGATTTGATCTGGTTTTTTAGCCAAATGTGCCCCACCTACACCGCGTGCCACTTTCACTAAGTTAGCTTCTTTTAACTGGGATAAAATATTTCGGATAACAACAGGATTAACACCCACACTTCCAGCA
Source organism: Streptococcus parasuis (assembly GCF_021654455.1). NCBI lineage: Bacteria > Bacillati > Bacillota > Bacilli > Lactobacillales > Streptococcaceae > Streptococcus > Streptococcus parasuis. The sequence continues at coordinate 1,967,629 of NZ_AP024276.1, forward strand.
ATACTGGCACTAGTCTGTTTTTCCTTCTCCCCCTCTAAAGCTAGCAAAACTAAGATATGGCTAGCAATGGTAAATCTACTTGAAATTTGCATCTTTTCTCCTTTTTCTCAGTCTATCACAGTCCGAATCAGAACTCAAGGCTGAAAGTTTGTGACTGTCACTCCTAACAACCGGATACCTTTTTCAACTTGTCCAATCTCTTCAATCAACTGACGAACCTCTTTTTCAATGATATCTAACTGGTCGGTGTATTCATCAAGACTATGGCGTTTGGTCAGTGTAGAAAAATCACCATAACGCACCTTTAACACAATTGTTCTGCCCTTTTTTTCATTACGCTCCAAGCTACTAGCAACCCGTTGACAAAGACTGGTTAACTCTTTCAGTACATCCTCATCTCGATAAAGTAATTTCCGATAGGTTCTTTCCTTACCAATAGACTTGCGCACTCGATCCACCTTAACAGGAGAATTGGAAATTCCCCTCGCCTTACGATAGAGGTCAAACCCGAAACGACCGAATGTATCAATCAAAACCATCTCTGGTACATCTAACAGATCCTGCCCTGTGTAGACCCCCATATCATGTAGTCGTTCTACAGTTTTCTTGCCAACACCATGAAATTTTTCAATCGGCAAGGATGCCAATACCCCCACAGCCTCTTCTGGTAAAATCAAGGTCAATCCATGTGGTTTTTCCATATCCGAAGCAATTTTTGCCAAAAATTTGTTATAAGAAACACCAGCTGAAGCAGTCAGATGCAACTCATTCCATATGTCGTATTGGATTAGTTTGGCGATTTTAACTGCCGAGCTAAGGCCTAACTTATTTTCCGTCACATCTAGATAGGCTTCATCAATTGACATGGGCTCCACCAAATCAGTATAGCGATGGAAAATTTCTCGAACCTGTCGCCCAACTTCTTGGTATTTTTCATAATGACCAGAAATAAAAATAGCCTGCGGACAACGTTCATAGGCTTCTTTTGAGGACATAGCCGAGTGAACCCCAAAGGTACGCGCCTCATAATTACAAGTTGACACAACGCCTCTTCCGCCAGACAGCCTAGGGTCTGCCCCAATAATAACAGGCTTTCCTTTCAACTCAGGATTGTCCCTTACCTCAATGGCAGCAAAAAAAGCATCCATGTCTACATGAATAATTTTTCTAGATAAATCATTGATTAAGGGAAATACTAACATGGTTACTCCTTTACAATTTAGATTATACCGCAATCATCTGCTAATGAAAAGAAAGCTACTCTGAACAGATTATCCAAATGACTCTATTTAAACGTCTTGCACGTACCTATATCTACATGAAAATGATTGAAAGAATTTTCACAAACTTTCACGAGTCTGAATCTTGAAGTAAGTGCTTTCAAGTGCTATAATAAGACCATACCGGTATTAACCGAAATGTTCAAAAGGAGAACCCTCATGTCAACAAAAGTAAAAACAAAAAATGTTGCTGAAGACATTTTCGCCCAAGCCTGGGAAGGCTTCAAAGGTACAGATTGGCAAGATAAAGCAAGTGTAACTCGCTTCGTTCAAGCCAACTACACTCCATATGATGGAGATGAAAGCTTCCTTGCAGGCCCAACTGAGCGTTCACTTCATATCAAGAAAATTATTGAAGAAACAAAAGCTGGTTACGAAGATACTCGTTTTCCAATGGATATCGACCGTGCGACTTCTATCGCTGATATTCCAGCAGGTTTCATCGATAAAGAAAACGAACTCATCTTTGGTATCCAAAATGATGAGCTCTTCAAACTTAACTTCATGCCACGTGGTGGTATTCGTATGGCTGAAACAACTTTGATCGAAAACGGCTATACTCCAGACCCACTCCTTCATGAAATCTATACAAAACACGCTACAACTGTAAACGATGGTATCTTCCGTGCTTACACAGCTGACATTCGCCGTGCTCGCCACTCACACCACGTTTCTGGTCTTCCAGATGCATACTCACGTGGTCGTATCATCGGTATGTACGCTCGTTTGGCACTTTACGGTGCAGACTACTTGATGGAAGAAAAAGTAGCTGACTGGAATGCGATTACTGAAATCGATGAAGAGTCAATCCGCCTTCGTGAAGAAATCAACCTTCAATACCAAGCTTTGCAACAAGTTGTACGTTTGGGTGACTCATACGGTGTAGACGTTCGCAAACCTGCAATGAACACTAAAGAAGCTATCCAATGGACAAACATTGCTTTCATGGCTGTATGTCGTGTTATCAATGGTGCCGCTACTTCACTTGGTCGTGTACCAATCGTTCTTGACATCTACGCTGAACGTGACTTGGCTCGTGGTACATTTACTGAATCTGAAATCCAAGAATTTGTTGATGACTTCGTATTGAAACTTCGTACAGTGAAATTTGCTCGTACAAAAGCATTCGACGAAATCTACTCTGGTGACCCAACATTCTTGACAACATCTATGGCAGGTATGGGTAACGATGGTCGTCACCGTGTTACAAAGATGGACTACCGTTTCTTAAACACACTTGACAACATCGGTAACTCTCCAGAACCAAACTTGACAGTTCTTTGGTCAGACAAACTTCCATATTCATTCCGTCGTTACTGTATGGCAATGAGCCACAAACACTCTTCTATCCAATATGAAGGTGTAACAACAATGGCCAAAGATGGTTATGGTGAAATGTCTTGTATTTCTTGCTGTGTATCTCCACTTGATCCAGAAAGCGAAGACCAACGCCACAACATCCAATACTTTGGTGCTCGCGTAAACGTCCTTAAAGCCCTTCTTTCAAGCTGGAACAACGGTTACGATGATGTTCACAAAGATTACAAAGTATTCGACGGTGTTGAACCAAACACATCTGAAGTATTTGACTACGACCAAGTGGTTAAGAACTTTGAAATCGCCCTTGACTGGTTGACAGATACATATGTTGATGCCATGAATATCATCCACTTCATGACAGATAAATACAACTACGAAGCAGTTCAAATGGCATTCTTGCCAACTCACCTTCGTGCTAACATGGGCTTCGGTATCTGTGGTTTCGCAAACACTGTTGACTCATTGTCAGCAATCAAATATGCACAAGTTAAACCAATCCGTGATGAAGATGGATTTATCTACGACTACGAAGTAACTGGTGACTTCCCACGCTATGGTGAAGACGATGACCGTGTAGATGATATTGCGAAATGGCTTATGGAAGCATTCTTCACTCGTTTGAACAAACATAAATTGTACAAGAATGCTGAAGCTACTGTCTCTATCTTGACAATCACTTCAAACGTTGCTTACTCTAAACAAACTGGTAACTCTCCAGTTCACCGTGGTGTATTCCTCAATGAAGATGGTTCTGTGAACACTACTAAGGTAGAATTCTTCCCACCAGGTGCTAACCCAACTTCTAAAGCTCGTGGTGGTTGGTTGCAAAACTTGAACACCCTTTCTAAACTCAACTTCAAACATGCCAACGACGGTATCTCATTGACTACTCAAGTTTCTCCAAAAGCACTTGGTAAAACATTCGATGAGCAAGTAAACAACTTGGTAACAATCCTTGATGGTTACTTTGAACAAGGTGGTCAACACGTTAACTTGAACGTTATGGACTTGAACGACGTTTATGAAAAAATCATGGCTGGTGAAGATGTTATCGTTCGTATCTCTGGATACTGCGTAAACACTAAATACCTCACTAAAGAGCAAAAAACTGAATTGACTCAACGTGTCTTCCACGAAGTTCTTTCAATGGACGACCACGCTGCTGAAGTTTCAGGTCAAGCTTAATCAAGCAAACACGAAAGGACTTGCACATGCAGGTCCTTTTTATCGTCATTTAGTTTATCTTTTATTACGTCGTTAACTCACCTTGCCTAACTCCAGTTATGCCTGCGGCTCGTTGCCTAGTACTAAAAGTAAACTAAAAGACTATACTATGTCAAAAAATATTCTGATATTTGCGGTAGGATAGTAAATCTTCGGAAGGATACAGAACCAGTTCATAAAAAAATCCTCTCCCAAAATGCAATTTGAGAGAAGGGACTATTCTTCTAATAATTGTAAATATAAGTGATTTCACCAACAGTATCCGTCGGATAGAACCAACCGCGGAAATTATCCACCCACTGCTGACCATGATAGTTGGCTTCAAGTACTTGAATTTGACCCAACTCATTTACAGCCGTTACATACGCAACATGCCCTAGAGCGCCATCATTCCATGAAATAATCGCTCCAACTTCGGGTACAGATCCTGTAAGGAAACCATCACGCGCCGCATTGGCTCCCCATGATGCGGCATCCCCCCACCAGTCACCTGCCCAAGGAGCAACTTTCTGTACTCCCCAAGTACATTGACCAACAGGGTAGTTAATGCCTGGTTCATACTCATAGCCTGGTAGATAGTAGCTATCAGCACTTTCCTCACTAGTCTGATTCCAGATAGTTTCTGTTAATTTCAAAATCTGTCCAGGATAGAGTGGCGTCTCTAAGGTCATTTGGTTTTGTGTTAACAATTCGTAGACGTCCAATGAAAAAGCATCTGCAATCCCATAAAACGAATCCCCATCTTGAACAACATAGTCTGATTGACTCGCAACTGAGACTTCTTCATTAGAATCAGCTGGAAGATCCAAACGTTGACCTGGTGTAATCAGTCCGTCTATTTCCATCGCATTCACTTCAGCCAATTGGTAGGGATCAACCCCATATTGCTCCGCAATAGAAAACATGGAATCTCCCTCTGCCACTACATGACTGGCAGCCTCTACACTAGATGCAACAGTTAGCGTAACAACAACTCCTGCTAAAGACAATAAAGATTTGCAACTAAACTTTTTCATATGACACCTCCTCATCATGATTTCATTTTACCAAGATTTTGACAAGAAAAGATGTCGAAAGTATTACAAATAAATGACGATTTATCGTCTCGTTTCATTCATTAAATAGTTTGATATAGCTGAGAAAGTCTTCTCGTTCCTAATGGTCACTTGCTTGTAAAATGGTGACTTAGCTAACTGCTTGTGGTAGGCCGTTTGTAGATAGCTATTTTCAGTGTATTTGCCCCAATAAATAGCATAGTCGGAGAAATGTAGAACTTCATCACCTAGATGCAAGGACTGAATATAGTCCACCATAGCCTGCTTATCCAATCCTTCGGTGAAAAAGAGAACATCCTTTCTCGCCAATTCTTCTTGCCACCAAGCTGGAAGCTGATCGATTTCTGCTTGATAATCTTGGGCATCTAGTAGAGCAAATTGCTCCACAAAGGGGTATCTTTCTGTGAAAAAAGTTTGAAATTCAGCAACAATGTCCCCTCTATTCTTGGTTGAATCAAAGAAGAGATTGCCGCTATTAATGTAGGTTTCAACATTGTCATAACCTAAATCCGCCACTGCTTGATGCAAATCTGCCATCACAATTTTATTACGACCGCCAACATTGATCCCCCTTAGCAAAAGAACATATCTCATTTTCCTTCTCCCTCTAAAACCTGCCGAATTAGAGCCATAACCTGGTTTCGATCCAACTTCCACTGGGCACGCTCATCCTTTTCAAAGGTACGATTTGAGAGAAAAATAGCCGCTTGTTGCAAGGGTCGATTGTACATGATAAAGGTTCCCGTATAGCCTGTATGCGACAGCCAATCCCCCTTTTTATCCCAAGCCAGCGACCGCTTGCGCTTATCATCAAAACCATAGTCCTGAGTCAAATCTGCCGCAAAATCCTCTGTCAGGTAATGCTCCAAGAAGATTTCCAAATCCTTTATCGTCGAAAAAAGACCTGCACTTCCTGCGTGGACACCCAATACACGCGCCTTGGGATCATGCACCACACCAGACGGCACACCACGCACTGTCGGCACTGCCTGACTCACTGGGCCAAAGGAGGTTTGGGACATGCCAAAGGGCTCTAGAATGTCTCGTCTAATAAGCTGGTCCAGACTGTCTCCACTTAATTCCTCCAACAAAAAGCCCAGTAGAAGAAAATTGAGGTCTGTATAGAGAAAATCCTTATTATCTGTGACCCTGATATTTAAAATTGCTTCTTTAAGCTGCTCCGCATTTAAATTATCCCGATTGGGAATAAAGGGATCAATACCGCTAGTATGGGTTAGTAGTTGACGGATGGTTACTTGACTATTTTGAAAAGCTGGATAGTATGACTGTAAGGTCCTATCCAACTCCAGAGCTCTGCTATTGACCAAAAAAATCACAAGTGTCCCTACACCCACTACTTTGGAAACGGAGGCTAAATCATAGGTCAAGCCCGGCTGAACTGGCACCTGACCATCTTGTGTGCCCAGATAGTACTCCTGCCACTGACCCTTAGAAAAAAGAGCCAGACTGGCACCAGGATAGACCCCTTGTTCAATCTGCTCTGAAATCTTGTCTATAATAACTTGTCTCATTTTTCGAACCACAATTCAATGCCACTTGGGTCCACAGTTTGAATGAATGTCTCCTTTTTGTCCTTAAAGAACGGACCCTCTAACTGGCTTTCCAAGTTTGCCCAATCAAAATCTTTCTCAACTGGGAAACGTAAACTATCTAAATCCCATACTTGTTCTGCGGGGGCTAATAACTCTTCGCCTTCTGCACCAATAAAGCGTAAAAAAGTTTGATTTGGCAAGATGGTTTCATAAAAATCTTGGCTGATGCTTGCCTGCGGAGTATTTATCCAAACCGACTCAACTGTAAAAGCCGTCAAGCCAGAAAAATCATCCTGTCCTTTAAATGGAACTGGTGGAAGAATCGTTTTTAACTCCTCAGCAGATGCTTCCGCATGCAACAGAAATGTATCTCCCTCAGGCGAAACAGCTTCAAATCCAAAGCCATTTTTTCCTTGGTAGAGCTTGCTATACTGTGTACCTGCTGCTAATAGGGCTTCAATCTCTTCAGCCTTGTCTACTTTTATGATGATCTTATTTAACTTTTTAGTCCCATTTACTGCACGGGTTCTCATGCTTGGTGACTCAACAAGTACAAGCTTTGTCTCCACACCAGCATGTCCGCTAAACTCTGCAAATGCCCCCTCCTCAAGGATGGTTTTCATCCCTAAGTCTCTCTCTAAAAATTCTTGATTTAATTTTCTATTATTGATCCGTACAACCGGAACAATTGCTGCTTTTGTATTTAACACTCTATCTTGTTTCTCCTCCTACTGTACCTTATTATTTTATAGAATTTTATCCATTTTTACAACTGATTTAATGTCGATATTTACACTTTTTTGTAAATTTATGCGAATAAATCTCTTTCTCCTTAGACAAAGCAAGGAGCATCGGATATAATGTCTATTATAGACTATTATCAGAAAAAAGAGGAGAATTTATGCGCTTTAACCAATATTCTTTTATCAAAAAAGAGGATTCCATCTACCTCCAAGAACTTGCCAGTCTCGGTTTCCACCTAAATCCAAATGCCAGCAACAAGGAAAATTTAGAAACATTTGTGAGAAAATGCCATTTTCTGACTAGCAACACTGACCTCGCATTGTCCAATATGATTGCGGACTGGAAAACGGATTTACTAACTTTTTTCCGCTCTGAGCACGAGGTTACAGACCAAATTTTCTATCATGTAGCTCTCCAATTGCTTGGATTTGTTCCAAATTTTGATTACACAGATATAAACGACTTTGTAAAGAAAACCAATTTCCCAATTGTTTACGGTGATATTATCGAAAATATCTACCATCTGCTCAATACTCGTACTAAGTCTGGTAATACCTTGATAGATCAACTTGTCAGCGATGATTTGATTCCCGAAGATAACCAGTACCACTTCTTCAATGGTAAATCCCTAGCAACTTTTTCAACCAAACAGCTCATCCGGGAGGTGGTCTATGTTGAAGCGCCTGTAGATACAGCTGACAGTGGGCAAACGGATTTGGTTAAGGTGTCCATTCTCCGCCCACGCTTTGATGGACAAATTCCTGCAGTCATTACCAACAGTCCTTATCATCAAGGTGTCAACGAGGTAGCTAGCGACAAAGCCCTGCATAAGATGGAGGGCGAGTTAACTGAGAAACCAGCTGGCACTATTTCGGTCGTATCAAGCACAATCAACAAACTGAAATTAGACAATCGGGATCTCCCAAGCAGCCCCGCAACTGAAAAACTAGGGCATATTGGCTCTTATTCCCTAAACGAATACTTCCTTAGTCGTGGATTTGCCAGCATTCATGTTTCCGGTGTCGGTACGCTAGGATCTACGGGCTATATGACCTCTGGAGACTTCCAACAGGTAGAAGGATATAAGGCAGTTATCGACTGGCTAAACGGCCGTAATAAGGCCTATACAGACCATACACGTTCACTTCAAGTCACAGCTGATTGGGCAAATGGCAAGGTAGCAACAACTGGTCTCTCATACTTGGGTACAATGTCCAACGCCCTAGCAACAACTGGTGTAGAGGGTTTGGAAGTCGTCATCGCAGAAGCAGGAATTTCCTCTTGGTATGACTACTACCGGGAAAACGGGCTCGTTACAAGTCCAGGAGGCTATCCTGGAGAAGATTTAGATAGCTTAACTGCTTTAACCTATTCTAAGAGCCTACAAGCAGGAGATTTCCTTCGTAACAAAGAAACCTACGAAAGAGGACTGGCAGCTGAGCGCGTCGGACTTGAGCGTTCAAATGGCGATTACAACCAATACTGGCACGACCGTAACTATCTTCTCCACGCGGACAAGGTTAACTGTGAAGTTGTCTTTACCCATGGATCACAAGATTGGAATGTGAAACCAATTCATGTATGGAACATGTTCCATACTCTACCTGATCATATCAAGAAACATCTTTTCTTCCATAACGGCGCCCATGTCTATATGAATAATTGGCAGTCAATCGATTTCCGTGAATCCATGAATGCTCTACTTAGCCAAAAATTACTGGGATATGACAATGACTACCAGCTTCCTACTATCATTTGGCAAGATAACAGCGCAGCTCAAACATGGACTGACTTAGAAACGTTTGGAGGACAGATAGAATCTCAATTCCCATTGGGACAAGATCAAGCGCAAATCCAAAATCATTACGACGAAGAAACCTTTGAAAAGTATTGCAAATCATATCCTACATTCCACCAAGATCTCACTGGGGACAAAGCCAACCAAGTGACCATTGACATCGAATTGGATCAAGATATCCATCTAAATGGGAGAGCCATCCTTCAACTACAGGTCAAATCAAGTGTCAGCAAAGGATTGCTTTCAGCCCAACTCTTGGATTTTGGCCCTGCCAAACGTCTCAGCCCAATTCCAGGAATGGTGTCTCGAACCAGCTTGGATAACGGTCGGTATTACGCCCAAGAAAACCTAACTGAGCTTCCATTTACAGAAACGCCTCATCGCCTGATTACCAAAGGATTCATCAATCTTCAAAATCGTACCGATTTATTGACTGTAGAAGCCGTTACGCCAAATCAATGGATGACACTTCGATGGGAACTGCAACCAACTATTTATAAACTTAAAAAAGGTGATAAACTCCGCTTAGTCCTTTATACGACTGATTTTGAGTGCACTGTAAGAGATAATTCCGAATGGCAAATCAGCCTTGATTTAAGCCAATCTCAATTAATCTTACCGCATTAATAAAATATTTCCATTCCGTCTTATTTAAAATGGAATACCCAAAACAAAACGCATAAAATCATGTTCATTATGATTCTATGCGTTTTTTCAATGTAAATTGCTTCTACCAATTCAAATAGACGAGTCAAAACGAGTCGCACTACTGTACAACTCGAATGAATGTTCCTACTTTTCTAAAGGATGAATAATAACACCTTGCACAACACGGTTTACTGTACCAGTTGGGGACGGTGTATCTGGTAAATTTTTGCATTTAATGGCTGACATGATGGATACAGTTTGGGCAAAGATAATGTATGGGAAGGTTAGGAAGACATCTAGCAATCCAGCTCCTCCTTCTGCCAAAACAAAGTTTGCTGCCTCTGTACCTACCAGCTTGTCAGCTGACAATGCCACAATGCGCTCAGCAATTCCATCTCCATGAACCTCATTGAGCAAGTCAACATCATACTGGCGAGTATAAGCATCATTTGATGCGAATAGAATAACCAATGTCTTGTCATTAATAAATGACTTTGGACCATGACGAAATCCGAGTGGAGATTCATACATTGTAGCAATCTTTCCAGCTGTTAGCTCAAGGATTTTCAATTGAGCTTCGTGAGCTAAGCCATAGAAACCACCAGCGCCCAGATAAATAACACGCTCAAAATCTAGATTGACAAGATCTTGTACATAGTCCTCCCGATCAAGGACATCTTGACCTAAGCGAACAATCGTTTCAACCCAATGAGCCTTTTCTTCTTGGCTAGCTGGTGAAAATACTAGAAGGGCTGTCAAAGACATGCAACTAAAGCTTCCAGTCATTGCAAAACCTTTATCGTTTGAACCTGCTGGTTGCAAGAGCAAGAGGTTATCGGTATCCCCCTCAGCCGCAATAGCTAGTTTTCCTTCTGGTGCACACGTGATTGTCACTTGATAAAGCTCATTCACCAACTGTTTAGCGATTTCAACCGCTGCAACACTCTCAGGTGAATTTCCTGAACGGGCAAATGATACTAAAATAGTTGGAATATCCGCTTGAAGATAATCATAGGGGCGTCCAACTAGTTCAACAGAACCAACTGTAGAAAAACGAATGTGTTTCAGGTCATTGACTTGGTTTAGATAATTTGCAATGCTCTGACCAACAAAGTCTGATGTCCCTGCTCCTGTAAAAATTACTTGGATTAAATCATGTTTTTCTTTTATCCCCGATAGAAAACTTTCTATCGCTTCTAGCTGAGACACATATAGTTGATATGCCTCTTGCCATAGACCAGGTTGTTGGAAAATTTCCTTTGCAGTAATACTTGCGCCCAATTTTTCAAGTTCTTCTTTTGCTAAACGAAACATAACTTCTCCTTGCCTCTGGTTATAACCAGTTTTTATTTTATTATAACCTATTCGCTCAGCAAAGTCAATTTAAAATAGGTTAATATGTCAAATTTAAAATGTTAGCTAGATCTTCAAAGTTAATTCTGGTCAGTCACAAAAACTAGTAATACTCAATAAACATCAAAAGTAGCCAAGGAAACGAAGCCGACGGTAGAAGTGGAATTCATCAAAGCAATTTGACAACGGATATTTCTGATTTTCGAAGAGTATAACTAGATTAAGACAAAATTCAATTGATATTGTGCTGTTTTCTCAGGTAACTTTTAGAAACAAATAGGATTGAGATTACTCTGAAGATTTACCAATTAAAAACGCCCTCCCATCAAATAGAAAGACGTTCCCAACAATTTGTATTCGAAATAAATCAATTATTGATCCCTACAAGAGCAAGCAGTTTGATTCAAAACAGCATTCAACTTCTCAATATTTGCCCGACCAACTGTTTGTAACCATTCACGCGCAGCGGTTTCACCTTGTTCAATATAAACAGGCACAACATCTGCCCAAGTCGCACGACCACATAAGACACCGTTAAATCTAGCGCCTGCTTCATGTGCAAACACTAGAGTTTCTTGGAACAGTCTAGCTGATACACCCGCACTGAGATAAATGTATGGCAAATGGGTTGAAACTTCTTGCTGACGGAAATATTCAGTAGCTTCTTCTTTTGTATACACAACTTCCCCAGTCCCAAAACCTTCTACAAAATTCATATTGACTGGAACTTCCACCTTAAGAACATCTACTCCATAGCGTTCCTCTGAAAATAGTTTCATAGCTCCATTTACTTTTTGAGGTTTTACTTTGGCAAATTCGATACCTGTTGTGTCATCGATTGTTTCATCATAACTTAGAATTTCCAAGAAAAATGGCACCCCTTCAGCCTGACATTCAGAACCAATACGTTCAATATAGGCCTGTTTTTGGAGATTTACGTACTGATTACCATCTACATCATAATAAAGAAGAAATTTAATGGCATCCGCACCTTCTTCTTTTAGTCGTTTTACAGACCATTCTGGCAAACAATCAGGTAATCGACTCGTGCTAGCCGTATCATATCCTGTTTTTTCGTAAGCTAAAAGCAGGCCACAATGTTCATCACGTGCACGAGATGCTGGTAAACCAAATTCTGGGTCTAAAAGAATAGATGATGAATACTTTGTTAATTCTTCCGACACTAGAGTTTTCAACTCCTCTATTTGTTCTACAGTCGGTTCCTCCGCTTGGTATTTTGCCATCATTTTTTTCAATGCACCACGCTGATCAAATGCTAGAGCTGAAATAATTCCCGACTCACTGCATATTTTTTCCATATATCTTTTCTTATTTGTTGATAAAACCACCTTATACCTCCTCGACTTCAATTTGAGAATACAATTCTTCTGAATGTTCTAAGTTGACATAACCTGTCTGTTCTTCCTGGGCATTCAACATTCCTAAAATATTTGCATTTTTAAGAAGTTCTACATCTGGTAATGCATGTGCTAGACTAGCAGCTATTCCTGCCACTGTTGAATCTCCTGAACCCACTGGATTGACAACGTCAATTTTAGGAATCCTGACACGATAAAACTTATCTTTATGTTTGGCAAAAGCCCCTTTTGCTCCCAAGGATACAACTACCCATTCAATTCCTTGGAATATCTGACTTGAAAGTACTGATTGTAACTCTTGGTTCTCATCGGTGACATCACTTCCAATTAGCTGTGATAACTCCTCGGTATTCGGTTTAATTACCGTCGGCTTTTCTTTACTTTCAAGAACTTTTTTTAATGCTTCGCCAGAACAATCAAGAACTACTGCTACGCCAAACTTTTTACATAATTCAACAATTTTTACATAATAATCGCTTTCAAGTCCTTTGGGTAAACTGCCCGAAATGACAACCACTTCCACCTTGCTTAACAAGTTTCTCAAATGTTCAATAAAATTCAAGGCTTCATGTTCTTGGATAGTTGGTCCTTGTTCTAATATTTCTGTCTGTTGCCCTTCGTGCAGTATAGCAATGCAGTTTCGAGTTTCACCACTAATTTCCACAAAAGAGCTCTTAATGTGATTTTGATACAACTGATTTTTTACATCATTCCCAAGTTCTCCACCAATAAAACCAGTCGCAAGAACATCTTCACCAATTTGTTTCAAAACTCGTGTGACATTTAGACCCTTTCCTCCAGCTGTCTTTTGAACCTTTTCTACTCGATTGACAGAATCCAATTGAAACTGGCTCAACTGATATGCTATGTCAACCGACGGGTTTAAGGTAATTGTCAAAATCATGGCAGCCTCCTAATCATGGTATTCTCCACGATCCCATTTTTCAAGAAACTCCGTAAAGAATTCTGGGCTAGACTGTTCTTGATTGAGCGTCTCAATTGCTGCAATCTTTTCAATCAAACATTTATTCTCCTCAGTTGGTTTGTACTCAGCCTTTATGAAAGCATCAATAATATCACACATGAGCAACTCACCTGTAATTTTTCCTCCAAAACCAATGACATTAGCATTCAGTTCTTCCTTGGCATAAAGAGCGGTGGTCATATCACGAACCAAAGCAGAGCGAATACCTGGTACTTTATTCACAGCGTTATTGATTCCAACACCTGTCCCGCAAATACAGATACCCAAATCCGCCTGCCCGCTTGCAACTGCTTCACCAACTTTTTTACCAAAGATTGGGTAATGTGTACGAACATTATCATAAGTCCCAAAGTCCAAAACTTCATACCCTCTATTTTTTAAGTAATCTACCACAGCGATTTTTTCATACGTTACAATGTGGTCACAACCGATTGCAATTTTCATCTTGTACTTCTCCTCTTCTAGAATATTTAGCACATTTTGTTTAGCATGTCGACACGAATTTGGTGACGACCCCCATCATATGTGCCTTCAACAAACCCTTTGACGATATTTTTAGCTATTCCTTCTCCTACAATCTCACTACCGATTGTAATAATCCGTGAATTATTATGTCCTCTCGTCATATATGCAGAGCGTTCATCTGAAACTTCCGCAGCAACCATACCTTTGATTTTAGTAGCGGTCATAAAAGGCCCAACACCATAGGCATCAATAACAATTCCTAAGTTCTCTTGATTTTGATTGACTTCCGCAACGACCGCCAAGGTTGTATCAACAAAGTCACTTCCACTACTAACATCTTTTAAGTCATATGATTTTTCAAGTAAAAAATCTTTAATTACATCTTTAAGTTTTGAACCGGCTGGGTCAGCACCAATAATAATTGTCATAACCTGTCTCCTAATATAATTGGAAAATTGATACCATTTGATAAATGGATGAAAAACATTGTTTTGCAAAAATGAAAAGCGCTTTCTCTTTTGTGTTTAAATTATACATCTTTTTAAACACGAAATCAACATATTTTGTCCATAAATGGTGCGTTTTTTTAAAATTGCAACAAAAAATCAACACAATCGTGTTGATTTTTGTTGCTAATGAATAATTTCTGTAAATTCTTCTAATAATTGGTAATTCTCGTCGTCAGGTTTCAAGTCAGTGATAACTGCAGTTAAATCCCGTAAACTACAAAAAGTTGTAAAATCCTCTTTCCCTACTTTTGATATATCCAGCAAGAGATACTTTTCTAAAGAACGTTTAATAGCAATTTGTTGTGTGTAAGCTTCTGCTAAAGTTGAGGTCATGACATCACTCCCTTTTACTCCATTTGCAGAGAAGAATATCTTACTAAAGTGCATCTTCTCCAAAGCCGTATTTGTAATCTCCCCTACAAATGATTCTGTCACTTGTCTATACTCTCCACCAAGCAAGAAAACATGGAATTCCTCCGATTTCTTTTGAGATAGTATCGTAAATACCGGCATACAATTTGTAATTACAGTCAAGCGATTATTTTTTATTGCCTCTGCCAAAAATGATACCGTTGTTCCGGGACCTAAAAATACTGTGTCTCCATCTTCAATTAACTTTGAAGCCTTATCTGCGATATCCTGCTTGGACTCCCTATTCTGAATATGCTTCTCAGAATGTGAGTACTCACGAAATTGGAAGGCCTTGTTACTTCGCGCACCACCATGAATTTTAGTCAGTACACCTTGTTCTTCTAATTCAATCAAGTCTCTCCGCACTGTCATATCCGTTACATTTAATAATCCCACTATTTCAGCTATTCGGATGGTTCCTTTTTTATTCACTAATCGCGTAATTTCACTAAGTCTTTCTCGTTTGTTCATCTTGTAAATCCATGCTCCTTTTCTTTTCATCCTAATTGTATAAAAAAATGTTGGAAAAGACAATTTTTCCAACATTTTTTGTTCACTACAACAATATAGTTTATTTTTTATCTTTTGCTTTTAAATGAAATAAATTCAATAATAGAGGGACAAACAAGAGGATTATTCCAACCACCACTACCAACTGGGACTGGTTATCTCCTGTTTTTGGTAACAAACCTGTTTCTTTCTTAGTAGATTGCTGATCTTTTGGAAGTTGATTTTTTTCTATATTTCCATCCGACGAAATGTTCTTGAGGGTGCTACCTTCACTCGTAACTGTACCTGAATCTATTGACGATGAAGTCGTGGTTCCACCTTCTTTTTCTGAACCAGAAGTGTTTTCACCAATTTCATCATTTGTAGACGGTGTTTCTATAGAACTCGAGCTAGTCGTGCCTTCCCCGTTTTCATCTGTACTTGGTGCATCAATTTCTCCGAGTTTTACTAGAGTCCAATCATCTGTGGTACCCCAAGCGCCTGCATCAGCGGTAACTGCTAAACCAATTTTAATTTCTGTTGGTTCTGTTATAGTAAATTCAACATTACTATTTTGCCAAATTGCGTAGCCATCCAAATGGATGTTTTCTCCATCAATTTGACTTTCCCCAATTTTCACATATGGATAAATCTTCTCAGTTGTCCCCGCTTTGTCACCCTGCATATTTAACTCGAATCGATAGATTCCTGGATCTAAGGTTATTGCCTGTTCAACCTGGTAATCTATTGGGCCATCAGACCAAAAATGCAAGGCATATTGCCCATCTTTAGGGGTGTCTGTTTTCCGACTAACGTAAGACTGATTAATCGCAAACATACTCAAATCATCTGATTCAAAGCTACCATTCTCCAATAAATTTATCAGATTTTCTGTTGGTTCTGTTTCTGGCAATTCTTCAACTTTTTCTGGAACAACACCAAAACCTGTTTCAACGAGATTGAAGACCTTCAATGAATCTAGGGCGTCTCCATCAAAATCAAAGAGCGCCTGATTATCCCATTCTGAACCTCCGTAATTGGTTTCATTAACTGCAGGATCATAGGGAATAACATATGAACTAGCCCATCCTGAACCATATTGTTCCCAAATTGGTAGATTTGATACACGGTCAGTAGTTCCTACAGGAGTCCAAGCCGGTTCCCAATAGAAGACCCCTAGTGCACCAGCATCTGCGCTTGCAGCAATCACATCACGCAAGTTATTAGCTTGTCCTTGAACGGAAGCAGGATACCCACCAAGTTTGGTTTGCTGTTCAGACTTTATCACATTCGTCTGTCCATCACCATCTTCTAACGTATAGACATAACTCGTTTCTGCAACTAGAGTTTTCTTCCCATACGTTGATTCAACCGTCTTGAGTACATTAGTTAAGTTTTCTAAACTACCATGCCAGAAAGAATAATAACTTGTTGCAAAAATATCATAATCAATATTAAATTGTTTGAGCATTTCAGCATAGTGTAAAATGGTCTCTGTTTTTTCAGGATTGGTGAAATGAAGAGCTACAAGAATGGAAGAATCCACTGCTCTCACAGCTTCGGTTCCTGCTTTAAAGAGCTGGTAGCGTTCATCACCACTCTCTCCAGCAATACCACTAGCCGTTGTCTCATTCCCAACCTGAACCATACCAACGTCCACACCTGCTGCTTTCAAAGCTTCTAAACTAGTTTTTGTAAAATCATATAAGGCTTGAGATTTATCATCAATAGACATCCCAGACCAAGCTTTAGGTGCAACCTGTCTTCCTGGATCAGCCCAAAAATCTGAATAATGAAAATCGATAAAAACGCGCATCCCTGCTGCGGTCGCCCGCTGCCCAATAGTAATTGCTTTCTCCAAATCACTATTTCCTGCACCGTAGCCATTACCCGCAGCATCGTATGGATCATTCCAAATTCGAATACGAACATAATTGACACCATTCTCAGATAGGAGTGTGATCAAATCTTTTTCTGTGCCCGATTGATCATAATACTTCACCCCGCTATCCTCTTGTGAAATTAATGTCGAAATATCTACACCTTTGATAAATTTTTCAGGCAGATTATTCACTTTTTCAACATAAAAACTGTCATCTGCTACTACTGAAGAACTGAAACTTGCAAATGCCACAAGAGCAGACACCCCTAGTAATCCTATTTTTGCCAATACTGTGTTTCTCTTTTTCATCTCGCCCCTCTTTATGCAAAGAATGATAAGACAAATTCGACCGCTCCTCTAGGATCACGTGTCAAACCAATGTATTCAGCGCCTTTAGTCGCTGCCAATTTGATACCTAGTTTGTCCGTATCCTTTTTGATATCGTCATAGTAAGAATTAACTTGCGGTGCCAGGACGACCATATCAAAATCCTTCATTATTTCGTAATGAGAACCATAGGCCCCCGCAGAAGCAGTAATTTTTGCACCTGTTTCCTGTGCACCCTCAGTAAGCGCATTTGCAAGCATCGCACTAGTACCTGCACCTGCACACAAAACTAAAACATTTACATTTTTATCCAAAGAAACTGGGGAACCTTGTTTTTTTACAACAGGTTCTGTGGACTGAACAATTGGACGGCTAGATTCTTCAACACGACTTTTTTCTGCTTCTTCTGCTAGTAAAACTGCATCATATGCTTTGACAAATGGGAAATAAATCAGGATATCTACTACAATAAGAACCACTGTTAATAGAATCGCTAGCAAGCTGACACCAGTACCCAAAATTAAACCGATTGGAGCTGGAGTTGCCCACGGTAATACATACATAAAGCTATTCATTTGTAGCACATCTACAAAGAATTTAAAAATCCACACGTTGGCAATCGGTGCCAAAAGGAATGGAACAAAGAAATAAGGGTTCAAAATGATTGGTGTAGCGAACAAGAGTGGCTCATTAACGGCGAAACAAACTGGAATGAATGACGCTTTACCAACCGCCTTCAATTGTTTTGATTTTGCAAACAATAAGAATATAAATGGAACCACTAAGGTAGCACCCGTACCACCCATAGTACCAACAAAGTTCCCCAAACCTGCTGTTAAAACATTAGACGCATGCTCTCCAGCTTTTACTAATTGAAGGTTTGCTTCCACATTTGCATAAATAACTGCAACAATAGCAGGTTCAACAATAGATGGACCATGCACACCAACAAACCAGAAGAGTGCCATTGCTCCCCAAATAATTGCAATACCCAGATAACCATCTGCCGCGGTGAACAAAGGTTGCATCAAGGTAATGATTGCCTCTGCAAATGAAGTGCCAAAGAAATGACGAACGGCTGTGTCAATTAAAACAGCTGCAAAAACTGAGAAAGAAAATGGGAAGACATCTCTAAATGTCTGAGAAATAGTACCCGGAACCTCTTTCGGCATTTTAATCGTAATATCTTTTAGGACACAGAATTTGTAGACATTTACAGTAACGAACGCAGCTAAAGATGCAGCCAAAATCCCTTTAGTTCCCATGTAACCATTTGCTAAGCCACCTTCAATTTGGTCAGCACTCAATAATAAGAAGCTCACAATGGATGCTAACATCACAGAAACAGCATTGATTTTCTTATTTGCTGGCATGGAGCGATTCATTGATTCAGCAAGGCAACGTGCAGTTGTTGCTGATACTAAAACCGCCACAATCCCCATTGAATAACCATAAACTTTCCAAAGCCAGCCTGAAAATTCTTCAGGTAAGGTGACACCAAAAACCTCTGGAATAGCAGCAATCAAGATAAAGATACTTGAGAAAAGAATTGCCGGCATCGCTGCAAGAAAGCCATCCCGAATGGCCCCGAGGTAAAT
This sequence comes from Streptococcus parasuis, assembly GCF_021654455.1. Classification (NCBI taxonomy): domain Bacteria; kingdom Bacillati; phylum Bacillota; class Bacilli; order Lactobacillales; family Streptococcaceae; genus Streptococcus; species Streptococcus parasuis. Next base: position 1,986,649 of record NZ_AP024276.1, read on the forward strand.
GTTACGAGAAATTTTTTCAAAAAATGGTTTACATTTTTCGATTTGCTCAATTAGTTTATTCATTTGAATAAATCCTCCATTATTAATGTTTTTTATACAATTCAATAAAGTCTACTATCAAATCCCGTAATAGTAGAGTTGTCATGAGATGATCTTGACCATGGACAAATATAAAACCTAAAGGCAAGTCTTCTCCAGCTGCTTCCTGAGCTAGCAATTTTGTTTGGGCATTGTGTGCCAAAGCTAAATTGTTATCAGCTTCTTTCAGTGCTTCTTCCACTCGGTCCATATTACCTGAACGAACTTCTTTTAACAATTGTAACAAGGTGCTTCGTGCATCACCTGAATAGGCTACAATTTCAAAACCTAACATCTGTAATTCTTTTTTATCCATTTTTTCCTCCCAATAGAATCTTTGCCTAGAAACGATCTTATTACTTTTGCTTAATTGATTATTTTGGTTTCACTAACCTGTTTATACCAATACGCAGATGCTTTCGGATACCGTTTTTGAGTTTCAAAGTCTACATAGAACAAACCATATCGCTTATTGTAACCATTGGACCATGAAAATAAATCCATCAAGGACCATAGGAAGTACCCTTTGATATTTACCCCATCCTCAATAGCTTGAGCCAATGATTGAAGATACACTTTCAGATAGTCAATTCTTGGCTGGTCAATGATAATCCCATTATCAAATTCGTCCTTATAGCCCATACCATTTTCAGTAATATAAATTTTATTATAGTGTGGGTAGTCTTCTTTTATGCGGACCAATAAATCATATAAACCTTCTGGGTAAATGATCCAATCCCAGTCAGTTCTCTCAATACCTTCTTTATAAATTCGTTCCCCAATTCCTTTTACTTTATAAACAGAGGTTCCTTTATCTCCAGTACCATTGTGATGAATCGCGTTTTCTCCATTGTAAGCTTTCACAAAATGACACTGGTAGTGATTGATACCGAGATAATCATTTCTGTGGCTCGCTTTTTTCATTTCAACAAAATCATCTTCTAAAAATTCATAACTAGCTTGATTGGCAGTACAAATCTCGTCAAGCGCTTTCATTGTTTCGGATGAATAATAACCTAGATAGGTTGCATCAAGTAAAAAACGAATAGAAAGTGCATCATCTAGAAATGCCGCATGTTTATCCTCCAGACTATCGCTGGCTGGATACTTGGTTTCTAATGAATGCACCACTCCAATCTCACCTTCGAATCCACCGTCTTTGAAGAGGTTGATGACACGCGCGTGAGCATACATCATATTATGCAAGCACTGAATTACCTTAGAAAGATCATATTTGATTCCTGGCGGAAAAATTCCAAGCAAATATTGATTAGTCGCAACAGGATATATTTCATTGAAGGTGCTCCAGAATTTTACTTCCTTAAATTCTTCAAAGCAAAACTGAGCATACTTCACAAATGCTTCAATCGTTTTTCTGTTCAAAAAATCTCCCTGATCAAATAAGGTTTTTGGTGTATCAAAGTGATGAAGTGTAACAAAAGGAATAACATTACGACGTTGACACTCTTCAAATACACGATGATAGAAATCAACTCCTTCTTGATTGACTTCACCGGTCCCATTTGGAAAAATTCTACTCCAAGCAATGGAGAGACGCAGTCCCCCTACTCCAAATTTTTCACAGAGTTCAATATCTTTTGGAAATTGGTGATAAAAATCACTGGCTGGATCTGGACTAAAACGCCCCTGCTTCTCTAAAAATTCATCCCAAGCAACTGCCCCTTTTCCACCTTCTTTCGTTGCTCCCTCGACTTGGTAGGCTGCCGTAGCTCCTCCTAAAATAAAATCTTTTGGTAATTGATACATGTTGTTTTCCTCACTTATAATAATCGTTGAATATGTAATACAATGTAAACTTTTTCTGTTTTTGAAAGATCAGTACCTGTTTCTTTAGCTATCAAATCATAAATATCACTACCGATTCGATAAGCTTCTGGATGTTGCTCCTTTATGTAGGTCTCTAAATTTTCTAAAGATGGGTTAGAATCCAGCTGACTTCTCTCAATCCGTTCAATAAAATAGGTTTGGTGTATCATAAAACGATCATAAAAATTGCTGTTTTCTTTCGTTCTACGAATGCCATGCTTTTGAAGCTCCTGTTCAATCAAACGATTCAGGTTTTTCGATAAGTTCTCTTGACTTGCTGTCAACACCTGATTTTCACCTTTCGCATTGATAAAATGTAGAGCAATTCTAAAAACCTCATCCTCTGGAAAGTCCTCTAATATCCGTTGCCTTAAAATCTCTAACCCTTCACGAGCCATTTGATATTCCAAAGGATATTCACTTGAGATATCCGGTAATTTGCTATTTTGATATGTCCCTTTTAGTAAGGATTGGTAGCTAAAATAAATGTGATCTGTCAACGTAACATACAGATATTCTTGAACGGGGTATTGATAGATATTGGTTAAGGAATCAATAATATCGTAAGTCACAGTAATAAAATCGAGTGGAACATCCTTAAGAAGCGTTAATAAATTTTCTTTGGATTCATTACTCTTTAATTGGAAAATTTTCTCAATCTTATTCTGGGCAATCACATCTCCCTTCTTTTTCTGAAACGTAATTCCCAGACCCATAACAACAGCCTGTTCCTCATTTTCATTTTTGACAAGAGCAACATTATTATTGAGCGCTTGTACAATACGAAACATATATACCTCCTATCTAAATCATTACACGCTGGAAAAGTAAAAAGACTACAAATAGTCTAAGCCCTTGCTTAGTATATTTGTAGTCTCGCCTAATCGAATTAGTTACAATCCACTTTATTCAATCTGATGAGTTAATTATAACATATTCTTTTAAAATGTAAACCCTTTCTTTTAAAAATATTATTATTATTTACTAAATTTATTACTAATCACCCTACTACATCTTTTGTTTAACCTCCTCTATCTCACGAAAATCTGAGAAAAAAATCAGAAAACATGCTATAATACTCCCGTATACTATTTCTGGAGGAATAATCTCATATGATGAATATGCAAAATATGATGCGCCAAGCTCAAAAACTTCAAAAGCAAATGGAGAAGAGTCAAGCTGAACTAGCTGCTACTCAATTTACAGGTAGTTCTGTGCAGGACTTGGTTACTGCTACCTTTACTGGGGATAAAAAAATAGTCTCTATTGACTTTAAGGCTGATATTGTGGATGCAGAAGATATTGAAACCTTGCAAGAAATGACGATTCAAGCAATTAATGCAGCCCTTACAAAAGTTGATGAGGCAACTCAGAAAAAACTTGGTGCATTTGCAGGTAAATTACCATTTTAAAACATAAAAAGACGCGACTGGCATAGTGACCGTTCACGTCTTTTTGTTATTCAAAATTATAGAGTAAGTACTGAAATTCAAGGAAAAATAGATCAGGATAGCGATGATACTCGTTCAATTCACTCATCAAACTGTTTAGACCTGTTAAATTATCAGTAATAATGCCATCCACTTGCAGCAAGAGCATCTTGGTCATACTCTCTTCATCGTTTGGTGTCCAAGCATAAACAGATTTTCCTCGGATCCAAGACTTAGTTATAAAATTCTGGTCAAGCGAAGTATATTCCATTGTATATCCATCAGCCACAGTGGTTGGATAAATGGAATTGAACGGAAGAATGAAGAAAGAAACCAGCTTTTTACTGTACTCTTTGACTTCTATAATCGTTTTGTAATCCAGAGATTGAATCTGATGCCCCTTGGCTAACAAGTGTTTTCCATATTTTTTTAGGAATTTCTTGGTCAAATCTGGCGAATCCTGCTTGGTTACTTTAATTTCCACTAATAATTTCTGACCAAGTTCATCAGCTTTTTCTAGATACTCATCAAAAGAAGGAACAGGAGCTGTCATACCGTTTTCTGATGCAGTCATCGCCGTCAACTCTGCTAGAGTATAGTCATGTGTCCCTCCGGCATTGCCCGTCAAAGCCAATAAATCCGTATCATGCATGACAATAAATTGGCCATCTTTGGTCTCCTGAACATCCATCTCAATATAGTCCGGCTTGAGTTGAGAGGTCTTTTCCAGAGCCTCAACCGAATTCTGTACAGCATTGCCATTATCAACACCTCGATGGGAAATAGTAACTGGCAAGGTGTCAAATGGGTAATAAAGGAGCAATGCCCCTTGGACACCAAAAACAAGACTAGATACCAGCAAAATAGCCAATCGAAGACGATGACGGAGACGCTTGCGACGGTATATTGGTAGCTTCTTTCCGGTTAATAGACTGATAAAACCTATCATAAAGAGAGCAATGACTCCGTAATAGGTTAACCTTAATACTATATAGCAAACAACAGCTAACCAATATGAAAGACTTGGAGCATAACCTTCTACTAACAGCTGTATAAAATAGAGCAACAATGCAGCTCCCGTAAAAAAGATAACCGGAAAAGTGACCAAGCCAACTAAACGCACAAGGTAATTGACTTGTTTGATACCCTTTGTATGCTTCCAAGAAAATGCAATAGATTCTTTCACACTCCTATGTTCAAAATAGATTTTCGGTAGTGCGAACATGAGTCGGGAGGCAAGCCAAAAGAAAAGGAGGAGGGAAACTAAAATCAAGACCCCTATCCAGACTGTATTGGATAGGTAATCAAGGACAAACTGTGGCACGACGATTTTATTAAAATAATAAATATTTAATATTCGACGTAGAAAGGGCAAAAGGAGAACTGAATAAAAAAGGAGGAAGATAATTTTGGGTAAGCTACTATGACGGATAATTGCGACCATACTATCTCTAACATCTCGCAAGTAATCCGATAAGTGCTTGACTTTTTCATCTAACAATTGCCAAACCCCAGTAAATAGAAGAGCTAACTCCAGATAGGCAATCCCAATATTGGCAAAAAATAAGAGAATAAACAAGCCAGAAACAAAAAGATTCTCAGAAAATACCGATAAAAGATTCGTCGGTGAAAGATAAGCATGACCTGTTAGGGCTAATAGCCTTTCTGAGAGCCACGAATTAAGTGGTATCCATACAAACTCCATAAATGCGAACAGGGTAAAAAAGAGTAATAGAATCTTGTCTAAGTTGTAATAGATTTTTTGAAATTCACGATGTATCTTTTTCATGGTACTAGTGTCCCATATTCTTTCAGGAATTGCAAGCCATCATTAAACATGATAAACTAGAAAAATAAAGGAGAAATAGATGACTACCCAACCGACCATTGCAGTATTGAAAGAAGAGCATTTATATTCAATTTGGAAAAATGGATATAGCCAAATCCAACCTGAGTGGAAAAAATGGGATGGACCCTATTTTGAAGATTATCAGATGTATTCAGATTTTGAAGCATTTCGAATGAGTAAACTTTACAATTTCTTCTGTAATGATACTGTTTGGGGCATATTTGTAGATCAAGAACCGATAGGAATTGTTACCCGACATTGGGAAGATGAAAAAACTCGATGGCTCGAAATCGGGATTGTTATCTATCAGCAGAAGTATTGGAATGGTGGCTACGGGACAAGAGCTCTCAAACTCTGGATGGATCATATTTTTCAAACTACTACTGAATTAGAACATATCGGACTAACTACTTGGTCTGGCAACCACCGTATGATGCGAGCAGCTGAAAAAATCGGTATGATAAAAGAAGCGCAGATCCGCAAAGTGCGATACTGGAAGGGACATTATTACGACTCTGTCAAATATGGAATTCTGAGAGAAGAATGGCTAGAACAAAAGAAAAAATCAAGTTCATAAGAGCTTGATTTTTTACTTATCTATCTTCCAAACAAGCGTGCAAAGAAACCTTTGGTTTGCACTTCTTCTGCCTGCGCTTTGACTTCATCTAACTCCAGCTTGAGGACTTCCTTATCGGCCATTGCTTTGAGAGTCAATTGTTGCTGTTGATCCAGTTGTTTGTCCTTCTCAGCAATCTGCACATCCTTAACTTTGAGTTGCTCATCTTTTTCTGTAAGTTGCTTATCTTTGGCTTTTAATTGACTATAAAGACGAATAATCTCCGCATTTTTTTCGTCAACCAAAATTTCCATCAATTCGCGCTGCTTCACTTCTTCGCTAATTGGTTCATCTTCAAAAATGGTTGTTTTGTAGATTTCTTCCAACTTAATCAAGCCAGCACGATTTACAACGGTCACACCCTTGTCATTTTTATCTACGAATTCTTCTGGAAGTGATTTAACACGATTATTCATTGCCTGGCGGCTCACTCCCAAAATTTCAGCTAATTCACTGACTGTTTTTTCGATTCCCATAATTTCCTCGGTACTTACATTTCTCATAGTTTGTATCATTAAAATATTACCACATAAGCCTATCCCTGTCAAATTTAGGAGGAGGACCGCTAAGAAGAAACATGCACTTTTCTACAAAGAGAAGACCGACACCAAAGCTCGTGTTTTGTGGTACAATAAAGGCATGAATACAGTAGATACCATTATTATCGGAGCAGGTCCAGCCGGCATGATGGCTGCGATTTCTTCCAGCTTTTGCGGCAAGAAGACCCTACTCCTCGAAAAAAACAAGCGTTTGGGCAAGAAACTGTCTGGCACAGGTGGCGGACGTTGCAATGTGACAAACAACGGCACACTGGAAGACCTACTGGCTGGTATTCCTGGAAATGGCCGATTTCTATACAGCGTCTTCTCCCAATTTGACAACCACGATATCATGAATTTCTTTCAGGAAAATGGGGTCAAGCTCAAAGTGGAGGACCACGGCCGTGTCTTTCCAACCACCGACCGCTCCCAGACCATTATCAAGTGCCTGGAGATGAAGATGCTGGAAAACGGCGTGGACATCCGTACAGGGACTGAAGTGGTTTCCGTCCGCAAGATTGACGATCTCTTCCATGTCAAGACCAGTGAGGAGACTTTTACAGCTCCCCAGCTGATTGTCACCACCGGCGGCAAGACTTATCCTTCAACCGGCTCGACTGGCTTTGGTCACGACATTGCCCGCCACTTCAAACTAGAAGTCACAGAGATTGAGGCTGCAGAAAGTCCTGTTCTGACTGACTTCCCCCACAAGAAGCTCCAAGGCATTTCCCTGGACGACGTTACCCTGACCTACGGTAAGCACGTCATCACCCACGACCTGCTCTTCACCCACTTTGGTCTGTCGGGACCCGCTGCTCTTCGCTTGTCCAGTTTTGTCAAAGGCGGCGAAACCGCATTTCTCGATGCTCTGCCGACCCATTCTGACCAAGACTTGTTTGAGCATTTAGAAATCAACAGGGAAAAATCCGTCAAGAATGCCCTTAGAGAGCTCCTGCCAGACCGCCTTGCAGACTTTTTCGCTGAAAACTATGATAGCAAGGTCAAACAAGTTTCCCAAAAGGACCTGACTGATCTGGTCTCCCTGCTCAAAGCCCTGCCGATTAAGATTACGGGCAAGATGTCCTTAGCCAAGTCCTTTGTGACCAAGGGTGGCGTTGACCTCAAGGAAATCAATCCCAAAACCTTGGAAAGTAAGAAAATCCCTGGCCTCCACTTTGCTGGTGAGGTCTTGGACATCAACGCCCACACAGGTGGCTTTAACATTACCTACTGTCTAGCAACTGGCTGGGTGGCAGGAAGTTCCTACTCTTCGTAAATCAAACTCAGACGTTGTTGACTTGATTTGATGAGTGTAAAGTCCCAGTGGAGCTTTACAACCTGCTACCCGAAAATAAAAGGTAGCAGCGTTCTATCTACATCTAGTGTCACGGACTACGGTCGCCTTATTTCCAACCTCCAACGGTTCCCCGAACCTTTTGTAGCGAACTTTGTTCGCCTTATCTCCAACCTCCAAAGGTTCCCCGAACCTTTTGTAGCGAACTTTGTTCGCCTTATCTCCAACCTCCAAAGGTTCCCCGAACCTTTTGTAGCGAACTTTGTTCGCCTTATCTCCAACCTCCAAAGGTTCCCCGAACCTTTTGTAGCGAACTTTGTTCGCCTTATCTCCAACCTCCAAAGGTTCCCCGAACCTTTGGAGCTAGTCTGAGTTCGATTTCCTTTGAGTATTGTACTATTAGAAATCACTCTTCAAGCTCAACCTAAAGGAGAAGTTATGCCTATTAATTCATTTAATCAAGAAATCGGCGCACCACTACCTCACCATCAAGCTGGTAGTCTCCCTACTATTGATGTTCTCCAAGGAAAAACCGTTCGCTTGGAAAAACTCAGACCAGATCACGCCGATGCAATCTATCAATTCTATGGTCCTACTGCCAAGCAAGCTGATTGGACCTATTTATCTATTGACCCCTTTAAAGACTATCCAAGTTTTCAATCATATTTCCAACACATGTTGGACTCAGCCGATCCTTATTATCTTGCTATCATTGACCAATCTACCAATCAAGCCATCGGAACATTTGCACTGATGCGTATAGATTCTAAAAATCGTGTCATTGAAGTGGGATGGGTCCTCTTTTCTCCAAAACTCCAAAAAACACGACAAGCAACGGAGGCTCACTACTTGCTTATGTCCTATATTTTTGAGAACCTAGGCTATCGCAGATATGAATGGAAGTGTGATCATTTAAATGGTCCATCACGCCGAGCAGCACTACGATTGGGCTTTACCCATGAAGGCACCTTTCGACAAGCTTTGGTCTATAAGGAAAGGAATCGTGATACGGATTGGTTTTCTATATTAGACAAAGAATGGGACTCCCGTAAACAGCGACTAGAAAGCTGGTTAGAGGATGCCAACTTTGACAAGAATGGCCAACAAAAACATTCCCTATCTTCTCTATAAATTCAAGCAAATTTTGCTTGAATTTTTTTGTTTATTGTTGTATGATAAAACCACAACAATGTTACAAAAGGAGATTAGCTATGCAACTGAAACTTTCCTCCATATCAAAAAAATTTGATTATAAAATCATTTTGGAAGATGCTTCTTTTACCTTTGAAAAGGGGAAGATTTATGGTTTGCTGGGGCGAAATGGTGCTGGTAAGACGACCTTGTTCAACTGTATTGCTCGCAATCTGACTTTGGAAAGTGGCAATATTCAGTTTGTAGAGGGCGAGGGAGTCCTTGACTACGATAATACGGACATCGGCTTTACCCAGACCTATCCGCAGCTACCTGCCTTTATGACCGCCTATGAGTTTGTGCGTTTCTATATGGATATCCACAAGGACAAACTCAAATCTCCTCGTAGTCCAGAAGAATGGCTAAACTTGGTCGGTATCGGAGAAGAAGACCAGCACCGTCTGCTCAAGGACTTTTCCCACGGTATGCAGAACAAGGTCCAGTTGCTCCTGTCCTTGATTGTCCAGCCACCTGTCCTTCTCTTAGATGAACCGCTGACGTCCTTTGACCCTGTGGCTGCCCACGAGTTCAAACAGCTGATTCGGGAGGCTAAGAAGGATTCCGTTATTATCTTTTCCACCCACATTTTGCAGCTGGCTCAGGATCTCTGTGACGAGATTGTTTTGCTCCATCACCAAGAATTGCAAGCAGTTCCGAGTGACAAACTCCACGACCCTGACTTTGAACAAGAGATTATTCAGCTACTGACAGCAGATTAGGAGGAGCTTATGAAAACCATTCTACGTTATTTTTGGTATCGGGAAAAGTATGCCCTCCATCGCTCCGTCAACGGATTTTTCTACTATCTACGGAAACTGCCACTTGTGGGAAAGAGCATCCCAGAAAGTATTTTCAAGTCTTATAGTTTTAAGTCTGGTCTCTTTTTGGTCCTGCTCATCTTATCCATCCCCAGTCGCTTCCTGGTCAAGGGAATTTGGTTAACCATTTATTCTTGCATTGCTGCCTTCTGGATCAAACTCCTATCCAACAATCAGCTGGACTTTTGGCAAATCCCGTCAGATACTTGGCTTCTAGGCTTTTCCATGTGGATGGTCTTTGTTGGCTACACCTATCGATTTGGCAAGGGATTTGAGCCTTTTATCGCCAAGCCCGAGCGGGAATTCATGCGAAATTTCGGTCTTTCCCAGTCTAGTTTTCTCCAGAGTCAACTCTTTGTAGAGCCCATTATCACCAGTCTGTCCTACCTGCCTGCCCTGCTGATTTTTTCTAGCCTATCAGGAAATTGGCTCTATCTGCCTCTAGGATTACTGACCATTCCGACAGGAGTTTTTACTGGTCAGGCTCTCAATCGAGCACTATTCAACAGAGGTATTTTGGCTCGTCGAAACTCTTGGCAATCCTGGGTTATCTTGGGTACTGGTCTAACAGCTATTGCCAGTCTTATCTTTTTCCGCAATCATCTGTCTCCCATCTTTTTACTGCCTATGCTTGCCTGTCAGGTCTTGCTGATTTGGTTTGGTTATCGTTATTTGAAACAACAGACCAATCATCTGGACTATCTCTATTATTGCATGGACCAGTCCTTGCAGATGGATAAGAAAATTTTTGAGATGACCAAGGGTAACGAGTATACTCGCCAAGGTTTACAGATGCAGGCGAAACTGAGTATGGAAACAGGAAAGGACCTGACTCATCTGTCAGGCATGACCTACTTAAACGCTCTGCTATTTGACCGCTATCGTTCTATCCTTACGAAAAAACTGCATTTTCGCTTGGGTTGTCTTTTGGCTATTGTCCTTTTTATTGAAGGAATTCGTTGGTTTTCAAAAGAGGATATAGAGATAAGCAATGCCAACTACATCGAGGGACTACCTTTTGCTTTCATGGTCATGTATGCCGCCTCCATGGGAAAATCTGTCGCACAGATGGTCTTTGTTAATTGCGATATTTCCATGCTCCACTATCCATTTTACCGCGAAGCAAAGACCATTATTGCAGGCTTTCATTATCGTTTTCTGCAAACTGTAAAATTAAATGCCGCCTTCTCTGGATCTCTACTATTGGCCCTCATCATCTTTACTAGAGCGCAGCTACCTATTGAAACCTATCTCCTAACTGCCCTGCTTTTGTTGAGTCTAACAGCTCTCTTCTCCTTCCACGACCTCTTTATCTACTATATTCTCCAACCCTTTACCAAGGACATGGAAGTTGTCAACCCAGTCTATAAATTTCTCAGTGGGGCTCTCTACTGGGTGGCCTATCTCAATATCAAGCTGGATTTAGGCAGTCACTTGTACATCCTACTCATTTCCATAGCTATGATTACCTATGTCAGCATCGGTTACTGGATTTTATTGAAAAAAGCTCCGCAGACTTTTAGATTGAAGGGATAACTATAACTATTTTTATGGAGTATTTAGGTCTAGCCTTTTTAAGAAAGCGCTTTTATGATAAACTATAAGAATACTACATTTATTAAAGGAGAATATTTGTTATGATTATTGGTGTTCCTAAAGAGATTAAAAACAATGAAAATCGTGTCGGAATCACACCAGCAGGTGTCCTGAGTTTTACACAAGCAGGTCACGAAGTTTGGGTAGAAAAAGGAGCTGGTCTTGGATCTGGTTATAGTGATGCAGAATATGAAGCACAAGGTGCCATTCTCAAAAATACTGCCGAAGAAACCTGGGCAGCCGACATGGTGCTCAAGGTTAAAGAACCACTAGAAAGTGAATACACATTCTTTCGTACAGACCTGTTACTCTTTACCTATCTCCACCTAGCTCCTGCACCAGAGTTGACTCAAGCTTTGATAGACGGTGATGTGATTGCCATCGGCTATGAAACGGTTGTTGACCACGGTACCCTTCCTCTCCTAAATCCTATGAGTGAGGTTGCTGGTCGCATGGCTACACAACTGGGTGCCCAATTCCTGACTAAAATTGAGGGTGGTTCAGGCATCCTCCTTGGCGGTGTTCCTGGAGTGAGAAAAGGCCATGTTGTTATCATCGGTGGCGGAAATGTCGGTGTCAACGCTGCGCAAATGGCTGTCGGTCTAGGCGCAAAAGTGACGATTTTAGATATCAATCCAAAACGCCTGGCTGAGCTAGACGCACAATTCGATGGCAAGGTTCAAACCCTCATGTCCAATACACTCAATATTACTGAAAGTGTAAAAGAGGCCGATCTATTGATTGGGGCAGTCCTTATCCCAGGAGCACGCGCACCGAAATTAGTGACCAAGGAAATGGTTGCGAGTATGAAGCCTGGCTCTGTCATCATCGATGTTGCTGTAGACCAAGGTGGCATCATTGAAACAGCCGACCGTGTCACCACACATGACAATCCAACCTACCTAGTAGATGGAGTTGTTCACTATGCGGTTGCCAACATGCCTGGTGCTGTTGCACGTACATCCACTCAGGCACTCACAAATGCCACCCTTCCTTACGCTCTTGAATTAGCCAATAAGGGAGCAGAGCAAGCTATCGCTGACAGCACAGCCCTACGAACAGGTCTAAACATCTATCGTGGCAAAGTAACCAACCAAGCCGTTGCTGCTTCGCTTGGACTTGCCTATTCTGATATCTAAATCTAGCAATCATTACAAACACTAATTCTTTTCCAGTTACTATTTATGCTTAACTCAAGTAATAAACCGGTCTATATAAACCAAAAAATCCTAGCTCCAAACTAGGATTTTTCTATTTTATTACCAAATTCCCAAGATTGCCTGCCAAACCAGTGTCAGCACAGTCACGCCCAGCCAGCAAACTAGTCCGACCAGAAGTGTAGCTCTGCCATTTTTCACCAAAGAAAAGACATTTGTTCGCAAACCAATAGCAACCATGGCCATGCAAATGAGGAACTTGGACAGGCTTTTAAGTGGAGTAAAAACCGCCGTTCCCACTCCAAAATGACCTGCGATTGTTGTCACCAGACTGGCTAGGATAAAATACAAAATAAAAGTCGGAAAACCTGTCAGGAGGGACTTCTTGTCTGCCTTAAGACCCTTACCTCGGGTTTGCCAAATTGCTAAAACTGTTGTAATAGGAATAATGGCTAAAGTTCGTGTTAACTTAACCGTCACTGCTATATCCAAGGTCTGACTGCCCAATCCGTAAAGGCTGTCCCAGGTGGCTGCTGTTGCGGTGACCGACGAGGTATCATTGACCGCCGTTCCGGCGAACATTCCAAAGGCCTGACCCGAATCGGTCGAAAACCCAAGCCAGGTTGCCAAAGTCGGAAAGACCAAGGCCGCAAAGACATTAAAAAGAAAGATGACAGAGATTGCTTGTGCTACATCCTCATCATCCGCCTTAATAATAGGAGCTGTCGCCGCAATGGCAGAGCCGCCACAGATAGAGGTCCCAACGCCAATTAAGGTTGCCAGATGAGATGAAATCGGTAGCCATTTCCACATCAAGAAGGCCAAAAATAAAGCGAAACTGATAGTTGAAAGAATAATTGGAAGAGATTGACGTCCAACAGCCAATACCGCTGATAAGTTTAATCCAAATCCCAAACAAATCACCGCATACTGTAAAATTTTCTTGGAAGTAAAGGTTAAGCCTGACTGAAATGTATTTTTAATTGAAAAATAAGGATACAGACTCATCCCGATTAGAAGGGAGAAGACTGGCCCACCCACAAGGGGAAACAACTGACCTAACCACTGACCCACCAAAGCCAAAAGGAAACAAAGTCCGACACCTTTGGCATTTTCCTTTACCATAAAACCCTCCTAAAATATCAAACGTAATGCCGCGGTTGTAACAACCCCAACCAAAACTGCTAAGAGAATATTTTTTGTCTTCAAGACTACAAAAAATGTCGGAAGAATAGCTAGACTTTCTACCGGGAGAATACTTGGCAAGGAGCCAACTTTCTCATCCATAATACTGGAAAGGGTCAACGCAAAAATGATAGTGATTGGCAAAAAGCTGAGGAATTTCACCAACTTTGGAGGGAGGGATTTGTTCTGCGTCAGTACAAAAGGTAGGACGCGTGGTACCCAAGTCACAAGGGCCGCCGCTAGAATAATCAATAGAATACTAGTTTTTATCATCAATCATCACCCCCACAAAACAACCCAAAATTGTCGACAAGAGCACAGCCACATAAGACGACACTAGCACAGACAGTCCGACATAGGCTAGACCAACCGCCAGCAAAATCAAGCCGATTTTTTTCAAAGGAATAGTCCGAGCCATCGCCTCTAGTTGCCCTGAGAAAATCCCGACAAACATAGCGACCAAGGCAAAGTCCAACCCAAATTGCTCAGGATTTGGAATAAGACCACCAATCAGATTGCCTAGAGTCGTAAATGTAACCCAAGAAGCGTAGCCAGCAAAATTATTTCCGTACATCCAATTTGGTACTACCTGCTTATCTTCAATATGCTTCCGCAACAATAAAGCATACGATTCATCCGTCACAAACGAACCTATCAAAATATTGGATCCTAGACGATTCCCTTGAAAGATTGTTGTCGCATGTAAACACATCAAAAAATTACGCAGATTAACGAAAAATACGGTCACTGCGATTGAAAGGAGTGGTGCTCCTGCTAAGATCATGGCACAGATAACAAATTGAGCACTTCCAGCATAAACAAAAAGACTCATTAAGCCCATTTCGACAGCTGAAATTCCTGAATTGACCGATACAACCCCGCAAGCTAAACCAATACTAGCATAGCCTAAAGCAGTAGGGATAGCATCACGCATCCCTTCGCGAAAAGCATGTTCCTTCATTCCATATCTCCTTCCCTCTGATGACAAATCGAGAATTTATTCTCCCATTTTCTCACATTGCAACTTGATTTTCAAGTTTTCTTTTATATCCGAGTATAAAACCTTACTTGAAACAGGGCTAATGATCTATTTCAAAAGATACCAAAAAAACTCCGAATAGTGCAATCGGAGTTTCATCATGTATTTCAAAATATAGTCGAATGAATTAGCTTTCAGACAAAGAACTGAGGTGCAGGTAGCTAGAACAGCCTAGTGGGCTGTTCTAGGTTGGGAATAAGACTTGCGAAACAAGTCACTTTAGTAGAGTACGGCAAGCCGAAAGTGACGATGTATCAAAGCTAATTCAAATGTCTATAATTATTGCGATCACGTATTTTAGCGCTACCGGCACTAAGCTCCAAGGTCCTTTCTATCTAATACAAGAACTGATAGAAGCAAAGAAACAATGATAACCGCACAAGCTTTTAAGAGAAATAAGGTATCAAAGGTAGTATGGCTAAAAACATCTGCACCATTCGCGTAATAATAGGGCGTGATGAATTTCAAAAATTCTACTTTAGAAATAATCCGAACGATCATATCTATACTATATAAAATCAGTACGAGCCCCATTGCTAAACCAATTTGCTTTTTAGAACTAATAGCTGAAAGGAGGAAAGAAATACTAGCCAGTTCCAGCTGCATTAATAAAACCAACAAATGGTAGCTGAAAAAAGAATGAAAAGAAACATCTCCCCCCAGCTGCCAAATCCCCAGACCATTCCAACAAGAAATAATACTATTGAAAATCAGAAGTTGTAAAACAACGCTGAGGTATTTCCACAATAAAATAGTTGAGCGCTTATATGGCAAGGTGTATAAAAACTCACTTGTATGCCCTTCTTCCTCCTTAGAAAGGCTCGTAACTCCAAGCATAGAAGCAAACATTCCAGCTCCGAGACCAAACATCAGGCCAATTTCCGTAGCATAATAGCCCTCTAGAGTGGCTATGCTAATCTTATCCATACCCAATGCTTTTGTAATGTCTCCCATATTCGCATACAAATCAGCAACTCCTGTTAATTGATTCTCAACACTCTGATAGAGCCAGATAGAACCATAACAGATAAAACCAAGTACCAGGGTCCATATAAGGAGTGTCTTTCGATTTTGTCTTAACTCATGCAACAGAATAATCATTTCTCCACCTCCTCATAATAATGGAGAAACAGATCTTCAAGAGAAGGCTCTTCTACCAAAAAATCCGTCGGCGCTAGGTCTACCAAGTGATTCAATAAGTCTTCACTTGTCCCATCGTAACGGAATTGTTTTTCTTGACCATCTTTCCAAATGGTTACATTCTTCGTTTGACTACGCGTCAGATGGTCAACTGTATCAACTACCAAAAGCTTTCCTTCTTTAATAATTGCAGCACGGTCACAATAATTTTTCACTTCCGATAAGTTATGAGATGATAGGAAACAAGTTGCCCCATTCAAGCAAGCTTCCTTGATCAGTGTAAAGAAACGCTCCTGCATCAAAGGATCCAAACCAGAGGTCGGCTCGTCTAATAGCAACAATCTTGGTTTATGTTGGAGTGCACATACAATACTGACTTTTTTACGATTCCCAAGAGATAGATCTTTGATCTTTTTATCCAAAGGAACCTCCAAAAATTCACAAATACGATCCGCTTCTGTTTGGCAATCTATTTTTCTAGCTTTCGCAGCCAAACGGATAACATCTCTAACTTTCATGTCAGGATAAAAATGTGCCTCAGATGGAAGATAGCCAATATGGGCTAATGCTTCTGTTAAGCTTGAATAAGCACCTCCCAATAATACAATATCTCCGCTTGTTTTAGAAACTAAACCAAGAATACAACGAATAACTGTTGACTTCCCAGCCCCATTTGCTCCTAAAAAACCAAAAATCTCTCCTTGGTGAACAGAAAGATTGAGATTACTAACTGCTTGATGGCTTCCATAGTATTTATTTAGATTAGTAATCGTAATGACGTCAGATTTCATAAGAACCTTCTTCATCCACTTATTTTTGCGGAAAAGCTAAGCTAGGCTTGGCATTGAGGTCCCAGCCAGCAAAGTTTTCCTTGTTGTATTCACTGACTGCTGCCAAGGCAATCATACCTGCATTGTCACCGCAGAGGCGAAGCGGGGGAATAATAACCTCCACATCGGTAATTTCAGCCGCCAACCGCTCCCGCAAGCCCTGATTGGCTGCAACACCACCCGCCACGACCAAGGTTTTAACAGGGTATTTTTCCAAGGCCTTCTTGGTCTTCGCCATAAGAATATCTAAGACACAGGCTTGAAATGAGGCTGACAGGTCCACATTGGACAAGGATTCCCCTTTCTGCTGGGCATTGTGGCAGAGGTTGATAAAGGCGGATTTGAGTCCAGAAAAAGAAAACTCCAGATTATCTTCTTTTATCATAGCACGAGGGAAGTCATAAATGTCTTGCCCCTCATGAGCCAATTCATCGATGACACGACCAGCTGGATAGGGCAGACCCATGACCCGTCCTACCTTGTCATAGGCCTCGCCGACCGCATCATCTCGCGTTTCACCGACAATCTTGTAGTCGCCCGCTTCTGACACATAGACCAACTCCGTGTGTCCTCCACTGACCAAGAGGGCCAAAAGCGGAAACTCCAATTCCTTGACCGCACGCGCCGCCATCAAATGCCCTGCCATGTGATTGACAGGAATGAGTGGCAGACCGTTAGCCCAGGCAAATGCCTTGGCAGCCGAAATCCCGACTAGCAAGGCACCGACCAAGCCAGGCCCATAGGTCACCGCCACAGCCGTCAAGTCCTCTGCCGTCACCTCCGCCTCCAACAAGGCCTCCTCGATACAGGCCGTTATCACTTCCACATGGTGACGGCTGGCCACCTCGGGCACCACCCCACCAAACCGCTGGTGGCTGGCAATCTGGCTGGCAATGACATTGGACAAAAGCTCCGCATCATTTCTCAAAACAGCCACCGAGGTCTCGTCACAGGAGGTCTCAATCGCCAAAATCAATCTATCTTTCATCACGTTCTCTCTTCATCATCACCGCGTCCTCGACAGGATGGCGGTAGTAGTCTTTTCGTTTTCCTATTTTGGTAAAATGCTGGCGTGTATAGAGGGCCTGAGCTGCACTGTTAGACTCCCTCACTTCGAGGAAGATGTCCCCCTCCCAGTCCATCACAGCAGCCATCAGTTGACTGGCGATTCCCAGCCTCTGAAAATCAGCCTTGACAGCAATCTGCAAGATTTCCATCTCATCCAGCACCGTCTGAACAGCCAAAAATCCGACCAATTCCTGATCCTCATAGGCCAGATAATAATCCTCATCCTGACTGGCCATACTGGAGGCAATCTGTTCCAGAGTCCATGGAGATTGCTCATAGACCGACTGCATAACTGCCAACACAGCCTCCGCCAGATTTTCCTGCCCATCGTAGTGTTTAATCTCTATCATACACGCTTGATATAGCTTTCTGAGCCAGCTTGGTTGTCCTTGAGCCAGTTTTCCTCTGCCTCTACACGCTTGAGATAGTTGGGCTCAAAGCTGGTGCCATCTACTGCTGGCAAGTCTTGACCGATTACTGCTAGCTGATAGGCAGACGGCAGACTGGTCTGGTAATGGGCAGCTGGCAGAGCTTGTTCGATTTGCTCCATAAAATTTTCTACTTCGCCAACAAAGGTGATATTTTCCTTACCAGCCAGGCTAGAAAGTAAGTCTTCAAAAGACCAGTAGCGGTCTGGCTCGACTGCTCTGCCATTTTCATAAACACCTGCATAGACGCAGTTACGGCGGGCATCGATGAGGGGAACCACCAGACCCGTCAGGCTAGGAGGAACCAGAGACTGAAGACTAGATAGCCCCACCAAGTCGATCTTGAGGGTGTAGGCCAAGGTCTTGGCAGTCGCCACCGCCACCCGAAGACCCGTGTAGGAGCCCGGTCCTTGAGCGACCACGATCCTATCCAAGTCTTTGGGCGTCCATCCCACCTGTTCTACCAAAAAATCGACCACAGGCATGAGGCTGATACTATGATTTTTCTTAACGGCCAGCAGGGTTTCCGCCTGCAAACGACCGTCCTCCACCAAGGCCACCGACAAGGCTTGGTTAGAGCTATCTAAAGCTAGTATTTTCATAAGTTTCTCTTTCCTTACGTCATTCGGTTTGCTTTTATTACTGCAACGCATGAGGAAACTTCGTTTCCGTATTTCCCACTTCAAACAATACACTGTATTGTTTGAACTCCCTTTACCGTACTCCAGTACAGCCCGCAGCTCGTTGCCTAGTACTAAAAGCAAACTGAAAGACTTTTCAATGCTACTCTCTATTGTAAGCTATCTTGAAGTTTTTTTCAAATAATGGAAAAGACTGGGGTGTGATTTCCCAGTCAGTTATTCTTTTCTCTTCAATTCCACCACTTGATCATATTGAATATCCTCGTCGATATGGTGGGCGATTCATGAACTAATGTTGATTCCCTCAACTGCCACAATCAACTTATCTGCCGCCAACATAGATTTTCCAGACTCAAAGCGTGACAATTGAGCTGCTGTAAAGTCTCCACCGACAACATCCTTTTGCTTGACCAAGCGAGAACGACGGAGTTCTCGATAAAATTACCTAACCCTACCTCTGGTGCTGTCCCCATGGTCTACTTCCTCTCAGTGAACCATCACAATATATTGTTAGATTTATCATAATAAACATTTATATTTTTGTCAACTTACAATGTTATATTTGTTATTCATGATAATTTCAGAAAATACCACCCAGGTTCTCACCTGATTTTCATTTTCCTAACACTTCCATTTACCAAGTCCTAACTTTATGATATAATCTCGAGTTTATCAGTTAATTCATTTCACAACCGCTGTTTTTGCGATAACAGCGGTATTTTTTTAACATTTTATTGATATTTTTGTTGTTGTGAACGGCGGTGTATGTTATAATATATTTATGGCATTTATTCGAATTACAAAAAACAGAGAAGGCCGTAAACATGTTTATCTTGTTGAAGGATATCGTGAGAACGGAAAGTCAAAACAACGGATTCTTTATAAATATGGTTTGTTGGACGAATTGGAAGCGAAAGAACCAGGCATTCTTGAGCGATTAAAACGTGAAGCAAAGGAAAACTCACAAGCTAAGTCTGAGGAATTTCTGATAAAACTTTCTTTGAAAGATCCAATGAACAAACCTGACGAAAACATTGGTTGGAAGATTTTAGAAGATCTTTATACTACACTTAAGTTACATCAATTCTTTAAAAAGAATAAGCCGTCAAAAATGACGATGGACTTAGATGAAACAGTTAAACTACTGATTTTTCAACGAATTCTTAATCCGGGAAGTAAATATAAAACTTTCTACCACCAAGCTTCCCTATTCGGAGATTGGAATGTTCCATATAATTCAGTTTATCGGTCACTAGATATCTTAAATACCTTTCAATCAGAAATTCAACAGCACTTACATCAAGAAGTTAGCCAATTAACGAATCGAACTGGAACCTTAGTGTTTTATGATGTTACCAACTATTTTTTTGAAATTGATGTTCCTGATGAAGATATCCGTGATGAAAATGGAGACCTTCTTGTCGAGGGGCTTCGTCGAAGAGGAGCTAGTAAAGAATATAGGAAAGACCCCATTATCCAAATGGGATTATTCATGGATATGAACGGTATTCCTATCGCTTATAAACTATTTCGAGGAAACCTTACAGACCCTATCACTTATATTCCAGCAATTGAGCAAGTAAAGAAACAGTTTGGGATTGAACGGTTGGTAGTGGTCGCAGACAAAGCGATGAACAGCACAAATAACCTGAATGCCACTATAAAGAACAATGACGGCTGGATCTTCTCGCAAAAGCACCGTGGGAAACGAGGTGCTCCGAAGGATATTCAAGAAAAAATATTGGAAGAATCTGGTTGGCAGTTTAATCAAGATATCACTTTCGCTAAAAAGTCTTACATTCGAGAGAGAAAACTTGGGACCAAGAAGGATTCTCCAACCGTTAAAGAAAAAGTACTACTGACCTGGTCAAAGAAATATGAAGATAGAGAACGGATTCGACGTGAAGGGGCTCTTGACTATGCCAATAAGCTAACTGATGCGGAATTGTTTCGACAAACGAGCAAGAAGGGTGGAAAGAAATACCTTGAGTTGAGCTATTTGGATAAGGAAACCGGAGAGGTTAAACCATTTTCGCCACTTATCCGAATTGACCAAGAACAGGTCGAATTTGATGCTCAATTTGATGGGGTTCATGTCCTTGTGACCAGTGAGATTGAGATGGAAGATGATGCCATATTAGAGGCCTATCAAGAATTATCTGCGATTGAGAATTGTTTCCGAATTACAAAAACAGAGTTTGAAACGAGACCTGTTTATGTACGAAAAAATGAACATATTGAAGGCCATTTCCTAACCTGCTTTATCAGTTTAGTGATGATACGCTTATTGTATTACATTACCGATAAGAAAATGAGTCCTGCTCGAATGATAGAGGGCTTAAACAGTATGTTAGCTGCAGATATGGGACAAGGGATATATAGAGTCAAGCAGAACCATGAAGCAAGTGAGTTACTTCATTTATTAGGAATCACTTGGGATCGTGGAACTGTCAGACATGAAGATATTCAAAAGTTAGGGAAAAACTGCATACACAACACAATTTATGACTCAAAAAAGCTCCCTAAACGTTGATTTGACAGCGTTTAGGGAGCTTTTTTCATTTTTTAACTGATAAACTCGAGAGGTTCTCACCTGATTTTCATTTTCCTAACACTTCCATTTACCAAGTCCTAACTTTATGATATAATAAGGAGAATTATTTAGACTGTCGAAATCAACAACTCTAGAAAACTGAATACCAAGCAACAAATAGAAAACTATTTGGGTCTTTTTTCGTAGGTTGCAGTCAAAGCAGAAAGGAATATGTATAACATATGATTTATAAAGTTTTTTATCAAGAGTCAAAAGTGAGTCCTCGTCGCGAACAGACACGCTCACTTTACATGGAAGTCGAAGCAGAAAGCGAATTACAAGGTCGTATTATTGCGCGTGAGCTAGTAGAAAAAACATACCCACAATACAATATCGAATTCATCGAACTTCTATCCGAAAAGCACCTCCAATATGAGAAGGAGCATGCTGATTTTAGTATTACGGAGTTCTAATCCATGTCAGCAATAAATCTAAAACCCCAAGAAGTTGGCGTCTTTGCCATCGGTGGTTTGGGAGAAATCGGAAAAAATACCTATGGTATTGAATACCAAGATGAAATTTTGATTGTTGACGCAGGTATTAAATTTCCTGAAGACGATCTTTTAGGTATTGACTATGTCATCCCAGACTACTCCTATATCGTTGAAAATCTAGACCGTGTCAAAGGTCTAGTCATCACACACGGTCACGAAGATCATATTGGAGGAATTCCATTCTTACTCAAACAAGCGAACGTACCTATCTATGCTGGTCCGCTAGCACTATCTTTGATACGCGGTAAATTGGAAGAACATGGCCTGCTTCGTGATGCTACTCTCCATGAGATTAACCATAAAACAGAGCTTACCTTCAAACACTTAAAAGTTAGTTTTTTCAGAACAACTCACTCAATTCCAGAACCACTTGGAATCGTCGTAGACACACCCCAAGGTAAAATTGTCTGCACCGGTGACTTTAAATTTGACTTCACTCCCGTTGGAGAACCAGCTGACTTGCACCGTATGGCTGCGCTCGGTGAAGAAGGCGTCCTCTGTCTTTTATCCGATTCAACTAACGCAGAGGTTCCAACCTTTACTAACTCCGAAAAAGTTGTTGGTCAATCCATTATGAAATTGATTGAAGGCATTCACGGTCGTATTATCTTTGCATCATTCGCCTCCAACATTTTCCGCCTTCAACAAGCAGCCGATGCAGCAGTAAAAACAGGTCGAAAAATTGCAGTTTTTGGCCGTTCAATGGAGAAAGCAATTGTAAATGGTATTGAATTAGGCTATATAAAGGTCCCTAAAGATACCTTTATCGAACCAAATGAAATAAAAGAATATCCAGCTAATGAAGTCTTGATTCTATGTACAGGTAGTCAAGGTGAGCCAATGGCTGCACTTTCTCGAATTGCTCATGGTACCCACAGACAAGTCCAACTTCAACCAGGTGATACTGTTATCTTCTCGTCCAGTCCTATTCCGGGAAATACCACAGGGGTTAACAAATTAATCAATATTTTGATTGAAGCAGGTGTAGATGTTATCCACGGTAAGATTAACAACATCCATACCTCTGGACACGGTGGCCAACAAGAGCAAAAACTCATGCTCCGCCTCATCAAGCCAAAATACTTCATGCCTGTTCATGGCGAATACCGTATGCAAAAAATCCATGCTGGTTTAGCTGTTGATACTGGCGTTCCTAAAGAAAACATCTTCATTATGGAAAATGGTGATGTCCTTGCACTTACAAAAGATTCAGCTCGCATAGCCGGTCAATTCAACGCCCAAGACATTTACGTTGATGGCAATCGGATTGGCGAAATCGGTGCAGCTGTTCTTAAAGATAGACGCGATCTCTCTGAAGACGGTGTCGTTCTCGCTGTTGCAACGGTCGACTTCAAGTCGAAAATGATTCTTGCTGGTCCAGATATCCTTAGTCGAGGATTCATCTATATGCGTGAATCAGGAGATCTTATCCGCGAAAGCCAACGAATTCTATTTGATGCCATACGAATCGCCATGCGCAATAAGGACGCAAGCATCCAAACGGTCAATGGTGCAATTGTCAACGCCCTCCGACCATTCCTATATGAAAAAACAGAACGTGAGCCAATCATTATCCCAATGATTCTCACCCCGGATAAATAAAAAGGTCCAGTGGACCTTTTTATCTTTGAGCCTAAAATTTGAAAACCGAAAACAAAAGTCCAGGGGAGTGAAACGTCTGGGAAGAGACTGTTTCAGCCCGAGCTTAAAAATGGAAGAGCGCGGTAGAAATCTTTGAGCCTAAAATTTGAAAAGCGAAAATAAAGATTCAATAGAAAAAAATAGCTTTGAATAACGTCATTAGAAACGTTGATTCTAAGCTATTTTTTAATATTCAAAATTTGATCTGAATGAGAATAATTTAGTTATTGAAAATGCTCATTAATACAAATCTAAATAGTTATCAATTTCCCATTGAGAAACGTAAGTTGCGTAACTTGCCCACTCAATCTTCTTAGCTTCCAAGAAGTTAGTATAGATATGGTCACCCAATGCCGAACGAACAACATCATCTTCTCTCAAGGCTTTAAGAGCATTGTGAAGAGTTGATGGAAGATCTGTAATACCAGCTTCGCGACGTTCTTCATCTGACATTGCATAAATATTTGACTCTACTGGAGCAGGAGCCTCAATCTTGTGTTCGATACCATCTAATCCAACTTCCAAAAGAACTGCCATAGCCAAATATGGGTTAGCCGTTGGATCTACTGAACGCAATTCTAAGCGAGTTCCCATTCCACGTGATGCAGGTACACGAACCAATGGAGAACGGTTTTTGCCTGCCCAAGCAATATAAACAGGAGCTTCAAAACCAGGCACCAAACGTTTGTATGAGTTTACTGTAGGGTTGGTAATTGCAGTGTAGTTATAAGCATGTTTAATCAAACCACCGAGGAAGTGATAAGCTGTCTCTGACAATTGCATGCCACGAGGATCTTCTGGATCAAAGAAGGCATTATTACCGTCTTTATCAAAGAGTGACATGTTACAGTGCATACCTGAACCAGCAATTCCAAATTTAGGTTTAGCCATAAATGTAGCGTACAAGCCATGTTTTCGTGCAATCGTCTTAACAACCAACTTAAAGATTTGGATATTATCACACGCCTTCAAAACATCCGCATATTTAAAGTCGATTTCATGCTGACCAACCGCTACTTCGTGGTGGCTCGCTTCAACTTCAAATCCCATTTCAGTCAAAACATTTACAATTTCACGACGAGTATTGTCCGCAAGATCTGTAGGCGCCAAGTCAAAGTAACCACCCTTGTCATTCACTTCAAGAGTTGGATTCCCCTGCTCATCCATTTTGAACAAGAAGAATTCTGGTTCTGGACCAAGGTTAAAGGATGAGAATCCTTCTTTTTCCATCCGACGAAGAGATTTTTTCAAGTTTCCACGAGGATCTCCCGCAAACGGTTCACCTTCAGTCGTATAAATATCACAAATCAAGCCTGCCACACGGCCATTTTCATCTCCCCAAGGAAAAATAGTCCATGTGTTTAAATCTGGATAAAGGTACATATCAGATTCATTAATACGTACAAAACCTTCAATAGACGAACCATCAAACATAACTTTATTTGATAAAACTTTTTCAACCTGCTCTTCTGTCGCAGGAATCTCTACGTTTTTCATCACTCCCATAATATCAGTGAACATGAGACGTAGAAATGTAACATTTTTCTCTTTAATATCACGTTTAATATCCGCTGTTGTGACAACCATATTTTTTCTCCTCTTAATTAAACCTATTACGACGACCGAAAGATCGAGCTTGGACTTGAAAATCGCCCTTGTCTGCTAAATTCATCATGTAGGATACGACGCACATCCTCATCAGTTAAAGTTTTCTGTTCTGCTTGAACCTTTTCCTTTGCTTTACGATTGGCGTATTCTTTTTTAATCGCTGCAATGTTTAGGCCCTCATCCAAAAAATCTTTAATTTCAAGTAGTAAGTCCATATCATTTAGAGAATACAAGCGGCGATTACCTTCGTTCCGAACTGGTTTTATCAAACCATGATCTTCATAGTAACGAATCTGACGCGCTGTTAAATCAGTCAATTTCATTACACTACCAATTGGAAAAATAGCTAAGGAACGTCGAAACTCTTTTTCTCTCATAATGAACTCCTTTCTGCACACTATTATAGGGCAGAAAAAACGAACAGTCAAGCCCTCTGTGTCACATTTTATGACACCGTTAGGAAAGAAAGCGCTTTTTTATTTTATCGATATCGTAATTTACAATAACAGATACAAAAACTCCAACGAATGTTTCAAAAACTCTTTGGAGGGCGTAGAAAATAGAATCTCCTGCAGGAACTGAGAGAGCAATAATCAACATTGTAGCAACCCCGCTAATAACACCTGGAGCATTATTAAACGAAACATTCGTCATAATGGTTAGCATCGTAAAAATAGGGATGAAAATTAAGGTTACCCAAAAATTATGAGAAAACAGATCACTTAGAATAAAATAAAGCAAGGCGTAAAAGCCACCTATGGAATTACTAAGGACTCGAGAAGAGCCAAAATGAACACTTTTCCCAAAATCTTCTCGAAGACTGAAAACTGCTGACAGAGCCGCAATCTGAATACCATCCCATTTTAAAAGATGAAACAATAAAATGACTAAAAATACAGCTAGACCTGATTTTAAAGTTCTCATACCCAATTTAAACTTCTGGGTATCAAATTTATATCTCTTTAACATACTTCTATTCTAACATGATTTGTTAAAAAATGATTCTAAATGCACATAATGTTATGAATCATTCGGACATTTTAGTGTAAAAATAATACCAGATACTTCAACGCCACCAAAGAAAAAAAACTCCCAACTTTACAAAAAAATAAGTATCCTATAGTTGATTATAATACGAGACAAGAAGCCACAAGCATAAGTCGAGCTTGAAAAGGTGAGTTTACGAAGTAATACTCAATGAAAATCAAAAAAATGATTACACAACAAAATTTTTCCTCCGAGCCGACACTTCAGAGCGTAAATTGCATTCAAAAAGAGACCGGAGCTCAAGCCCCAGCCTCATTTCGTCGCAATTTTTTACTTTTCAGTAAGAGCTGCAAGTCCTGGAAGCACTTTTCACCTTGCTAGACTTTCTAACTCGCTTAGCTTCGTAGAAACTCTACGCGATGCACAAAATGCAACGGAAATCCGTTGCATTTTAGCCTTCAAGTTTATTGAACTTATTTTTCAGTAAGAGCTGCGAGACCAGGCAACACTTTACCTTCTAACAACTCCATAGATGCACCACCACCAGTTGAGATCCATGAGAACTTGTCTGCACGGCCAAGGTTGATAGCTGCAGCAGCTGAGTCACCACCACCGATGATTGATTTCACACCTGGTTGTTTCACGATAGCGTCCATTACACCGATTGTACCAGCTTGGAAGTCTGGGTTTTCAAATACACCCATAGGTCCGTTCCAAACAACTGTTTTTGCACCAGTCAACGCTTCGTCAAACTTAGCGATTGACTTAGGACCGATGTCAAGACCAAGGAAGCCTTCTGAAACTGCTTCACCTTCAGTGTCGCGAACTTCAGTGTATCCAGCAAATGCATTTGCTTCTTTTGAGTCAACTGGCAAGATCAATTTACCATTCGCTTTTTCAAGAAGCGCCTTTGCCACTTCCAATTTATCTTCTTCTACAAGTGAGTTACCAATTTCGATACCTTGAGCTTTGTAGAATGTGTAAGTCATACCACCACCGATAAGAACTTTGTCTGCTTTTTCAAGAAGGTTCTCGATAACACCAATCTTATCAGATACTTTTGAACCACCAAGGATTGCCACAAATGGACGCTCTGGAGTTTCAACAGCTTCTTGGATGTATGCAATTTCGTTTTCCAAAAGGAAACCAGCTACTGCTTTTTCTACGTTTGCTGAGATACCAACGTTTGATGCGTGTGCACGGTGTGCAGTACCAAATGCATCGTTAACGAAGATACCATCACCAAGTGAAGCCCAGTATTTACCAAGTTCTTCGTCGTTTTTAGATTCTTTCTTACCATCAACGTCTTCGAAACGAGTGTTTTCAACAAGGAGAACTTGTCCATCTTCCAAAGCATTGATAGCCGCTTCCAATTCAGCACCACGAGTAGCACCAGCGATGAAAGCAACTTCTTGACCCAATTTAGCCGCCAAGTCAGCCGCTACAGGAGCCAATGATTTACCTTCTTTATCTGCTTCTTCTTTCACACGACCAAGGTGAGAGAAAAGAATGGCACGTCCACCTTGCTCAAGAATATACTTGATTGTTGGAAGAGCAGCAGTAATACGGTTGTCGTTAGTGATAACGCCATCTTTCAAAGGAACGTTAAAATCAACACGGACAAGAACTTTTTTGCCCTTCAATTCAACGTCTTTAACAGTCAATTTAGCCATTAGTTAGACTCCTTAAAAAATTTTTATCTTACTAATTATAGCACATTATTCATTAAATGCCTATTAAAATCTCATTTATTGTGATACTTGTAACAATGATTCCAAGCGTAGCTGAGTATCTACCCGAGCGATACCCAATTAAAAATTAACTTCATCCGGATTGCTCTGGCTGTTCACGCCATCTACTCCATCGAGTCGGAGTATGTCCTCTTCCGATAATTCAAAATCAAAAATATGCAAGTTTGCTTCAATATTTGCAGGAGTTACTGATTTTGGTAATGGCAAGAAACCTTTTTGCAAAGACCAACGAAGTGCAATTTGTGCAATAGATTTACCATACTTTTCAGCTACTTCTTGTGCAACAGGGTTCCCAAAAATACTTCCTGTTCCGAGTGGACTGTAAGCCTCTAACAAAATTTGGTGTTGACGACAAAAATCAACTAGCTCAGTTTGAGGGCAGCCTGGAGCTAACAGAATTTGATTGATATGAGGTTTCGTTTCAGCGGTTTCAAATAATGCCTCTAAGTGATGAACCATAAAGTTTGATAGCCCAATCGCACGCGTCTTTCCTTCTTTATAGGCCTCTTCTAAAGCCTTCCAGACACCCGCATTACGTTTTTTCCATGCATCATTTTCACGCAATTCTACAGGATTTGGCCAATGAATAAGAAGTAAATCTACATAGTCTAGACCTAACTTAGATAAGGATTCATCAATTGATGCCTTTGCAGATTCATAATCCTGCTTATCATTCCAAATCTTAGTCGTTACAAAGATTTCTTTCCGGTCCAACTTGCTATCTGCAATAGCTCGTCCCACACCCACTTCATTGCGATAAATCTGAGCTGTATCGACATGAACATAACCAACTTGCAGGGCATGACTAACACTCTGATATACAACTTCCCCTTCAGGAATTTGCCATGTACCGAAACCAATCTTTGGAACTTCTACTCCATTGACTAATGTATATTTTTCCATCTTTCTTTCCTCACTTACTAAAATTTTTCCATAGAGATAAACGAATCACGCACAATTGACTCAACATCTTCAACAGTTAAGGGCACAAATACATTCCCTCCCAGCTTCCCATGTAAAACAGCTTGTTCACTCATCTCTCTTACCAATTCTTGCGTCGGAATTCCGACATCTGATAATTTCATTGGAATTTCTAATTCATTTTCAAAAAACGAATACGTCTTAGCAATAGCCTGTCTGGCCAGTTCTTCCTCTGTTCCTTCAACTAATCCCCACACATTTCGTGCATAAGCTGCAAATTTTGCATGAGTTGTCGGATCTGTATCTACACAAAACTTCATCCATCTTGGTGTTAAAATCGCTAAACCAATCCCATGTGTAATATCGTAATAGGCTGACAATTCATGTTCAATTGCATGGCAGGTCCAACCGCCTAATCGACCTCCAGCCACCAAACCATTTAGGGCCAAGGTAGAACTCCAAAGTAAATTTGCACGAGCAGTATAGTTTTCTGGGTCAGCTATTGCGACCGGACCATGCTTGATAATTGTTTTCAACAAGCCTTCTGCAATACTATCTTGAACGTCTACTCCCTCTGTTCGATTGAAATATTGTTCAAACAGATGGCTCATCATATCAGCAGCCCCAGCAGCAGTTTGCCATTTTGATACGGTGTATGTCAAAGTAGGGTCTAAAAACGATGCCCTTGGAATCAACTCCCAGCCACCTGTACCAAGTTTTTCGTTTGTAACCATATTGGAAATAACAGCACCCCTGTTCATTTCAGTTCCTGTTGCTGCCAGTGTCAAAATATCAACAATAGGGATTGCCTTTCCTATCAAGCTACTATCCTTTACTAAATCCCACGCATCGCCATCATAAAACGCTCCCGCAGCCATGACTTTACTCGCATCAACAACGGATCCCCCACCTACAGCTAAAATTACCTCGATACCGTTTTTTCGAATAAGATCTACACCTGTTCGGACAGAATCGATTCTAGGATTTGGCTCAATACCTGCTAATTCAACAAAAGTAAAACCATACTCATTTAATAAAGTTACTACACGGTTATACAATCCTGAACGTTTAATTGACCCTCCGCCATAAACCAAAAGAACATTTTTTCCATAGGTTCCTAATACTTCTGGTAATTCCGTCAAACGGTCACGACCAAAACGAATATCTGTAGGAATCTGTAATCGAAAATTATTCATTTTTTATCCTTTCTACTTATCCTTATTGCCTACATTTCCTATACCTCAAAAGTATATTACAGCGAATCTTTTCCAAGATTCAACTTCTAACTATATGATAAGTATATCACGTCTCATTCGAAAATTGGATTTTCAGAAATGGAATCGCAAAAAAAGAGGCCGAAGCCTCTTTGATTTTCACTAAGGATTATTTAGCGATTTTTGCGAAGTACTCAAGAGTACGAACAAGTTGTGAAGTGTAAGACATTTCGTTATCGTACCAAGAAACAACTTTAACTAATTGTTTACCATCTACATCAAGAACTTTAGTTTGAGTTGCGTCAAACAATGAACCGAATGAGATACCTACGATATCTGAAGAAACGATTTGATCTTCAGTGTAACCGTATGATTCGTTAGAAGCAGCTTTCATAGCAGCATTTACTTCGTCAACAGTTACATTTTTCTCAAGAACAGCAACCAATTCAGTTACAGAACCTGTTGGAGTAGGTACGCGTTGTGCAGCACCGTCCAATTTACCGTTCAATTCTGGGATTACCAAGCCGATAGCTTTAGCAGCACCAGTTGAGTTAGGAACGATGTTAGCAGCACCAGCACGAGCACGACGAAGGTCACCACCACGGTGTGGACCGTCAAGGATCATTTGGTCACCAGTGTAAGCGTGGATTGTTGTCATCAAACCTTCAACAACACCGAAGTTATCTTGAAGTGCTTTAGCCATTGGAGCCAAACAGTTTGTAGTACATGAAGCACCTGAGATAACTGTTTCAGTACCATCAAGAATGTCATGGTTAGTGTTGAAAACGATTGTTTTAACATCGTTACCACCAGGAGCAGTGATAACAACTTTTTTCGCACCATTTTCGTGGATGTGTTGTTCAGCTTTTTCTTTAGAAGCAAAGAAACCAGTAGCTTCAAGAACGATTTCTACACCATCAGCAGCCCAGTCAATGTTAGCTGGTTCACGTTCAGCAGAAACTTTAACGAATTTGCCGTTAACTTCAAAACCACCATCTTTAACTTCAACAGTACCGTCGAAACGACCTTGAGTTGTGTCATATTTCAACAAGTGTGCAAGCATAGTTGGGTCTGTAAGGTCATTGATACGCGCAACTTCAACACCTTCAACATTTTGGATACGACGGAATGCAAGACGGCCAATACGACCAAAACCGTTAATACCAACTTTAACTACCATTTATGATTTCCTCCTTATGAAAATCGAGTTATATTTTTTAAAAGGCAAGCCTTTTAATCCTATTGTGAAAATTGTAACTTGTAGATTTACAAGAAAGTTTTCAACGTGATTATTATATAACTATTTGACGAAAATTGCAAGTATTTGCCACCTCTGTCTTGCAAGCTATTTATGAAAATTTTAATGAAAAAATGAAAAAGGCAGCCGAAGCTGCCAGGGTAAGCAATTATGCATTGCCGCCGTTTTTCTTAATGATTTCATCTTGTACAGATTTTGGCACATCTTCGTAGTGGTCAAATACCATCATGAACGTACCGCGACCTTGTGTTGCTGAACGAAGAACAGTTGCGTAACCAAACATTTCAGCAAGTGGTACATAAGCACGAACGATTTGTGTGTTACCACGAGCTTCCATACCATCAACACGACCACGACGTGCAGTAACGTGACCCATAACGTCACCTAGGTTATCTTCAGGTGCAGTGATTGTTACAAGCATCATTGGCTCAAGAATAGTTGGTTGAGCTGATTTAGCCGCTTCTTTAAGGGCAAGAGATGCTGCCACTTTGAAGGCTGTTTCAGATGAGTCGACATCGTGGTATGAACCATCGTAAAGCTTAGCTTTAACGTCAACAATTGGGTAACCAGCAAGAACACCATTAGCCATAGATTCTACGAGACCTTTTTCAACCGCTGGGATGAATTCACGTGGAACCACACCACCGACGATAGCGTTCTCGAACTCGAAACCTTTACCTTCTTCGTTTGGTGTGAATTCGATCCAAACGTCACCGAATTGACCTTTACCACCAGACTGGCGTTTGAAGAAACCACGAGCTTGTGTAGAAGCGCGGAATGTTTCACGGTATGATACTTGAGGAGCACCTACGTTTGCTTCAACCTTGAATTCACGACGCATACGGTCAACAAGGACATCCAAGTGCAACTCACCCATACCAGAGATAACTGTTTCACCAGTTTCAACGTTTGTTTCAACGCGGAATGTTGGATCTTCTTCAGCCAATTTAGAAAGCGCAATCCCCATCTTGTCTTGGTCAGCTTTAGATTTAGGCTCAACCATCAATTGGATAACTGGTTCTGGAACGTGGATTGACTCAAGGATGATTTTTGCTTTTTCATCTGTCAATGAGTCACCAGTTGTAGTATCTTTCAAACCAACCGCAGCGGCGATGTCACCTGCATAAACAGTTTCAATTTCTTGACGGCTGTTTGCGTGCATTTGAAGGATACGTCCGATACGCTCACGTTTACCTTTAGAAGTGTTCAATACGTATGAACCGCTGTTAAGGACACCTGAGTATACACGGAAGAATGTCAAACGACCTACGAATGGGTCAGTCATGATTTTGAAGGCAAGAGCTGCAAATGGCTCTTCATCTGATGCATGACGCTCTTCTTCAGCATCTGTATCTGGGTTAACACCTTTAATAGCAGGAATGTCAAGTGGGCTTGGAAGGTAGTCGATAACCGCATCAAGCATCAACTGAACACCTTTGTTTTTGAAGGCTGAACCACACAATACTGGGAAGAATTCAACGTTAATAGTTGCTTTACGGATAGCAGCTTTCAATTCGTCAATTGTGATTTCTTCACCTTCAAGGTATTTCATCATCAATTCTTCATCAGTTTCAGCAACTGCTTCAACCAATTTTTCACGGTATTCTTCAGCTTGCTCAAGGTATTCAGCTGGAATATCTTCTTCAAGAATATCTGTACCAAGGTCGTTAGTATAGATTTCAGCTTTCATCTTAATCAAGTCGATGATACCACGGAACTCATCTTCAGAACCGATTGGCAATTGGATTGGATGAGCATTTGCTTGAAGACGCTCATGAAGTGTGCTTACTGAGTAAAGGAAGTCAGCACCGATTTTATCCATTTTGTTCGCAAATACAATACGTGGAACACCGTATTCAGTTGCTTGACGCCATACTGTTTCAGTTTGTGGCTCAACACCTGATTGTGAGTCAAGAACGGTTACCGCACCATCAAGAACGCGAAGTGAACGTTGCACTTCGATTGTGAAGTCCACGTGTCCTGGTGTGTCGATGATGTTTACACGGTGGTTGTTCCATTGAGCTGTTGTTGCAGCAGATGTGATAGTAATACCACGTTCTTGCTCTTGCTCCATCCAGTCCATTTGTGATGCACCTTCGTGAGTTTCACCGATTTTGTGGATTTTACCAGTGTAGTAAAGAATACGCTCAGTTGTCGTCGTTTTACCCGCGTCAACGTGCGCCATGATACCGATATTACGAGTTTTTTCCAATGAAAATTCGCGTGCCATGAGGTTTGTTCTCCTATATTTTTAGATTTCTATTTTGATTATACCATATTTTAATAAAAGCGAGTGGGTAAATCCCACCCGCTTAATTTCTTACTAATGGTGTGAAATGGCTGAGGCATGCCTCAATCCGATTTGTGATGATTGAACGATAAGTTGATACCATAATCTCAATTGATTTATGTAGAACTGACTTAAGGTCCTCACATCCTATCTTACCAGCGGAAGTGTGCGAATGCGCGGTTTGCTTCTGCCATTTTGTGAGTATCTTCACGTTTCTTAACAGCTGCACCTGTGTTGTTTGCTGCATCCATGATTTCTTTCGCAAGGCGATCGATCATAGTGTGCTCACCACGGTTACGAGCGATTGTTACCAACCAACGAAGACCAAGTGTTGTGCGACGCTCTGGACGAACTTCAACTGGGACTTGGTAGTTAGAACCACCGACACGACGTGCACGTACTTCAAGTACAGGCATGATGTTTTCCATTGCTGTTTCAAATACTTCAAGTGCATCATTGCCAGTTGCTTCTTTG
Organism: Streptococcus parasuis; assembly: GCF_021654455.1. NCBI lineage: Bacteria > Bacillati > Bacillota > Bacilli > Lactobacillales > Streptococcaceae > Streptococcus > Streptococcus parasuis. The sequence continues at coordinate 2,020,606 of NZ_AP024276.1, forward strand.
ATTTGATCAAAGGCACCGTATACGATTGATGCAGCAGTACCACGTTTACCGTCCAACATAACACGGTTAATCAAACGAGTTACCAATTTTGAGTTATACAATGGATCTGGCAATACTTCGCGCTTAGGCGCTTGATTTTTACGACTCATTTATATTTCCCCCTTCTTAGCCTTTTGGACGTTTAGTACCGTATTTAGAACGGCCTTGCTTACGATCGTTTACACCAGCAGTATCAAGTGCACCACGAACGATATGGTAACGTACCCCTGGAAGGTCTTTTACACGTCCACCACGAAGAAGAACCACACTGTGTTCTTGCAAGTTGTGACCGATACCTGGGATGTAAGCAGTAACTTCGATAAGGTTGCTCAAACGTACACGAGCAAATTTACGAAGGGCTGAGTTAGGTTTTTTAGGTGTCATTGTTCCGACACGAGTTGCAACACCGCGTTTTTGTGGTGATGAAACGTTTGTTTGAACTTTTTTACGGCTGTTGTAACCAACGTTCAAAGCTGGTGATTTAGATTTTTCTACTTTAGACTTACGTGGTTTACGTACCAACTGGTTAATTGTAGGCATCTACATTCTCCTGTATATATTTTTTATTTTTGGTGATAGGGCATTGGTGACAACCCCTATCTGTGTGTACTTTTGCAACATTTGTCAGCACGTCCCTGTACACTCTTGAGAGACCAAAAGTAAAAAGTACCGTCTAATATAGTACCATATCCCAAACCTATTGTCAAATAGATGTGATTGAAATTTTCAAGAAAAACACAGCCTTTCGACTGTGTTTCCTTTAATCTAATTAGTAACCCATTCCCATTCCATCCATACCTTGTGGCATAGCTGGAGCGGCTGGTTCTGGTTTGTTAGCAACAACTGCTTCTGTTGTCAAAATCAAGCTGGCTACTGAAGCCGCATTTTGAAGAGCTGAACGTGTTACTTTAACAGGATCAATAATACCTGCATCCATCATGTTGACCCATTCGCCTGTCGCTGCGTTAAAACCAGTGCCAAGTTCTGAATTCTTCAACTTGTCAATGATAACTGAACCTTCATAACCTGCGTTATAGGCAATCTGACGAACTGGTTCTTCCAAGGCACGCAGGACAATATTACGTCCTGTTTCATCGTCGCCTTTCAACTCCAATTTCGCTACACTATCGATAACATTGACAAGAGCTGTACCACCACCGGCTACGATTCCTTCTTCAACTGCGGCACGTGTTGCGTTGAGGGCGTCTTCGATACGGAGTTTCATTTCTTTCAGCTCAGTCTCAGTAGCAGCACCAACTTTGATGACAGCGACACCACCTGACAATTTAGCCAAGCGCTCTTGCAATTTTTCACGGTCAAATTCTGAAGTGGTTACCTCAATTTGTGACTTGATAACAGCGACACGGTTGGCAATTGCTTCTGGATTTCCAGCACCTTCAACAACGGTTGTACCATCTTTATCGACCACAACTTTAGCTGCTTGACCAAGTGCTTCGATCGTCGCATCTTTCAAGTCCAAACCAAGGTCTTCTGTAATCACTGTACCGCCGGTCAAGATAGCAATATCTTCCAACATAGCTTTACGACGGTCACCAAATCCTGGCGCCTTGACAGCAACTACGTTGAAAGTACCACGAATCTTGTTGAGTACAAGTGTTGGTAAGGCTTCCCCATCCACATCGTCAGCAATAATCAACAATGGACGATTGGTTTGGAGAATGCTTTCCAAAAGTGGCAAAATATCTTGAATATGAGAAATTTTCTTATCGGTAATCAAGATGAATGGATTTTCAAGTTCAGCCACCATCTTTTCATTATCTGTTACCATGTATTGTGACAGATAACCACGGTCGAATTGCATACCTTCAACCACATCCAATTCTGTTTCCATACCGCGAGATTCTTCAATGGTAATAACACCATCTGTTCCCACGCGCTCCATAGCTTCTGAGATGTACTCACCAACTTTTTCAGAACGTGAAGACACGGCTGCGACTTGAGCAATTTCTTCTTTATTTGAAACTGGATTGGCCTGCGCTTTCAGAGCCTCAACTGCTGTTGCGACTGCTGCTTCAATCCCACGACGGATACCGATTGGGTTGGCACCTGCAGTCACGTTTTTCAAGCCTTCGCGAACAATCGCTTGTGTCAAAACAGTAGCAGTTGTTGTACCGTCACCAGCTATGTCATTGGTTTTTGAAGCCACTTCGGATACCAACTTAGCACCCATATTTTCAAAATGGTCTTCCAATTCGATTTCTTTGGCAATTGTCACACCGTCGTTTGTAATGAGTGGTGATCCATAAGCTTTTTCCAAGACAACATTGCGACCTTTTGGTCCCAAGGTTACTTTGACCGTATCAGCCAAAATATCGACACCACGAACCATGCTCTCACGAGCATCTGCTGCAAATTTAATTTCTTTTGCCATAATTATACCCTCCCGCCTAAATCAATAAAAAATCCTACTTCACATTTCTTACAATTTCACAAGCGGGTTCAAATCCTTTTCTATTAGTTTCTTATTCAACGATTGCTAAAATATCAGTTTCACGAATGATGTGAACGGTCTGGTCACCGTCTTTGACTTCCAAGCCTGCATGAGCGTCAATCAACACTGTGTCACCAACTGCCACAGCAGGTGCTACCAGGTCTCCGTTCAAGGTACGAATTCCTTGTCCAATCGCTAGGACACTTGCTTCCTTGGTTTTTTCTTGACTTGCTCCAGCTAAGACAAAGCCACCAACTGTTTGTTCTTTTTCTTCAATTTTTACGACGATACGATCGCCCAATGGTTTTAACATTCTACTACCTCCTGGTATTTTTAGCACTCTATACACATGAGTGCTAATTCACATTTCCTATTGTATCACTTGGTCAAAAATAGTCAAGAAAATTCTATCTCTTTTTCGTGAAAATCCTCCTTAAGTATGAGACAGAATTTACCTATTCATTATTGTTAAACTATGCTATACTATTTTTAACAAGTTAGGGAGTATTCATGAAATTTTTTAGAGATTTAAAAACAGACTACCTTGAAAGCCGATTTTCAGCCTACGAAAGTTTTGCAGAATGGTTTTAAAACGTAAATTAGGCTTTGGTGGGAAAATGATATTCGCCTGTCTACTCTGGCTAGTCTGGATATTTTTCTTTCGCCACCCTCACTACATCATCTTTTTCTTCTACAGAGTTATCCTACTTTCTCTAATTATCATGCTGATAGAATGGTGGAGTGATAGGAAATAGAACACAAAAAACACCAACTTTCATTGGTGTCTTTAAGGAGATATGAAAAATATTTAGGATTGACCAAAGTATAACCTATTTTTCAATACGCTCCATCGGTCTTGGGACGGATATTACATCAAAACGGCAATTCTTCTTCTTCCAAAATCACATCCGCCAAATCATCATTCGCATTATTTTCACGCATAGCACGTTGAGCACGACTTTCAAGCAATTGGAATGATTGACCTAGAATCTCTGTCACATAGTGGTTGCTACCGTCTTTTTCGTATTTTCGCGTTCGCAACTCACCGTCAATAGAAATCAGACTGCCCTTGCTGCCATAAGAAACAAGTGTTTCCGCCAGTTTGCCCCAGAAAATAATATTAAGAAAATCTGCTTCACGCTCACCATTTTCTGTCTTAAATCGGCGATTGACTGCGACAGTTACACGAGTCAGATTTTTGCCATTTGGCGTTTGAGTCAGTTCTGGTTGGGCCGTCAAGCGACCGATTAAAATAACTTTATTATACATTTTATATCCTCCTACTTATTTATTCGTAGGAAAGATGATAAAATGATGAAATAATAAAAATAAATGGGGAGTTTTTCAATGATGAGAAAGAGGGTATCACACCGTCTGCTGTTAACAATTACGATCGCTATCGCAGCCATGTACTGTTATCACCAGATTCAAATTCAACTGGAACAACCACTTCGGCAACCACTAGGACAAACAGTTACTATTAAAAATAAGAAAATGAATGTGTTAGTTGAGGGCAAAGGTAACAAAACACTTGTATTTTTAGCAGGTGGAGGAACTACCTCTCCTATACTCGACTTTCAAGCCTTGACCTCTCGACTAAAAGATGATTTTAGAATTATTGTCGTTGAAAAATTTGGTTACGGATTTAGCGACGATATTGATGAGAAACGAGAAATACAAACCATCGTAGCAGACACTCGCTCAGCCTTAAAACAGCTAGGCATTCAAGGAGAGTTAATCCTCTGCCCCCATTCATTATCCAGTCTCGAGGCACTCTATTGGTCCAATCACTATCCTGACGAAGTGGAGGCTATTGTTGGCTTAGACATGGCATTCCCCGCCTCCTACCAAACAATGGATATAAATCCTTCCCTATTTCATGCTCTCTCGTTTGCATCTCATTTTGGAATAACACGTTTCTTTCCCAGTTTGGCCAATCAACCAGCCCTTAACCAACCCTTTCTATCCAATCAAGAAAAGGCTACCTATCAAGCCCTACTGCACCATCACCCAATCTCAACCAATATGCTAAACGAATTAGAAGAACTTAAAGAAAATGCTGATACAATCAACAATCTGCCAACTCCCAGTATCCCAATGCTCTTGTTCGTTTCAAATGGTGATGGAACAGGGTTTACACAGGCAGAATGGTTGGGCTACGCTCATCAATTCTGTAAGAAGGCAAATAATATCAAAATCATACAATTAGATTGCCCTCACTATGTCCATGATTACCTCCCCCAACAAATAGCAGAACAGATAACAGAATTTGCACGATAACACAATTATTTACAACAAATTATTCAAAGTTAAAAATCGAACGGTTGCTATTCCCGTTCGATTTCTTCTTATCCCTTCCAGTGTTTTGCTGGTTCAAATGCTGCTCCGACTTCTGCGGAGTCGTCCAATTCGATAATACCACGGACTTGTGGTGCGTTTGGCAGAGCCAATTCACGCGGACTGCACATCATACCAAAGCTATCTTCACCACGCAATTTTCCCGGGAAGATTAGGCTACCGCTCGGCATCATTGCCCCCGGAAGAGCCACAATGGTTTTCAATCCTTGGGCAGCATTTGGGGCACCAGCTACGATTTGCACTGTTTTATCACCAACATTGACCTGACAGATATTGAGGTGGTCGCTGTCTGGATGAGGAACCAATTCCGCAATCTGACCGACTACGAACTTTGGAGCATTGTCGTTGACCAAGCTTTCAGTAAAGCCTTCTTTTGCTAATACTGCATTCAAGGTCGCAACTTGCTCGTCTGTCAGGAAAACTTGACCATTTCCAGCAATCTCAACCAAACTTGATGCTTCAAAAATATTCCAGGCTACTGTTTTTCCTGTGTCCTCTAGGAAAACACGCGCCACTTGACCCTTGCGTTCAAACTGGACAGCCTGCCCCTTGTCCTCAGCAACAATCACCATCAGAACATCGCCAACGTGTTCCTTATTATATGTAAAAATCATTTCTCTTTCATTTCTCCTTTATGCAAATAGACCGGTCAAGCCTTTCCAAAGATTTTCAAAAAAGGCACCGATTTTTTCTAAAATCCCTGAATCTTGTAGATTCTTATAGGCTTCTGAAATTTGTTGCTCCGCCTGTTGCTTGAACTGGTTGAGCTGAGCGGCAACCTCAGCCGAATCAATGGCAGAAGTTTCCTGATAGGCTTTGGCAAAGGTAACTAATTTTGAAATTTCATCTGCTGTGATGACATTTTCCAAACCGTTATTGGCCAAGACATCGTTAATAATAGTATTAATGTCTGATTCGGAAGCTACCTGACCATTGGACTTTTTGTAGTCGGCAAGAGCTGTCTTGATTTCTGCTACCGCCTTATCCAAGGCTGAACTATCAAAATTGGAGTCACCTGTATGAGCCGTCGCCACTTCATTGACTGTCTCTAGCTCCTGTTGAGCCACTTCAGTTCGAGCGGTATCAACTGTTTCACCATTGACTGCAAGAGCCTTGTAAACACCTGTCAGAGCGGACTCCCCCGTCACCTGAATGGGTGCCGCTACATCAATCAAGACGTCCGTCGCACCAGCTGTAATAGCCGCATTGGCATACTGTGTTTCGGTAATCAAGGTGATGTTCTGTGGCGTCTTAATATCCACCACAACCCCTTTGCCAGCGTCCTGCTTTTGCACCAAGACAGATGAATAGAGGGAGGCTGTGTCCGCTCCAGTTGTACCTAAATATTGGTCCATATCCGTGCCAACAACCACCTGACGGCTAACATTATTAACATCCGAAATACCAAATAGATTGTTGACCTCTGTCGCCTGCGCATCTGACAAACCTCCACCGTAGACTAGTGTTGGCTTGCCCCATTTTTCATTGATAACATCTGTTTGAATCTCAGCCTGCACCAAGGGAGCAAGACTCAAACTCAACCCCAGCACCACAGGTGCTAGAAGGATTTTTCCTAGTGATTTCTTCATGTTCTTTCCTTTCTTTTGGGAAATGGCAGAGCTTCTCTGCTAATCTATCTACCCAATCCAGATAAGAAGTTCATGATTTCTTCCTTGGTCTTGCGATTCTTATCGACAAAACGACCGATTTCCTTACCATTTTCCAAAACAACCAGACTTGGAATGCCTAAAATAGCCCATTCCTGCGCCAAAGGCATAAAGTCATCTCGGTCTAGTTGCACAAAACGGAAATCTGGAAAAGCCTCTTCGATAGCTGGCAAATGCGGTTTGATATAGTGGCAATCTCCACACCAAGTCGTCACAAATAGAAAAACAGTCGGCTTGCCATCTTCAATCAAGGCAGCTACTTCTTCAAGATTTGTTGGAAAAATCATCTTTCTTCCTCCCTGTATTGAATAGAACCTTGGGCATTTTCAAATAGAAACACCTGTCCTGCCTCCATCACAACTCCTCCAACGAGAGAGTCTTGCGTTGAGGCTGTTTCATCCACATAGACCGTCGCAATTTCTCCTACATTAGCGAAAAAGTCACGCACCTCCTGCAAGGCCTGTGCTTTTTTACGGTCTTCCTGAACCTTACGGTAAAATTGAGCACTAGCGGTGAGCACACCTGCCCCCAATAAGCCTGCTAGCAAGGCTGTTCTTTTCTTTTTCATGTTGACTATTTTATCATATTTCCTCGGAATTTTCCCAAAAATGCCATTGAACTTGTGACAGCTGAGACAAACTCTCCACAAACATATGAAAAAGATTCAGTTTTCAGAAAGCATGATTTCATCATGTGTTTATTGTATATTTTTCCATATTTTCAAGACAAGTCTATCTCTTCGTGATAAAATAGTAGTAATTATGTCATGGAGGAAGAAGAATGACTCTTTTTGAAAAAATTAAAGAAGTTACAGAATTACAAAGCTTACCAGGCTTTGAAGGACAGGTTCGCAACCATATCCGCCAGAAAATCACACCGCATGTAGACCGCATCGAAACAGATGGACTAGGTGGAATTTTTGGCATCAAGGATACAACTGTTGAAAATGCTCCTCGCATCTTAGTGGCTGCACATATGGATGAAGTCGGCTTTATGGTTAGCCAGATCAAACCAGACGGTACTTTTCGTGTTGTCGAGCTAGGTGGTTGGAACCCTTTGGTCGTATCGAGTCAAGCCTTTACGCTTCAACTACAGGACGGTCGGACCATTCCTGCCATTTCAGGTTCCATCCCTCCACATCTAACACGCGGGGGCAACGCTCCAGGCGTACCTGCCATAGCTGATATTATTTTCGATGCTGGTTTTGCCAATTATGACGAAGCTTGGGCGTTCGGCGTTCGTCCGGGGGATGTCCTCATTCCCAAAAATGAAACCATTCTAACAGCCAACGGAAAAAATGTCATTTCTAAGGCTTGGGACAACCGCTTCGGTGTCCTTATGGTGACCGAACTACTAGAAAGCCTATCCGGTCAAGCTTTGCCAAATCAGTTGATCGCTGGGGCCAATGTGCAAGAAGAGGTTGGTCTTCGTGGTGCTCATGCCTCTACAACCAAGTTCAATCCAGACATTTTCCTTGCTGTTGATTGCTCACCAGCTGGCGACATCTATGGTGACCAAGGAAAAATCGGGGATGGTACTCTGCTTCGTTTCTACGATCCTGGACATATCATGTTAAAAAACATGAAAGACTTCCTCCTCACAACTGCCGAAGAAGCAGGTGTCAAATTCCAATACTACTGTGGTAAAGGTGGAACAGATGCCGGTGCAGCCCACTTGAAAAACCATGGTGTTCCATCAACGACAATCGGTGTCTGCGCTCGCTACATCCATTCACATCAAACTCTCTACAGCATGGATGACTTCCTAGAGGCCCAAACCTTCTTGCAAGCTATCGTTAAAAAGCTAGATCGCTCAACGGTTGATTTGATTAAAAATTATTAAAAACAAAAGACTTTGCTAGGTAGAATGCCCGGCAAAGCCTTTTTTCTATATAAACTCTTCTAATATGTACTTCCTCACATAAGTAATAAAATACAGCGAGCCTGTAATCAGGTAAAGTTTTTTGGGATTGTTCAAGTCCACCTGCTCCAACCACTCTTGATAGGTCTGAACTCGTTCATAACCTGACGGATAATCATCCAGCTGTACCGCACGGAAATCATCAAAGGTTGTCACACTAACAGGTCCAAATTGACTAAGCTGCGATAACATCTGATCCACAGGCTTGGTATTGATGGCTGCAAAGAGGATTTCGATGTCTCTGTCCGCATATTTTTCCTCTAGGAGCTGGGTCAGGACGGCGATACTTTCATTATTGTGGGCTCCGTCAATCATGAGCCATGGTTGCATCAATTCTAAGCGGCCCGGCCAGATGGCTTGGGACAAGCCCTGGCTGATGGTTTCATTGATAATCTTTGGAAAATGTGAGCTAAGAAGCTGAGCTGTGGTCACTGCCAAGGCTGCATTGACCTCTTGGTGACGCCCCTGCATCTGTAGCCTCAAATCCTCAACACGGCCGAAGGGGCTTGAAACCGCAAAGCCTGCTCTGCTATTTTCCAAAAGAATCTCCCGCCCCACCGCATAGGTCGGACTCTGAAGCTGACTGGCGTGATCCTCAAATACCGCCTCCACTTCTGGCTGGTCGGTCGTATAGAGGAGGGGGACCCGCTCACGCAAGACAGCAACCTTGTGACGGGCTATAGCAGCATGAGTCTCCCCTAAAAAGGATTGATGGTCTAGACCAATAGAGGGGCACACTACCGCCAATGGACTTAAGACATTCGTGGCATCCAGTAAACCACCCATGCCTGCTTCCACCAAAAGAATATCGGGATGCTGGTAGTGAGCAAAATAGACAAACATAGCCACTACAACAATCTCAAACTCTGAGATGGCGTCTAGTTCTGCTGTCTGGTCCAAGTTATCAATCAAGGGTTGCAAGTCTGTCACAATCCTCGCAAAATCTTCCTCTGAAATCATATCCTGCTCAAAGACAATCTGTTCTCGAAAATCAATGATAGACGGCGATGTAAACCGGCCAACGGTATACCCAGAAGCTTGCATGATAAACTGCAGGGCATTAAGGGTCGATCCCTTACCATTTGTTCCCACAAAGTGAACCGTTGGTACACGATGCTGGGGTTTGTCCAAGCGCTCCAAGAGCCAGTTGACACGTGCAACACCATTTTCTAAATCTGATGCAGGACGATTCGATAGCCACCGGCGAGTTTCTAGGTAATTCATCATTTCACCTCTACAAAAGAGCAACAGGGGGATGACCTGTTGCTGGATACTATATTATTTAATACCCATTAGTTTTGCGAACTCAGGTATTTTTTGTAAATTTGGTAAGACAAGCATGGTTACGACGATGCGTAATGGAATTTCAAAAACTGCCTTAATCAAGCGACTACTGTATAAAGCAATCCAAGGTGTTCCAAAATGGAAATGGAGGGCAATCGGTGTCATGATAAAGGAAATCACAACCTGAATCAAAACAACAACCCCAGCAACATAGAACCAGTCAGCTTTATTTTTAATATCTAGTGGTTTTTGATAAAAGAACCAGCCATAGATAAAAGCCGATACCGCTTCTATTAATATCCAAGTAAAGAGAACAGTTTGTCCGCTAAACAAGACAAAGACTGGGTCTGAAAAAGCTGCAAAGACAGCTGCCCAAACTGGACCCGCAATAGCTCCCAAAATCGTGTTTGGAATAAAGGTAAACTGAACCTGCAAAGTGTCCGAAAGACGGATTGAGAAATAATTCTCTACAATCATGACCAGGGCAAGGGTCACTGCAATGGCAGTCAATAACTGCACAGTCAGTTTTGGAATTTTCTTTTCCATAAAAACGCTCCTTTTAAGAAATGGAGCTGTCGTATTCATTCGACAGCGGATGCAATGGTTTACCGCGCTGACGCTTCGTTATGTGGCAACATCCCATCCACATACACTTAACGCAAACCACCTACTCTGTGCAAATTTCTTTGCTAGTCTATTTTATCATATCAAGGTCAGTTTGACCAATTGCCAAAATCTATTACTCCTAACAGTTACTGACTATAAGAAAAACTGGCAGGGTTACTGCCAATTTCCTTCTATTATTTCAAGCGTTCAACTTCACGCGCAATAACCAATTCTTCATCCGTTGGAATAACCAAGACACGAACTTTTGATTCTAGCGTTGAAATGTCACCATAGTTGCCAAATACATTTTTTGCTGGGTCCAACTCAATACCAAACCAAGACAACCCTGCAATGACATCATTCCGCATTGCAGCAGCATTCTCACCCATTCCTGCTGTAAAGATGATGGCGTCAGCACCATTTAAAACCGCAAGATACTGACCGATAAATTTCTTAATACGGTCAATGAAAATATTGTAGGCCAATACTGCATCTGGATTGTGAGATTGGATGCCTGCTTCAATATCGCGCATATCACTTGAAAGGCCAGATACACCAAACAAGCCTGACTGTTTATTCAACATGTTAACAACGTCTGCAGCATCTTTCAACTCTTCAACATTCGCAATCAAATAAGGAATGATGGCAGGATCAATATCCCCTGAACGAGTTCCCATCATCGGACCAGCCAGAGGTGTGAAGCCCATTGACGTATCCACAGATTCACCATGATAGTTAGCAGTGATGGATACACCGTTTCCGATGTGAGCCGTAATCAATTTTAATTCCTCAATCGGACGACCCAAAACTTTTGCTGCCTCATGCGCTACATAGAAATGGCTTGTTCCATGAGCACCATACTTACGAACTTTATAGTCTGTATAATATTTTTGTGGAATCGGATAGAGATAAGCGTGTTTTGGCATTGTTGTATGGAAAGCAGTGTCAAAAACAGCTACATTCAATACTTCTGGCAATACTTCTTCAAAAGCGCGCATCGCCGCCACGTGTGCTGGGTTATGAAGCGGTGCCAAAGCACTTAGTTCTTCAATTTGCTCAACCTCTTTTGGTCCAATGACAGCTGATTCTTTGAAAATCTCTCCACCTGCAACAACACGGTGTCCGATACCAGTAATTTCCTCGTAAGCAGCAATAATATTGTGTTTGAGCAAATCTTCTAAAAGAATTTTAACTGCAACTGTATGATTAGGAATATCTAATACTTCGGTTTCTTTCTTCCCATCATATTTAACTGTAGAAATAGAATCATCTAAGCCGATACGCTCGATAATACCCGCTGCTAAAACTGTTTCTTCTGGCATTTGATAAAGTTGCCATTTTAAACTAGAACTACCTGCATTAATTGCAATTGTTTTTGACATATCTTACCTCTTTTAAAGCGTTTTCCCCACTAGTATAACAGATTTTCACTTAAATTGCATTCTCTTGCTTCCAATTTTTGAAATTGACCATGAACTTCTGAATCGCTTCTGGTTCTTGCAGGCTTTGCAAAGGATAAACGAAAGGAGTTAAAGGTCTGGCAGCTTTCTTTTGTAACACAAAAATGGACTTGGCCATGGCAGCCTTCCCAAAAAGATTTGGTGGCAGGGCAATCATGGCAACAACATTGGCTTGTTCTTGTAACCAGCCTTTTAATAAATTGCTTTGCGGACTCGTTAATAAATCATTTGGAGCCAGTAAAATCGCAAATCCATCTTTTTCTAGATATTTGAGGGACTGTTCCATGAGCAAATGATGGGCGTAGGTATGTTCATTTGGACTGGCTACCTGATAACGGCTAGCAATCTGGTCATCTGGATAGTAGCCGATAGGCAAATCTCCCAAAATCACTTGGCTTTCTTTCAAAATCTGCGGACGTACCGCATCTCCCTGAGCAAATGAAATAGCTGCTCCCATGACATCCGCGATACTAGCTGATAAATCAATCAAGAGGTCATCTATTTCAATCCCTAAATAGTCTAATTCCTTTTGGCTAGCGTTGAGAATGGTCTGAGCTAAGTTTCCTGTACCAGAACCAATTTCCAAAACCGTCACTCTTGGAGTAGAGACCAACTGGTCCACAAGGAAAGATAAGATAAATCCGATAGAATCAGGTGTGAACTGATGGTTGTACTGCATCGGTTCTGTCTGGTTAGCTTTAATGAGCAAGAATTGGTAAGCACGACGCCATTCTTCCTTTGTCAAGGCTAATTCTCTCAAGACTTTATTGTTGTTGAGAACAAGTTCAGTTTCATGTTGATCAGCTACATAGGCAGCATTTTGCTCAATCATAGCATCATAAATATTGGTCCCAAGTTGATTTTGAATCGTCTGTACATTTTCTAAAAGTAGGTTGTAGGCCTGTTCAATTTTTTCATATTTCATATTCTTATCTTATCAAATTTTAAGGAATTTGACTAGAAATTGGGAAGTGGTAAGTGAATTGCTTACCTCCATTTAGTGTTACGACAACAGTCAATTGATTATTTTTAATGCGATAGTCTGATTGACCCTTGTGAAATGAAATCTGCCCTTTCTTTACGACCGATTTTTTGGATGATTTTTGGGTCGGTGACGCCTTAGTGGCCTCCTCCGCATCAGCTTGTTTCTCACCTAGGTTTGGGGAATCTGTCTTAGAACTCCCTTCCTCGAGACGAGTTTGTTGGGCTATTTCTTGATCCTGACTAACTTTCTTTAATTGGATTTCCTGCTGGTACTCTGTCTTGACTTGCTCGGATACCATTTGAGCCATCATATAAGCAGTAGCTTCTTGCTTGGTTACTTGTACCAGTTGACTTTCAACGAATTGCCTCTTGAGATAGAACTGGAGAATCAGGCTAAAGACAGCGAGCATTAAGAGTGCATAGAGCAGAACACCTGCCTTAATTCGTTTTTTCAAAAACATACCTAAAACTCCTTTCCTCCCCACTTTCAAATGTTACATCCAGCTGTATAACCTCGCCTTGTTGGACGTAAGTAGCTGAATAAACTTTGTACAACATGGGCTGATAGCCCTGACCATTTGCATTTGTCTTGCGAAAATCATCTGCCATAGACTTGCCAAATGCCAATGATTTTTCCCCTTTGGTTAGGTACAACTTTCCAGAATCAACCCGATCAAGACTTGCTCCTTCCCATTCAGCCCGCAATTGATCACAAAATAGTAACCACTGTTTTTCCACATGACGCTCTTGATAGCGAACCTCATGCGCTATTAATTTTGATAAACCTTCAATCACTAGCAAGCTGCCAGAAATAATAAGTAAAGCAATTAAACATTCCAAGAGGGTGAACGCGGCTAACTTAGTTTTTCTCAATCCGGATAACCTCCTTACCTTCATGGTAAACGGTCAGTTCACGAGATGTTCGTTGTACTGAAACTTCAACCCCGTTTAGCTCTAATTGGGATTCTCCTGTCTGAACTGCCATCTTTGCAACATTATAAACTTCTTGTTGGTACAAACTGTTTACTAGTTGCTTTCGTCCGGTATCTATAGCTGTCAAAATCAAGCTACAAATCGTTACCAAGGTAGCTAGGGCAACTAAACTTTCTAACAAGACATAGGCTCTACTCTTCAATTTTCTTATATCGACCACTCCCTATATATAGTTGATACTTGATTGTTTCATGACTCATCTTAAAACTGATTTTTTCCAAGGAAGAATTACCTCCATCATCCTGAAACACAATTGTTTTTTCTTCTACTATGGATACATTAGGTGGCAATGAAATGATTCGATAGCCATTTGATACTTCTTCTCCAGCTATACGAAGCACTACCTTTTCTTGAGTTCTAGCAGCCAATTCTTGACTGTCTTTATACAAGGACTCAAATTCCAAAAGAAACACCTGCTCTTGCACTACCTGAAAAGCAGTATGCACCGACCCCGATAATAACAAAGCTAGAAAACAGACAACACTTAGTGTTAGTAAGCTCTCTAGAAGAGTAAAGGCCTTATTTTTTAGGTACATTATTATATTTTTCTAGTTGATCTTCAGTTATCATTTCCAAATTTTCTAATTCTTCTGCTGTTGGACGAACACCATGCTCCAATTCGTAAATGTCCATTTGACTTTCAACAACTTTTACAACCGCCGCATTGCCGTCTTCTTGTATTTTTTGCTTTTGCTTACTGAGATTTGGCACAAATAACAGCAAGAGAATACTAATAATTCCAAGCACCACTAACATTTCGATCAAAGTGAATCCTTTGACTTTCTTTTTCAACATTTTTTTCATTTTATAACTCCATATTCTGATAAATTGGCAGCAACATGGCTGCATAGATGAGAACGACCATTAAGGCCACAAAGAGAAAAACCAATGGTTGAATCAACTGCATGGCCCTATTAACGCGAGTAAAAAAATCCTCCCAACACTCTGTTGCATACACAGATAACTCACTTCCTAATTTTGATTTGACTTGCCCATACTCAATCATTAGACTCAGCTCCCGTTTGAAAAAGCCATACGTTTGGATATGAGCATGGAAACTATGCCCATCAGAAAGCGAACGCTCTAAATCTTCACCAATCTCACGAAAAAGCTGTGATTTTTGTTCCTGCATCAAGCCCACAATCTGAGGCATATCAAGTCCCTGACCAATCAAGCTTCCCCATTCCCTCGCGTAATAGGCGGTCAAATAGGTTTGGATGAGTTTTCCGAAAAATGGCAGAGCTACTAAGCGAGAAAAAGCCTTGATTTTATTTGTTCTGCGATACCAAATAAGCCCACCTAAGACAGCAAGAAAGAAAAGGCCACAAAAGGATAAAAAGATTGTTGGCAAGTGTTGAATCAATATAGTCGCAACATTTCCTTCTTCCAACTGGGGCAACAAATAGTTTTTTAGTCCCAACATTATCAATAATAAAAAGGCAAGCAAGATGATTGGATAGGTTGCTACTTCTATCAATTTTTTACGCACCTTGCTAACATTTTCAAGATAAGATTGAATATGACTTAGACTCAGACTGGTATTGCCATGAACCTCCGCCAAGGCCACCTGGGTGACAACCGCATCCGAAAAGCGTAAATCTCCCAAAAGACTTGAAAATGGCTTTCCTGCAAGAAGACCATCGGACAAAACTTGCGTGTATTGATCAGCCAAGAGTTGACTCCGTTTGAGAAAATCGACAATTTCCCCCAAGTGAAATCCACTAGCAAAAAGATTGTTAAAGAGCTCAATCACCTTACGCTGTCGAACCAAGGACAATTTTTTCTGTTTCTGCCTGCCGAGGACTGATATGTCCTGCTGCAAGAAGGCAATCAATTTGCTCGTTCCACTTGTCCGAGGAATGGTTTTGGTAGTTTCCTTTTGCAAAATCAACAACACCTCCTCCCCCTATTAATCGTTGATAGGCAATTCCTTGAAGAGCATTATTTAATTCTTCAGGACTTACACCCAGTTCTAACATGCGGGCATAGACACCAGCAACACTTCTAGCATGAACCGTTGAGAAGACCGTTGCCCCTGTCAAACTAGCTCGTATTACTGCTCGCGCAGTTTCTGCATCTCGAATTTCTCCAATAATCAGTAAATCTGGTCGATGACGAAGTGATAGTTTGATGAGATTATCATAGGTAGCACCAATTGCCTCGTTAAGCTGGAGTTGGAGCATATCTTCCTGTTTGATTTCCACTGGATCTTCAATAGTTAGAATTTGCTTATCTGGAAATTTCAATCTCGCCAGCTGGTACATGAGTGTGGTCTTGCCTGAACCGACCGGCCCCGAAAAAAGATAGAGCCCTCGTCCCTTGATTTCTTGAGCAATTCTCTCCAATGCTCCAAACCAAAAATTAAGTTGTTGATCTTGATCATAGAGCAGACGAATGACCAAACTTTCTTTACCACGATAATCACCAACCGTTGATAACCGAAGTGAAATCTCCCCTGAGCCATAATTGTAGTCACAAGAGCCTTGCTGGCTACGCCGTTTTTCACCGACATTCAAACCCGCTAAAAACTTGAAATGACTAATAATGGCCATCACCTCATCTTCGGTCAATTCTTGAATATATTCCCGTTCATCCATTACTCGATGATAGACTTGGTAGTTTTCTCCTCTTGGAATCAAATAAATATCACTGACCCTTTCGGCAACTGCCTCTTCAATCATTTTTCTTGCTTTTTCTTGAATCATATAACCTCCCTACTCCATCTATTCGTAAAACATATTGATTTGTGGCATATTTATGTTAGAATAGTAAAAAAGTTGTGGAGGTTTCCCATGAAAAGATTAAAAAAAGGCGACCACATACGCGTAGTCAGCCCGTCTTCATCTATCGAAAGAGTTGGTGGCTTTGAGGCTAATGTAGCAGCTAAGAAAAAGTTAGAAGCACTTGGGTTCAGACTCTCTTTTTCAGAACATTATTTTGAAAATGATATCTTTGACTCAGCTCCGATTGCTAGTCGAGTTGCGGACTTGGAGGCGGCTTTTGCGGATGAGTCGGTCGATGCCATTCTGACAACCATCGGCGGTTTCAACTGCAATGAACTCTTGCCCTATCTGGATTTTGATTTGATTGCACAAAATCCGAAAATTTTCTGCGGTTATTCGGATACGACCGCCCTGCTCAATGCCATCTACGCCAAGACAGGCATGCAAACTTATATAGGCCCAGCTTATTCCAGCTTTAAAATGGAGCAAGGGCAACAGTACCAAACAAGATCTTGGCTAAATGCAGTCACTCAGGATACCTATCAATTAACTCCAAGTCCTGAGTGGTCTAGCGATGCTTGGTACTTACCAGACGCCCCTCGCACCTTTTACCCAACAGAATGGAAAGTCTACAATCCGGGCCAGGCCTCTGGTATTGCCATCGGCGGAAACATTTCAACCCTCAATCTGCTGACAGGAACCGAGTTTGCACCCAGACCCGATAAATATGTTCTATTTTTAGAAGAGGCAGAAGACGATGATTATCTCATTATCGCTCGTCATTTAACAGCTCTTCTACAAGCCTATCCAAATCCACAGGCTCTTGTCTTCGGTCGTTTTCCTAAGGAAACCAAGATGACCCAGGAAATTTTGTTGGCGATTTTGGACAAGCACCCTATTCTCAAAAAAGTTCCTGTTTTGTACGATTTGGACTTTGCCCATACCCAACCTCTCTTTACCATTACAATCGGTGGACAGGTAGAGCTCGACACCGAAGCCTTTTCTATCAGATTCAGCTAAAAAGGATTGCTCATTAGGGCAATCCTTTTATAAATCATAGTTCACACATTTTCCTTGTCTTAGTTTGCAAGCGCGAACTCTCGGTTGTTGCACCTGTTTAGCCGCAAGTCCAGCAGGCAAATTTTCCTTCGCTTCTATCAGCATAAGGGAGTGGAACCGTTGTAAATACTCATCACATTCTTCACACCAGTACTGATCTGATTCATCCCAAAAAGCGACCATTGTCCCATTTTTACTTTTTTTCATAGGAAAACTTTCTGAAAGTTTTACCCATTCCTTCTGAAAAGCAGATAGTGCATCCTCGTAACGTTCGTACGTCACTCTACTGACAACATCTTCTTCCCATCCATCTAAGAACCACCACGGTTCAAAATCTCCATACATCTTAATAACTTGATACATCATTTAATACTTCCTTTACCGTACACATTATATCGAAATTGTATGATAAAAAAAAACATTCTGCTTGTAGGATTCCTCACAAGCCAGACAAAAAAGAAAACACACCTCAAAAATGAGATGTGCATTCTGTTTATTCAGTGGCTGCAAGTTTTGCTTCTTCAGCAAGTTCTTCTGCTACTGTATCTTCAATGATTTCAACTTCATTGATGGCTTGTGGTTCAAGATTACGGTAGCGGGCCATACCTGTACCTGCTGGGATAATCTTACCGATAATAACGTTCTCTTTCAAACCGAGAAGGTTATCACGTTTACCACGAATGGCTGCATCAGTAAGGACACGAGTTGTTTCCTGGAAGGATGCTGCTGACAAGAATGAGTTGGTTTCAAGAGATGCCTTAGTAATCCCCATAAGGACTGGACGAGCTGTTGCTGGAACACCACCAGCGATAACCACGTCAGCATTGGCATCTGTAAAGTCTGCAATATCCATAAGTGTACCCATAAGAAGATCTGTATCGCCTGGATCCATGACACGAACTTTACGAAGCATTTGGCGAACCATTACCTCAATGTGCTTGTCACCGATTTCTACACCCTGGCTACGGTAAACTTTTTGAACTTCAGAAAGAAGGTACGTTTCAACTGCCAAGACATCACGAACTTCAAGCAAGCGTTTTGGTTGGATAGAACCTTCAGTGAGGGCGCTACCTCTCGCAACTTGATCTCCAACTTCGACTTTCATACGGGCTGTAAATGGTACCACGTATTCGCCTTCGCCAGTTTTACCTTTAACAAAGACTTTCTTGGTACGAGTAGAAGCATCTTCTTCAATAGCGATAACTTCACCTTTAACCTCAGTGATAACCGCTTCCCCTTTCGGATTGCGCGCCTCAAAGATTTCTTGGACACGAGGAAGACCCTGAGTGATATCGCTGTTTGAGGCTACACCACCCGTGTGGAAGGTACGCATTGTAAGCTGTGTACCAGGTTCACCGATAGATTGGGCTGCAATCGTACCAACTGCTTCACCCACTTCAACCGCATCACCTGTCGCCAAGTTGATACCGTAACAATGACGGCAGACACCGTGACGAGTGTTACATGTAAATACGCTACGGATGGTTACTTGTTCAACACCTGCATTGACAATTTCACGGGCAATATCTTCCGTAATCAATTGATTTGGACCAATGATAACGGCACCTGTTTCAGGATGTTTAACAGTTTTCTTAGTGTAACGACCTTGCAAACGCTCTTCAAGCGGCTCGATCATTTCCTTGCCATCTGTGATAGAACGGATGTCAAGACCACGGTCTGTTCCACAGTCGTCTTCACGAATAATAACGTCTTGGGCAACGTCAACCAAACGACGAGTCAGATAACCTGAGTCGGCTGTCTTCAAGGCCGTATCCGTCATACCCTTACGGGCACCGTGAGTTGAGAAGAACATTTCCAATACAGAAAGACCTTCACGGAAGTTAGACAAGATAGGCAATTCCATGATACGTCCGTTCGGAGCTGACATCAGACCACGCATACCGGCCAACTGGGAGAAGTTGGAAATGTTACCACGGGCACCAGAGTCCATCATCATAACGATTGGGTTCTTCGGATCTTGTTTTTCAACCAGACGTTTTTCCAATTTTTCCTTAGCTGAACGCCATTCATCTGTAACAGCTGCATAACGCTCATCATCAGTAATCATACCACGACGGAATTGTTTCTTGATTTGTTCTACACGTTCGTGAGATTCTTCAATGATTTCAGCCTTGTTGTCGATGACCGGAATATCGGCAATACCCACTGTCAAACCAGCGAGTGTTGAGTGATAATAACCCAAGTCTTTCAAACGGTCAAGAAGGGCTGATGTTTCAGTTGTACGGAAACGCTTGAAGATTTCAGCGATGATGTTACCAAGATTTTTCTTCTTGAATGGTGGGTTGATTGGCAATTCTGCAATGGCAGCCTTAATATCTGATCCTGGTTCCAAGAAGTATTTATCAGGAGTTCCTTCTGTCAAGTTAGCATTGTTTGGCTCTTGCAAGTATGGAAGACCTTCTGGCATAATTGCGTTGAACAAGATTTTTCCGACAGTTGTCATCATGACCTTGTGTTTTTGGTTGTCTTTCCAAGGTTTATCGAGGCTATCTGTTGCGATACCAACACGAGTATGCAAGTGAACATAGCCATTGCGGTAAGCCATAACAGCCTCATCCGCATCCTTGAAGACCATACCTTCACCTTCACGACCAGCATCTTCCATGGTCAAGTAGTAGTTACCCAAAACCATATCCTGAGATGGTGTTACGACTGGTTTACCATCTTTAGGGTTAAGGATGTGTTCTGCCGCGAGCATAAGGATACGTGCTTCCGCTTGTGCTTCTTCTGACAATGGAACGTGAATCGCCATCTGGTCACCATCAAAGTCGGCGTTGTAAGCTTCACAGACAAGCGGGTGCAAACGAAGGGCTTTACCGTCGATCAGAACTGGCTCAAAAGCCTGGATACCCAAACGGTGAAGGGTAGGTGCGCGGTTCAAAAGAACTGGGTGTTCTTTGATCACTTCTTCCAAGATATCCCAAATACGATCATCCCCACGTTCAATCAAACGTTTTGCAGCTTTTACGTTACCAGCAATATCACGGGCAACGATTTCGCGCATAACAAACGGTTTGAAGAGTTCGATAGCCATTTCACGTGGTACACCACATTGGTACATTTTAAGAGTTGGACCAACGGCGATAACGGAACGTCCTGAGAAGTCAACACGCTTACCAAGCAAGTTTTGACGGAAACGTCCTTGCTTACCTTTAAGCATGTGGCTGAGTGATTTAAGTGGACGGCTACCTGGTCCTGTAATTGGACGACCACGGCGACCGTTGTCAATCAAAGCATCCACAGCTTCTTGGAGCATCCGTTTTTCGTTTTGTACGATGATCCCTGGAGCGTTTAGTTCCAATAGACGAGCCAAACGGTTGTTACGGTTGATAACACGGCGATATAATTCATTCAAATCAGATGCAGCAAAACGGCCACCATCCAACTGAACCATCGGACGCAAATCTGGTGGAATAACTGGCAAGATATTGAGAATCATCCACTCAGGTTTATTTCCAGATTTGTAGAAAGCATCCAATACATCCAAACGACGCACAGCTTTAATCCGTTTTTGTCCAGTAGCAGTTTTTAACTCTTCTTTCAACGCAGCGATTTCTTTTGGAAGATCAACTTGTTTCAAGAGGTCTTGGATCGCTTCTGCACCCATTTTAGCAACGAATGAACCATAGCCATATTCACGCAAACGCTCACGGTATTCGCGCTCAGTCATGATTGACTTGTGCTCAAGCGGTGTATCTTTAGGATCAATCACCACGTAAGCCGCGAAGTAGATAACTTCCTCAAGCGCACGTGGGCTCATATCCAAGGTCAAGCCCATACGACTTGGAATACCTTTGAAATACCAAATGTGTGAAATTGGTGCTTTCAACTCAATGTGTCCCATACGTTCACGACGTACTTTTGCACGAGTCACTTCAACACCACAGCGGTCACAAGTAATCCCTTTATAACGGATACGTTTGTATTTGCCGCATGAACACTCCCAGTCTTTTGTTGGACCGAAGATGACTTCGTCAAAAAGTCCATCACGTTCTGGTTTAAGTGTACGATAGTTGATTGTTTCAGGTTTTTTAACCTCACCGTAAGACCATGAACGAACCTTACTTGGTGAAGCTAACGTGATTTGCATACTTTTAAATCGATTTACGTCAACCACTAATAATCCCTTTCTTTTCTTGTGAGAGGATGGATTCCCATACCTCAAATTCTTGAACAATAATCAGCAGATTGGATAGCTGGTAAGCTATTTCTCTATAAATCAGATGGTGGAAGACTGTTGGTCCTTATCTCTTTCAGTTCTGAGATTTGGACCAACTTGTTCCATCCATTCAAATTATTCTTTGCCTTCTGCTTCTTCTGCTGCAAAGGCTGCGGCTGCATCAGCTGCGGCTTTTGCACGTGCTTTTTCAAGATCATCTACGTGGATGATGTCATCATCTTCACCTTCATCAAGGTCACGCAATTCTACTTCATTGTTGTCTTCATCAAGGACACGCATATCCAAACCAAGTGATTGCAATTCTTTGACAAGAACGCGGAATGATTCTGGAACACCTGGTTTTGGAATTGGTTTACCTTTGGTGATGGCTTCATAGGCTTTAAGACGGCCTGTCACATCATCTGACTTGTAAGTCAAGATTTCTTGTAGGACGTTTGAAGCACCGTAGGCTTCAAGGGCCCAAACCTCCATCTCACCGAAACGCTGACCACCAAACTGAGCCTTACCTCCGAGTGGCTGTTGGGTAACGAGTGAGTATGGTCCGACTGAGCGGGCGTGAAGTTTATCATCAACCATGTGGTGAAGCTTGATCATGTACATGACACCAACAGATACACGGTTGTCAAATGGCTCACCTGTACGGCCATCGTAAAGAATGGTTTTGGCATCTGAGTCCATACCTGCTTCTTTAACAGTTGACCAAAGATCTTCTGAACTTGCACCATCGAAAACTGGTGTTGCAATGTGGATACCCAAATTGCGTGCAGCCATACCCAAGTGAAGTTCCATAACCTGACCGATATTCATACGTGATGGCACCCCAAGTGGGTTCAACATGATGTCAACTGGTGTTCCGTCTGGAAGATATGGCATATCCTCAACAGGTACAATACGTGAAACGACACCCTTGTTACCGTGACGACCGGCCATCTTATCTCCGACCTTGATCTTACGTTTTTGAGCGATGTAAACACGAACCAACATGTTTACACCTGATTGCAATTCATCACCGTTGGCACGAGTAAAGATTTTCACATCACGAACGACACCATCGGCACCGTGAGGTACACGAAGAGAGGTATCACGTACTTCACGTGATTTGTCACCGAAGATTGCATGCAAGAGACGCTCTTCAGCAGAAAGATCTTTTTCACCTTTTGGTGTGACTTTACCAACAAGAATGTCGCCCTCTTTAACTTCGGCACCAATACGGATAATCCCCATTTCGTCCAAGTTGCGAAGAGCATCTTCACCAACGTTTGGAATTTCGCGTGTGATTTCTTCAGGGCCTAACTTAGTATCACGTGTTTCTGATTCGTATTCTTCCAAGTGAACAGAGGTATACACATCGTCTTTCACAAGGCGTTCAGACATGATAACCGCATCCTCGAAGTTGTAACCTTCCCAAGTCATGTAGGCAACGATAGGGTTTTGACCAAGAGCCATTTCCCCATTTTCCATGGAAGGTCCATCTGCGATGAAGTCACCTTTTTCAACGATGTCGCCTAATTTTACAAGGGTGCGTTGGTTATAGGCTGTACCAGAGTTTGAACGACGGAATTTAGAAATGTGGTAGACATCAAGCGATCCATCTTCACGACGCACTTCTACCTTGTCCGCATCTGCGTAAACAACCTTACCATCGTGTTGAGCGATGATTGCCGCACCTGAGTCGTGGGCAGCCTGGTATTCCATACCAGTACCAACGTAAGGTGCTTTTGGATCAATCAATGGTACAGCCTGACGTTGCATGTTGGCACCCATGAGGGCACGGTTGGAGTCATCGTTTTCCAAGAAAGGAATACATGCTGTCGCAACGGCAACTACCTGCTTAGGAGAAACATCCATGAAATCTGCTGAATCTGCTGGGAACTCTTGGTTGTTACCTTGGTGACGTCCCATAACAATCTTATCAACGAAACGGTTGTTTTCATCAAGTGGAGATGTTGATTGTGCTACGATGTAGGCATCTTCTTCATCCGCTGTCAACCAAACGATTTCGTTTGTAACTGTACCAGTTGCACGGTCGATCTTGCGGTATGGTGTTTGGATGAAACCATACTTGTTAAGGTGACCATAAGAAGACAAGTTGTTGATCAAACCGATGTTTGGTCCCTCAGGCGTTTCAATAGGACACATACGACCATAGTGAGTGTAGTGAACGTCTCGAACCTCATAACCAGCACGGTCACGAGTCAAACCACCAGGTCCCAAGGCTGACAAACGGCGTTTGTGAGACAACTCAGAAAGTGGGTTGTGTTGGTCCATGAACTGTGACAACTGAGATGAACCAAAGAATTCTTTGATTGCGGCTGTAACAGGACGGATATTGATGATTTGTTGTGGCGTCAATACTTCATTGTCTTGAACAGACATACGCTCACGCAAGTTACGTTCCATACGAGTCAAACCGATACGTACTTGGTTAGCAAGCAATTCACCAACGGCACGAATACGACGGTTACCCAAGTGGTCAATATCATCTACACGACCAAGACCCTCAGCCAAGTTGAGGAAGTAGCTCATTTCAGCCAAGATGTCCGCAGGTGTTACTGTACGTACGTTTTCTGCTGGATTCGCATTACCAATCACCGTCACAACACGTTCTGGATCCTTAGGAGCTACAATCTTGAATTTCTGCAAAAGAACTGGCTCAAGAAGAACAGCATTGTCATTTGGAATATACTCTACCAAGTTGAGCTCATCGAATTGTGCTTCTACTTTTTCAAGCACATCGCGACTCAATACAGTACCAGCTTCCAAGACGATTTCGCCTGTCTCACCGTTAATCACATGCTCAGCAAGTGTTTGGTTGAGCAAACGAGTACGGAGGTTGAGTTTTTTATTAATCTTGTAACGACCAACAGGTGCCAAGTCGTAACGACGTGGGTCAAAGAAACGAGCTGTCAAAAGGCTACGAGAGCTTTCAGCTGTCTTTGGTTCACCTGGACGAAGGCGCTCATAGATTTCCTTAAGCGCTTCATCTGTACGAGAATCTGCTGGGTTTTTATGAATATCTTTTTCGATGGTATTGCGAACCAATTCGCTATCACCGAAGATGTCAAAGATTTCATCATCGCCTGAGAAACCAAGCGCACGAACAAGCGTTGTGAATGGAATCTTACGCGTACGGTCAATACGAGTGTAGGCAATGTCTTTTGAATCTGTTTCCAATTCCAACCAAGCTCCACGGTTAGGAATAACCGTTGAACCATAACCTACTTTACCGTTCTTATCTACTTTATCATTGAAGTAGACACCTGGTGAACGAACCAACTGAGAAACGATGATACGCTCTGCACCGTTGATGATGAAGGTACCCATTTCAGTCATGATTGGAAACTCACCGAAGAAGACTTCTTGCGTCTTGATTTCGCCAGTTTCTTTATTCACCAGACGGAAAGTTACATAGATTGGAGCTGAGTAGTTCGCATCATGCGCACGCGCCTCTTCCAATGTATATTTAGGTTCTTTCAATTCATAACCAACGAATTCCAATTCCATGGTATCCGTAAAGTTTGAAACTGGAAGTACATCTTCAAAGACTTCTTTCAAACCATAATCTAAAAAGTCTTGGAAAGAGTCCGTTTGGATTTCAATCAAATTTGGTAAATCAAGAACTTCCTTGATTCTTGAAAAACTACGACGGGTACGGTGCTTACCGTACTGAACTTCATGTCCTGCCAAAAGTTTTCTCCTTTGTATTAAGATACTAAGCCGTAAACAACTCAAAGAAAAATAGGAAACACGACGACGGAGGCAAGCCTCCTAGGAGCTGTTTATCTTTTTTCACAGAGTTGTAGGCGAGTTCAATTAAAAGATACGAGACCGTGAAAACCAAAGTGAAAATAGGAGAGTGACGCCGTGTCACCAGACACAAGGAGCTCTATCTTTTTCACACAGGTTTTAGGTCGAGTTCAATTAAAGATACGAGGGCGTCTAACACTCCAAAAGAAAATAGGACATCGACAAAGCAATCAAAAGATTGCAAGGAGATGTATCTTTTTCTACAGGAGTGTAGCCCGAGTTCAATTATATTCAGACATGTGATCACCTGCACTTGCTTTTTCTGAATTTTTAGAATCTTTAAGAATAGGTGACAATTCTCAAAGAACTTCTTCATAGACACAAAAAGAGCAGCTAAATCTTCCTTTTAAAAAGTGTGATTTAACTGCTGCAAGCCTTGCTTGGACAATATTTCAAACAAGACACACGACAAATAATTTATACAATTATAGCACAAGAACTAGAATAAATCAAGAAATGAATCAGTTTTGTATCTTTGATATCATTCGAAAGTAATCAATCGATCTGAATTGTCTTTTTGCCTGTGATCGTCATAAAACTATTATCTTGCTCTTGAGATAAATTCTACAATGTTAACCACATAGTCTACTCTAATTTTGAATTATTATCTAATTATATGGAACAAGCGCTTCGATTTGAACCCCTAAAAGATTAGTCACTGCTAGATGTCTGAGTGTCTGTATCTTGGTCATTATTTGAACTCGAAGAACTTGTACCACTGCTTCGACTAGAGCTACTGCGTTGAGTTGAGCTACTTGATGTGGTCGTTTGCGACCCAATTATAGTATTCCAAGCCTGACGTTTATCGCTGTCGGTCCCGCCAACCATGAAGTTATAATTGGTTACAGGTGCACCGTTTTTGGCCCAATAACTTGTTGTGGTCGCACCACCAATCGTTACTTGACGACCATTCACCTGAACTGTTCCAGCACGTTGACCAGTAGAAGATACAACATTAGAAGAGATGACACTGCTATCCAGTTCAAACTTGCCTGAAAACATATCCGATTTGACATTGTATAATGCATCCACAAGGTATGCAACGTATTGTGAATTATTATAGTATCCTGTCCAGACGTACATTTCTGAGTTGTCATCATTCCCCACCCATGTTCCTAAGGTTACTTTCGGAGTAGATAACATTAACCAAACATCATTTACCTCATTACTTGTACCCGTTTTTCCAACAAAATCTGAAGTGGCAGCTTGAGGATTCAAACTATTTAGTCGACTTTTAAATGTAGTAGTATATCCAGAATTAACTACTTGCCTCAACAATTGGTTCATGATGCTTGCAGTCGCTTTTGAGTATACTTGAACAGGTGCCACTTCATGCTGATACACTACTGTTCCATCCGATGCAGTGATACTTTCAACAATATAGTGCTTATTATAAACACCGCCATTGGCCAAAGTCTGATAGGCGTTGGTATTCGTTAGTACAGAGATTTCAACTCCTCCGCCTAATGGCACGCTTTCAATATCATACATTGGAATATGATAATTCATTTTTTCCATGTAATCCTTAGCATTAACCCCTGCGTTTTGAATCATTTTATAAGTCCAAAAAGCCGGGATATTTACAGACATATCAATTGCAGTCTGTAAATTCATCATACCAGTACCTTTACTACTGCCGTACATAATTGGCTGACCACTTGAGAAGTTTGTAGGATAGTTAGATAGAATACTTGCAGACCCTAGCAATCCTTGATCAATAGCAATACCATAAGCTAACAATGGTTTAATAGTAGAAGCGGGTGACCGTTGTGTATCGAAGGCGTGGTTATTTTGATTTGTTGCAAAGTTTCTACCACCAATAAATCCTAGAATAGCTCCTGTACTATTATCAATCAAAACACTTCCTGTTTCAACATATTCATTTCCATTGTCTAGAACTGAACCGTAATTCGCTACGACAGATTGCATTGCAGAATAGATGCCTTTATCAACGGTACTCTTTATAATATATCCCCCTTGACTTAATTCCTGAGTCGCCATCTCCTCATATGATGATTTTATATCATCATTTTTCAAGTCATTTTCAGAAACTGCATCCCGTTTAACGAGATAATCAAACATGACCTGCTGTGCCTCCTCCATAACTTCATAATAGAGGTAGTCTTTTGTGTCTGCAGTGATGGGGGCAGGGGTGATAAAATCTTGCTTAATATCATAATCTTTATAAGCTTCGTATTCCTCTTTAGTCAAAAAAGAAGCCCGATACATATTATAAAGAACGTCCTGATAACGCTCAATTCCATAAATCATGTCATCATCCGATTTCCGTGTTCCATCTGAAGCATACGGAGAATACACAATAGGACTTTGAGGCAATCCAGCGATATAAGCAGCCTGTGGGACGCTTAACTCCTTAGCCGTTTTTCCAAAGATACCTCTTGCGGCTGCCTCTACACCTGCAATATTTTTACCTTGATTGTTTCGTCCAAAAGGAGAGACATTCAAATAAATTGTTAATATCTCATTTTTTGTCATATTTCGCTCTAAAGCTAAAGCAGAAATGATTTCATTAGCCTTTCGCGTAAAGGTTGGAGCATCACCCACCAATTGTTGTTTGATCAATTGTTGGGTCAAAGTAGAGCCACCACTAGAAGATCCTAGTCCGATAGATCCTAAAGCAGCACGTAATACTGCTTTTGGTACAACACCATTATGCGTCTCAAAGGTTTCGTCTTCTGTAGCAATAACAGCCTGCTTTAGATAATCCGAAACCTCTTCAGACGTGACTGGTATACGTAATAAGTCAGAATTTACTTCTGAAACTAAACTACCATCTGAATAAGTAACCGTTGAAATACGACTAACTTCCGATACCTTTTCAACCAACTCTTCTGTTTTTGGCACTTCAACTTTGTCGAAAAGACTTACAACAAAGCCCACTCCTACCCCACCACCAAAAATAGCAATTAAAAATCCTAAGACAACTAGCGAATTAATCAATAATTTAAGGGTCCGAAGGAAGATTCCAAAACCATTCTCTAACTGATGAATATCAACTTTCTTTTTTAAATCTTGTTTTTCTGATTTGTTATTCATAAAAACTCCTTATCACTCAATTATACCAAATTTTGTATATTTTCCGCAATTTCATGGTATAATAGGAGGGAATTTTTTAATACAAAGTTCGACCCAAATACTTTAAAACATGACTTGGGTCCTAACTATTCAATCAAAAGGAGACAGCCTACATGAACATTTTTGAAGAACTGAAAGCTCGCGGCTTGGTCTTTCAAACAACAGACGAAGAAGCCTTGGTAAAAGCATTAACAGATGGACAAGTTTCTTATTATACAGGCTATGATCCAACAGCTGATAGTTTACACTTAGGCCATCTGGTTGCCATCCTAACAAGCCGTCGGTTACAATTAGCTGGGCACAAACCTTATGCTCTTGTTGGTGGTGCTACCGGTCTGATTGGTGATCCATCTTTTAAAGATGCGGAACGTAGCTTGCAAACCAAAGATACCGTGGACGGCTGGGTAACAAAAATCCAAGGTCAGCTCTCTCGCTTCTTGGATTTTGAAAATGGTGACAACCGAGCTGAAATGGTCAACAACTACGACTGGTTCTCAGATATTAGCTTCATTGACTTCCTTCGTGATGTCGGTAAATACTTCACTGTCAACTACATGATGAGCAAAGATTCTGTTAAAAAACGAATTGAGACAGGAATTTCTTACACTGAATTTGCATACCAAATCATGCAAGGCTATGATTTCTATGAGTTGAATGATAAGCATAATGTTACATTGCAAATTGGTGGTTCAGATCAATGGGGCAATATGACCGCCGGCACGGAATTACTACGTCGCAAAGCTGATAGAACTGGTCACGTGATGACTGTTCCGCTCATCACTGACTCAACCGGTAAGAAATTTGGTAAGTCTGAGGGTAATGCTGTTTGGCTTGATGCTGATAAAACATCTCCTTACGAAATGTACCAATTCTGGCTCAATGTCATGGACGACGATGCCGTTCGTTTCTTGAAAATCTTTACATTCTTATCTCTTGATGAGATTGCAGAGATTGAAGAACAATTCAACGCAGCCCGTCATGAACGCCTGGCTCAGAAGATTTTGGCTAAGGAAGTCGTGACATTGGTCCACGGTGAAGAAGCCTATAACCAAGCACTTAACATCACCGAGCAATTGTTCGCTGGCAACATCAAAAACCTATCCGCAAAAGAACTTAAACAGGGTCTCAGCAACGTTCCAAACTACGCTGTACAGGCTGAAGACAACCTCAACATCGTTGAACTCTTGGTTACCTCTGGTATTGTTAACTCAAAACGCCAAGCTCGTGAAGATGTAGCAAATGGTGCCATCTATGTCAACGGTGAGCGTGTGCAGGAATTGGACTACACTCTTTCTGACAGCGACAAAATCGACGGCGAGTTGACCGTTATCCGTCGTGGTAAGAAGAAATATTCTGTTTTGACTTATTAATGTTTTTCAAGGAAATCCTATGTGATTTCCTTTTCTGCTAACCTAGGAGAAAAGACATGACCTGCATTTTTTGTCACCAACTCAATGATAATGACATTCTCTACCAGACGGAACATCTCAAGGTCGTCTGGGATATTGACCCTGTCCAAACTGGACATCTACTGATTATCAGCAAGAAACACTATGACACGCTCCACCAAGTCCCTCCTGCTGTTCGCTATGAACTGTCGGACTTGGAAGTCTTATTGACTGAAAAACTCTGTCAAGCATTGACAATTGACGGTGTGACCATAGCTTGCAATGATCGCTTGTTTGATGCTGGTACCCATTTCCATGTCCACCTGATTCCACGCTTTCGATCAGACGGCTTCTGGGACCAAATTTCGCTTGCACAAGTGCAACTGGATCTGACTCACTTTCTCAAAGCATTATAAAAAAGCAGCTCGACGGCTGCTTTTACTCCTACACTAATTCTACCACCTCATAGACAGTATCTTCCAAGGCTTCTTTATAACTCTCTAAGCTATGTTCTACAGAAGTTTGTACTTCTGCTAACTGCTCTTCCAACTGGATTGATACCTCATCTACCCCATCCATTTCCAAGAAATGATTGGTCACATGCTTCACACAGTTTTGACAAGATAAATTTTTCAATTTCAAGGTTTGTTTCATGATTTTTCTCCTCGTTCTTTCACAATAAAAATAAAAAGTAGCACAACACTAAAGGTTTGCAAATTGAGCAAACTCTGTTCACATCCTTAAGCCAAAGATTGAACTCTGGTACTTACTCATTTTCAAGTAACACCACTCAAAATTTACACTCATTTAATCAACACACCTTATGTCGATTTTTGAAGTTGTGTGATGATGACCACAAGTACATTGACCTGGCAGACACTGACAAACAATACTCTCAGGTGCCGTCTTTTGTAACTGCGAGATTTTGCTGGAGATATTCTCAAGGCTTTTTTGGGAAAATGTCCCTGTGTCTAGCAGTTTTTCAACCAGTTGCCCCTGTTTTGTGGAACATATGGCAGCTAGTAAGAGCTCCACCTGCCCCTGCAAATGTTCCTCTTCACTGATCAGCGGGTAGTAGTGGTACTTGCTAGTTTCCTTATCCATTCTCAGATAGTTTTTCTTCCGCAGCCGCCCTAAAAGTGTCTTAATGGTCGTCGCCTGCCAATCAAAGCCTTCCTGCAAGGCCTGAATAATTTCCTGAGAAGTCGCACCAGGATGGGCCCACAGGACCCGCATGACCTGCCACTCCGCAGCAGAAATTGTCTGCTCCACACATTCACCTCCCAACAATAATTTTCTAACTTTAGTTTACATTTGTAGTCAAAAATTGTCAAGAAGAAAGACTGAACACCTTGCCCAGTCTTCTCATCATTCTTAGTGAGCCAGCATCTCCTGACCAATTTCCAAACCAGTCAAACCAACAGGGTAGTATGTCGGCCAGTTTTCCAACTCTTCCAAGAGTTTTTCTTGGCTCTCTCCACCAAAATAGATATGGAAGTGACCTGTTTTAACAGGGGCGATATTGTGGTCGCTAAATTGAACATATTTATAGTTGCCAGCATTTGCATCCGTTGCTTCAAACAAGAAACGAACACCACGATTTCCTTTTTTGTAGGTCAAAATCTTATAGCCCACATACTTATACGTGAATTTTTCTTTCTTATCTCCCACTACAAATTCCATGGTATTATCTGTAATGTTAATTTGATCAACATCTGTTTTGTAGCCAGTATCGTAGTAAGCCTTGTACTCTTCAGCTGTCATGCCACCTTTGATCTTAGCCTTGTAATCCCAGACCTGATCTAGTGTACCATCAAGCAAGTATGGATAAACAGATTGCCACTCACCTGCATAATCTGAAAGAGTACGATCTTTTATGGCACTATCTTCAAAATAACCGTTATAAACAGTTTGCGCAGTCTCAGCACCCTCTTCTGGCAAAATTTCAGAACCTTCTTGGGAAGTTGTTTTTTCAAGGGCAGTCAGATTATCTTCCATAACAGAAATATAATCCTTACCATTTTTCATATCCTCATCCGTCAAACTTTCAAGAGGATTAAGAACGTCCAACTGAACCCCAGTCTCTTTGGCAAGTGTTTCTGCAACAGATTTTGACGCATTTTCTTCAAAATAGATATACTTAATACCATATTTATTGATATACTCTGTCAATTCTGCTAGACGTGATGGAGTCGGATCCTCATCTGCAGCAACACCTGTAATAGAAACTTGTTTCAAACCATAGTCCAAAGCCAAATATGCAAATGCAGTATGTTGTGTAACAAAGTATTTCTGTTTCGCAGCAGATAATGTTTCAGAATATTTCATATCTAAAGCATCTAATTTCTCAATATAGGCTGCCGCATTTGTTTCAAAAGCATCTTTCTTTTCTGGATATTTAGCTACCAAACTATCACGAATATTTTCTACAAGTGTGATAGCACGCTCAGGAGACAACCATACATGCGGATCATAAGCATGGCTATGCCCCTCCTCACTATGGTCGTGATCCTCACCTTCTTCACTACCTGGTAACAAGAGCATCCCTTCCGTTGCACTAATCACACTGACCTTTGAGGTGTCAATAGATTCCTCAACATCATGAACCCATGTTTCCATATTTTCATTTTCGTAAACAAAAACATCAGCTTCTTGAATTCGAGCAATATCTTTTGCTGAAGGTTCATAATCATGAACTTCTGTTCCAGCCTTAACCAACAGATCAACATTCGCCTCATCACCTGCCACCTGCTTGGTAAACTCATAAACAGGATAGAAGGTTGTTACAATATTTAGCTTCCCATCTTCAGAAGCTGTGCTATTGCCACAGGCTCCTAAAAGCAAAGCTGAAATAGACACGAATAGCAATCCAACTTTTTTCATCATAACTCCTTATTTTTTAAATTTTTGAACAACATTCACCAGTAAGAAAATACTAATGAAAATCAAGGTAATACTTGCACTTGCTGGGGTTTCTGCATAATAGGATGTCATCAAACCTGTCACCATTCCTAAAAAGCCAATTGCCATCCCCGTAAAGATAACAGCTTTAAAACTCTTACCAAGTCGTAAGGCAATAGAAGCAGGTAGAACCATAATGGTTGAAACCAATAAAGCCCCCGCAGCAGGAATCATAAGAGCAATCGCAACACCAGTAACTACATTAAAGGCAATGGACATGGCTCTAACAGGCAATCCATCTACAAATGCGGTATCTTCATCAAAGGTAAGAATATACATCGGACGTAAAAACAGCAATGTCAGCACAATGACAATCACAGCAATCGTAAACAAAGCAATTACCTGCTCCTGACTAATCGTCACAATCGAACCAAACAGATATTGTTCCAGGCTAAGCCCTGATTTCCCACCAGATTTATTCATGACAATGAGCGAAATAGCCAAACCAGTCGACATGAGGATAGCCGTCCCAATTTCCATAAAATTCTTGTAAATTGTCCGCAAATACTCTAAAAATACAGCCGCCACAATAACGACAAGAACAGTCGAAAGAGTAGGCGAAATACCCAAAACCAAACCAAATGCAACTCCCGCCAACGAAACATGACTAAGAGTATCCGACATCAAACTCTGTCGTCTGAGTATCAAAAAGACCCCCAAAATAGGCGAGAACAGACTCATCGCAATGATTGCCAGGAAAGCACGATGCATAAAGTCATAATGAAATACAGATAGATCAAACATCAGCAACCTCCTCATCCGCTTCATGAACATTGAAACAACGCCAAGGAGACTGCTGATCACGAACCAAGTGAATGTTTCGATCAGCATACCTATTCAGCTCATCAGGATCATGAGTTATCATCAGAACCGACTTTCCATGCTTCTTAGCCGAATGATGCATGAGCTGGTAAAAAGCATCCTTGGTCCCTGCATCCATCCCTGTTGTCGGTTCATCCAGAATAAAAATATCTGGATCAGAGGCAAACATACGCGCAATGACAGCACGTTGCTTCTGCCCACCACTCAAGGCACCTAAGCGCTTATCCCGATGTTCCCACATTCCAACTGATTCCAAACTAATCCGAACATGTTCCTCATCATGGGCTGTCAAACGACGAAACCAACCTTGTCGAGGATAACGCCCTGATTTTACAAATTCGTAAACAGTGCTCGGAAAACCAGCATTAAAACTTGCAATTTGCTGAGGTAAATAGGCCATTCTTAACTTCTTACCTTTTATACTCTTCTCAGCAATAGAAACCCTCCCCTGTTTGGGCTTCAATATCCCCAAAGTCGCCTTAATGAGGGTTGTCTTGGCTGCGCCATTCTCACCAGTCAAAGTCACAAATTCCCCACTATCAAGATAATAATGAATATGTTCCAAAACCGGTTCTTTGTCGTAGTAAAACGACAAATCTTCCACAGTAATATATCTCATTTATTTTCTAATTTTCTCCACTAACTCATTCAAAAATCTTGCAATCAGCTCTTGTTCGTCAAGACTATAATTACCTAACAGTTCTTCATATGCTTCCAAAGTATGGGCATGATGATGCGCATGCTCCGCAGCAATAGGCTTTGCAGCCTCAGTCAGACTAAAACGAACAATACGTGCATCCTTTGAATCCTTTACTGCTACTAATAAGCCCTGAGCAACCAACGACTTTGTTGCCTTTGTAATAGCAGCTTGACTAACATTGAGCTGCTTTGCAATCTCAGTATTAGTATATGCAGCCTTTTCAATAAGCATCAAAATATGCTCCTGCGTATTCGTCAACTTCACCGTACTTTGACAAGAACCAACTAATATTTCCAACTGGTTCTCAGAACTCAAAACTATTTCATGCAAACACTTCTCAATATCTAATGCAAATTGGCTCATAAGCACATCCTTAACCTTTTAATTAACCTGTTAAGTGTATCATACTAATAAGAAAAAAACAAGAAAAAAATAAAAAATATTTAAAAGCTAACTTGTCAAAGTAAGTTCTAGTCTGACTCGAAAACTAGAAACTAGACTGAGACGATGAAATAAGGTAGAACTTGAGAACATTAAAGTATAGTTAATTGAAACAAGAACAGGACAAAAGTGCCTCAAGAAAAGTATCGCAATTTGGCAATACTTTTCTGAGGTGTTTTTTAATTTGAGCCCATGTTTTCTCAATGGGATTATACTCAGGTGAGTAAGGAGGAAGTGGTAAAAGTCTATGACCCTGCTCCTTGCATAACTCTTTTAGCTTACTCATCCGATGAAACCTTGCATTGTCCATAATGATAACAGATGGTCTATCTAAAGTGGGTAGTAAGAATGTTTTAAACCAAGCTTCGAAAAAGTCACTAGTCATGGTTTCTTTGTAGGTCATTGGGGCTATAATCTCACCGTTTATAAGACCTGCGACTAAAGATAGCCGCTGGAATCTTCTTCCAGAGACCTGACCAGTGATCAACTGACCTTTCAAAGATCGACCATATTCTCGATGAAAATATGTCTCAAACCCTGTCTCGTCAATATAAACAGGTGTCAAGTGACTTAAGTTATTAAATTCTTTAAGGAACTGATTTACTTTCTCAGGGTCTTGTTCATAGTAGGTACAGCTCTTTTTTTTCGAGTATACCCCATAGCTTTGAGAGCGTAATGAATAGCTGTTGGATGACAGCCAAATTCAGAAGCTATTTCAGTCAAAAAAGCATCTGGATGAGCTTCAAGATAGTTCTTTAATTTTTCTCTATCAACTTTTCTTGGTTTGGTTCCCTTAACTTGGTGATGAAGCTCGCCTGTACTCTCCATTAATTTTAGCCATTGATAGATGGTGTTGCGGGAAATATCGAAAACAACAGATGCTTCAGTAATACTGCCGGTTTTCTCACAGTATGCGAGAACTTTTTTACGAAAATCTAATGAATATGCCATAAGTACATTATACCATAAATGTACTATTTTTGTTTCATTTTACTATACATTTAGAATTAAAGAGTGGTTCATCTACCCACTACAGTTGACAAAGAGCCGGTAAATAGTGACCAAAAGTTAACCAAAAAACAAAAGAAACGCTGATAAATCAACGCTTCTTCTTTATAAACTATACCGGCGGCCGGGGTCGAACCGGCACGTCCTTGCGGACACTGGATTTTGAGTCCAGCGCGTCTGCCAATTCCGCCACGCCGGCATATAGTTAAACTGGGGTAGCTGGATTCGAACCAACGCATGAGGGAGTCAAAGTCCCTTGCCTTACCGCTTGGCGATACCCCAATATTAAAATAGGCGAGTGAGGGGAATCGAACCCCCGAATGTCAGAGCCACAATCTGATGTGTTAACCACTTCACCACACCCGCCATAGAACACGGGCAGTAGGAATTGAACCCACACTGAAGGTTTTGGAGACCTTAGTTCTACCTTTAAACTATGCCCGTAAAGGTATGGAGAGAGAGGGATTCGAACCCCCGAACCCGAAGGAGCGGATTTACAGTCCGCCGCGTTTAGCCTCTTCGCTATCTCTCCAAAATATTAAATTAATGGCGCGAGACGGAATCGAACCGCCGACACATGGAGCTTCAATCCATTGCTCTACCAACTGAGCTACCGAGCCATAATCCACAATATAAATAGAATTGCGGGAGCAGGATTTGAACCTACGACCTTCGGGTTATGAGCCCGACGAGCTACCTAGCTGCTCCATCCCGCGATAGTAAGTAAAGGAGGATGTGGGATTCGAACCCACGCACGCTTTTACACGCCTGACGGTTTTCAAGACCGTTCCCTTCAGCCGGACTTGGGTAATCCTCCAAATTATAGTCCGTACGGGATTCGAACCCGTGTTACCGCCGTGAAAAGGCGGTGTCTTAACCCCTTGACCAACGGACCATAAATAAAGACTTCTCTTTACTCCGCCAACAGGGCTCGAACCTGTGACATCATGATTAACAGTCATGCGCTCTACCAACTGAGCTATGGCGGAATATAGCTAAGCGACTACCGTATCTAACAGGGGGCAACCCCCAACTACTTCAGGCGTTCTAGGGCTTAACTGCTGTGTTCGGCATGGGTACAGGTGTATCTCCTAGGCTATCGTCACTTAACTACTGTTGAATGGAATTGTACTCGGACTAAAATCCTAGTGAAAAAGATAAACTTCCTAGAGTCTATTGACTCTGCGTCAGTTTCCTATTTTCTTACGGATTTTGTAACGCCCTCGTTACTTCACTTTATCCACTCAAAATTGAATATCTATATTCTAACAAGAAACAACCACGCTGTCAATATTGACTTCGTTGAATTTTTCTTATCTAGGATAAGTCCTCGAGCGATTAGTATTGGTCCGCTACATGTGTCGCCACACTTCCACTTCCAACCTATCTACCTGATCTTCTCTCAGGGCTCTTACTAACTTAATGTTATGGGAAATCTCATCTTGAGGTGGGTTTCACACTTAGATGCTTTCAGCGTTTATCCCTTCCCTACATAGCTACCCAGCGATGCCTCTGGCGAGACAACTGGTACACCAGCGGTAAGTCCACTCTGGTCCTCTCGTACTAGGAGCAGATCCTCTCAAATTTCCTACGCCCGCGACGGATAGGGACCGAACTGTCTCACGACGTTCTGAACCCAGCTCGCGTGCCGCTTTAATGGGCGAACAGCCCAACCCTTGGGACCGACTACAGCCCCAGGATGCGACGAGCCGACATCGAGGTGCCAAACCTCCCCGTCGATGTGAACTCTTGGGGGAGATAAGCCTGTTATCCCCAGGGTAGCTTTTATCCGTTGAGCGATGGCCCTTCCATACGGAACCACCGGATCACTAAGCCCGACTTTCGTCCCTGCTCGAGTTGTAGCTCTCGCAGTCAAGCTCCCTTATACCTTTACACTCTGCGAATGATTTCCAACCATTCTGAGGGAACCTTTGGGCGCCTCCGTTACCTTTTAGGAGGCGACCGCCCCAGTCAAACTGCCCGTCAGACACTGTCTCCGTAGATGATAAACCTACCGGGTTAGAGTAGCCATAACACAAGGGTAGTATCCCAACAGCGCCTCAATCGAAACTGGCGTCCCGATTTCGTAGGCTCCTACCTATCCTGTACATGTGGTACAGATACTCAATATCAAACTGCAGTAAAGCTCCATGGGGTCTTTCCGTCCTGTCGCGGGTAACCTGCATCTTCACAGGTACTAAAATTTCACCGAGTCTCTCGTTGAGACAGTGCCCAAATCATTACGCCTTTCGTGCGGGTCGGAACTTACCCGACAAGGAATTTCGCTACCTTAGGACCGTTATAGTTACGGCCGCCGTTTACTGGGGCTTCAATTCAGATCTTCGCTTACGCTAAACCCTCCTCTTAACCTTCCAGCACCGGGCAGGCGTCACCCCCTATACATCATCTTACGATTTAGCAGAGAGCTGTGTTTTTGATAAACAGTTGCTTGGGCCTATTCACTGCGGCTGACTGTAAGTCAGCACCCCTTCTCCCGAAGTTACGGGGTCATTTTGCCGAGTTCCTTAACGAGAGTTCTCTCGCTCACCTGAGGCTACTCGCCTCGACTACCTGTGTCGGTTTGCGGTACGGGTAGAGTATGATACATCGCTAGAAGCTTTTCTTGGCAGTGTGACGTCACTAACTTCGCTACTTAACTTCGCTCCCCATCACAGCTCAATGTTATAGATACAAGCATTTGACTCATATCACACCTCACTGCTTAGACGGGCTCTTCCAATCGCCCGCTTTAGTTAGCCTACTGCGTCCCTCCATCACTTCATACTCTAGTACAGGAATATCAACCTGTTGTCCATCGGATACACCTTTCGGTCTCTCCTTAGGTCCCGACTAACCCAGGGCGGACGAGCCTTCCCCTGGAAACCTTAGTCTTACGGTGGATGGGATTCTCACCCATCTTTCGCTACTCATACCGGCATTCTCACTTCTATGCGTTCCAGCACTCCTCACGGTATACCTTCTTCACACATAGAACGCTCTCCTACCATAACACTTAAGTGTTATCCACAGCTTCGGTAAATTGTTTTAGCCCCGGTACATTTTCGGCGCAGGGTCACTCGACTAGTGAGCTATTACGCACTCTTTGAATGAATAGCTGCTTCTAAGCTAACATCCTAGTTGTCTGTGCAACCCCACATCCTTTTCCACTTAACAATTATTTTGGGACCTTAGCTGGTGGTCTGGGCTGTTTCCCTTTCGACTACGGATCTTAGCACTCGCAGTCTGACTGCCGACCATAAATCTTTGGCATTCGGAGTTTATCTGAAATCAGTAAACCGAGATGGCCCCCTCATCCAAACAGTGCTCTACCTCCAAGATTCTCAAATGTCGACGCTAGCCCTAAAGCTATTTCGGAGAGAACCAGCTATCTCCAAGTTCGTTTGGAATTTCTCCGCTACCCACAAGTCATCCAAGCACTTTTCAACGTGCCCTGGTTCGGTCCTCCAGTGCGTCTTACCGCACCTTCAACCTGCTCATGGGTAGGTCACATGGTTTCGGGTCTACGACATAATACTAATGCGCCCTATTAAGACTCGGTTTCCCTACGGCTCCGTCTCTTCAACTTAACCTCGCATCATATCGTAACTCGCCGGTTCATTCTACAAAAGGCACGCTCTCACCCATTAACGGGCTCGAACTTGTTGTAGGCACACGGTTTCAGGTTCTATTTCACTCCCCTTCCGGGGTACTTTTCACCTTTCCCTCACGGTACTGGTTCACTATCGGTCACTAGAGAGTATTTAGGGTTGGGAGATGGTCCTCCCAGATTCCGACGAGATTTCGCGTGTCTCGCCGTACTCAGGATACTGCTAGGTATAAAGAATATTTCAAATACGAGGCTATTACTCTCTTTGGCCTACCTTCCCAGGTAGTTCTTCTATACTCTTTAAGTCCACATTGCAGTCCTACAACCCCGAGGAGTAAACTCCTCGGTTTGCCCTCCTGCCGTTTCGCTCGCCGCTACTAAGGCAATCGCTTTTGCTTTCTCTTCCTGCAGCTACTTAGATGTTTCAGTTCACTGCGTCTTCCTCTACACTACCTTAACAGTAGTGAGTGACAGGCATTACCTGCCGGGTTCCCCCATTCGGACACCCCTGGATCATTGCTTACTTACAGCTCCCCAAGGCATTTCGTCGTTAGTCACGTCCTTCTTCGGCTTCTAGTGCCAAGGCATCCACCGTGCGCCCTTATTAACTTAACCTTATTAACCTAATTTTTTCAAAAATTAGAAAACTCATTAAATATTCACAGCGTTTTCGGTTTATTTTCTTGTTACTATTTCTTTATGTATCCTTACAGATACACAAGGAATGTTTGATAGATATTCAATTTTCAATGGACAAGTTTAGGATATGAACGACGGTCGCTTTTGCGAAAC
Organism: Streptococcus parasuis; assembly: GCF_021654455.1. Lineage (NCBI taxonomy): Bacteria > Bacillati > Bacillota > Bacilli > Lactobacillales > Streptococcaceae > Streptococcus > Streptococcus parasuis. The sequence continues at coordinate 2,060,974 of NZ_AP024276.1, forward strand.
TTCTGTAGAAAATTAGGAATCTGACGTTGTGTCTTTAGACACAAGGAAGATAATCTATTTTCCTAAGAAGTTAGTCGTGAATTCAACTTCACTGGTATTCAGTTTAGTAGGATTTCTATCCTAATGGAGCCTAGCGGGATCGAACCGCTGACCTCCTGCGTGCAAAGCAGGCGCTCTCCCAGCTGAGCTAAGGCCCCACAAGACCTCTCAAAATTAAAGAAGACTAACGTACAGGTTCCGTTTCCTTAGAAAGGAGGTGATCCAGCCGCACCTTCCGATACGGCTACCTTGTTACGACTTCACCCCAATCATCTATCCCACCTTAGGCGGCTGGCTCCTTACGGTTACCTCACCGACTTCGGGTGTTACAAACTCTCGTGGTGTGACGGGCGGTGTGTACAAGGCCCGGGAACGTATTCACCGCGGCGTGCTGATCCGCGATTACTAGCGATTCCGACTTCATGTAGGCGAGTTGCAGCCTACAATCCGAACTGAGACTGGCTTTAAGAGATTAGCTTGCCGTCACCGACTTGCGACTCGTTGTACCAGCCATTGTAGCACGTGTGTAGCCCAGGTCATAAGGGGCATGATGATTTGACGTCATCCCCACCTTCCTCCGGTTTATTACCGGCAGTCTCGCTAGAGTGCCCAACTGAATGATGGCAACTAACAATAGGGGTTGCGCTCGTTGCGGGACTTAACCCAACATCTCACGACACGAGCTGACGACAACCATGCACCACCTGTCACCGATGCTCCGAAGAGAAACCCTATCTCTAGGGCGGTCATCGGGATGTCAAGACCTGGTAAGGTTCTTCGCGTTGCTTCGAATTAAACCACATGCTCCACCGCTTGTGCGGGCCCCCGTCAATTCCTTTGAGTTTCAACCTTGCGGTCGTACTCCCCAGGCGGAGTGCTTAATGCGTTAGCTGCGGCACTGAGTCCCGGAAAGGACCCAACACCTAGCACTCATCGTTTACGGCGTGGACTACCAGGGTATCTAATCCTGTTCGCTCCCCACGCTTTCGAGCCTCAGCGTCAGTTACAGACCAGAGAGCCGCTTTCGCCACCGGTGTTCCTCCATATATCTACGCATTTCACCGCTACACATGGAATTCCACTCTCCCCTTCTGCACTCAAGTTTGACAGTTTCCAAAGCGTACTATGGTTAAGCCACAGCCTTTTACTTCAGACTTATCAAACCGCCTGCGCTCGCTTTACGCCCAATAAATCCGGACAACGCTCGGGACCTACGTATTACCGCGGCTGCTGGCACGTAGTTAGCCGTCCCTTTCTGGTAAGATACCGTCACTGTGTGAACTTTCCACTCTCACACACGTTCTTCTCTTACAACAGAGCTTTACGATCCGAAAACCTTCTTCACTCACGCGGCGTTGCTCGGTCAGGGTTCCCCCCATTGCCGAAGATTCCCTACTGCTGCCTCCCGTAGGAGTCTGGGCCGTGTCTCAGTCCCAGTGTGGCCGATCACCCTCTCAGGTCGGCTATGTATCGAAGCCTTGGTGAGCCGTTACCCCACCAACTAGCTAATACAACGCAGGTCCATCTCATAGTGAAGCAGTTGCTCCTTTCAAGCATTTACCATGCGATAAATACTGTTATGCGGTATTAGCTATCGTTTCCAATAGTTATCCCCCGCTATGAGGTAGGTTACCTACGCGTTACTCACCCGTTCGCGACTCATGATTAATGGTGGAGCAAGCTCCGGTATCAATCATGCGTTCCACTTGCATGTATTAGGCACGCCGCCAGCGTTCGTCCTGAGCCAGGATCAAACTCTCATTAAAAGTTTTGATTCAAACTCAAGCTATTGCTAGCTTTCCGTTTTATTGTTTTTGTTTTGTCATTGACGATTTATCCTTAGATAAATCACCCTGCACGTTTGGTTCGTCTTCTTTAATTTTCAAAGGTCTTGTCGTCGTCACTCCCTTGCGACAACTATCTTAGTTTATCATTTCTTCAAGGTCTTGTCAACACTTTTTTGAAACTTTTTTTCGTTTCTTTTGTATCGAACTCCCTCAAGAGACAACTCAATTATTCTATCATCTTCAGACTTACATGTCAACTACTTTTTCAAACTTTTTTTCGTTGTTTTTAGCTGACTAGTCTTGCGAGACAACTCAATTATTCTATCAAATCTTATCCATCATTGTCAAGTAGTTTTTCATGTTTTTTAACTTTTTTATTTTCCCGTGTTGTAAAATGAAGTGCAAAAAAAGACATACTCATCTGATATACTAGAATTCCCCAACTCAGTATAGAAAGCAGATGAGCATGTCCACTAATTATTCTACCAAAAAATCGTATAATCACACCTTTCAGCCTCTGAACGCGGAGAAATCAGCGCCTATCTCAAGATTGGCAAGAACCCCTCTGAGATTGCTCGTCTGCTTGGGCGTCATCGCTTAACCATCAGTCGTGAAATCAAACGAGGAAGTGTTTCTCAGGTTCAAGATAAGAACGGGAATCGAATCTACTCAACGGTTTACTTTCCAGATAATGGTCAACGTGTTTATGTGACCAATCGTCGAAAAAGTGCCTATCATAAACTATCGTACTGCTCCCAGACCTTCTTCAAGGAACTTGAGAAAGCCTTGAAAACAAAACCTCGTTGTCATAGTGTCGATAGCTTTGTTCAAACTTGCCGAGAAAAACATCCACTGGAAGTTATCCCCTCCCACCAAGACAGTGTATCGTTCCATCAAAGACGGACTGTTGAGGGTTAAACCGATTGATTTACCTAAGATGGTGTGCATCCGAAAACGGTCTAAAGCAACGCCTAAGGCCACGAAGAAAATCTTAGGAAAATCCATTGAAGAACGTCCAGAAACTATTACTAATCGTTCTGAATTTGGACATTGGGAAATTGATCTCATGCTTGGCAAGAAGACCAAAGGGGAAGCTGTTGTCATGACCCTAGTAGAGCGTCAAACACAATTTGCCATCGCTGTAAAACTGGCTAATAAACAAGCAGAAACCATCAATAGGGCTGTTAAGAGCTTACTATCACAGTATCCTATTCGCTCTATTACATCGGACAACGGCTCAGAGTTCAGTAGCTTGTCAGACTTAAAAGGTATGGAAGTCTATTTTGCCCATCCTTATGCATCTCATGAAAGAGAAACAAATGAAAATTTCAATGGTCTCTTGAGAGAGTTTCTCCCAAAAGGTGTCTCTCTTAACTCACTAACGACAGAAGAACTCAATCACTACGTCTCTGCTATCAATGACAGACCTAGACGACTTCACAAGTATAATACCGCAAATATTTTGTTTGGGCTAGCCCAAAAAGCTTAACCTCTGGAACTCTTAGTTATCAATGAACTTGTTGCACTTGACTTGACAAGTGGGGGAATGAAAATTCAATAATGAAGTTAGCCACCTTGCTTTGCTAAAAAATATTTGTTTCGCTATCTTTGAGTAAGCTGTATTTTCATTTGATAACAGGCTTGAAGATATTAGGCTAAATAGTTTCAAGGGTTCCTGTTGTCAAATGAAATCCAATTTAAGGCAAAAGAAAACACCTCTGTGCTATACTTGTTGTTCACCACAAACACAAAGAAGGGCACAGAGATGCAAAGACATTATACACCAAAAGGCAAACATATGACAATGGATAACCGTCGCCTGATTGAACGATGGAAAAATGAAAACATGTCCAATCGTGAAATTGCAGGGTTGCTTGGAAAGGCGCCTCAGACGATTAACAATGAAGTTAAACGTGGAACAACCTTACAACAAGTGCGAAAAGAGCTGTACAAAAAAGTCTATTCTGCCGACTATGCACAAACGGTATACCAAACTAATCGAAAACGATCGGTAAAAAAGATAATCCTAATGAAAGAATTGAAAGAGAAAATTTTACACTATACTAAGCAAAAATTTTCTCCTGAAATGATGGTTAAGAAGAAGAAAATGAAAGTGGGTATTTCAACCATTTACTATTGGTTTCACAATGGCCATTTAGGATTGACGAAGTTGATACCAATTCATCCTCATAAAACTACATACTGTGCAGACATCCCGCACTGATGGTAATCTTTATAGTTTAGCAAATTCTCACATCGTTGCTGCATATGGTACAGAATTTTGTCATCTAAGCAAATTGTTTCCTGAAGAACATATTTGCTGCAACAGCTACACCCTTCATGCGAAAGACGGAGTATATTAGACCAGTGGACGAATTTCGGTCAAAATATTAAGACTAAAGAGTGATGAATAAGGTCATAATCTATAGATTCTTAGATGGGACTCTAAGGAAATAAAAAGTTGATTGGATAGCTTTAAATACCCTCACATTTTGCTCCCTCTACTTTTTGGAACTTTACTTCAAATGTTATAGCTGAATTGCTTTGCCCCAAAAATACACAACGTTTATGCTTTCTTCATCCTAATTGACATTGAGCCCTATAGTTTTAAAGAAAAAACGCCTGCTTACGAAATTATTCTACTTTAGAGTAATTTCGTAAACAAGCGTCCAATCAATATGATGAGTGTTACCGCCGAGACAGACTCGGCGGTAGACCAGAGCTAGACTAAGAACCCACATGGAATTCCATCATCATAACACTCAACAAAATTGATGATCTTATACAAGTTCGATAATTGCCATCGGGGCAGCATCGCCACGACGTGGTTCAGTTTTTAGAATACGAGTGTATCCACCGTTGCGTTCAGCATAACGAGGTGCGATTTCTGAGAACAATTTTTGAAGTGCAGTTGTAGAAGTATACTTATCTGTTGCTTCATCATAGTTTTCAGATGCAATTTCATTACGAACAAATGCAGCAGCTTGACGACGAGCGTGCAAGTCACCACGTTTACCAAGTGTGATCATTTTTTCAACTGTTTTACGGATTTCTTTAGCACGAGCTTCAGTTGTAACGATTGATTCGTTGATCAAAAGGTCAGTTGTCAAATCGCGCAACATTGCTTTACGTTGTGAGCTAGTGCGTCCTAGTTTACGGTATGCCATGATTTCCTCCTATATTATTTATCTTTTTTCAATCCTAGACCAAGATCTGCCAATTTAACTTTGACTTCTTCAAGACTCTTGCGGCCAAGATTGCGCACTTTCATCATTTCTGGTTCAGTCTTCTCTGTCAAATCAAATACAGTGTTGATACCTGCACGTTTAAGACAGTTATATGAGCGAACAGAAAGGTCCAATTCCTCAATCGTACGATCAAGCATGCGATCATCCGATGCAGTCTCTGTTTCTTTCATCACTTCTGCTGATTTTGCAACTTCAGTCAAATCTGTAAACAGACCAAGGTGTTCCATCAAAATACGTGCAGAAAGACCTAGAGCATCTTCTGGAATAATTGTACCATTAGTATTGATTTCAAGTGTTAATTTGTCAAAACCATCGTTGCTACCAACACGGGCTGGTTCAACTTGATAATTGACTTTTTTTACTGGCGTATAGATAGAATCTACAGCAAGTGTACCTACTGGCGCGTCATCTTTTTTATTACCTTCTGCAGGGACATAACCACGACCTGAATTGACTGTCAAAATCGCTTTAAATGTTTTACCTTCAGCAATGGTAAATAGATAATGGTCAGGGTTTACAATTTCAATGTCACTATCTGTAAGAATGTCACCTGCTGTCACTTCAGCTGGACCTACTACATCAAGTTCAATTTTCTTTTCGTCTTCGACATAAGATTTTACAGCAATGCCTTTGATGTTAAGAATGATTTGCATAACATCTTCACGGACACCTGGAACTGTGTCGAATTCGTGGAGTACACCATCAATTTTAATAGATGTAATTGCAGCACCTGGGAGTGATGCAAGAAGTACACGACGAAGAGAGTTACCAAGAGTTGTACCGTAACCACGTTCTAATGGCTCGATAACAAATCTGCCGTAATCTTTATTTTCATCAATTTTTGTTATTGTTGGTTTTTCAAACTCAATCATTTCTTACTCCCTCTTAAACGAAAAGCTGTGTATGGTATGTATGATTATACACGGCGACGTTTTGGAGGACGAGCACCATTGTGTGGTACAGGAGTCACATCACGAATTGCTGTTACTTCAAGACCAGCGGCAGCAAGAGCGCGGATAGCAGACTCACGACCTGAACCTGGGCCTTTAACGGTAACTTCAACTGTTTTTAGACCGTGTTCTTGTGCAGATTTAGCAGCTGCTTCTGAAGCCATTTGGGCTGCGAATGGTGTAGATTTACGTGAACCTTTAAAACCAAGAGCACCAGCTGATGACCAAGCAATAGCGTTACCATGCACATCAGTAATCATAACAATAGTGTTATTAAATGTAGCGTGAATATGTGCAATACCAGATTCGATATTCTTTTTCACACGACGTTTACGTGTTGGTTTAGCCAATTTTTCTACCTCCTATATTATTTTTTCTTACCTGCAATCGCAACGGCTTTACCTTTACGAGTACGAGCATTGTTTTTAGTGTTTTGTCCACGGACAGGAAGTCCACGACGGTGACGGATTCCGCGGTATGAACCGATTTCCATCAAACGTTTAATGTTCAAGTTAACTTCACGACGGAGGTCACCTTCAACTTTGATTGCATCAACTTCACGACGAATAGCATCTTCTTGATCTGATGTCAAATCTTTCACGCGTACATCTTCTGAAATGCCTGCAGCTGCAAGAATTTTTTTAGATGTTGCAAGACCGATACCATAAACATAAGTCAATGAAATAACTACACGTTTGTCATTTGGAATGTCAACTCCAGCAATACGAGCCATGTTTTCTCCTTTCTATTTCTTAACCTTGACGTTGCTTGTGTTTAGGGTTTGCTGGGCAAATCACCATAACACGACCATTACGACGAATAACTTTGCAGTATTCGCAAATTGGTTTGACCGATGGTCTTACTTTCATGTTTAATCCCTCCAAGTATTTCGACTATTTAAAGCGGTATGTGATACGTCCACGTGTCAAGTCGTAAGGACTAAGCTCAACAGTTACGCGGTCACCGACCAAAATACGAATGTAGTTTTTACGGATTTTACCAGAAACAGTTGCAAGGACTTGGTGTCCGTTTTCCAACTCAACAGTAAACATAGCATTTGGCATTGTATCGACTACTTTGCCTTCAATTTCAATCACATCTTCTTTTGCCATGCAAAAGTAACCCCTCTCTAAATATCGATTTGATGTCCTCTGAACACAGAGGTAACAATTATAAGTCAGACTAGGCTATTTTATCATCTTTGCAAGAAAAATGCAAGCCAAATCCATTAGATTATTGCAATTTTGATAATACAGTATCAATTGCTTGGAAAACAAGTTCGATGTCTTGATCGCCTTCAATATCATGAACCAAACCTTTTGCACGATAATGGTCGATAATCGGCTGACCTTGGGCAATGTTTACTTCTAAACGGCGCTTAACAGACTCTGGTTTATCATCTTCACGTTGATAAAAATCTTCTTCCTTATAGTCTCCAACAGGTGGGTTGAATACTTTATGGAACGTTTCCCCAGTTTCTTTATGAATGATACGTCCACTGAGACGTTCTACAAGTTTAGAAGGATCAATTTCAATATTGATGACTCCCTGTAGCTCAATACCTAACTCATCTAGGTTTGTATCAAGCGCATGTGCTTGTTCAATTGTTCGTGGGTATCCATCTAATAAGAAACCTTTTTCTTTGATATCATTCTGAGCTAAACGCTCTTTCACAATACCATTTGTAACCTCATCAGGCACAAGATCGCCTTTGTCAATATATGACTTAGCTAATTTGCCCATTTCAGTTTGATTAGCCATTGCTGCACGAAACATATCGCCAGTTGAAATGTGAGCAACATTAAATTTCTCAACAATCTTAGCTGCTTGTGTTCCTTTACCAGCACCTGGTAAACCCATAATTAAAAGATTCATGACAAACTCCTTATTTTGTTTTCACATAAATTTGCCAATATTGACAAACTTATCTAAAAACAAAATAGAAGGTTGACGAGGTCAACCTGTATTCTATTCTGTAATTTCTAAGAAACCTACATATTTTCTCTTAAGAAGGTAGCCTTCCAATTGCTTGATTCCTTCAATACTTGTAGAGATAACAATAATCAAACTTGTACCGAGGAATGCAATGTTTGAAGAAAGTCCAAAGAGATTTTGTGCAATAATCGGCAACAAAGCAACAAAACTCAAGAATAAAGCACCAACTGTTGCTAATCTTGTTAGAAGCTTAGACAGATATTGCTCAGTCCCGTTACCAGGTCGAACCCCATGGATATATGCTGCGCTCTTTTGAAGGCTTTCAGCAGTTTTTTCTGGGTTGACTTGAACAAAAGTATAGAAGAATGTGAATACAATAATCAATCCAGCATATACCAGCATTCCTTTTACCGTTGAATAATCAAAATATTCTTGAACAGTCAATAACCAACCTGCACTCTGATTCTGACTTGCAAAGTATTGAATAAGAGATGTAGGTACTGCTGTAATTGAACCAGCAAAAATCACGGGAATAACACCTGCTGGATTTAATTTCAATGGTAAATAAGAACTAGATGGTGCTCCTTGAGCTCTTTTTGTATATTGGATTGGTAATTTGTATTCTGCTTGTTGTACAAATGTCGTGAAGTAAACGACTAGTAAAATTAATACAATCAAGATTGCTACAAAGATAGCTGATTCTCCCAATCGACTAGATTCAATATTGACAAAACGATCAATATAAATCTCGTGAAACGTTCCTGGTAGGGAAGATATAATCCCTGCGAAGATAATCATGGACGTACCATTTCCATACCCTTTTTCTGTAATCTGCTCACCCAACCAAGTTACAATGACTGAACCAGTTGTCAAAATAGAACCGATTAAAAGGTACGTTTGCCAATTCAAAGGCATATTTGTCAGTTGTGCACCCGAAAGGGCATTAAATCCTGCAGTAATACCAATAGATTGGACAAAAGCTAATCCCAAAGAGATATAACGTGTTGCTTGATTCAGTTTGCGACGGCCCACTTCACCTTGCTTACCCCATTCAACAAATTTTGGAAGGATATCCATTTGTAAAAGTTGAACAATAATCGAAGCAGTGATATATGGACTAACCCCTAGTGCAAAAACTGAAAAATTACGCATTGCGTTTCCTGAAACCAAGCTCAACATATTTAAAAACGGTACATTTGAGAGGGCTTCAAGACTCTTGGCGTTAATACCTGGAACTGTAATGTGAGTTCCAACCCGGAAGACAAAAAGGATGAAGATAGTGAACAATATTTTGTTACGTACTAATCTAACCTTTACGGCATCTTTTAAAAGTTTAAAAAACATAGGCTGCCACCTCTTAGATGACTTCTACTGAGCCACCTTTAGAAGTGATTGCTTCTTCAGCTGATTTAGAGAATTTAGCAGCTTTAACTGTCAATTTCTTCGTTAATTCACCGTTACCAAGAATTTTAATTCCTGATTTTTCAGCTTTAACGATTCCAGCTTCGATAAGCACAACTGGTGTTACTTCTGCACCATCTTCAAAAGCGTTCAATTGATCAAGGTTAACGATTGCATATTCTTTAGCGTTGATGTTTGTAAAGCCACGTTTTGGAATACGACGGAACAATGGAGTTTGTCCACCTTCAAAACCTAGGCGAACACCGCCACCGCTACGAGCCTTTTGACCTTTTTGACCACGGCCAGATGTTTTACCGTTACCTGATGATGTACCACGACCTACACGGTTGCGAACTTTACGTGAACCTGTAGCTGGTTGTAATTCATGAAGTTTCATTATTATTTTCTCCTCTTTTATATGCTAGCGCCTGTGAAGTACAAGAGTCTTCATTCACAAACTCGCCTTATGTAAAAATGGACTAGAAGTCGCAAAGATTCTTCTATGCGACTTAGCCTATTTGTATGATTACTTAACTTCTTCAACAGTTACCAAGTGAGAGATAGCATTTACCATTCCAAGAATAGCTGCGTTATCTTCCTTAACAACTGAAGAGTTCAATTTACCAAGTCCAAGTGCAACAACTGTTTTACGTTGCTCTGGTTTGCGACCGATTGGAGACTTAGTCAAAGTAATTTTAATTTGAGCCATGAGTATCTCCTTTCTTATGCTAAATCAGAAACTGAGATGCCACGAAGTGCAGCCACTTCTTCAGCACGTTTCAATTGTTTCAAACCTTCAACAGTTGCACGAACGATGTTGATTGGTGTGTTTGAACCAAGTGACTTAGAAGTCACATCTGCGATACCTGCCAATTCGATTACGGCACGAGTCGCACCACCGGCAGCAACCCCAGAACCTTCAGCAGCAGGTTTCAACAATACACGAGCTCCGCCAAATTCTGAACGAACTTCGTGAGGGATTGTTGTACCAACCATTGGTACTTCAATCATGTTTTTCTTAGCAGATTCAACTGCTTTACGGATAGCTTCTGGTACTTCTTGAGCTTTACCAGTACCGAAACCTACGCGACCGTTACGGTCACCAACAACCACAAGAGCTGCGAAACGAAGACGACGTCCACCTTTAACAACTTTTGTAACACGGTTGATGGCTACTACGCGTTCTTCAATTTCAACTGCGTTATCTTTGAATGCCATTTCTTAGTGTCCTCCCTATTAGAATTTCAATCCGTTTTCACGAGCTGATTCAGCCAAAGCTTTCACACGTCCGTGATAGAGATATCCACCGCGGTCAAAGACCACTTCAGAAATACCTTTAGCTACCGCGCGTTCAGCAACGAGTTTACCTACAACAACAGCTTGTTCTGTCTTAGTACCTTTTGAAACTTCTTTATCAAGAGTAGAAGCGCTTGCGAGCGTTACACCCGCTACGTCATCAATCACTTGAGCGTAGATGCCTGTATTAGAACGGAAAATGTTCAAACGTGGGCGAGCAGCAGTTCCAGAGATTTTACCGCGAACGCGACGATGGCGTTTTTGGCGGATTTTGTTTTTATCTGGTTTTGAAATCACAATATTCACCTCTTAATGTATGATTCTGTTTCTCACGAAACAATTTGAGAAATAGTCAGCCAGGTGGCTAAGCCACCTCAGCAAGCTATTATTTACCTGTTTTACCTTCTTTACGGCGAACGAATTCACCAACGTAACGAATACCTTTACCTTTGTATGGCTCAGGAGCGCGAAGGCTACGGATATAAGCTGCTGTTTGACCAACAACTTCTTTGTTGATACCAGACACGACGATTTGTGTTGGTGTTGGAACTTCAAATGTAATACCTTCTGGTGCAACCACTTCATCTGGATGTGATTTACCAACAGCAAGTGTCAATTTGTTACCAGCCAATTGAGCACGATAACCGACACCACGCATTTCAAGTTCTTTTTTGAAGCCTTCAGAAACACCAACAACCATGTTGTTGAGGTTGGCACGGCTAGTACCGTGAATAGTCTTCATTTCTTTTGAATCGTTTGGACGGTGAAGAGTTACTTCTGTACCTTCCACACGAATTTCAATAGCAGTTGGGAATTCACGAGTCAATTCCCCTTTAGGTCCCTTTACAGTTACCACACCGTTGTCTTGAGTAAGCTCAACACCAGCAGGCAATGTAATAATTTTATTACCAATACGTGACATTTTTTTATTTCTCCTGTTAAATTATCAAGCCGTCAAGCGACTAGTTTTCACGGGGGCTCATGATACAGAGGGCGTAAAGAAGTCAAAGTAAAAATAGGAATCCTGACGCAGAAGCCTAAGCTTCGAGGAAGGATTGTCTTTTTTACACAGACTTTAGCCCGTGTTCGAATGAGCAGGTTTCATGATCGCACTTGAGAAGCAATCATGCTGTTTGGTTTCATGATACCTTCAAATCAGATTGTTAGATTTGAACACGCACGAAGAACTGGTCCTCCCGCATTTGTATCATGCATGCTTTTAGGTTTCAATTTCTAAATGTGGCAAGGCAGAGCGACGCAGACCATACTTGAGTATGTCGAGACGCTCTAACACAGGCACATGACGAAATTGGAAGCTAAAAGATTACCAAACGTATGCGACAACCTCGCCACCAACGTTCTTTTGACGAGCTTCTTTGTCAGTCAAAAGACCTTCTGATGTTGAGATGATTGCAATACCAAGTCCGTTAAGAACTTTAGGAATATCTTCACGTTTTGAGTAAACACGAAGACCTGGTTTTGAAACGCGTTTCAAGTTAGTGATAACTTTTTCACCGTTTGGTCCGTATTTCAAGAATACGCGGATGATGCCTTGTTTGTCATCTTCGATGAATTCAACGTTTTTTACAAAACCTTCGTTTTTAAGGATTGTAGCAATACCTTTTTTGATGTTTGATGCAGGTACTTCAAGCACTTCGTGTTTTGCTTGGTTAGCATTACGAATACGTGTCAAAAAATCTGCAATTGGGTCAGTCATAACCATTTGTTGTTTCTCCTCTTACTAGCAGTTTGCAAGTTACACTTGCTAGTTAATGATGTCCGAGCGGACGGGGTGATCTGAAAGAACTGCTTTCAGTATCAAATTAAATTTGAACTCGAGCTACTACCGGTGCAAAAAAGATAAAATTTCCTAGAGTCTGTTGACTCTTCGTCAATTTTCCTATTTTTGCTTTGGTAGCTTAACGCTCTCATATCATGTTTTTACCAAGAAGCTTTCGTTACGCCCGGAATTTGTCCAAGGTAAGCCAAGTCGCGGAAGCATACACGGCAAAGTTTGAATTTGCGGTAAACTGAGTGTGGACGTCCACATTTTTCACAGCGTGTGTAAGCTTGAGTTGAGAACTTAGCTGGGCGTTTGTTCTTAGCGATCATTGATTTTTTAGCCATTTATTCTCTCCCTCTTATTTTGCAAACGGCATACCAAGGCCAGTAAGCAATGCACGTGATTCTTCGTCAGTGTTAGCAGTTGTAACGATAACGATATCCAAACCGCGAGTTTTATCAACATCGTCGAAGTTGATTTCTGGGAAGATCAATTGTTCTTTCACACCAAGTGTGTAGTTACCACGTCCGTCGAATGACTTAGTTGGTACTCCGTGGAAGTCACGTACACGTGGAAGTGAAACTGTAACCAATTTATCCAAGAATTCATACATACGTTCGCCACGAAGAGTTACTTTCGCACCGATTGCAACACCCTCACGAAGACGGAAGCCGGCGATTGATTTCTTAGCTTTAGTGATAAGTGGTTTTTGACCTGAGATCAAAGCCAACTCTTGAGCAGCTTTTTCAAGGTTTTTAGCGTTAGAAACAGCGTCACCAACACCCATGTTCAAAACGATCTTATCAACTTTTGGTACAGCCATAACTGAAGAATAGTTAAATTGTTCAGTCAAAGCAGGAACTACTTCATTAAGATATTTTTCTTTTAAACGATTTGCCATTATACTTCTCCTTTCCTTCGTGATTAATCAAGCACTTCGCCTGATTTTTTATTGTAGCGAACTTTTTTGCCGTCTACAAATTTGTAACCAACGCGTCCAGCAACACCATTTTTGTCAAGAACTTGAACGTTTGACACATGGATTGGAGCTTCTTTTTCAACGATTGCACCTTGAGGGTTTTCGTTATTTGGTTTTTGGTGTTTCTTAACGATGTTAACACCTTCAACAATCACTTTGTTAACTTTTGGAAGTGCTGTTACGACAACTGCTTCAACGCCTTTGTCTTTACCAGCGATTACGCGAACTTTATCGCCTTTTTTTACAAACATTTGATTTCTCCTATAATTTCTTACGCCCTAATGGGCACCCTGGTTAGTTTGTTAACCAGGGGACTTAGTTTGTTTTCTAGTTTACTAAATCCGTCACAGACTTCGCTAGTTTGTTTTGATGTACCCAAGTACTATCTACAACAAACTGCCTAGTCTGTAACAAATTTCCTAAAACCATCTGATTAAAGTACTTCTTAAAGTACTTCTGGTGCCAATGAAACGATTTTCATGAAACCGCCGTCACGCAATTCGCGTGCCACTGGGCCAAAGATACGAGTTCCGCGAGGGTTTTTGTCTTCACGGATGATAACTGCAGCATTCTCATCGAATTTGATGTATGAACCATCAGCACGACGAGCACCTGTCTTAGTACGAACGATAACGGCTTTAACAACGTCACCTTTTTTAACCGCACCACCAGGAGTAGCTTGTTTTACTGAAGCAACGATGATGTCGCCGATGTTCGCGAATTTACGTCCTGAACCACCAAGAACTTTGATTGTCAAGATTTCACGTGCGCCACTGTTGTCAGCAACTTTCAAACGAGTTTCTGTTTGAATCATGTCAATTTTCTCCTTTCAGGTTGATTAAATGATAACTGCCTCTTCCACAACTTCTACAAGACGGAAACGTTTTGTAGCTGAAAGTGGGCGAGTTTCCATGATACGAACGATATCGCCTTCTTTAGCAACATTGTTTTCATCATGAGCTTTGTACTTTTTAGAGTAGTTAATACGTTTACCATAGACTGGGTGGTTACGTTTAGTTTCAACTACAACTGTGATTGTTTTGTCCATTTTGTCAGATACTACGCGTCCAACAAGAACTTTACGATTATTGCGTTCCATTGAAATTCTCCTTTCCCAATCTATTATTTAGTTTCAGATTGCACAGTTTTGATACGTGCAATTTGTTTCTTCACTTCGTTCAAACGAGCAGTTTGCTCAAGTTGACCAGCAGCAGCTTGGAAACGAAGTTCGAAGAGTTCTTTCTTCAATTCGTTTTCTTTCTTAGCAAGTTCTTCTTGAGAAAGGCCACGAAGTTCTTTTACAAAATCTTTAATTTCTTGAAGTTTCATGTCTTCTCCTTATTCTGCTTCACGTTTTACGAATTTAACTTTAACTGGCAATTTGTGACCAGCAAGGCGGAATGCTTCGCGTGCGACTTCTTCAGAAACGCCAGCAACTTCAAACATAACCTTACCGCGTTTAACTGGAGCTACCCAACCTTCAGGAGCACCTTTACCAGAACCCATACGTACACCGATAGCTTTAGCAGTGTATGATTTGTGTGGGAAGATTTTAATCCAAACTTTACCACCACGTTTCATGTAACGCGTCATAGCGATACGGGCAGCTTCGATTTGGCGGTTTGTAATCCATGAGCTAGTAGTTGCTTGAAGACCGTATTGACCAAAGTCTACTTGTTTTCCACCTTTAGCTTCACCGCGCATTTTTCCACGGAATTCACGACGGTGTTTTACACGTTTAGGTACTAACATTTGTTATTTACCTCCTTTAGTGTTTTTACGAACTGGAAGAACTTCTCCACGGTAAATCCAAACTTTAACACCTAATTTACCGTAAGTTGTCAAAGCTTCTTCCCAAGCATAGTCGATATCCGCACGAAGTGTATGAAGAGGAACTGTTCCTTCTGAGTAGCCTTCTGCACGGGCAATATCAGCACCGTTCAAACGACCAGAAACTTGTGTTTTGATACCTTTTGCACCAGCGCGCATTGTGCGTTGGATAGCTTGTTTTTGAGCACGGCGGAAAGCCACACGTTGCTCCAATTGACGAGCAATTGACTCACCAACAAGGTGTGCATCCAAATCAGGTTGTTTGATTTCGATGATGTTGATGTGTACTTGTTTACCAGTCAATTTGTTCAATTGAGCACGAAGCGCGTCAACGTTGCTACCAGCTTTACCGATAACCATACCTGGTTTTGCAGTGTGGATAGAAACGATTACTTTGTTTACAGCACGTTCGATTTCGATTGTTGATGTTGACGCATCAGCTAATTCTTTTTTGATAAAGTTGCGGATTGCAAGATCTTCATGAAGGTAATCCGCGTATTCTTTTTCAGCATACCATTTAGCATCCCAATCACGGATGATGCCAACACGCATACCAATTGGATGTACTTTTTGACCCACGTTTTTACCTCCTTATTTCTCTGCCACAACTACAGTGATGTGAGCTGTGCGTTTGTTGATTGGTGAAGCTGAACCTTTCGCACGTGGACGGAAACGTTTCAACGTTGGTCCTTCGTTTGCGAATGCTTCGCTGACTACCAAGTTAGCTTTTTCCAAACCAAAGTTGTTTTCAGCATTAGCGATTGCTGAGTTTAAAACTCCCTCAATAATGCTTGCAGCTTTGTTTGGTGTGAATTTCAAGATTGCGATTGCGTCTGCTACGCTTTTGCCACGGATGTTATCCAAGACAAGACGTGATTTACGAGGTGAAACACGTACTGTGCGAGCAGTTGCTTTAGCTGAAGTAATTTCTGCCATTGTGTTTTCCTCCTAAATTATTTACGACGAGTTTTCTTGTCGTCAGCAGCATGACCTTTGTAAGTACGAGTTGGTGCGAATTCACCAAGTTTGTGACCTACCATGTCTTCTTGAATGTATACAGGTACGTGTTTACGACCATCGTAAACTGCAATTGTATAACCGATGAAACTTGGGAAAATCGTTGAACGACGTGACCAAGTTTTAATTACTTTTTTCTTTTCGTCATTTGCTTGAGCTTCGACTTTTTTCATCAAATGCTCATCGACGAAAGGTCCTTTTTTAAGACTGCGTCCCATTTTAGTGTTTTCTCCTTTAAAATATGTACCACAGCGGCTTGCCCGCAATGCGGGCTACCGAGTTGGCGGATGATATAGCATGCTAAGCAACTAAGTTTAGATTACTTTTGGTTGCGACGACGAACGATAAGTTTGTCTGATTTAGCTTTCTTGTTACGAGTTTTCAAACCAAGAGCTGGTTTACCCCATGGAGTAGATGGTGCTTTACGACCAACTGGTGCTTTACCTTCACCACCACCGTGTGGGTGATCGTTAGGGTTCATTACAGAACCGCGAACTGTTGGACGGATACCTTTCCAACGGCTACGACCTGCTTTACCAAGGTTTACGAGGCCATGTTGTTCGTTACCTACAGTACCAACAGTAGCACGGCAAGTACCAAGGATCATACGAACTTCACCTGATTGAAGGCGAACAAGAACGTATTTACCTTCTTGACCAAGAACCTGTGCAGATGCACCAGCAGCACGAACCAACTCACCACCGCGACCTGGTTTCAACTCAATGTTGTGAACAACAGTACCGACTGGGATGTTTGCAAGTGGAAGTGCATTACCAACTTTGATATCCGCTTCTGGACCTGAAACGATGCGTTGACCAACTTCAAGACCTTTAGGAGCGATGATATATGCTTTCACACCGTCTGTGTAGTGTACAAGAGCGATGTTTGCTGAACGGTTTGGATCGTATTCAATTGTTTTAACAACTGCTTCAACGCCATCTTTGTTACGTTTGAAGTCTACCAAACGGTAGAAACGTTTGTGACCGCCACCTTGGTGACGAACAGTGATGCGACCATTGTTGTTACGACCAGCTTTGTTTTTCAATGCAACAAGCAAGCTTTTTTCTGGAGTGCTTGTTGTGATTTCAGCGAAGTCCAAAGAAGTCATGTTACGACGGCCATTTGTCGTTGGTTTATAAACTTTAATACCCACGTTAATTCCTCCTTTGATTATTCAGCGTCAGCTGTAGCGAACAATTCGATCGCTTTTGAATCAGCAGTCAATGTGATGATTGCTTTTTTCACTTTGTTTGTGCGACCTACATAACGACCTACGCGTTTTGTTTTAGGTTTCACGTTGATTGTGTTAACATTTGCAACTTTAACACCTTCGAATGCAGCTTCAACAGCTTGTTTGATCAAGAGTTTGTGTGCACGAGTGTCAACTTCAAATACATACTTGCCTGCTTCGAGTTGGCCCATTGAGCTTTCTGTGATGACAGGTTTTTTGATAACATCATACAAATTCATTATGCAAGAACCTCCTCAATTTTAGAGATAGCTGCTTGAGTTACAAGAAGTTTGTCTGCATTTGCGATGTCAAGTACGCTTGCAGTAGTTGCAGTTGCAACTTTCACTCCTGGGATGTTACGAGCAGAAAGAGCTGCGAATTCGTTGCCTTCTTCAAGAATAACAAGGACTTTAGAATCAATGCTCAATGCTGCAAGCACTTTTGCAAATTCAGCAGTTTTTGGAGCTGTGAATTCAAGTGAGTTAACAGCTACAAATTTGTTTTCAGCAACTTTCTGTGAGTAAACAGATTTAAGTGCCAAGCGACGAACTTTTTGTGGAAGTTTGTACGCATATGAACGTGGAGTTGGTCCGAAGACTACGCCACCGCCACGCCATTGTGGTGAACGGATAGAACCTTGACGAGCACGTCCAGTTCCTTTTTGACGCCATGGTTTGCGTCCGCCACCTGAAACTGATGAGCGGTTTTTAACTGCGTGAGTACCTTGACGAAGGCTAGCACGTTGGCTGATGATCACATCAAATACAACTGCTTGGTTTGGCTCGATACCAAAGATTGCATCGTTAAGAACTACTTCACCAGCTTGTTTACCAGTTTGGTCAAATAATGTTACGTTTGCCATTTCGACTGATTTCCCCTTTCCTTATTATTTACCAGCTTTAACTGCTGATTTGATAGTGATAAGAGATTTCTTAGCACCTGGTACGTTACCTTTGATAAGGATAACGTTCTTTTCTGGAACAACTTGTACAACTTCAAGGTTTTGGATTGTTACACGGTTGCCACCCATGCGACCTGCAAGGTTTTTACCTTTGAATACACGGTTAGGTGCAACAGGACCCATAGAACCTGGACGACGGTGGTAACGAGAACCGTGAGCCATAGGACCACGTGATTGACCATGGCGTTTGATAACACCTTGGAAACCTTTACCTTTAGATGTACCAGTTACATCAACAACATCACCAGCTGCGAAAGTTTCAACTGTAATTTCTTGTCCAACTTCCAAGCCTTCAATGTTTTTGAATTCACGAATGAAGCGCTTAGGAGCTGTGTTAGCTTTAGCTACATGGCCTTTGGCAGGTTTGTTGCTCAATACTTCACGTTTGTCATCAAAACCAACTTGAACTGCCGCATAACCGTCAGTTTCAACTGTTTTCACTTGAAGAACAACGTTTGGAGTTGCTTCGATGACAGTAACAGGGATAAATTCACCAGATTCAGTGAAGATTTGAGTCATTCCCACTTTTTTCCCTAAGATTCCTTTTGTCATGAGAAAAATATTCCTTTTCTTATTTTATAGTTAAAAAGTTTTTAACGAGCGTTTTTCATGCTCAAATCAAGATACAAAGAGCATCAAACTCAAAGTGAAAATAGGAAAATCCAACGACTCAACGAGTCTAGGCAGTTTTATCTTTTTCACACGGAGTTTAGCCCGTGTTCAATTACTAAATGAACACTTGCTTTTTCGCCTCGCGACTTGATTACAATTTAATCTCTACGTTCACACCACTTGGAAGATCCAATTTCATCAACGCATCAACTGTTTTTTGAGTTGGGTTAATGATATCTACCAAACGTTTGTGTGTACGCATTTCGAACTGCTCACGAGAGTCTTTATACTTGTGAGTCGCACGGATGATTGTGTAGAGGCTACGTTCTGTTGGAAGCGGAACTGGACCTGCTACTTGAGCACCTGTACGTGTTGCAGTTTCAACAATTTTTGCAGCAGCTGTATCAAGTGTACGGTGTTCGTACGCTTTCAAGCGGATGCGGATTTTTTTGTTTGCCATCTTTTTCTCCTTTTCGTCTATTTAGAATAATAGGCTAGCTCCACAAGAAAACCAACACGTGTTGCGTGGCAATGCAACCGAGCGTGTCGCAACCTCTTGCATCAAAGCTATAGCCGTAAATTTTTACGGCACTAGAACAGTTTACCAAATTATCGGATACAATGCAAGAAGTTTTGCTTTTTATTTTTAAAAAAAATAGCTTATTCAATTGCCTCTCAGATTTCTCTCAGATTTCGAACACACTGACAAACCAAGCTTTAGTTGATGAATCAGCTTTCAGATATGAAATGATACTCAATGGAAATCAACAGCAACCTAGAAAACGAAATTGATGATAGAACAGGAGTTCATCAAGGCAAGTTGACAGGTTAGCCGTAAGCGCCCAATAATAAAGTATATTGAAAAAAGCTCCAAAGTCATGTCGACCCTGGAGCCTTTTTTCTATTTACAAGCTCTTTTAATTTTTTCCTTCCATGGCAAATAAGCCTCTAGCACCTCTTTTTTTGCGAGCGTCTCCTCGTTAGGTAAGTGTTCTAGAAGATAGGTCATATATTTTTCTGCATCAAGGCCGTGTCGTTTAGCAGTTTCCAAAAGACTCAGAATGACAGCTGTCGACTTGGCTCCCTCAAAGCTCTGAGAAAAAAGCCAATTTTTTCTGCCCATCACTAAGGTCTTCATTGCTCTCTCAGCCATATTGTTAGACAGGACTAAGTCACCGTCCGAGAGAACGGTTCGGAAAGTGGTTTCGTAGTTGAGGCTATATTCTATTGCAGTGCCCAATTTGGAGCCTGGCAAAACGGCCTGATTGCGACACCAGTCAAAGAATTCGTCCATCAAAGGAGCCAACTCTGTCTGACGTTTATGTAGCCGTTCCTCAGTAGACAAGTCTGCCCAGTCATTCTCTAAGGCAAACAGGCGGTCGCAGTAGGCTAAACCCTTGGCTCCTAAAGAAGTCTTGTTTGTCTTCTTAGGAGTCGCTTCAAAGAACTTTCGTCTAACATGAGCCCAACAGCCAACCAGCTGTGCCTTGTCTAACTGACGATAAGCACTCCACATGTCACAATGAACGTAGCCCGCATAATTTCCAAGAAATTTCTCCACAACTAAGCTGCTCCGTCGTTTGTCATGATGATAGAGGGTGATGCCCTTTTTCTCATGTTTCCCAGACAAGAAGGTCCAGTAGAAGGTTAACTGGCTATCATTTTCTAAGACCTTGTAGGAGGTCTCATCCGCATGGAGAATAGGCTGCTCCAACAATTTCTCGTGCAACAGGTCATAAATCGGTTCGAAATAATACTGACTAGACTTGATGTGCCAGTTGGCTATTTCCTTCCGACTGATTGGCAGACCAAGCTTATGCCAGTCCTCTTCCTGGCGGTAATTGGGCACCTTAAGATTGAACTTCTGATGAATAGTATGGGCGATGATAGAAGCTGAACCCAAGCTGTGTGCCAAAGGTGCCTTAGGAACTGGAGCCTTGATAATCTTATCGCTCAGATTCTTCTGACTACAAGCCTGACACTTGTATGCGTGTTGAACATGGTCAATCCGCTTTAATTGTGCGGGAATGAAGACCAACTCTTGCCGTTGAACAGTAGAACCAATCTCTTTCAACTGTCCATGACAGTCTGGACAAGTGCAGTCTTCGCCCTGCAATTCATGATGAATAATCTCTGGAGTGAACTGACTAAAAATAGCCTGACGAACTCCCTTAGCTTTCTTACGTTTATAGGTAATTGTTTCTGTTTCAACTGGGTAAGTCAGCTTCTTCTTCAGGGAGGCTTTCCTCCCCAAACAAGCTCAGCTGACCGGGTTGATACACAACCTTCTCTGATGATTTTCCGTAGAGTTTCTGTCTCAGATACTCAACCTGTTCACGAAGGAGGGTCAATTCGTTGGTCATGATTTCAATGGTTTTTGTTAGACTTTCAATCACTTTATCTTGTGACTCCATGCACTTACCTCCTTCTTTTTATCTCATTATACACAAAGAAAAGCCATGATTTCAATAGAAATCACGACTTTTTGAAACATTTATTTTTGGACTGATAGAAAATCCTTTCATGAGCCAGTCCACCTGCTCGGAAGTTAGCGCCTTAACCTCCTCTTCATTGTTTGGCCAGGTCAATTTCCCATTTTCAAAACGTTTATACAATAACCAAAATCCCTGTCCATCCCAATAAAGAGCTTTGAATCGATCTTTTCGACCTCCGCAGAAGAGATAGACCTGACCGGAGAAGGGATCCAGATTGAAATGACTTTTGACAAGGTAGGCGAGAGAATCAATCCCTTGACGCATATCCGTTTTCCCGCAAACCAAGTAGACTTGACCTAAATCACTGAGTCGGATGGTCATAGAACAGTACCTTATCCAAGATTGTTTCCAATATCTCTTGGTTGATAGAGTGAAAGAAAGTGAGTTCTACTTTTTCGAGACGAATCTTCATCAGGATCTCATTTCTGCTTTTCTTTTCAGAGCGTCGCGATTTGGGAACAGTCAATGGGACGATGGGTTGTGACATAAAAAAATCCTCCAGTTTTTTAATTACAGTATACTGGAGGAGTGAACGATTGGATAGGTACCTTGTTATGGGGCGCTTACGGTTAGCCGAATTTTGCTTCTCAAAGAGCCTAAAAAAGCAGAAGAGCTACTGGATATGTTTAGGCTCTACTGCTTTATGCTGTTTTCTTTCGGTCCCGTTTTCTAAATATGGGAGATTTCAGGCTGTCTGACTTGGTCTATAGGTAAGCAAAAAGCTTTGACAGAAACCTTCTTTATTTTTTCTAGAACTCATTTGGGTTGATCAGTTTTTTATACCCATCTTTGTTGCCCAGTCTTAGACTATTGTATTGCTCTGTCAGGCATTTCTGCCAATATGATTGCTCCCTAACCATATGTTGAATTTTATCAACCATGAACTCGACTTTATCTTTTGTAAAAACGTGTTGTTGCGGGATGTAGTCCTTATTGTGGACAGTTTCTTCAAATGCTAACAATACCATCGATTGTTCGAAGGAACGTCTTATTGCGTTAAACAGTTCATTTCCATAGTTAATATCCAAATATAGGTCACATTCTCGGAAGAGATTACTTGCTGTCTCGTCTGTCATATTAGGAAAGAGATATACATTGGTATAACGATCGAAGGAAAGGAGTTTGGTCGACATTTCTGTCAAGGCACCAATATTAAACTCTAGCTCTGGTAAGGTTTCCACCAATTTTTGTAAGCTTTCAATTTGATCTGAATTTGTCATAATCAAGGCTTTCGGTCTATAACCACTCTTTCTATGGAGTGGATATAGATAACCTTGATAGGAGATGACCTTACCAGCTGGAAGCTTTTCTTGGAGTTTGGTATAAGAATCCCAGCGCTGGACAATAACCTTTGCCGAATAACGAGAGCTATTTAACAAGGTTAACATGTTCTCTGGAACATCTTCTCTCGGTCGTTCTTGCCAAAAGAGAATATCCTGTCCATCATGCTTCATGGTGTATGCCACCAGGAATGGCAATCCAAGCGAGTTATATATGATTCGTTCACAATCAAAACTTGTTTGCTTTAAATAATAGATAATAAAGTCAATTTTATTTTTAAAAATGATGACTTCTTCATTTCTATTTAAGATACTATTTCCCGTTTCATGGTTTTCGACGATCACTTCTTTGCCGTCTTTATCATAGTAGCAAGTAACAATTGCTTTTCCTGCGTCATTGAAGCTTGTCTGAGAAAAGCGGTATCCTTTTTTATTGTAACGATCGATACTAAAAACTTTCCCTTCTTCATCTAACCATTCAACAGCTTTTACAAATCGCTTATGTGTAGGGTTAGAAAAGACAATTGTTGCACGTTTAATGTGGCGATCAGTGATCGAACCGCCATGACCTGAAGAGGTAATTTCCCAAAACTTTGGTACTCTTATCTCATTAAAGAATTTTGGTTTGCCCACTACCTGATCGAAGCCTGTAAAAAACTCATAGGGTGAGTATACATCCTCTGGTAGGAAGCCATCGTCAGTCAGAACAATTGTCGGGTGATTAAAGCCCGAACTAAGCAGTGAATAGTGCAGGTCCCAGCTCTCTTGACTATAATTATCAAACAAAGTTATCATTGTCCAAACCCTTTCAACAATTCATCCCATTTCTTTTCAATGACAGCTGTCAGATACTGCTCAGCAATTTCATAGGATTTTTCATGCATATTTTCAATGTCATTTTCATCGAAAAATTCAATTATCCTGTCAGCGAACGATTGAACAATCGCGCTTTCTTCTAGATTGTCTTGTCTAGGAATTAAGAAGCCATTTTGACAGTCCTTTATAAAGGTTGGATTCCCATAATTGACATCAAACCCAATGATTGGGAGCCCTGACCCAACTGCTTCCATGAGGGTCAATCCAAAACCCTCACTCGTTGAGGCAGTTAGATACAATTCATATTGTTGATAAACCTGATCCATCTGATGATGGCCCTTTAAATGAATATAAGCAGTTGCTTGGTATTCAGCAATTAGTTGGCGAAGAATCTTTTCTTCACCTCCGCTCCCATAGATATCAAATACGAGTTCAGGAAGGTGCTCTTTTGCCTTTACGACAGATTTGATTAACCAATTAATATGTTTTTCGCTGGCCAATCGAGAAGCTGTTAGCAATGAATAGGGAGTACGAGGTTGGTTTGGAACTGTCAAACGTTGTAGACTACCGACTGGTATTGTCACTATTTTCGGTTCCATCATACGATAGGTTTTAAAATGGCTGAGAAGGACATCCCTTTGTCGATCAGTTGCAGTCACAAAGAAATCAACTTCATCCGCATTGGTAAATTGATAATCATAATAATTATTCCAAAGTATCGTATCTTTAGTGGTTGCACCCTCGCTGAAGTGTTCTGCATGGACGACCACACCGAGTTTTGCTTTCCCATGATGGCGGAAAACAGCCTGTCCAACACCTCCAGAAGAGCGATCTAATATGATGGTATCGTCTTCACCAAGGTTGAGTTGTTGGACAAAATAGGCAAGCAATTCTTCTTTGGAATAGAAAATTTGATCTGGAAAACGAAATAAACTCCTACCATCCTGAATAATTTCCTCGTAAGCAACCGTGCCATCTTCATTATAAAAATGTCGCTTATAGAGCATTGCACGATTATCCTTTGGTCCATAAAACTCCGTGAACAGTTTAGTGTAGGAGAAAAAATCTTTCCGAATTAAGTTTCCTTTTGAAACATATTCCACTCGGTTCACAAAGTCGTCATTCTCATTGACCAGATAGGCAGTTAAAAAGAAATCTTCCTCTGCATAGTAATACCGGGCTATTTTCCCATTTTTTTCTTTTTTGGTTACTTGCCCATGAAACTGTTGAAGAACATCTGCAAGTGTTACAGAGGTGGGAGCAATCTTTGTATCCGTAAAATAGGTGTATAACCAGATAACTTCACTATCTAAAAAACCAATATTTTCAGTCAGGTGTGCAATATTTTCTTGTTGAATCATATCCACAAACACAAACTTGGCATCTCGTTGAAGATTTCTAAGTAACTGCGCCCGGTAGGCCTGAGCGTACTCTACTCCACTGCTTGCCCAACCGACTCCTAAATTGATGTTATAAACTGTCATTTCACACCTCTTATGCAAAATAGATATTCATTTTTTGATTCTTATCAACAGTCACTTCGCTAAGTAGGATGTTTCGAACAGCTAATTCCTTAATGCTCTGTAACATCTCATCGAATGATTTCAAAGCCTCTTTATGGTATTCGTATACAGGATTGCGCTGGGCTGAGCGTCGGCTGGAAACAATGACCCTTAATTGTTGTAAATAGTCAACCTCTTCAATCCACGCCTCATCTACTGCTTTCAACAAAGCCACGCGCTTGAAGGAGTTCAACCTATCCTTGGTTGATAGCAGCTGTTCTTTCTCAGCAAACTTAGAATCAACGAGTTGCATCACCAACTCTTTTGCTTCAGCAATCAGCCATTCATCCTTCAAGAAAACAGAACTATCGAAATCGTAACTAATGTTTTCCAACACAAACGACATGAGTTCTTTTCTTGTGATATGAACCCCTTTACCATGCAGGAATTGGTCTACAAATGCTTCAACAATATCTCGCAAATCATAGTCATCTAACGCATTGCCTAAAATTTTATTACGCTCTGCATACACTAATTCACGTTGCATTTTTAAACTATCGTCAAACTGAAGAGTATCCCGTCGCGACAGTCGTCCATATTCATCGCTCGCCTTTTGAGCAGCATTCACTCCTCTTTTAAAGAAAGCAGACAGTAGTTGGTCTGGATTGGACATTTCTTTCTTCGAAATTTCTTTTTTATAATACTCTTGGTATTTGGATTTCCCCCAATCTACCAATAAATCATCTTCTAAAGAAACAAAGAATTGACTGAGTCCTGGATCCCCCTGTCTACCCGACCGTCCTCGAATTTGGAGGTCCATCCGCTTACTAGCCATTCGCTCGCTCACAATGACTGCAAGTCCACCTAAGGCCCTTGCCTCATCAGACAACTTAATATCTGTCCCCCTTCCTGCCATCATGGTAGCTACCGTAACCGCTCCTTTTTGACCGGCCTCAGAGATAATTTCAGCTTCTTTAGCTTCGCTTTGCGCATTCAAAAGGTTATGCGGAATGCCATCTAATAATAACATATCAGAAAAATGTTCAGAGGCCTTTACCGAACCTGTAATTAACAATACCGGTTGTCCTTTTTCATGCAATTCTCTCACATGGCTTAATAAAGCCATCTTTTTTTCAGGCTCCGATGTGAAGATTCGATCTGGTAAGTCCCGTCGCTGAACTGGTTTGTGAGTTGGAATTTGTACAACTTCCTTGTCATAAACTTCAATAAATTCAGCCTCGTCGGATTTCCCTGTTCCTGTCATCCCCCCGTACCTCTTAAAGAGGACAAATAGGTTCTGATAGGTAATCGAAGCAATGGCACGCATTTCCTGAGAAATAGCTAGACCTTCTTTCGCTTCTAGGGCTTGATGCTGTCCAGCTTGCATTTTCGTCATTTCCAAAATGCGTCCTTCTCTCTTGTCAATCAGCTTTATTTCCCCAGCATCTACAAGATAGTCCTTGTTTTTTCTGTACAAAGTGTGGGCTCTCAAGGCTAGATTGATGTGGCGAACAAGGTTTCTATGATGCTCGTCACTTGTGAATAATTGCTTTGTGGCAAAATATTTATTGGCCTCATCGATTCCTTTTTGAGTCAGCCATACTTCGTTTTCATCCTTATCCAAGAAATAGTAATCATCCCCAACAAGAGTGTAGATAAACTTATCAACTATTTGATAGAGATTTGATTGCACACGAGGGGCACCTGAAATCACAAGTGGCATTTGAGCAGAATCGAGCAAAACAGCGTCCGCTTCGTCAATGATGCAATAGTTCAGCTCCTTCATAAATTTCTTTTGAGGACTGTCAGCCAAGTTATCAATCAAATAGTCAAAACCTAGGCCACTATTTGTAGTATAAATGACATCACTATTATAAATTTGTTGCTTTTCTGCAACAGTAAATGTTTTTCCTGGTATCTCAGAAACAGCGATGGCAGTAGTCAAACCTAAAAATTCATAGACTCCCTTCATCTCGCTCCCGTCACGACAAGCAAGGTAGGTATTGTTGGTAATCAACATTGCCCCTTTCCCTGTCAAAGCGTGCAAGTAGAGTGGCATAGTTGCAACGAGTGTCTTTCCTTCGCCCGTTTTCATCTCAGCTATGTCTCCTTGATGAAGAACAATCGCTCCCATCACCTGTTCATCATAGGGATATTGACCTAAAACGCGTTTATCAGCTTCCCGTACAACAGCAAAAGCTTCAGGCAAAAGCTCATCTAAGGTCTCACCTTGTTTTAACCTTTGTCGGAACTCCACTGTTTTTTGTCTCAAATCTTCATCTGACAATTTAGCCATTCGACTAGCCAGACCGTTCACTTTTTCTAATATGGCACGAATGCGCTTCAGTCTGTAATAATCAAATGAAAAATATTTCACTTTCAACTAGATACACCTCTTTCACAGGGAACTGAGATCAATATGATGAAACAGTAATTCAGTCACATTGGCATTAAATAAATGGATGGCGTAACTGAATGCACCATTTGGATAAGTAAAGTGAGCCTCATCAGATCGCAAGATTTTTGTATGGATGGTTTCATCTGACCGATTGTAAAAATCGATTTGCAGATAGACCGTTCCTTCTGGTATCACATCGGCCTCCAGGTGGAGGGAATAGCGCTTATTTCGAAACAGAACCGGCAACTGGGGTTGCTCACGATCCCTTTGGTAATTGGTCCGTGAATACCAACTATGAATCAAATTTCCTGATGGCATTAACTCATTTTTAAAATAGACAGAATCTCCTCGGAATTCCAACTCAGTCCCATATAAATAGGTGCTTCGGCTGTCTTGTCTCCAGTAAATTCTATTATTCATAATTCTCCTTACTAAAATCAAGTCTGATCAAACTACGAAATTGGCTTATAAACCACTGTGTAATTGCTCCAGAATTATCATTATGGCGACCAATCCAGCCTTTTCCTACGAGTTTTGTGCCAGAAGAACGTGTTTTCTCTAACAAATCATAAAAAGCAGTTCGATCATAGTCATCGTTTTTCATATAGGCAATCCTAAGCTGAGTATGCGATAAATCCGCATCTTCAAATTTTGTCCAAAAGCGGTTATCCAGATCTTGTCGGGATTGCTCCGAAAGATCATTGGCATATTGCTTCAGTAAGTCCAAGGACGTCGGGAAAATATTTGGACGAAGGGTTTTCTCGTTTTCTGCCAACTTACCAAGATTTACCAGTGGCTTACCAACAACAATGGCATGTGGCTTAAAGTCCAAACCGTAATACAAGGCCCCATAGGTTCCCATAGATAGGCCAGACATAATCATCTGAGAAGCCTCAAAGCCCAGAAAATTAAGTGCATCTTGTATGACTTGTTTAATGGCATCTTCGTATTCTTGATCCCCAATGTAAAAGGATCCACCCTCTAATCTCGGATCTGCAATTAACAAGAAGGGTTTGTTCAAGGATTTCATCATCCAATAGCCTTCAAATCCTTCAGCCGTTCTATAACCAGAAAAATATACATTCAAAGGAGGCGTAAAATCTCCTGGATGAAGGTAGTGCAGAAATTCTTGTCGTTTGCTGGTTGCATGAACATTCCCACCCAACAACAAGGTACCAAAGTGGTAGCGGCTGAAACGGTAATGAGTCGGCCCCAATTTTAGTTTGCCTTCCCCTTTTGCAAAAATACTGAGATGGAGATAGCCTTCTTGTTTGTTTCTCAAATAAAAGGGTTTGTCTAATTCTGCCTCTGAAACGACTATTTCAGAGAGAATTTTTGTTCCTCCCAAAGGAATGATTTGGAGCTTATATTGGAGTTCGCAAGGACCTTCTTTTATAAATTCTGGCCAAAATTCCAGAGGAACCTCATCTTTCGGAATGTTGTAAGCATAATTGGCAATCTGCCGAAACTCGTCCCCAAAATGACCTTCTAAGGTCAAGTAAGCACTCCCATCAAATCCTATTTTCCCCTTAAAACTAGTTGAAACAATTAGGTCTTTTGTATGGAATTTATCACCGTATTGTTTCTCAAAGAAGGTATGAGACAGGACATCGACTAACTCATTTGGATTGTCCATGCTGACTGGATAGGCCATTTGAGCAATCAGGAACCGGCGAACAGAATCTGATACAGAATTTGGGCCAATACCAGTTGAATATAGAAGAGAATAAGGTTCAAACAATCCTCCCAGAGAGATAATAGTCTCATCATAGAAATCATCTGTCAACAAAACAGCATGAATAGCCCGGCGTTTGAACGCCTCTTGTAAGCGATAGGTCTTGGAAAACATCTCAACATTTTGAGGTGAAATATAAAACCATTCTATATTTTCTGGAATCGTTAGTTCTCTTTTCCAGTTGGTTGTCCCAACTTGTAATACATTTATTTTTTCATCTTTCATCTTCGATTACCCTCTGTTCAGCATGAGACGAACCCTCTTCACTATCTCTGTATCTGAGTATTTTTCAATCAACTTGATACAATAAATCATCGACTCATTCCAGTGAGCCAAACCAGTGAGGTAGTAAACCAGTCCATCATAAAGATTATCCAAATCCAGGGTAATGTAGCCATTTTTCTTATGATGGACAAATTCTGAAGGAAGTTTGTTGATTTGAGGAATTGCAGCACTCAGCGCTGCGATATGCGTATACATATCCGGTTCATCAGCCAAATCAACTACCAGTCGGCAATTACTCAAAATTTTGATTACATCATCTGCTGGGGTGATGAAACTAAGACTGACACGGCTTTCCTTCTCTGGAAAAGCAGAATTTTCAATTGTATACGAATTTTCTTCCATCAATACCATATCAGGGTCATCATAGCTTGCTAGCAACATTCTGAGAATATTCGCCATATACTGTTGCTGTTTGGCATCTGACTCGAAAGAAACAAGGAGTAAATGAACCCGTTTATTGGTCTTCATATACCTAACTGCTGCATCTAAAACCCGTTTATAACTAGCTGTTGTCAATCCATCTAATCGAAAATAGACGAATTGGTCCTTCAACTGGCGGCTTTTACCAATGTCAAACCGCGTATCAATATAAGGTAGTTTAAGAACAGGAATATTTGTTAGGGCATTAAATTGCATTCTAGTCCTATCTGTTGTTGTCAAAATCAAATCAACATGCTTGATGTCCTCAATCATGTAGGGATCGATAGTAAATCCATTTCGTCCTTGGAAGTAGGAATAAACAACTTTTTTATTGGACTTTAATTTTAAAACTTCTGCTGAATGGCGACTATCTGCTGCCAAAAATATACTGTCATTTTCCTGATCATGTTGATCCAATACCCGCCCCATCTGCTCAAAAACCAACTCTTCAATAGAAGCATATTCTTTCTTCAAAAAGCGTGATTGTGCACTTTCTGATACTTCTACATGGTGGCCATAAGCACCAAAGTATTCACGAATTTGCCATTCTCGTTTTCTATTGTAATACTCTTGGTAGTGGTATTTACCCTCTGCATCATAAAAGATACTACTTGAAACAAAGCCTCTATCATCAAAAATATAGCGTTTTGTAGGGATATCATTCTGAAAACGGGTTATCCAAAATAGTTGGCCATTTGTTCCAAACTCTACTTCTGCTGACAATTGCCCATTTTCTTGAGCCACAACCGAGAATGGGTTATAGACAAACTCCGTCCCTTCTGCCCATTCAAGTTCTCTAAAATTGAGGACCTCCATATTTTTTCCACTAAGGTCTTGAATGATATCAAAAATAGAGACAAAATTACTTTCTAACAATTCCAGACGATGCATGTGATATCGTAACTGAGGAGTGTAATTTGGAACTATTAATTGGTAGGGGTTCCCACCCCTTGTTGCGAGTCGAACGTGGTTGGTGATATCATCTGTATAAATTAATTTTTGCTTCTGTGACCACGGTCTTGCATTAAAATACATGGTTCTTCTATCATTGTACCATGCAGGTATAAAATAAATCATTTTGCACGCCCCTTCTTCTCTTCAAAAATCGATTTGTAGTACCGTCCCATTCTCAATTTCCGAATTTCTTCCATAATCGTCAATACAATACTTGTTAACATAATGTAAAGCCCTGGAAGCATGGCAAATGTTTTATATTCTGGTCTGTATAAGGCTAAGATGAGGGGAACACCCACAATGATATCTATCATAATCCCTGAGAAAATACCAAAAAATAGGATTTCCCTCGAAAGAAATTGATAGGTTGGCTTCCCTGGACGAACTTGATCTATGTAATCTCCTTCTTTGCGCATTTGCCGAGCGAGCCTTCTTGGATCAATATTGAAAAATGAAAAGATGACGGTTAAAGCAAATACTAAAATGAGGTATAAAGCGATTCCTGACATACGGTAGGTTGAAAAATTGATTAACCAGTCCGATTCCCTAAGATCATTCGCTGTGAAATAATTCAAACCTAAAATGATGTACTGAGGAATCATCAGCAGGAGCATGGCATACATGATGGGTAGACCGCCTGCAGAGTTCACTTTTATTGGCAAATAAGATACTTCCGCTGTATGGTGGTATATACCAGGATGGTTGATTTTGATTCGGTATTCCGATTTTTCAGAAATAATCGTAAACAGAATGACCAATGCTGAAAAAATGACAAAGGCCAGTGTCACCAACCAATGGTTCAGATTGGATTGACTTAGTTGACTGATTAATTGATGAACCATATTGATAAAAATGATGATTGTAATTCCACCAATTCCATACTTGACATTCAGATTGCCTAGCCAAACGACAACAAAGCTACCCGCAACCATGGTAAGCATAGTTGGAAAGATAAGGTTCAACAGAAAGAGCCATTCACTATCAAAACTTAGTGTGTAATCAATATTGATCGCCACTGCAAATGCCTGGATGGTCGCAATAAGTAGAGTTAAACTCTTTATTCTACGGTCCGTTAGGTGAATAGCACTTTTATCATTGTCTGCATTAATTCTAAAGAGACGCCAAAAAAGCATGGCCATCATATAAGGGCTTACCCCTAATGAAAAAATACTTATTTTGGAGAGGTCTCCTCCGCTTAGACTACTTGTGAAAGAAAACCAGTCTGTCTGCGATGAATAGAAATCTGTGCTTTCTACAAATGGTAACGGGAGGTGTTGTCCCAACAACAGCACCAACACAATAAAAATTGTTACCAGCATTTTTTTGATAAAAACAATGTTATACCACATTGATCTTGAAATTTTCATACTATTTTCTCATAACTTCCCATACTTGAATATATTAAAACAAAAGGTATCTTGTTCCTCATTTTGAAGAAACAAGATACCTTTGAAGCTATTTGCAAGATATATCTTTGGCGAGATATATTGTTCCTAAATTATTAGATAAATCTTATAGCTCAACAGTTAAACTTGAAAGATCATCAGTTAGAGAGAGGCTATCAATAACCGCCTCCAAGGATGTCCGAATTGTTTCAGAAAGGCTTGGATCATAAGAGTCATATTGTACCTCTGAGGTGGAGATGCTGGCTGACTCACTGACGCTGACTGATGGATCCATTTGCGTTTCACTTGATTGGTAACTACTGTCTGTTAGTGACAAACCTGCAGCTATTGCGCTGTAGTAGAGACTTGCAGAAACAGATAGGCTACCCTCTAGTGAATCAAACTCAACTGTCGAAGTAGATAGACTCATGGATTCGCTCACACTAACCGAATTGTCCTCACTATCGTTGACACTATTTGAGATAGAGTCGCTAATCAGTTCAGAGGTGCTGATGCTAGTTGAGGTTGTCTCACTCGCTGTGTCCGTACCGCTGTTTGTATCGCTGGTACTTACTGCACCTGAAGTACTTGCCGAAGTTGATGCAGACTCTGAAACTGAGGTACTTACTGATGCTGATGCGGATTCAGAAATTGAACTACTTTCTGAAGCTGAAGTAGATTCAGATACCGAAGTGCTGGTGCTTACTGAAGTTGACGTAGATTCAGATACTGAAGTGCTTGCTGAAACTGATGTCGATTCAGACACCGATGTACTTGCTGATGCTGATGTAGACTCAGACACCGATGTACTTGCTGATGCTGATGTAGACTCAGAGACCGATGTACTTGCTGAAGCAGATGTGGATTCAGAGACCGATGTACTTGCTGATGCTGAGGCACTAATACTTGTTGAAGTTGATGCAGACTCAGATGTTGATGCACTTGCTGATGCTGATGTAGACTCAGAAACTGAAGTGCTTGCTGATGCTGATGTAGATTCAGATGTTGACGCACTTGCTGATGCCGAAACGCTAGTACTTGCTGATGCTGATGTAGATTCAGAAACCGATGTACTTGTTGATTCTGAAGCACTTGTACTTGCTGATTCTGAGGCACTAATACTTGTTGAAGTTGATGCAGACTCAGATGTTGATGCACTTGCTGATGCGGAAGTAGACTCAGAAACCGATGTACTTGCTGAAGTTGACGTTGACTCAGATGTTGACGCACTTTCTGATGCCGAGGCACTAGTACTTGTTGAAGTTGATGTAGACTCAAATACTGAAGTACTTGCTGAAGCAGATGTGGATTCAGAGACCGATGTACTTGCTGATGCTGAGTCACTAATACTTGTTGAAGTTGATGTAGACTCAGAAACTGAAGTGCTTGCTGAGGCTGATGTAGATTCAGATACCGAAGTGCTGGTGCTTACTGAAGTTGACGCTGACTCAGAAACTGAGGTGCTAGTACTTACTGAAGTTGACGCTGACTCAGAAACTGAGGTGCTAGTACTTACTGAAGTTGACGCTGACTCAGAAACTGAAGTACTTGCTGAGGCTGATGTAGATTCAGATACCGAAGTGCTGGTGCTTACTGAAGTTGATGCAGAATCAGAAACTGAAGTACTTGCTGAGGCTGATGTAGATTCAGATACTGAAGTGCTGGTGCTTACTGAAGTTGACGCTGATTCAGATACTGAAGTACTTGCTGAGGCTGATGTAGACTCAGAAACTGAAGTACTTGCTGAAGTTGATGTAGACTCAGATGTTGATGCACTTGTTGAGGCTGATGTAGATTCAGACACTGATGCACTTGCTGAAGTTGACGCTGACTCAGATACTGAAGTACTTGCTAAGGCTGATGTAGATTCAGACACTGAGGTGCTTGCTGATGCTGATGTAGACTCAGAAACTGAGGTGCTTGCTGATGCTGATGTAGACTCAGATGTTGATGCACTTGTTGAGGCTGATGTAGACTCAGATGTTGATGTACTTGCTGAAGCTGATGTAGATTCAGATACCGAAGTGCTGGTACTTTCTGAAGTTGACGCTGACTCAGATGTTGATGTACTTGCTGAAACTGAAGTAGATTCAGATACTGAAGTGCTAGTACTTACTGAAGTTGACGTTGATTCTGACACTGATGCACTTGCTGAGGCTGATGTAGATTCAGAAACTGAGGTGCTTGCTGAAACTGATGTAGATTCAGATGTTGATGCACTTGTTGAGGCTGATGTGGATTCAGACACTGAGGTGCTGGTGCTTACTGAAGTTGACGCTGACTCAGATACTGAGGTACTTGCTGAGCCACTTACACTTTCTGAAGTTGACGTAGATTCAGACGCTGAAGTACTTGCTGAGGCTGATGTAGATTCAGACACTGATGCACTTTCTGAAGCTGATGTAGACTCAGATGTTGATGCACTTGTTGAGGCTGATGTAGATTCAGACACTGATGTGCTAGTGCTTACTGAAGTTGACGCTGACTCAGATGTTGATGTACTTGCTGAAACTGAAGTAGATTCAGATACTGAAGTGCTAGTACTTACTGAAGTACTTGCTGATGCAGACGTAGACTCAGATACTGAAGCACTTGCTGAGGCTGATGTAGACTCAGATGTTGATGTAGACTCAGATACTGAAGTGCTGGTGCTTACTGAAGTTGACGCTGACTCAGATACTGAGGTACTTTCAGATTCAGACACTGAAGTACTTGCTGAAACTGATGTAGATTCAGACACTGAAGTACTTTCTGAAGCTGATGTGGATTCAGATGTTGATGTACTTGCTGAAGTTGATGTAGACTCAGATACCGAAGTGCTGGTGCTTACTGAAGTTGACGCTGACTCAGATACCGAAGTGCTGGTGCTTACTGAAGTTGACGTTGATTCAGACACTGATGCACTTGCTGAGGCTGATGTAGATTCAGATGTTGATGCACTTGTTGATGCTGATGTGGATTCAGATACTGAAGTGCTAGTACTTGCTGAGGCTGATGTAGATTCAGAAATTGAAATACTTTCTGAAGCTGAAGTAGATTCAGATACTGATGCACTTGCTGAGGCTGATGTAGACTCAGATGTTGATGTACTTGCTGAAGTTGATGTAGACTCAGATACCGAAGTGCTGGTGCTTTCTGAAGTTGACGTAGACTCAGATGTTGATGCACTTGTTGATGCTGATGTAGATTCAGACACTGATGTGCTAGTGCTTACTGAAGTTGACGCTGAATCAGATGTTGATGTACTTGCTGAAACTGAAGTAGATTCAGATACTGAAGTGCTAGTACTTACTGAAGTACTTGCTGAGGCTGATGTAGATTCAGACACTGATGTGCTAGTACTTACTGAAGTTGACGCTGACTCAGAAACTGAAGCACTTGCTGAAACTGAGGTACTTGCTGAATCAGATGTGGACTCAGATGTTGATGTACTTGCTGAGGCTGATGTAGACTCAGAAACTGAAGTGCTGGTGCTTTCTGAAGTTGACGCTGACTCAGAAACTGAGGTACTTGCTGATGCTGATGTAGATTCAGATACCGAAGTGCTGGTACTTTCTGAAGTTGACGCTGACTCAGATGCTGATGCACTTTCTGAAGCTGAAGTAGATTCAGATACTGAAGCGCTGGTGCTTACTGAAGTTGACGTTGATTCAGACACTGAAGCACTTTCTGAAGCAGATATAGATTCAGAAACTGAGGTGCTTGCTGATACAGAAGTACTTGCTGAGGCTGATGTAGACTCAGAAACTGAAGTACTTGCTGAAGTTGATGTAGACTCAGATACCGAAGTGCTGGTGCTGACTGAAGTTGACGCTGACTCAGATACTGAGGTGCTTGCTGAGGCTGATGTAGACTCAGATGTTGATGTACTTGTTGATGCTGAAGCACTTGTTGAGGCTGATGCTGATGCAGATTCAGATTCAGATACTGAGGTGCTTGCTGAAACTGAAGTAGATTCAGATGCTGAAGTGCTGGTGCTTACTGAAGTTGACGCTGACTCAGACACTGATGCACTTTCTGAAACTGATGTAGACTCAGATGTTGATGTACTTGTTGATGCTGAAGCACTTGTACTTGCTGAAGTTGATGTAGATTCTGACACTGAAGTGCTTGCTGATGCAGACGTAGACTCAGATACCGAAGTGCTGGTGCTTACTGAAGTTGACGCTGACTCAGATACTGAGGTGCTTTCTGAAACTGATGTAGACTCAGATGTTGATGTACTTGCTGAAGTTGATGTAGACTCAGATACCGAAGTGCTTACTGAAGTTGACGTTGATTCAGACACTGATGCACTTGCTGAGGCTGATGTAGATTCAGATACTGAGGTGCTTGCTGAAACTGATGTCGATTCAGATGTCGATTCAGATGTTGATGCACTTGTTGATGCTGATGTGGATTCAGAAACTGAGGTGCTAGTACTTACTGAAGTTGACGCTGACTCAGAAACTGAAGTACTTGCTGAGGCTGATGTAGATTCAGATACTGAAGTGCTTGCTGAAGCAGATGTAGATTCAGATACTGAGGTGCTTGCTGAAACTGATGTACTTTCAGATTCAGAAACTGAGGTGCTAGTACTTACTGAAGTTGACGCTGACTCAGAAACTGAAGTGCTTGCTGAAGTTGATGTAGACTCAGATACCGAAGTGCTGGTGCTTACTGAAGTTGACGCTGACTCAGAAACTGAGGTGCTAGTACTTACTGAAGTTGACGCTGACTCAGAAACTGAAGTACTTGCTGAGGCTGATGTAGATTCAGATACCGAAGTGCTGGTGCTTACTGAAGTTGATGCAGAATCAGAAACTGAAGTACTTGCTGAGGCTGATGTAGACTCAGAAACTGAAGTGCTGGTGCTTACTGAAGTTGACGCTGATTCAGATACTGAAGTACTTGCTGAGGCTGATGTAGACTCAGAAACTGAAGTACTTGCTGAAGTTGATGTAGACTCAGATGTTGATGCACTTGTTGAGGCTGATGTAGATTCAGACACTGATGCACTTGCTGAAGTTGACGCTGACTCAGATACTGAAGTACTTGCTGAGGCTGATGTAGATTCAGACACTGAGGTGCTTGCTGATGCAGACGTAGACTCAGATACCGAAGTGCTGGTGCTTACTGAAGTTGACGCTGACTCAGATACTGAGGTGCTTTCTGAAACTGATGTAGACTCAGACACTGAGGTGCTTGCTGAGGCTGATGTAGACTCAGAAACTGAGGTGCTTGCTGAGGCTGATGTAGACTCAGATGTTGATGCACTTGTTGAGGCTGATGTAGACTCAGATGTTGATGTACTTGCTGATGCTGATGTAGATTCAGATACCGAAGTGCTGGTACTTTCTGAAGTTGACGCTGACTCAGATACTGAGGTGCTTTCTGAAGCTGATGTAGACTCAGATGTTGATGCACTTGTTGAGGCTGATGTAGACTCAGATGTTGATGCACTTATTGAGGCTGATGTAGACTCAGATACCGAAGTGCTGGTGCTTACTGAAGTTGACGCTGACTCAGATACTGAGGTACTTTCTGAAACTGATGTACTTTCAGATTCAGACACTGATGCACTTGTTGAGGCTGATGTAGATTCAGAAACTGAGGTGCTTGCTGAAACTGAAGTAGATTCAGATACTGAAGTGCTAGTACTTACTGAAGTACTTGCTGAAGTACTTGCTGAAGCTGACGTAGACTCAGATACTGAAGTACTTGCTGAAGCTGATGTGGATTCAGACACTGAGGTACTGGTGCTTGCTGAGGCTGATGTAGATTCAGATACCGAAGTGCTTGCTGAAGCTGATGTAGATTCAGACACTGAGGTGCTAGTACTTACTGAAGTTGACGCTGACTCAGACACTGAGGTGCTAGTACTTACTGAAGTTGACGCTGACTCAGATACTGAGGTACTTGCTGAGCCACTTACACTTGCTGAAGTTGACGCTGACTCAGATACTGAGGTACTTTCAGATTCAGACACTGATGCACTTTCTGAAACTGATGTAGACTCAGATGTTGATGTACTTGTTGATGCTGAAGCACTTGTACTTGCTGAAGTTGATGTAGATTCTGACACTGAAGTGCTTGCTGATGCAGACGTAGACTCAGATACTGAAGTACTTTCTGATGCTGATGTAGACTCAGATACCGAAGCGCTGGTGCTTTCTGAAGTTGACGCTGACTCAGATGTTGATGTACTTGCTGAAACTGAAGTAGATTCAGATACTGAGGTGCTAGTACTTACTGAAGTACTTGCTGAAGCAGACGTAGACTCAGATACTGAAGCACTTGCTGAAGCTGATGTGGATTCAGACACTGATGCACTTGCTGAGGCTGATGTCGATTCAGATGTTGATGCACTTGCTGAAACTGATGTGGATTCAGAAATTGATATACTTTCTGAAGCTGAAGTAGATTCAGATACTGAAGTACTTGCTGAGGCTGATGTAGACTCAGAAACTGAAGTACTTGCTGAAGTTGATGTAGACTCAGATGTTGATGCACTTGTTGAGGCTGATGTAGATTCAGACACTGATGCACTTGCTGAAGTTGACGCTGACTCAGAAACTGAAGTACTTGCTGAGGCTGATGTAGATTCAGACACTGAGGTGCTTACTGAAGTCGACTCGGATTCTGAAACCTTTGTTGAAGTTGATGTAGATTCAGATACTGAGGTGCTGGTTGAGACGATAATCGACTCTGAAGTGCTTGTGGACAATGACTCTGAAGCTTTGATTGAAGTCGATGTACTTGCACTTGTTGAAGTGGACTCCACTTGACTGATTGCGGTTGAAATGCTTTGAGATTGGCTTGTGTAGTTGCTATCGATTTCTGAACCAGAGTTTGAATTCTGATTAGAAGTAGAAGAACTATTATCCTCTGTTTGACCCAGTGAGCCACCCTCATAATTCCAACGCGAAACAGTGCCTTGGCTGACGAAATCACGTGAAATGATGTTACCAGCAGTGCTAACATTTGTAGTCACTTTCGCCTCAGGAGCTAAAATCGAGCCTTCCCAGCTTCCACTGTTAATATCAATCGTACCTGTGAATGGTGTGTCATCAACGTTTACAAAATTCCAAAGGGTTGTATTCTTAATGGTTGTTGAACCACTACCGCCTGAAATTATAGTTCCATCTGTGTAATCAAATCGAATTTGAGAACGAGATTCAACAGTCGAAGAATTTCCTGTATTAATGACGTTAATCATAACCGTTTGAGGATTTACAGGATCATACCCTGAAATAGTCAACGGCGTTGCTTGCGCCAAAACATCCGAACTCATGTCGATAACAATTACACCATTGTTATCAGCGTCGGCAATCGTTGTTAAGTCTATCACTCGTTTGTTGTTATCAGAAAATGCATTATTACTAATGACTTTGTCTGCACTTGTTTGCGCAATTTGGCTACTTGTGTTTGTCAGAAATTCAAACTCTGCTTCCAGATCAATATATTTCTGCTCTGGACCATCTTGATAAACCTCTGATTTATTTAAATTATCATTGCCATTAAATGTCGCATTCCCAATCGTGAAGCCGTTCCCGTTGTTATATGGGTTAACAGTAACATCTTTACCCAGAACAAATTTTTCTGTAATATCTCGTGAACCGATGGATTGATTAATCCAGGTTGAAACATTCTCAGCGTAAAGATAATCCGTCTTGTCAGGATTATTGTACGAAGTCTGAGCACCATTGTTGTTTCCAACAAGTTCGCCCACCGCGAAGTTCCCTCTTAATGTTCCGCCAATTTGAGCATCATCTTTTGTAAAAGCAGTGAAATCTTGGGCAGCTTTCAAGAAGTTCTCTAGAGCGGATGGAACATCTTGATAGTAGGTTGTGTTGTTAATAGCAACGCCCGCACTATTTGTTGTAGAGGTGGTGCTGGATGAACTATTTGATTCTGCAACTGATGCAGACGCAGATTGACTCTCAGAACTTGACGCGCTTGCTGAGGTTGATTGTAAGCTATCTCGTAGACTATACAGTTCAGAAAGTCTTTCTGAGACAGTCATACTCGCGATTCTTTCTGACTCTGATGTAGAAGCACTTTCTGAAGTTGAATACGAGGCACTGACACTTTGAGACTCTGAAATGAGACGGTTAGACTCACTAATACTGATAGACTCTTCTTGTTCTCGCAACGAATTGCTCTCAGAAAGACTCTGTGATTCAGACACAAGACGCTCTGATGTACTTGTGCTTCTTTGTGTAGAAACTAATTCTTCCGATTGGCTTGTGCTTTGAGATTCAGATTCTAGTCGATCTGAAGTGCTCGCACTCGCTGACTCTAGAACACTGGCTAGTGAAGCACTGGCGCTGACTGATTCTGAACTTCTTCGAATAGAATCACTCTGGCTTAAGGATTCAGAAACAAGACTATTTGAAGCGCTAGCGCTTGTTGATTCCTGACTGACCCTTATGGAGTTACTGGTGCTGAGCGAATTGGACACGAGACGGTTTGATTCAGAAGCACTGAGAGACTCTGAACGCAACCGTTGTGATAAACTTTGGCTTGCCGAAGCAGAGGTACTTGTTTGAGACTGTAACACACTTGTGCTCAATGATTGTTTGGTAGAGACCGAGTTGGAAACTGATTGAGAAATCGAATCCGCATAGCTTTGAGCATAGCTGTTAGAAGCATCTGGCGTGAAGGAATCACGATAGGTCACCAACATACCACCCAAATTAGTACCATTGTTCCGCTCAGCTACTGTCGCATGCGTGTTTGAAGTGGTCGCATCTGTAACAGCTTGAACAAACACTGCAATATTCGCTAGCGTACCACCTGTTTGAGTTGAAAAACTAAACTGAATGCCCTTGCTGACATCATACAACTGGGTAGCTGAATAGTTGTTCCCATAGTAGCGACCTGAATAATCTGTTGTATTCAAATTGGAGCCTAAAGCGCGGTAGCTAGATCCCTCTTTTTGAATAAAGCTGTTGTTTTTGTATAAATCCTCTGTAATAACTGTATGTGTCGTCGCACTTGTTCCAGTTACTTTTAGATCGTAAGCCTCACCCATATCTGTAACGTTGGTCACTAAGAAACCAACATATTGAGGTGTGCTAGTACCCACAGTAGGCTCAAAATCAACTACCCAGTTTACAACACCAGTCACCACATTCAAATAACCCTTAACAGATGAAATCGTTCTATCTTTGTATTTTGAAGCGTAGTCACTTTCTTGGAAT
Organism: Streptococcus parasuis; assembly: GCF_021654455.1. Lineage (NCBI taxonomy): Bacteria > Bacillati > Bacillota > Bacilli > Lactobacillales > Streptococcaceae > Streptococcus > Streptococcus parasuis. The sequence goes on from NZ_AP024276.1 coordinate 2,102,498, forward strand.
ACAAGAATCTGAGCACCAGATGCATCAACAGTTTCCCCAACCTTCGTAGCTAAGCCTTCACCAGAAATAGCTTCCAACGCTTCTGATTTAGCAATATAATCGGATGCACTTTCGCTCTCACTAGTAGATGTTGAAACAGATGCTTTATATGATTCGTATACGATTAAACTAGCCGACTCTGATAAGGATTTTGAGGTAGAGTAACTTGCTAGACGCTGACTTTCTGACAAGGATTCTGAAGCCAAGCGCTCTGAAGTACTGGTACTCAAGGATTGAGAAACTGGTACATAAGACGTGCTGGCGCTCATACTTTCAGAAAGTTTTCGCAAAGAATTGCTTTGGCTGAGCGACGTTGACACAGACGCTTGCGAAGCACTTGCGCTAACGCTTTCAGATTGAAGACGGGCAGAAGTGCTGGTGCTCAATGATTCTTTTGCACTATCACTCGCTGACTGGCTGTCTTTTAACTCAGACGCTTCCCGTTCTGAAGTGCTGGCTGAAAGCGACGCGGTATCTAAACGCTCTGCCTCAGAAACACTGGTAGATTCTGAAGTGCTACGGAGAGAATCACTAGCCGAAAGGCTCTCTGACTCTTGTACCTCACGAGTAGATGTACTTGTACTCTGCGAAGCTGCAGTTTGATCTTGGACTTGCTCCACCTTTTCTGAACTTGTATCAGTAGCCTGAGCAACACTTGCATCAGAAACAGTGCCACTTGCTTCAACCTGACTTCCCTCAATCGTGCCTGCCTGTGCAATAGAATCCGAACTACCATCAGCAGAGTCCGATAAATCAACCTCAACCGAATCAGTACCTGCCAAGGTTTCAGAATTTAAATATTGAGTAGTATTTTCTGCCGCAAAAGCCTTATCTGCTACACTGACACCACCAAAAACGGTCCCCGAAAGAGCGATCGTTTTTAATATCTTTTGAGTACGGCGTTCCGCCAATTCATCCGTCACTGCTTGCGAGACTTGCTCATTGCTTGAACGATAAAGCTTGACCAGACCAATTTTTGATAGTACACGTGTTACCCAATGTTTACCAGCCTTATAAAGCTTTATCTTATCCTTTCGGTCACCTTCGCCGATTCCCTTTCCAAATTTCCAGTTCTTCACTTGAACCACCTCTAATTTCCCCAGCATGTATCGTTTTTTTATTTACAATCAAACCAGTATATCAGAGTCATTATACCACAAAGTTGCAAACTCAAGCCATAAATTTATCTAAAAATTGACAATTATACAGGAATAAAATTTCACGTTCTCAGCATGCCATACTTCACCAACCTTGACCTCATCATTATAGAAACGACTATATTATTTTTACAAATAAAAAGAGAGGAATTCTATCCTCTCCAGATGTCAAACCAAGTATCCTCAATTTCTCACTTTGATTAGTAATCAAACACAGAAAAAATATCTAGCACTCAAACTCGAACACCTAAATGTTTATTTTTATAAAGAATCATCGTTTTTGTTGTCTGTACGATATAGTCGATAACCAAAACCTATCATAACAACAGAAATTCCTATTATCCAAAAAATTTCTAGAGTACCCGTTTTTATAATCATCGAGCGAGGTGGTTTTGTAGGAACATAGGTATTCGTAATAGTAATCCCATTACCATCTGAGGACGGAACGTAAGTTGCTGTGTAGTTCTCCGGAACCACTTCTTCTGCTGAATACGTAATCGTCTCTCCATTTGATGATTGCTTATCTAAATTTTCAAAAGTGTACTCCCAGTTGTTACTGTTACTCAACTCAATGCTATCTACAATCTCACCGTTTTTCTTTAGATTGACTGTAACATTCTCTAATTGTTTACCCTTCCAAACTTTTTTGACATGAAATTTTGTCTTCTCTTCATCTACCTGAATTACTTGTTTTGGGTATACATGAAGAGCATCCTCGCCAGTAGTGTACCAAGTTCCGTCTTCTTTAAAAACAGGAAGATTTACTTCAACAGGTACTGACAACTTATATTTTATCCCAGATAAACTAGATGCTTCTTCATTTAGGATAATAACGTATCTTCCTGCTGGTAAGCCAGTAAACACAAGACGACCTTCAGCTGATGTCACTCCTGACTGAATCAATTCTCCTGTGGCCGATTCTTTCCGCAATTCGAAATTCAGCCCTTTAAGACCAACCGCCTCTTTTCCAAAGTAATCTTCAACATTTAATTGTTGCCCAATGTAACCACCGTCTTCCCACCTTTTTTGCAAGTATGATTGTTCATCAAAACTTACAGAAGTTAGAACTATATCATAAGTGTCAGTTGGAGAAGGCTGATTGGTAAGCTCTGTCGCATAAATTGAACGAATCGGAAACACTAATATACAAAAACAAATTAAAAATATACTAGTAATTTTTAATAAAAATCCTTTTCTATCCATCAAGATTCCTCCAATCCCAATCTTCATCAAAGCATTTAAGTCAACTTAAATGCTTTGATGAAGAGGCAAGCACCCTTGCCTACTTCGAAGTATTCATCATACATAGCTTACTTAGCTAAACGACGTTTAAGCATTAAACCAAAGCCTGCAACAAGCACACCTGCTACAATCACAACAACTGAACCAATACCACCAGTTTGTGGAATTGTAACTTTGTTGTTATCTACTTTTTGTGGATCTGCGGCTACCAAATTAACAGCAGTTGGATCTTCATAGTAAGAGTTTGCATTTACGGTGAACGTAATTGGCTGTTGTAACTTAGCATAACCTTGAGGCGCTTTGATTTCGACCAATTGGTAGTCAGTACTTCCTTCAGAAGCTTTTTGATTAGCCGTACCATATGGCAAACCTACAACTTCAAACGTTCCGTCCGCTTGAGACGTAAATACTGTTGCAGTTTCTTGAGAATCCACCCACTCAGTCTTTGTCACTTTTCCATCTACTGTAGTTTGTTTCAAGAATTTAGTTCTATCTGAATTCTGAACTACGAATTGAGCACCAGGCAATCCAGCCTGTGTAACTTTATCCTGTTTCTTGAATTTTTTACCACCAGTGTGGAGTTCTGGGTTTGGAGTTTCTTCATTTGGAGGAGTAGTTGGAACAACTGTTTTAGTTTCTGATGGGTTCGTACCATAGGTCAAACTGATGTCGTTAGGGTTAGCTGCACCCATGATAGCATCTTCGTTGATGTAAGCATTGTATTTAATAGTGATAACATCTTTAGGTTTTAGAGTCGCAATGTACTCTTTATTGAAAACAATTGAAAGTTTTGCAGCTTTTGTACCTACAGCTGGCTCTACAAAAGTATATGCCGTAGCAGGAATTGAAGTTTCAACACCAGCACGAGTCAGTGTTGGTGTGAAACCACCATTGTAACTCAATCCTTTAGAGAAGTTATCGTTGAAAGTCAAAACTTGATAATCTTTAATACCCTCTGGCATTGTTGAAGTAATCTTAAATGTTTTTGATTCACCAATAAGAGACGTGTCATGCATGTCTGTTTCGTTGACAACTTTTTTTACATCTGGTTTATCAACAGTATTTTTTGGATAAACGTGAACAGCATTATCGCCTGTAGTATACCATCCACCATCCGCTTTAAAGACTGGGAGTTCGATCTCTACTGGTACAGCTGCCGAGTTCGCCAACTGTTCAGATGAAGTCAATTTAGATTTTGCTTTGTTTTCAACAATATAGTATTTACCTGCTGAAAGATTTGTAAATTTAATCGTTCCATCTTCGCCTGTCAAACCTTCAGCAACGATGTCTCCAGTTGCACTACCTTGGTGCACCTCAAACCAAACGTTTGCCAATGTTTCAGCCCCAGCGCCAAAGTAGTCTGTCACTGTTAATTTTTGACCAGTGTAGGTAGAGTTATCTACACCAGTCTGTTTTGGCCAGTCAGACAAGTCTGTCAACTTAACCTTTGTCAAAACAATGTCATATTTTTCATCTGCCGCAGGAGCATTTGGCTGCTCCGCAAACGCTATCACTGAACCTAGCGATGAAACAATCAAGCTAAGAGCTGCGAAAAGCGTGAATAAAATTTTTGTAAACTTTTTCATATTTTCTTCTCCAAAAACCTTTCTTTTCTTTTGCAAATATTGTATAATTATTGCTATAAATATTGAGAATATACCAATCATAAGGTATGGTAGATTACCAAAGCCACCTGTTGCTGGATAAATGGGATTAACCTTATTTTTAAGCGTTAGTGTGGTAGTTGGTGGTGAATTAGTACTTGTAAATCGTACAAACTTCTCTGAAGAGTTGCTGATTTCCAAATAACCAACCAGTTTTTCCTCCTCGATATAGTAGGTGTAATAAGCTGTACCTGACTTATTGCGAATTGGAACTGTCTCTGTTGTCTTCCAGATATAAGTCCCTGACGTTGCCTGACGTGTTAGAGTGACTTCTTTATAGAGCTCTCCGCCACTAGTTGTCCCATCAGTTGTTCGGAATAGTTTTACCTTAAGTGAACTTGGCAAATTTACATTTGCTAGTTGCGTCGTTCCGTCACTCTTAAACCAAAGTTTTTGAATAACCAACTGACTTTGCTTGCGTTCATTGGTTACACCTAGTTGGTTTAGATTGGTCTGATATTGAAGCTGGATTCCCTGATTCAAATATTCTTTAATGTAAAAATTATCTGGAATGGTTGATGTATCTTCCTCGATAAAATAAGTGCACTTTCTTCCATAGGAATCTTGAATCATGAGATTGTTGACTGTTTTTTTCCACGAAAGATTCGTATCACTATTATATTCCAGCTCAATAACTTTGCTAAAACTGCCATCCACTGACTGACCAAACTTGCGTTTAAGGGTAACTTTAATCTTTCCAAAGTTACTAGTGTTTTGATTTGCTATTGGCTGACCATTATCCAGCCATTTTTTCGTAATAACTAATCCCGCTTCGACCTGAGTATTGGTCACGGTAAAGCCATTAAAGGAATCTCCACTGTATTTTACAGAATAACCATCTGGTAAATTGACTTCAACAGTCTTATACTTAAAGTCAGTTATGGTCACCCCAGGGTTTAGCTTCTGTATAATCTTTAACATGGAAGTTTCATCTGGAACTTGGATAAAACTAGCCCGCCAATTATTTGAAGTGCTAAGGGTTTGTCGTTGTCGGAAACTTTCTTTCTGAACACCATTTTGTTTCCATGTTGCCCAAAGTTCTATAGTAACTGCATTCGTTGGATTTGCTTGCCCAATCCAGTTTTTTCGAACATTGATATTCTTATAGGTCACCTGGTTATTCGTGAAAGTATCTGTGTTGATGGTTGACCAGATATAGTTTGAACGATATACCGTACTCGCATCCCATGAATTTACAGCAGGATTGTTAAGGGCATGCTTACCAGGCTTCCTATCCAAGTCACCAAGTGTCATTTTTATCTGGGTCGTATCAGTGGTAGTAAACATTACTGAGTTTAGATTCCACAATGGACTAGTTGGTGTGTCTTCACCATTATTACCCCAGAAGTTAACGCCACCATGGTAGGCATATTGCATTGCGTCAGCACCATCATAACTAGTTCTGATATTTGAATTTTGTACGGTGTAAGGAGCTGTTACTGTACCATTTTCGGGAAGTACATATTCAGGACCATGAGCTGCACCATCAGTATAGTTATATTCGGGGTTGAGCGAGTTAATCGTATAATAGGTTGCCTCTTCATCATTAAAAGTCCCCCCCTTAAGTGTTATTGGTGTAGTTGACCCCTTTCGATAGAAGCTTATATCGACATTAAACTCATCCACATTTTGCCGTACCCAGCCACCATGGAGGAGGCCACTGATTTGAATGGTTGGGTAATAGATTGGCTTGTCATTATCCTTATCAGCATAGGTTTTGTTTCCCCAATAATTGTAACCACCGTTCGGTGACCACCGACTTCTATTTGTCCTTGTTTTAAAGGGAGTTACTTTGATTATTGCTTCGGCATCCACCAATTCTCCATCATAGTAGGCTGCATCTGTGTACTTGACTTTCACCCACATAGTAGTTGTCGTTAAACTTAGGTCGTTAATACTCCAACCAGCGTTTGGTTCATATTTATAGTTTGGTGCTGATGGATTAGATGGTTTAAATTCAACCGTTAAACCATTATGGTTGGGAGCTGCTGATGCAATAACGGAATCGAGATTGGTATCAAAACCACCACCCCAAATCGGATTATCTGCAGGTGTATTTCCCCAAACAATTTGTGAACGATTGTAGCCTGCCCCGTAACTTATCAACTCAACCTTGGAGGTGCTGGGCATGTTTTCGATGATTTGAAGACGGTTAATTGGAGCAATAGTTGTGGGTGATACTGTAATAGGCGACATAACAGGGGTTGACGAACCTGCTCTCAAAACCGATGAGCGATAGACATCAACTTCGAATTTTGTTACTGTACTCCATGTTTCTCCGATTAAACGTTCAAATGTCCCTGCTTGGGTCAATCGAAAAATGACATCACTTGGTTTTTGATATCCAGTTTGAATCGATTGGAATCTTATGTGATAATTTGTTTCCGGTAACAGTTCAACCTCAGGATTGGCATCAGTCGAAGTCCAAACCGCTATTTCTGAAGAATCGCTTTCTCTTAATAGCTGGTAGCTTGCAGCCATGGTGGTTGTGCCATTTAGCAAGATTGTAGGTATTTTGATGAGTGTATTTACTGGATCCACTGTGCTTGTTTCTGTAGCTGTCGTTGGGCTTGTGTCAGCTGTAGATTGCACTGTGCTCGTGCTTTCTTGGGTTATAACTGGTACAGGATCCAATTTTGAGTCTAGCACGCCTGAAGTCTCGCCCTTCAACCAACTTCCATCAGCTTGTAGAGTTGATATTTGCCCTGTTTCATCAACCATCAGCACAGTGTCAGCTGTATTGACAAAACCATCAGCCGAGTCAAATCGTAAGGTGTAGCTTTTCCCTGCTATCAGGTTCAACATTTTTTCCTGACCTAAAACAGTCCAACTTTCGACCAACTCACCACTCCCAGTATCCAGTAATGAAACAGTTATATTTGAAACTATTTCATTCGTTTGGGAATTGGTAAATCTAAAAACAACTTCTTTTGAACTTTCTATTACTTGGGACTCTTGTGTGACAGCAGTCGAAGTATCTCCTGTTGTTTCAAGTGCATACAAAACAGGTGATGCCAGGTTGAAAGTCAACAAAACACTGATTAATAGGCTCGCTATAAATTTCTTTCTCATACTACCTCCTTTCTTTTGTAATTTAACAACCTCAGGTTTTGCACCCTAATTAATCTTTATATAAAATAATATGTATGAATATGTTTAAAATATTTTTTAAATCTATAACGAGGTTTTGCACCATAAAAAATCGAAAGAAATGGTTTGAATCGCTATAAATTTCTTTCTCATAGCCCCCCCTTTTTACAAGTATATTATTTTACAACCATATATATTATAACTCAATTTGATAAAAAAGAAAAATAATATGACTCAAAAACTTAAGAAAAGTTTAAGTTTTTTATGTCTATCTTTCCAAAAACTATAGACAAGGCAAGAAAAATATGATACTATATGCTTTTTGCTCAATAAAGCATGTCTTATTGGACATATGAAACCATTTTTATTTATGTAGGACGAGAGTTGTAATATTATAATCAGTCGCCATCCAAGTCGAGTATGTGCGTACAAGTTTATAAACTACACCTTTTCAATTGATGTAATAACTCCTAATTCCACATCTGGGATTAGTTTTTTTGTTTTGCCTAAGTTTCTTAATACATAGTATATTCTTTTCTATTGTACAAAATAATTAATATTGCATCATCAGCGAAAAAAAGTTCAAGTTGTGGTAAAATGTTTGTGGAGAATTCCACCTAAAGTGTCCCAACGCCATACGCACTTTGGAGCACTATTACATTTGGAAAAGATATTATATGAAAAAATTAATCAATCATCTTACGACTTTTATTATTCTAGCTGGTATTATCATTGTTAGCTATCCAGCGATTAGCCAGATGTACTATAATTATGTAAATCAACAAACAATTAATGATTTTGATTCGGGTAGAAAGCAACTGACTTCTGAAGAAATTGATAAACGAATCCAACTTGCTCAAGCTTACAATGCTTCGTTACAGAATTTTGCGATTACCGACCCATACACCGAGGAGCAATTAGAACAAGGACGCACAGAGTATGCAAGAATGTTAACTGTTCGTGAAAAAATTGCGAGCATACACATCCCTGATATTGAAATAAACCTCCCCATCTACGCTGGTTCTGGTGAGGATGTACTTCAAAAAGGTGTTGGGCATTTAGAAGGCACAAGCCTTCCAATAGGTGGAGTTAATAGCCATGCCGTATTAACCGCTCATACCGGACTCCCGAATTCTAGACTCTTTACAGATCTTGATAAACTAAAAGTCGGCGATAAATTTTATATCACAAATATCAAGGAAACTCTGGCATATCAGATCGATTCGATTACCATTATTGAGCCGACTGATTTTTCATCTCTGGTAATCTTCCCTGACCAAGATTATGTAACTTTGTTAACCTGCACACCATACATGATTAATTCCCATAGATTACTCGTTCGGGGGCAGCGCATCCCATACACTCCTGAAGATTCTGAACTTATAAAAACACAATCTACAAATTATCAGATTCCAGTACTATATTTAGTTGTTGCTAGTCTTGTAGTAATCATTGTTTTACTAGCATTTTTTATAAAGAGACAATCTAAATCAAAAATGAAATAGGTCACAAAAAAGGATTTATAACGTATGTATGGAATCCGTATTACTCATAAAATTTTATAATTCTCGAAATAGGGAGGCTCCTAATGATGACTCAAAATAACAATATTAGAAAATGGGGAAAATTAGCCTACCGTTTTTTGATTACATTTGGCATCCTGGTTATTTTGTATCCATTTGGTAGTCAAACTTATTATCAATTCATCAACAAACAAGAAGTCAATCAATTTGACCAACAGAAAAAGCAGATTGAATCTGCTGAAATTCAAGAACGAATTGATTTGGCAAAGGCATATAACAGGACCCTCACCCCAGAAAAACTTGGCGACCCTTTTACACAAGAAGAAAAAAAGGGAGTAGCCGAATATGCTCGTATGTTACAGCTTCAAGAGAAAATTGGATACGTTTCTATACCAAGTATTAATCAAGAAATCACTATCCGTGCAGGGACAAGTGAAGACGTTTTACAAAGTAATGCTGGTCACCTAGAGGGTACCAGCTTACCAGTGGGTGGCAAAGGAACACATACTGTTATCACCGCACATCGGGGTCTACCATCAGCACGTCTATTCACAGATCTGGATAAAGTAAAAATTGGAGACGTGTTCTACATCACTAATTTAAAGGAGACACTGGCATATAAAGTTGATCAAATTTTAGTTGTAACCCCTGATAATTTTGATCCAGTCTTAGTTACAGAAAACAAGGATTATGCAACTCTTCTCACTTGTACTCCATACATGGTCAATTCTCATCGCCTTTTGGTCCGAGGAACCCGTGTCCCTCTTCCAAAAGAATTCTCAAGTGACATCAAGAAAATTGATTTTTTCAGCCAATACCGTTGGTATATCATTTTGACTAGCATAAGTCTTGTATTACTCTTAGGATATATCGTATATCGACTATCAAAAAGGAGAAGGAAAAGCTCATGAAAAACAGGCAGATTATCGGACTAATCATTCTTCTCTGTGGTCTTATTCTCATTTGCATCCCTTTTGCTTCTATGATTATGGAAGACTTTAGTCAAATAAATTCTGAAACAGCCTATTCAAATTATCTGCAAACAAAGAATATTGATTCAAAAAGAATCATTAATCAACTGGCAGAAACAACTCTTGAAGCCTCGGCCGTACAGGATATCTTTACACAGAATCGCGAAAGCGCAGAAAATCAAGAGAGTCCATATGAGACACTAATAGATACTTCAACCGTCGTTGGCCAAGTCGTTATCCCAAAACTTGGACAAAATTTCGACCTCTACTTAGATGCAGATTATGACAAACTCAACAAAGGGGTCGCAACCCTAATTGGCTCAGGAGCTCCTATCGGAATTACTGGACAACGGCCAATTATAGCAGGACACAGGGTCTCCTATAGCAATCCATTTTTCTTCTTCATCCCTAACTTGGAGTCTGGAGATAAGATTTTTGTAACAATGCTTGACCAAACACTTGAATACGAGGTATATAGCAAAGAAATCATCGATGAGTACGAAATTGACAAACTAGCTCCAATACCAAATCAAGATATCATAACACTCATGACGTGTGATAATGCGCCAGAATACAATAAACGATACTTAATAAATGCAAGGCGTGTTATTAGTAATCAAGAGGTCAAAGCTCCACCGACCTCAATCATTACTTTATTGACCCAATCTGACGCAAATCTCTCATTGAAAACTTTTCGTCTTCTCCCATATTTTATTGTTATTTTCGCAACGTTAAGTATTGGTTATTTTTCTACAATATTATTGAAAATATTTACAAAAAAACAATAGCAACATGCAAAGTAAAAACATTCTCAATCTTAGAATTTTTAGTATACTAATACACTACATTTATGTTAAATACAAAACCTCATTTCTTTATAAATTAGAAATGAGGTTTTGTGATTTATGCATGTATATTATAGTTGTTGGCGATTCATTGTAAGCACCATTTACTATCACATATCGGTTTACTACCACCTATATAGCCTACTTCTTTAGCGGAAGAATCTCTTCTTGAAACTCAAAAAGATTGGTATCACTAATAGTAAGAGGCCAGCGATAAACGGTGCAACCAATATCGGGTCAACCTGACTCGCTTCCGAAGTGACGCGAGCTTCTTTTGCTTCATTGGCAATCCGATGTCCACGAACCAATAGCCTATGACTATTGACGCCGTAAGGTGTACAAGTCACCAAGGTCACATAATCTTGATCAGGATCAATTGTGAGCGGGGAAACATCGTCTGGTGTAACTGTCAATATTTGATCTACTTCATATGTCAAGGTTTGATCCAAGACCTGAATGTAAAAGATATCTCCTTCAACCAATTGATCCAAATCGGTAAATAATTTAGCTGATGGTAGACCACGGTGCCCAGAAATAACGGCGTGTGTCCCCTTACCCCCGATTGGCAAAGACGTTCCTGGGATATGGCCAATGGCTACCTGCAAAATTTCTGCATCTGTCCCATGATAAATCGGCATGGTAGTCTTAATTTTGGGAATGTCTACGTAAGCCATAATTCCCGTATCGCTAACATCCAAAATTTGATTATAGCTTGTTCGCTCTTCTGCCGTCAAATTTAAGTCGGGCAGACTATTTTTAGCAAGGCTATCATTGTAAGCTTTCGCATCTGCCAGCATCCGATCGTTTTCTTGTTGGGTCAAGTTGTTTACTTTGTCCACATAGCCTGCAATGGCCTCAGATTGATGGAAGGAATTCCAGTAGTCACTTACTGTCGGGTAGAGGAGAAAGGATAGCCCGACAAGCAAGATAAAGACCAAGATGATGGTCGAAAAATTAGCTTTGATTTTTGCAATCATACGGACCTCCTTTCTCCTAACAAAAGAAGAGGAGATAGATTTTTAGCATGCTACCTCCTGCTTCTCCCTTATTACGATTATTCAGCGTCCATGCGACGTTTTGTGATGAGGAGGATACCTGCACCAATCACAAATACTGAACCTAAAATGTAGAGCAAACGAGTACCGACGCTACCTGTTTCAGGAAGCAATGAACCAGTACCGTTGACAACTGTTGTACTTAACTTACCACCTGTAGTATCGAAGGCAACTTTGTTATCCGATTCTGAGCTTGATTGATTAGTTAAGTCTGAATTAAGACGTTCAACTGATACAGTTCTTAAGAGGGGATCTGCCGCCAAAGTATCTGCATTTGCAAGAACTCGGAAGTAAATAGGAGCTGTTAGTTTATTGTAACCCGCCGGAGCAACAGTTTCTTCTAGACGGTAAACCCCTGCATCCAAGCCAGTCACTTTAAAGTTTGTGCCATCTGTTGATTTCACCAAAGTGAGATCAGTCCAAACTCCATTCACATTTTTTTGAAGGGTAAATACAGCACCACTAAGAGGTGTTTTCTTATCTTCACCAACTTTATTGATATCTAAACTAAAGGTAAAGATAGTAACTTTATCTTCTGGTGTTTCTCCTTTTGGAGATGTTTCACCTGAACCAGTATAGTTAGGGTTATTCGAGTAAACAAGCTTAACCGTGTTTGGATTTCCTTTGGAAGCATTCTCTTGACCAACCACCAATCCATTTGATGTCAAAGTTGCAGTGTATTCAACTACAATCTTAGTTGCAGCAGTAATGTTTACAGTCGTAATTTTTTTAACATCATTTGTATAAATGTTCAAGCCAGAAGTTGTATCAACTGTAAAGTAGCTCGTAACATCTGTTCTATCACTTCCATTCACTGCGTAGACTTTTACACTACCTGCATTAAAGCTTAATGCTGATGAAAGAGTATCTACAAACTTCAAGTAGTAAGAGGTATATTCTGCGTATCGTTGAGGAAGAGTAGCTGTCAATTGGAAAGGAATAACATCTCCTAAGTCATAGCTACCAGAATCTTGCCAATCAGATACTGAATTTGTTGTATCATTTGTTTCTTTTGTTTTCTTTTCTACAGAAGGGATGGATAGTTTTGAGCTAACAGTCGTGTCACCAACAACTTGCAACATGTATTCAGAATAAGCTCGGTTAGAATTTTCTAAGGTTCCTAATTTATCTGCCACGAAGTAGTAACCAGCTGCTAATCCAGAAATAGTTACAGAAACTCCAGTTTGTGTAGTTTCTGAAGATTGCTTGGGAGTCCCTGTCAAATAGAGGTAGGAATTTCCATCCGCATTAAGCGCACCTGCTACTGCTGCAAATTTTGCACCGTTTCCTCCAGCAGCTAATGCTGCTGCGATAGCTGCTGCATCAATAGTTCCGCCATTGAAAGCGTCAGCTAAGGCTTGTTTACCAGCTTCATTAATGTTAGCACCCCAAGTGATGTTTGACAATCTTTCAACACCATTAGTATCCTTCGAATAATCACCAGCGAAGATTTGGTATGCTTCATAGGTACGACCAAAGAAGTTATAAGTGTTACCATCACCAATAACTTGACCACTACTATCGTAGTTAGGGTTTTGGATGGTAATAGTATAAGTAGTAGTATCTGCCGCCTGAATTGTTAATGCCGAGAAGGCAAGGAACAACGCAGCGAGCATTGTTAAGATTAGCTTTATTTTTTTCATTTTTTTCTCCATAAAATTGTTGCTTGATGTGATCGACATCACTGAGTAAAAAAAGTTGTGGCACTAAGCCAAAAATTGAGTTACTTTTTACCTAGGGCGCACCTCCTTGATACTTTCTGTACAGATGAACCAAGAGACCAATCATAGTGACCATTGAGGCAACCAATCCAAAGATAGCAACCTTCTCCGGTCCTATGCCTCCCGTTTCAGGAAGCACATAGGCTTGTTGGGCTTGATTGACAAGTGTGATGTCTCCTGAAGAAACTGCGTTGTCTTTGGTTACATCATAAGATACGTCATACCCTTCTATTGGGTCCTCTGTTACATAGTATCTATAGTAGGTGATGGCACCTGTTGAGTCTTTGGTCTGGGTTGGTACATTATCCAAAGACAAGGTCCAGATATCTGAGCCCGATGGAGTCATCTGATAACGACCATAGCGAGATTCAGAAAGAATCTTCCCAGCATCATCTACCTTAACCTGCATGAGGTTAACATCGATAGAACCTGAGGAACGTGTTGTCTGATGACCATTAGCATCTAACCACTTCTTGTTAATAGTAATTGTGGTTGAGGATGGAAGCGGATCGTTTTCGACGTATTCATTGGCAGACCGTTGTGATAAATCTATCACCTCTTCTCCAAAAGGAGGAGGATTTTTAGTTATTCCTGTATCAGAATATTGGAAGTAATATTTATTCGGCGATTCTGAGAGTTGGTAGCCACTTGGCGCCTTGGTTTCCATGATATAGTATACGGTATCGTAGTCGAGTGCAGCAATATTTTCACTGGCATTTCGTCCATCACGGAAGATTGCTAAGGTTCCTTTGGCACCTGTCGTGTAGCTGGCCATCTTCTTATTGGTACCGTACTCATAAACTGTGAAAACCGCACCAGGTAAGGTGTATCCATAGTTTCCTGTCATTACTTTTGTAATGTTGTAGGCTGTTTCAAAACTGACAGAAGCCGTCTGAATTCTTGTAGTGGTTGCTGTAGAGTCTGAGCTATTGCCAGCATTACTATCAGCGAGTTCGTATATCCTAGCTGAATTGGACACATTGATAGCTATATTTTGCCTTGGATCAGTTACTTTATTGGCAGAAAATTGATAGCTGTACTTAAGGGTGTAGGCCTGACCATCTGGAACAATGACCTTGAGGACAATTTGATTTTCCCCTGTACCATCACTCTTTGTCCGTATGGTGTAGGTTGTCCATGAATATTGGCTCTTGTCTACAACTTGGTTGTTCGAGTCAACCAAAGTAATAGAATCCGCTAAAAGCTGATAAGCAATTCCAGTATTGACATCTCCAGTGTATTTAAAGACATCAATGATTGTTAGACTGTCACTATTTGTCACTAAATCCTGTGCTTTAGGGTTAATAGTCAAACTATAGTCAACTGTTTTCTTGTCATTGTCCCAAACACCGTCTTTTGAAATCTTTTTAGATGGTTCAACTGTGATGTTCTGAGTGTGTCCGTCCGAGCCTGACTCTTCTCCATTTATTGTAACTGAAGCGTTGTTGGTCAGTGGATAGGTAGCACTCTGACTGACTGGAACCTCTCCCTTGTAGCGGAAGGTATAAACAAAATAGAAATATGTTTTACCTTGAATCACCGAACTTAGGTTTTGACCATTTAGTGCTGTTGCTGTCGTGACAATTTGCCCATTAGAATTTACTTTTCCTGAAATGGTCAAATCATTACTCATATCCCATGTATTGTTCTTAGAAATTGCTCCATTCGCTATCGCGGCTGTAACTCTGTAATCAATATTTCCGTATTCAACAGATACCAACTCCAGACCTTCTGGAGGTGTGTCCGTTACAGTTAGAGTTGTGTCAGTACTACTGAGTTCTACTTTGACCGCCCATTTAATATAGGCGTTGCCATTATCGACAGCACTCTCCGCAATGATATGGCTGGTCGTACTGGCATTGAAATCATTTGCCGAACCGTTCCAAGAAATCGTATTACCATCCATCTTAGTCAATTTCCCTGACAAGGATTTATAGTCATAGCTCTGACTACTAGTATGGCTTCCTGAAACAACTGTATTCATAAATTTCTTGGTGCTTGTGGCATCTATGGTGGACTGGTAGGCCAGATTGAGATTCACACTGCTGGTAAAGTCTTTCAAGAGGGTGATTCGAATCTTGTAATACTTGTTTCCAACTAATGTAAGGCTTTGGTCGATATAATTTGAATTCCAATCTCCTATTGTCGCAGCTTCGAGGGTGAAATTTCCAGCTCCGAAAATCTTGGTCAGATTGTTGTATAAGCTGGTTATCTGATTCTTGGTAAAGTAATGGTTTTGAATGTCGCCACCATCCTTACCATTCAGTGTGTCTGTAAAGACTGTCCCTGCAGGCAAGACTTGACTTTTCGGCATGGTAATCGCCAGATTCCAGTTTAAGAGCTGACTTAAGTCATTGTCTGTCCCTTCAACTGTGGTAAGGGTCTTATCAATGTCTCCTGAGTTGATTGGTACTTCCGCTGTTGTAGGCGCCTTATAACCACTTGGTGAAGTCAAAATAGCCGTGTTGGTGACGCTGTTCCCTGCCCAGGTCATCTTATCACTACTCACCCTTGTTTTATAGACAAATTCATAGGTCTTATTATTGGTCGTGCTCCCTGAGAGAGCATTAAAGGTGATGACATTGCCATTTCGTGTCCAACCTTCTCCGCTAGTCGGTAAATTCAAGGCTTCACTGAACATCGGATCAGTCAGGGTTGCACCTGCAATATTGACTTGACTCGTATTCACCCTTAGGGTCCAAGTGATCAGCCCTGTTGCATCATCATAAGTTCCTGATTTAGCAGATTGGTAGTTCCCGACGGTTGTATTGTTGTTGGTACTGCTATTGGGGATGTTTGGGGTCGTGGTTGTCGCCTGGTTGTTTATCCACGTTCCAGACCCAGCCGTATAATTACTGATACGGTAGGTATAGGTGACCAGATACCTCTGATTTGCCGCTAATCGAGGCAGGGTCATCTCAAAGGTCTTTTTGTCTGACGAAATGCTAGGAGTAACTGGAATGGAGGTGTTATTCGTGTAACCTGTCTGTCGGATTACAGAGTCAATGGTCAGGGAATCAACTGTTACCCCTGATGCACTAAGAACATCGCTCAGTTTAATACTGTCATTCGTACCATTATTTGACTTCACCTCTATTTGATATTTGACAATCGCAACATTCCCCTCATAGCTTATAGGGTTGACCGATTTCGATACCGAAACATCCTTTTGAGGCGGTTGGCTAGTCGAGGTGCTGGTGCTCGTTGAAGTCGAGGTGCTGGTTGATGTACTGGTACTTGTTGGCGTCGTATCTGGAATTGTATCAATAGAGGATGACGGAATGGTCAAAGCAGCATTGTCTCCGAAAATAAAGTTGTAATTATTATTCAAATCCCTATTTGCGGTTGTTGAAGTCATAAAGTAACTTAAGCTTACAGCACCTTTTGCATCCGCAGTAAGGTTATTGAAATAATCTTTATCAAATTCAAAGACGAGATAGGCATTGCCACTGCTATCCTTCTTGAAACTATAGGTAAATTGCTTAATTCCATCTTTATAGATTGGATAAGGCGTATCAAACTGTAATTCTGATGTATCAATCCCTGTGTTCGTTGGTAACTTCAAGGCATAGTTCAAGGTTTGAGCCAAGTTAGTCTGATTGATTGAAAAATCTATTTTAATTGTGGAATCCAGTATTTTGGTTGCTTCTTTGTAGGTAGATCGTCCTTGTGCTGTAATTTTCGGCGAGAAGATATCAATACTTTGATAGGTGACATTTCCCAAGGTATAGGTTGAAAAACTATCCGATTTGAAGGATACTTCTGTCACATTTTCGGACTTGTCCTGATCAATTACTGTCGCGGTTTCAGTTGTTAAATCCTCCACCTGATCCATATTATTATTGATAAAGTGGTAGAGTCTCCAACCTTCTTGTATCTCAGATGAAGCTAGGGCATTTTTAAAGTTGATAGAAACGGACACTTCTTTTGAAGGTTCGATTTCCACTCCAGCTGCATTAATAAAGGAAATATCGTAAGAATAGGACTCTATCAAGCTTTGCTTGTTTTCCTTCAAGACATCATTGAGTTTGTCTTCAATTTTTCTGGTGTCCGCAATGGGTGTAACTCGTAGTGAAACTGACTCATTGAAAGTTTCAGCTTCATAGGAAACCTTCACAATGACATTGTCCGCCTCCACTTCAAATTGACCAGCTTGATTGCCTGTCGGTTGTGGGGCGCTTTCTTGAGTTACGCTACTTTGTGGTGTTTCCGTCTCTTCTGTAGTTGTAGAAGGGCTGGTTGTTTCTGGTGGTGACTCAATCGTCACTTCTTGCGGTGATAGAGAAGATTCTATGGTTTCTGTGACAGAAGTCTCCGTCTCTGACAATGCAGTCTGAGTTTCCTGCTGAATGACCTTGCTGTCTGAATTCCCTGTTAGGGTCAGCGCCGGCAAAATCAAAACATAGGTAGTACAGAACACAACGATAATAGATAGGGCTAAACCAATTTTCTCCCACAGTCTATCTCTGACGCGTTCTCTAACCAGATTGGCTAATGCTTCAAGTAGGGCTCTCATGCCAACTTCAATCTCCTTTCCAACTTTTTCTTTTTCATTTATTCTTTTTCATCTATTTTTGCTGTACATAAAAGGATTTATTCTATCCAAGTGATTCGGTTTAAAGGCCAAATTCGTAAGGTAAGTTTCCCTACAATTTGTTCCGTACCTACAGTTCCGACAGCGGTATTGCGTGAGTCAATCGATACACTTCTGTGATCTCCCATCACGAAATATTTCCCATCAGGAACTTGGTAGGGTAGTTCAATATTGGTATCGCCATATGCTTTCTCGCCATCAGAAAGATAGGGCTCATCGATGACTTCTCCATCCACACTGACATTTCCATCTTCATCAATATCGACCCATTGTCCAGAAGTTGCGATGACACGTTTTACCAGCACTTTATTGTTGTAATAGAATGCAATGACGTCGCCACTCTCTAATTGATTATCATTTACAGAAACGACTAAATCTCCTGCCTCCAGCAAGGGAGTCATGGATTTTCCATAAATTTGTAAGACAGGCAACCAGATGGTCGCAACCAAGACAGCAACGGCCGCAACAGCCAGTAAAGTATAAATCGTTCCCTTAAGGGTCTTAAAATAGCGGTCTCGATATTTTACTCTGTTCAACTCTTTTGACAAGATGGCTGAACTGGGTAAATCCTCTCGTTTAACAGGCTCTTTCTTCCATGGAAATTCTTGCACGGTTTATTGCTCCTCATTTTCTAGAACGGACTTATCTGCCAAACGTTTGACACTTGCAAGGTACTGATCTGCTGTTTGCTGAGCCGTTTCAAATATGCGGTTTAGCTGAAGCGCAGCCTCTGCAATTGAGCCCGCATTTTCTAAAATGATTTGCTTGTCTTCCAATTTTTCCTGCAAGTCAGCTACTTGAGCTTCCAAGGTTTCAATTCTTTCAGCCTGGGAAACCAAGAGCTCCAATAAATCGGTACGTCTTAATTTTCTCAGTTGCTTTTCATCCATAATTCAATAATTTCCCTAATTAAAAATAAAGTTTGTGTCAATAAATTTCTTATATGTTATTTTTCATACAAAAAGCATTATGTCTAGCTCTATATTTGCATATATTTTTTTACCACAATGATCATCTGTGTAACATTGGCCATCTTTTTATCATGAAAGCAAGCAGATTGCATATTTAGAATGGTATGCACTAATGTTAGAAATAAAATTTATAATTGCTAAAAAAAAAAAGCATTTTCAGAATTATAACCCAACTTCAGATTTTTATCAAACAATTATGCTCTCCAAATTGAATCTGTGCTGTCACAAACTCGTTATCGTGTTCATTCCATTTATTCATCCAGCTAACCTCTCCTAACTCTAATTGACTTAACCCACTAAATGTTTGACATATTATTTTGTAGACCTTCTCAAACGGACTAGCCTTACTGGACTATTTTTAATGAATTAGATATATATATAGCTGTTTCCATACTAATTTGCAGAGAGAAGTTTGTCTAGATATAAATTTGAATTTTACTGTTTTTTGATTGCTTTTTCATTTATATATTTAACGACTTTTACTCATTTAAAAACAGCACCTTGACGATTATACCCTATAACGTATTTTATTTGCAAGTATTTTAACTCAAAAAGCATAAATTTTTTATGATTTTTTCATATTTTTTACCATTTATTTACAATTTGCTTAGTTTTTTAATAAAAACCATATGCGATCTCTCATCCCTTCCAGCAATTATTAAAAAAAAAAAACCAGCTCCCATCTGAGTGAGGGAGTGACTGGTTGTGAGTTCTGATTTTTCGTGTTTCTTATCGCCATTTTAATCTATGGTTTTCATCCATTATCTTTCAGTTTATCCCATAGTTGAAGGCAATTGGTTTTTAGGGACTGTTGGACATCAATAATCCGTTGGTTGGATGAACCACGAAACTGCAGCATAAGATTGCGTTTGGTTCGATCATACCGGCCATCTACTAGGATATCCAAATACGAGAGCAACTCCAACTTGTCTGGAGTTTCCAGCATCAATTCTTCCCATGTGTAGCCTGTCCAAGACCAGATATCCTTTTCGGGTAATTCATTCCGAATGCGCTTGACCAAGGGTAAGACCGTCCCGGTATTGAGAAAGGGTTCTCCTCCGAGAAGGGTCAATCCCTGTACGTAGGGCTGAGATAAGTCATCTATAATACGGTCTTCGAGTTCTTGGGTGTAGGGAATACCAGCCTTAAAAGACCAGGTTGCAACATTGTAGCAGCCTTCGCAATGGAACATGCATCCGCTGACGTATAGGGAACAGCGAACGCCTTCACCATCCACAAAGTTAAAAGCCTTATAGTCGATAATGCGTCCTTGACTGAGTTCCTCACTTTTCCATTCTTGTGGTTTGGGATTGTTCATATCTGATACCTTGAGCAGGTGTAAAGGAAATCCATCCTCTGTAGGATAAACGAATGTCTGATGGTATTCCCCATACGGTTGCTTTGGTCAGCTCGAGTCATGGTGCCCGAACCGACTTTTATTCCTTTCCAATTTTGCTTTCGTGGCTTTTCTTTCTTACTTCCCATCAATCCAATAGCGTTCTGTCCCTTCGCGGACATCCTCTAGGACTCCACCGCATGCCAGAATCGTTCTGCGACTGGCTTCGTTTTCTTGTGAGCAGGTCACTAGAATTCGGGAAATGTTTTTGGAAATAGCTTCCTGAAGACCTTGATGTAGTTGCTTCTTGGCAAATCCTTTCCCCCGTTGGCTAGGGCGGATAGAATAACCAATATGGCCTCCCTTGTTGAGCAGGAAGTCATTGAGTCGCAGGCGTAGATTGAGAAAACCGACAGCTTGGCCCCTTTCATCAAATGAAACATACTGGATATAAGGGACAAAGCCCTCTGGCAAGTCCAGGCCAGCCTCAGCTAATTGTAATTTCTCTAACCAATTTTCATACTCTTCACCCATCTGGTAGAAGCCACCATCCATGGCACTTTCTGCCTGCTTAAACTCAGCAATCATTTCCAAAATCGTGGTTTTATCCGACAATGTCGGACGCCTCAAGGTTAATTTCGGTTGGGATATTGACATGTAATTCTCCTATCTGGTGCTCAGCGTGTGCGATTTGATGGCAAATCCAGTGGCTCAACAAACTGGATGTAGGATTGACTGGATTTTGCTTGGTAACCAAGGCATCTAAAAATGCATCCACCATGCTTTCAAACCCTCGTTTATACAAGGTGCTATCCCAAGATCCAAAACTTTCTAGTATTTCCTGGCCGGCCGTATACATGCGCAATTCTTCTAAGTTTTTTACCTGATAAGTGCCCTGAGGCGTCTGTACCTCCATGATCTCTCTACGGCTACCTGCTTGAAGATTCATTGAGGCAAGGACTGAAGTTTGCTTGCTTTGTAAGGTAACCAAAACCTGACTAAGCTGCCCATTTTCAAGATGATAACTATACGTAGCCGAAAGTGGCTGGTCATCCAGCAAATAAAGGGCTGTATCCAAG
Source organism: Streptococcus parasuis (assembly GCF_021654455.1). NCBI lineage: Bacteria > Bacillati > Bacillota > Bacilli > Lactobacillales > Streptococcaceae > Streptococcus > Streptococcus parasuis. The sequence continues at coordinate 2,123,785 of NZ_AP024276.1, forward strand.
GGATGAATAAAAAGGTCAAATAGTTTGAACGTTCGACTTCCCACGTCATTGACTTCATTCTTCTCTACAATAATTCTTCGCTTATTGGGCTTACTTTTTAGATTTTGAATGGTGGGTGCGAAGCGACGGTTAAAACCTGCCATCAGCAAAACACCCTTGGATTGGGCTAATTGATATAGGGTTGCGGTGTGGTAAACATCCTCTGTCAATGGTTTGTCCATATAGACTGGGATTCCTTTTTCCAAGAACAGCTCTGCTATTTCCATATGGGCCTTTGTGGCAACATGGATCATGACCCCGTCTAAACCAAGGTTAACCAACTCTTGAACCGAGGTGTAGGTTTGGCTGTGAGGCAAACTAGTCGCGATCTTGGTGAGAACTGATTGGTTGCGGGTAAATAGATGCCACTCAATTCCCGATAGCGTTCGCAAATATGGCAGATAGGCTTTTTGAAAAATACCACCCAGGCCAATAATTCCAATCTTTTTCACGAAAATTTCCTCTTAATTTCCAAATTTTTCTTCTAAGAAATTGCTCAGAATATCCACATCTAGTCCTAAGTCACGAATGATGGTAGCTTTGTGAAATTCATCATAGTTATCCTTACCCGACCAAACAAAAGAGTTGGTCACAATCTGATAGTTCTTAGCTGGCTCAACTGCTCTACTATTGATACAGAAGCGACTTCCTCGACGTTGAATCCCATGTACTTGCGGATGAAGGCCTGTTGTGAGACTAGAAATCAAGTCCTCCCCCCGTATGCTGACTAGCAGCACGCGCTTCGAAAAGGGCAAGACCTTGACGACATCACTATAGTAAACAGGGCCTGCACTTAGGGATGTTCGGATACCAAAACCATTGATAACTGCCCCGTCTGGCTGATAGCCGAAAGAAACCGCCTGTTCAAATAGGGCTTGCGTAATAAGAGGGGCTAACGTTGATCGACCGTGACGAATACTGTCCCTTTCTCCATTTAAGGGGGCTGGGAGCTGAGCAATGGGATGTGCAAAGCGTGCATTGCGTTCTGCTTGCATCTGATCAATCACTCTTCGAATCTCTTCGTCTTCGGTTTTTTGTTTATCAATCTCCACCAAGTCATAAGACAAGACCTTGTGACTACCATCCGCATAGCATCTAAGGAGTAGATTGCCAAGAAAACGCCCATACTGTCCAGCTTGAAAAATACTGACATTTCCAACCTGACTCGGTGCTGATAAAATCGTATGGGTATGACCTCCGAAAATAAGATTCAACTGAGGAAATTCCCTCGCCAATCGGAGATCCTCTTCATAACCCAGGTGGCTAAGCAAAACAATATGTGCATCTTCCGCCATCTCTGCCAAAGCCCTTCTCAAGGCCTGTCTGTGGTCTTCAAACACCACTTTATCCGATGGAGAGGCGACTTCTTCTGTCTCTAGGGTCGTTAAACCAAGAACGTAGAGAGGCTGACCAGCTATATCGAAAACCAACTTATCTTCAATCGGTACCAATTCCTCAGCCTCATGCGGATTGCGATAGGTAATATTGGTTGAAACAATGGGGAATTTGGCATAGTCATTCAAACGACTAAGCAACTCATCTCCGTGGTCAAATTCATGGTTGCCCAAGGTCATAGCCTGACAACCAATTCTATTCATTAATTCGATTTCCTTCACTCCCCGGTACATATTGAAGAAAATATTTCCAGAGAAGAGGTCGCCGCTGTCAAATACGAAGGTAGGTACACCTCTTTTCTCATTGCTCGCTCGAATGTCCGTAATTAGTTGCGCCTTCTTTGGAAAATTCTCCATATAGGAATGCATGTCATTGGTATGAAGTATGCTGATGTCCTTAAAATCCATGACTATCTCTTCTTATTTCTAGCTTGCTTTAACAATTCTTGTACGCGAGACTTCTTGTCCTGCTTCACGTTAGAATTTTTCTCATGATAGCGCTCAACAAGCGCCTTGCCCTTATCGTCTAATTGATATTTTCCCATTCTTTTCACCTTATTTTCATTTTTGAACCTGTGTTCATTTATAACAAACTTCCACAGCTACTTGGAACTGTGGAAGTCCTATCTTGTTTATTTATGATTTACAAACTTGACCCGTTCATGTGTTTCACACGCGCTGAAATTTCCTTGTGACGACCTTTTACCATCGGACGGGCTTGTGGATTGCCTAGATAGCCACAAGTTCGTTTAACAACATCCACCGACTTAGGATCGCTATTTCCACAATTTGGACACTTGAAACCACGCTCTGTTGGTTCAAAATCACCTTCAAAATCGCAGGCGTAACAATGGTCAATCGGAGTATTGGTTCCCAAGTAACCTACACGGTCATAGGCATAGTCCCAAACAGCTTCCAAAGCCTTTGGATTTTGTTGCAGTACAGGGTATTCACAGTAATGGATAAATCCACCACTGGCACCTACAGCAGGATAAATTTTCTCAAAATCCAGTTTCTCAAACGGTGTTGGATTTTTGCGTACATCATAGTGGAAACTGTTAGTGTAATACTCTTTATCCGTAATGTCCTTAACGATGCCAAATTTCTCTGTATCCATACGGCAGAAGCGGTCTGTCAGGCTTTCAGATGGTGTCGAATAAACTGAGAAATGATAACCATATTCATCCGACCAATCTTCAACCAAGTCTTTCATTTTCTTGATAATATCCACCGTGAAATCTTTTGCCTCTGGGTTGGTCTCCCATTCGCCACCATAGAATACTGTTGCGACTTCATACAAACCAATGTAGCCCAAAGATACGGTTGCTCGACGATTTTTAAAGACTTCATCTACTGCGTCTGTCTTAGCCAATCGTTTGCCAAATGCCCCATATTGATAGAGAATTGGAGCATTGGCCGGGGTTGCTTCCTTCACTCGTTCCACACGATAGACCAGAGCATCCTTGGCAATGGCCATACGTTCTGCAAAGATTTCCCAGAACTTATCCTTGTCTCCAGCAGACTCCATGGCAATCCGTGGCAAATTGACGGTTACGACACCCAAGTTCATACGACCAGATGTCACATCTTGCCCATTTTCATCCTTCCAACCTTGTAGGAAAGAGCGGCAGCCCATTGGCACCTTGAAGGAACCTGTCAACTCAACGATCTTGTCATAAGAAAGCATATCTGGATACATACGCTTGGTTGCACATTCAATCGCCAATTGCTTGATGTCATAGTTTGGAGAATCTGGCTCCAAGTTCAAGCCACGCTTAACTGTGAAAATCAACTTAGGAAAGATAGCTGTCCGACCTTCGCGCCCCAGACCCTTGATACGAATGTTCAAAATCGCTTTTTGAATTTCTCGCTCAAACCACGATGTCCCTAGCCCAAAACCGAGTGAGGTAAAGGGTGTTTGTCCATTGGAAGTAAAAAGGGTGTTGATTTCATACTCCAAAGACTGCATAGCGTCATAGATGTCTTTTTGCGTTTTAGCACGCGCATATTCTTCTTGCTTGTCTGCTAACACCCAATCCTTGGCGTCTTTCAAATGCTTTTGGTAATTGAGTTCCGCATAGGGCGCCAAAACTTCATCTATACGGTCAGCTGAGCAACCACCATATTGACTTGAGGCCACATTAGCAATGATTTGTGAAATCTGAGCCGTAGCTGTTTGGATAGATTTCGGACTTTCTACATCCGCATTTCCTATCTTGAAGCCTTGTGCCAACATTCCTTTGAAATCAATCAAACAACAGTTGGTCATTGGTGTATAAGGGCTGTAATCCAAGTCGTGGTAGTGGATGTCGCCTTTTTGATGGGCATTGGCCACATGAGCTGGCAATAATTTGAGACCGATTGACTTACCGACAATTCCTGCTGTCAGGTCACGTTGGGTATTGAACACATCCGCGTCTTTATTAGCATTTTCATTAACAACGGTTTGATCCTTGCTCAATAATTTATGGATCTCGAAATTGATATCTGTAGCCTGATGACGGCGAAAATCACGGCGTGTGCGGTATTGAATATAAAGCTCCGCCAAATCATACAAATGAGCTTTTAACAATTCTTGCTCAACAACCGTTTGAATTTCGTAAATTTGAACATCTTTCTCAAATCGGCGACCAATTTCAGCCAAAACAGCTTCTAATACTATTTTTAAACCTGCTTCTGAAACAGGATGTTCTAATTCTTGGTTTGCCCGCCGAAGAGCCGAAAAAATCTTATCCTGTTCAAAGGACACTGTCCGTCCATCACGCTTTAATACCAACAATTCTATGCTTGGCAAGACATTTTCTTGTACTCTCATCTGACAAACCTCCAAATATTTCACTCCTTATAGTCTAGCACTTTGAATTTTAAAAATCAATATCTTGTGGCAAAAAAATGATTCTTTATTTTTAAACACAATATATAGTTTGCGTTTTCTGGAAGGAAATGAAAAAACAAGAAGATTTGCACTCCTTGTTTTCATTTATTTTGATGGAAAGCCGAGTCCTACTCAACCTATAAATGACGGTTTATGGCCTGCACGCTGGCTTCCATTTTCTTGTAATTGATGAAAAATAGCAGAGCGTAAATCAAGATAAAGAGGAGCCAGAAAAAGAGCAGTCCTGCCAGATTGACTGGAAACCAGCCCGCCAAAATCGCAAGCGGTGTGAAGCCAATCGCTGTCACTAGAAAATGCGTCGCCGTCATCCGCATCAAGCTCCAATCTTGCTCAAAAATCTTGTCCGCAGCTTGGAAGAGGACACCAATTGCCCCCCAAATAAGTACTGAGATCAGCATAACCATCGGCTGCGAAAACCGCGCCAGGTAGATAGCTCCCATAGTCGAATGGGGATTGACCGGCAAGTAGTAGCCTCTGCCAAAGAAACCTGCCATGATGATTGAAATCAAACTGCCAATGGTGACACCCATAGATGCCGATAAGAGATATTTTTTCATAATCCTAACCTTTCTTTAATAGTTTTTAAATAACGACGGGATGAATAGGTGATGGAGCCATTTTTCATAAATAGTTTGACCATACCGTTTGGGGTCAGTTTGAGGTGGTCCAGTTGCCTAATATTGATAATTTCCGATTGAGAAATTTGCAAAAAGTGTACAGGAAGCATATCTTTGACCTGATACAAGCGTAGATTGGAAGTAAAGGAATCCTCCTCAGTTTCCACCTGTAAGATTTTGTCTTCCAGATATAACCTTACAATACTAGCGTAATCTACAAGGTAAATCTGCTCTCCTTTCTTTACAGTCAGACTGGTAGTTCTCTTGTCTAAATTCTGAATATAGGTCACCAAGTGAGTAATTTGCTCAGACATAGACTGGGCTTCAATTGTCACCATATCTTCTAAAATTTCTGAAGAAATATCTAGTTTTACTTTCATGTTCTCTCCTTTCTGTCCCTATTAAACACCATTTCTTTACTGGTTTCAAGGGCTTTTGGCTATATGGTTGATTACTTAAGCTAAACGGCAAAAAAGCCAGAACAGCTGTCCTGACTTTCATTGTATAGTCTTTTAGTTTGCTTTTAGTACTAGGCAACGAGCTGCAGACAGTACTGGAGTACGGCAAAGTGAGTTAACGAAGTAATAAAGCAAACTAAATGACTATATTATAATTTCTTCTTCAACTCCGCCACCGCCATCATGACTTCCATTGGGGTCATATTATAGATGTCCAGTTTTGCCAGTTCATCGAGGACTGGGTGAGATGGCGTGTCTGCGAAGAGGTCGATTTGACCAGACGGCTCTTCCACAACTGACGGAGCTGGGTGAGTTGGTGCAGTAGGAGCTTGGTTTTCAAGTGTCTGCAAAATCCTATCCGCCCGCTCCAATAGCTCCTCTGGCATTCCCGCAATCTTAGCCACATGGATCCCGTAGGACTTGTCAGCTGGACCTTGGGCAATCTTGTGGAGGAAGGTGACTTGGCCGTCCTTCTCCAAGGTCGATACATGGACATTCTCTAAGTGTTCCAAGGTCTGACTAAGGTCTGTCAACTCATGGTAGTGGGTGGCAAAGAGAGTCTTGGCACCAATCTTGTCGTGGATGTACTCGATGATAGACTGGGCCAGAGCCATACCGTCATAGGTAGCCGTTCCCCGTCCAAGTTCGTCAAAGAGGATGAGCGAACGATCTGTCGCCAGACGGACCGCCTTATTGGCCTCCATCATTTCGACCATGAAGGTCGATTGACCGCTGACCAGGTCATCTGCTGCCCCAATACGGGTAAAAATAGCATCGAAAATCGGCAATTCAGCCTGATCCGCAGGCACATAGGAACCCATCTGCGCCAGAATAACGATAACCGCCAACTGCCGCATATAGGTAGACTTACCACTCATGTTTGGACCTGTAATCAGCTGCATATGCGTATCGGTATTCAAGTGAATAGAGTTGGGAATGTAGGTCTGCTTGCCCATGACCTTCTCCACCACCGCATGACGACCACGGTCAATGGTCAATTCTCTTTGATCTGTAAAGCGTGGACAAACCAAATGTTGCTGCTCCGCCACAACTGCAAAGGCCTGCAAAACATCGATGGTTGCAATGGTCCGAGCCAACTTCTGCAAGCGACCGATATACTTCTCAACCTCTTGGCGAATCCGCATGAAAATCTCGTACTCCAAATTAGCAGACTTATCACGCGCCTCCAACATCTGCCCTTCGATCTTAGCCAACTCTTCCGTTCCATAACGCTCCGAGTTTTTCAAGGTCGCCTTACGGAAGAAATGACTAGGCACATTGCCCAGATTGGAATTGGTCACATGGAAATAGTAACCGTCTTTTTTATTGTAATCAATCTTAAGATTGTTGATACCAGACGCTTCACGCTCCTTGGCCTCAATCTCCGCAATCCAACCCGCTCCCTCACGCATGACCAGACGGTACTGATCCAGCGTTTCGTCAAAGCCCGTACGGATGATGTTTCCATCTGTGATGGTCCCTTGGGCTTCTGGGTCAATAGCAGAGCTGATGAGAGCATGCAGTTCTGGAATTGGGTCCAATCCAGCTACCAGATTGCCTAGAGCAGGCTCATTGATTTGTAGCAAGATATTCTTGATTGCTGGGATATTTCCCAGAGTCTGGGAGAGCTGCAAGAGATCCTTGGGCATGGTTTTCCCAAAAGATACCCGACTGGCCAAGCGTTCGATGTCATAGACACCTTTTAAAGCCTCGACCAAGTCACTCCGTTCAAAGAAGTAATCCAGAAAAACCTGAACGACAGCCTGACGATTCTCAATCCGCTTAAGGTCAATCAAGGGACGATCAATCCATGTCCGCAATAGTCGCATCCCCATAGCTGTCTTGGTTTCGTCTAGCAACCAGTACAAACTACCGTGCTTCTTGCCTGTCCGACCGTTTTCAAGCAGGTCCAGACTGGACTTGGTTGCATAGTCCATTTGCAGATAGTCCTTGATTTCATAGTGAACCACTTTTTGCAAATGGACCAAATCCCGCATCTGAGTCCTATGAAGGTAGCTGAGAAGCTTGCCTGCTGCAGCTTTCTCCAAGTCTGTCAAGGAATTATCAATCAATTGGACATCCTCTGTCACCTCATCTTCAAAAGAGAGCAACAAGTTCATCTGATTAGAGAAAACCTGCTCCTCTTCCTCCGACAGAGCATAGCCGATGACCAATTCACGTGCCCGTAAATTGCGGATTTCACCGCAAAGACTGGTAAAATCATCCAAACTAGTCACAAAAAACTGACCTGTTGATACATCCATATAAGAAAGTGCGAACTGCACTCCCTGACGGTCAATCGCAACCAAATAGTTACTGTCGGCTCCCATCTTTGATGAATCGGTCACTGTGCCTGGAGTGATGACTTGCACCACTTCACGTTTAACAACTCCAACAGCCTGTTTGGGATCTTCCATTTGTTCAGCAATAGCGACCTTATGCCCCAGTTCAACTAGTGTGTCGATATACTGTTGTGCTGCGTGATAAGGCACCCCGGCCATAGGAATAGGGTTTTCTGCATTCTTATTCCTACTGGTCAAAGACAATTCCAATATCTGAGCCGCCTCTACCGCATCTTCATAAAATAACTCATAAAAGTCTCCCATACGAAAAAGCAAAAAAGCATCTGGATATTGTGCTTTTATATCCAGATACTGCTGCATTCCTGGAGAAATTTTTTCTGTTGCCATCCATTATTCTCTCATTCTAACGATTACAAGAAACTATTTATTTCTTCCTCAACACGTTGAGCAGAAACATCATCTTTACAGATGACCAATAAGGTATCCGCACCAGCTACGGTTCCTAAAATGGTCTCTGGTTTCTCTTCATCAATAATATTGGCCATCAAGGCCGCTTCCCCTAGTTCCGAATGTAGAACCAGGATAAAACTAGCTCGGTTTACACTTTTCGTATATTGGGCTAGTAATTGACAAAAATGAACCTGACTATCATCCTCTCCTAGTGCATAAAAGGACTCCCCAGATTCGTGAACTTTTACAACACCCAATTCTCTCAAATCTCGTGACAAGGTTGTCTGTGTCACGGAAATTCCCTGTTCTTCCAACCATAATTGAATGTCAATTTGACGGCCGACCTTACCTTGCCGAATCATTGACTTAATCAATTCATGCCTCTCTAATTTATTCATACTTGTACCTCAAAATGTATATTTATAGAAATATTATAACATTTTTCCCAACTATTGACCTAGAATTATGATAAAATAGAATCAATAACTCTTGGAGGGATTTTTTTATGGATCATAAACAAACGGTAGCAGAAAAATTATTTGCTGTCCTTCCTCAATTAGACATTGAGACGATTTATTCATTACTCGAAAAACCAAAATCATCAGAAATGGGTGACGTTGCTTTTCCTGCCTTCTCACTTGCAAAAGTGGAGCGAAAAGCGCCACAGGCTATCGCAACGGATATCGTGGAAAAGATTGATACAACTGGCTTTGAGAAAGTTGTTGCAACTGGTCCTTATGTCAACTTCTTCTTGGATAAGGATGCTATTTCCCACCAAGTCTTGACAGATGTGATTGCTGAAAAAGACCAGTATGGTCAACTCAATATCGGTCAAGGTCGCAATGTTACCATCGATATGTCAAGTCCAAACATTGCCAAACCATTCTCAGTTGGACACTTGCGCTCAACTGTTATCGGTGATGCTCTTGCCAATATCCATGCAAAACTAGGCTTCAATCCAATCCGTATCAACCACTTGGGTGACTGGGGAAAACAATTTGGTATGTTGATCGTTGCCTACAAACTGTGGGGGGACAAGGCTGCTGTCGAAGCAGACCCAATTTCAGAACTCCTCAAACTCTACGTTCGTATCAACGCTGAGGCCGAAGAAAAACCTGAATTGGATGAGGAAGCACGCCAATGGTTCAAAAAATTGGAAGATGGCGACCAAGAAGCCTTGGAATTGTGGCAATGGTTCCGTGATGAAAGTTTGGTCGAATTTAACCGTATCTATGAAAAACTAGATGTCCACTTCGACAGCTTCAACGGTGAAGCTTTCTATAACGATAAGATGGACGAGGGTATCCAAATCTTAGAAGAAAAAGGTCTTCTTCAAGAATCTAAAGGTGCTCAAATTGTTGACCTTGAAAGCTACAACCTTCCACCTGCTCTTATCAGAAAAACAGACGGTGCAACCCTCTACATCACGCGCGATATGGCAACAGCAATGTACCGCAAACGCACCTATGACTTTGTGAAAAGTATCTACGTCGTTGGTCAAGAGCAAATCAACCATTTCAAACAGTTGAAAGCTGTTCTAAAGGAAATGGGATTTGACTGGAGCGACGATATGACCCATATCACTTTCGGTCTTGTTACCAAGGACAAGAAAAAGCTCTCTACTCGTAAAGGGAACATCATCCTGCTCGAACCAACTTTGGACGAAGCAATTTCACGCGCCCTTTCACAAATTGAAGCCAAAAATCCTAATCTTGAGAACAAGGAAGAGGTGGCTCATGCAGTCGGTGTCGGTGCTGTTAAGTTCTTCGATCTAAAAACTGACCGTGACAACGGCTACGACTTCGATTTAGAGGCTATGGTTTCCTTTGAAGGTGAGACAGGTCCTTATGTACAATACGCATACGCCCGTATCCAGTCTATCTTGCGCAAAGCAAACTTTGTTCCAAGCGCAGAAAATGACTACAAACTAGCTGACGCAGAAAGCTGGGAAATTATCAAACATATCCAAAACTTCTCAACTGTTGTAGAACGTGCTGGTGATAAATTTGACCCATCTCTCATTGCTAAATATGCTATTAATCTAGCCCAAGCCTTCAATAAGTATTACGCACATACTCGTATCTTGGATGAAAGCCCAGAGCGTGATAGCCGTCTAGCACTGGCCTATGCAACTGGTGTAGTTCTTAAAGAAGCGCTTCGCCTCCTCGGTGTAAAAGCTCCAGAAAAAATGTAATCAAAGCCTTCGGCCACCAGCCGAGGCTTTTTTCTACCCCTCCGATACCAGCTTCAGTCCGAATTATTGGTTGGAGTTTAACCTGATTTCTATAAGTAAATACCTTTCGGCGTTACGAATAAATAGATATAGTCGTTTAGTTTTCTTTAAGTACAAAGCAACGAGCTGCAGGCTGAACTGAAGTAGGGCAATCAAAGATAAACTAAATGACTACAAGAGGGATCATTCGTACCTCAACATCTATTAGAAGGAGGGTTCATGAACAATCTTTTTAAAAAGAAAGGGACCATTTGTCGACTTGCGATAACGGCTTGTATCATCTATTTCAGTATACATTCGTCGTTTTTTGCTTCCGCCACTACTCTTGGGGATAATTATCCCTATACTGCCATCAACGCCGTAGACCCTTGGAGACTTTATACCAGACAGTGCACATCTTTCTCTGCCTTTCGACTCAGTACGGTCAACGGATTTACACTACCACCTGCCTATGGTGACGCCAATGTCTGGGGTCATCGCGCTAGACAAGAGGGATATAAGGTGGATATGATACCTGCTGTAGGAGCTATCGCTTGGTGGGAATCGCCCATGCATGTTGCTTGGGTGTCGGCAGTATATGGAGACATTGTAGAAATAGAAGAGTATAACTACGGTTATCAGTACAAGTACAATCGCAGAACCATTAATAGAAACTCCGTCAGTGGCTACATCCACTTCAAGGATTTGTCTTCTTCTGCCTTGCCAAAACTTCCATCCACTGGAGTCTATACATTTTCCAGTCGTCTTCCTATAAAATCTCAAGCTACCCAGACTAGTACGACCGTTGGGTACTATGAGAACGGTGAGAAAGTATATTATGATAAGGTTGTAGAAGCTGAAGGGCAATTTTGGATTAGTTATATCAGCTATTCAGGGGTTCGGCGCTATATCCCAGTTTATTCCTTGAGCCAATCTCACCAAACAAGTTCCTTGCCCCAACTCCCATCATCGGGTACCTATAGAGTAAAAATACGCTCCAGCGTTCGAAATGCCCCGAAATTGTCCAGTCCTGAAATCACCTACTACGATGCCGGCGCCACGGTGCACTACGACAAGCTTATAACTGCTGATGGTCGGCTGTGGATTAGCTATATTAGTTATTCAGGCATACGACGCTACATAGCTATTTCCTAACTCAAAAGCGCAATCTTTCGACTGCGCTTTTTTGAATTATATATCTGTTGAATTAACGGCTGTGCTTGGTTTTTCTTTTGGTTTACGCAAATGGAAGAAAATTGTTATCCCAAAATAGATAGCAAACAGCACTACTTGAAAAATATATCCAAGCATAGCTTGAGATTCTACCCCTTGACGCATGACTGCATCGGTATAAACCTGTGCCACCCCTTTCGAACCAATAAATGCATAGGTTGAAAATACCAGAGTTCCAAAAAGATAGCCCAAGTAAGTATAAGAAGCTTGTTCATTTCGTTTCAGAAACAGTAACACAATCGTTGCAATAACTGCGAGCAGAAGAACAACTACTAACGCCTTATTGATGATATTGGTTTGGAAAAGAAATGACTCTTTCATGTAATCAAAAATTGTCTCATCTAGTCCTGTCACGTTCAAATTTTGAAACATTTGTCGTGTCGATTCTTCATCATATTTTGCAAAAAAAGCTGAGTATCCTCTTAACAAACTTTGGATAACTGATAGAGTAACAAGAATATATAAATGAATTGGTTTTTTCATATGAACCTCCTTGTATTATTTTACTCTTATATCTTTGTTTTGTCAATCATATATTTCATTTGGCTACAAATATAAATTTGTCGTACTAAATTCAAAGGAGGAAAACTCATGAAGAAATTACCCACCTATATCGGAGTGATTATTTTTGTAGTTACTCTACTGATTAACTGGTTATTGCCAAGTCTTGCTAAAGTGCTGAATACATTTTTCATTTGGACTATCGTAGCCTGCCTACTCTACACCATCTACTACTGGATTCGCTACTGGCTCTATGCCCGACAACAGAGTTAACAAAGACTCCTCTAAGTTAGCTGCTTAGAGGAGTTCATTTTATTCTGATTTTTCATTAACTATGCGCACATTGACACGACGATAAGTCTCGGTCAAATCAAGCAGCTCTGCTTCTATTGCTGGGGTGAGTTGCTCTTCTGCCATTCTCCATGTCCAGTTGCCACCAAGTGTATTTGGCAAGTTCATGCGTGCAGAACCGTCTAAGCCAAGTAGGTCTTGCATGGTTACAACAGCCATGAAGGCTGGGGACCCAAAGAGAAGGCGGAAGAGGGCGTGATGGACCGTTTCATCATCGCGTCGATTGCTATACTTATCTAAGAATGCACGTGAAGCAGGAGTCGTTTCATTTTCGTACCAGCCAAGAATCGTATCATTGTCATGGGTTCCCGTATATGCCACCACATTATTCGGATGGTTATGGGGCATTTCAATGCTGTCTCCCTCAGGGTCAAAGGCAAACTGCAAAACTTTCATACCAGGGAAACCTGTCGTATCACGCAATTGGATAACCTTGTCCGTCACAGAACCGAGATCCTCAGCAATAATATTTAGATCACCAAGTTCACGTTTGATCGTATCAAATAATTCAAAACCTGGCGCTTCAACACGGTAACCGTTTACAGCAGTTTCTTCACCTGCTGGAATTTCCCAGAAAGAGGCAAAGCCGATAAAGTGGTCGATTCGAACCATATCGTAAATCTTGAAAGATTCTCGTAAACGTGCAACCCACCATGTGAAGCCGTCTTGTTTCATCGCTTCCCAGTCATAAATTGGATTGCCCCAAAGCTGACCAATTTCTGAAAATGCATCCGGTGGACAACCTGCAACCACACTCGGCTTGCCTTCTTCATCCGTTTTAAAGAAATGAGGGTTGGCCCACATATCAGCAGAATCTGCAGCAATGTAGATTGGCATATCCCCAACAAACTCAATACCTTTGGCATTGGCGTAAGCCTTTAAAGCCTTCCATTGTGAAAAGAATAAATATTGTGTAATGCGGTGATAATCAATTCGATCTGCCAACAAGTGACGATAGTGTTCCAAAGTGTCATGATGACGCAAACGAGCCCCTTGGTCTTCCCAATCAGTCCAGGGTTTGAGATCGAAATGCTCTTTAATGGCCATATATTCAGCAAATGTATGGATCCAAAAATCATTTTCCGTCAAGAAAATTCCGTACTCAGCTGGCAAACCTTGCGCTTTGATATTCGCAACTACTTTTTCTAATAATGGTCGACGAGCTTGAAAAATTGCTGCGTAATCTACTTCTACAGGATTCTGACCAAAATCAATACCTTGTAAATCTTCTGATTGTAGCCAACCTTTTTCGACTAATATATCGAAATCAATAAAATGCGTATTACCAGCAAATGCCGAAAATGACTGATATGGAGAATCTCCATAACTAGTCGTTCCCAACGGTAAAATTTGCCAATAGCGTTGCTTTGTGCGAACTAAAAAATCAACAAAATCATAAGCTGCTTGGCCCATTGAACCAATTCCATATTTTCCTGGTAATGATGAGACGTGCATGAGCACTCCACTTTGGCGTTGTTTCATTTATATCCCCTATTCTCGCACTATAATTGATAGTGCAAACGTTTTCTCGTTATATTATATACCCAAGGTCTAAACAAATCAAGCAATATTCATTATAATTCTTTAAAAGTTGGAGAAATATTTCACTTTCTTTCATTAAAATAATTAAAAAAATAATTGCTCGAAATTGCACTAAAAATTTTTTTGAAAAAATTTTTTAAAAACGCTTGCAAACGTGTGCGCGATGGTGTATAATAAAGGCACATTAGGAAAACGTTTGCACCTTGCAAGCGTATCATCACTATTTTTATTCTTGGAGGAAGAATATGAAACACACACTTCTTAAGAGCGTTGCTCTTCTAGCTGCATCAACTGCTGTTTTGGCTGCTTGCTCAAACTCAGATTCATCAACATCTTCATCTAGCGCTGCTAGCGAAAGCAAAGAGTTGACAATTTACATTGACCAAGGTTATGAAACTTACATCAATGATGTCAAAGCTGCTTTTGAAAAAGAAAACGATGTAACTGTTACAGTTAAAACTGGTGATGCATTGACTGGTTTGGATAACTTGTCATTGGATAACCAATCAGGTTCAGCTCCAGACGTTATGATGGCACCATACGACCGCGTAGGTAGCCTTGGTTCTGAAGGTCAATTGTCAGAATTGACACTTGCTGACAGCAGCAAAACTGATGATACAACAACTGCTCTTGTAACAAACGACGGTAAAGTTTATGGTTCACCTGCAGTTATCGAAACACTTGTTCTTTACTACAACAAAGATTTAGTTTCAGCGGCACCTAAAACATTTGCTGAATTAGAAGAATTGGCTAAAGATAGCAAATATGCTTTTGAAGGTGAAACTGGTAAAACAACTGCCTTCCTTGCTGACTGGACAAACTTCTACTACACTTACGGTCTTTTAGCAGGTTACGGTGGTTACGTATTCGGTGATAACGGTACTAACCCAGAAGACATCGGTCTTGCAAACGATGGTGCTGTTAAAGCGATTGAATACGCTAAAACTTGGTATGAAAAATGGCCTCAAGGTCTTCAGGATAGCACAGCTGCTAACAACTTGATCAACACTCAATTCACTGAAGGTAAAGCTGTTGCAGTCATCGAAGGTCCTTGGAAAGCAGCTTCATATAAAGAAGCTGGTGTGAACTACGGTGTAGCTACTATCCCAACTCTTCCAAATGGCGAAAACTACGCAGCATTTGGTGGTGGTAAAGCTTGGGTTGTTCCTACAGGTTCTAAAAACCCAGAATTGGCTCAAAAATTTGTTGACTACTTGACTTCTACAGATCAACAAAAAGCACTTTACGATGCTACAAACGAAATTCCTGCTAACACTGAAGCTCGTGAATACGCAGTAAGCAAAAACGATGAGTTGACAACTGCTGTTATCAACCAATTCGCTTCAGCTCAACCAATGCCAAACATCTCTGAAATGGGTTCAGTTTGGACACCAGCTGGTAACATGCTCTTCGAAGCAGCAAGTGGTGCTAAAGACGCTAAAACTGCTGCAACAGATGCTGTAAAAGCTATTGCAGATGAGATTGCTCAAAAACACAGCAACTAGTCAAGTTTAAAGTTGGACTGGGAATTCTTCCCAGTCTACTTTATTACTTAAATTTACTCAAGGGTGTTAGTAATAAAAATTAGGATAATATACTAACTCCTATTCTCAAAGGAGACTATGACTATGAAACAAAATCCAGGCAAGGCCCTCCTTTTGTCCCTGATTCCAGGTCTTGGGCAAATCTATAATAAACAAAAAGCAAAAGGATATATTTTTCTAGGGGTGTCGGTTGCTTTTCTAATCTACTTTATTACAATTGCTGCTGGTGAACTCGGAAATCTCGTCACTTTAGGTAGTCAACGTGGCCAAGATAACTCTCTTTTCATGTTGATTCGTGGTTCTTTCCATTTGATTATCACAGTTGTTTATTTGGCGTTTTATGCACTGAACCTAAAAGATGCTCACAGTACTGCTAAGCGATGGAATGCTGGTCATCCAGTTACTACTTCTTTGCAAGATATGATTAAAGGAGTCTATGAAAATGGCTTCCCTTACTTGTTGATTATTCCATCTTATATTGCGATGACGTTTGCTATCATCTTCCCTGTTGTAGTAACACTATTTATCGCTTTTACAAACTATGACTTTAAGCATTTACCTCCTGGTGCATTGCTAGACTGGGTTGGGTTTAGTAACTTTACAAATATTTGGAAATTGAGTACTTTCCGTACAGCATTTGGTTCTGTACTTGGCTGGACCATTATCTGGGCTCTTTGTGCTTCAACTGCCCAAATTGTTATCGGTATCTTGACAGCTATCATTGCAAACCAACCATTTATCAAAGGAAAACGTATTTTTGGTGTTATCTTCTTGCTTCCATGGGCGGTTCCAGCCTTCGTAACTATCTTGACATTCAGTAACATGTTTAACGATAGTGTAGGTGCCATTAATACACAAGTATTACCTTTCTTGAGTAAATTCTTACCATTTATTGATAATTTCTTAATCCCTTGGAAAACTGATCCATTTTGGACTAAAGTCGCCTTGATTATGATGCAGGCATGGCTCGGTTTCCCATATATCTACGTATTGACACTTGGTATTCTACAATCAATTCCAAATGACTTGTACGAAGCTGCTTATATTGATGGTGCTAATGCTATTCAAAAATTCAACAACATTACTTTCCCAATGATCTTGGCTGTGGCAGCACCAACTCTGATCAGTCAATATACATTCAACTTCAACAACTTCTCTATCATCTACCTCTTCAATAATGGTGGTCCTGGTAGTGTCGGTGGTGGCGCAGGGGCAACAGATATCCTGATTTCTTGGATTTACAAACTGACAACTGGTACATCACCTCAATACTCAATGGCCGCTGCCGTTACCTTGATTATTTCATTGATTGTTATCAGTATTTCAATGATTGCATTCAAGAAATTAAATGCATTTGAAATGGAGGACGTTTAAGATGAAACTATCTGTAAAATTTAGACGCAGGGTTAATCATATTTTAACTTATCTCTATTTGATTGCACTGTCTATCATTATTATCTATCCTCTTTTGATCACAATCATGTCTGCCTTCAAATCTGGTAACGTGGTTGCCTTCAAATTGGATGGTTCTACTAATTTTACGTTTGATAACTTCCTAGGTTTGTTTAATGAAACGCTGTATGGAACTTGGTACTTGAATACACTGATTATTGCTACCGTTACAATGATTGTTCAAACAAGTATCGTTGTCCTTGCAGGTTATGCATATAGTCGTTACAACTTTATGGCTCGTAAACAAAGTTTGGTGTTCTTCTTGATTATTCAAATGGTACCAACAATGGCTGCCTTGACCGCCTTCTTCGTTATGGCCCTCATGCTAAATGCATTAAACAAGAGCTGGTTCCTTATCTTCCTTTATATTGGCGGTGGTATTCCAATGAATGCTTGGCTCATGAAAGGATACTTTGATACAGTTCCAATTTCATTAGACGAATCTGCTAAGCTAGATGGTGCTGGTCACTTCAGACGTTTCTGGCAAATCGTTTTGCCTTTGGTTCGTCCAATGATTGCGGTACAAGCACTTTGGGCTTTCATGGGACCTTTCGGGGACTATATTTTATCAAAATTCTTGCTTCGTGAAAAAGAATTCTATACCGTTGCCGTTGGTCTACAAACCTTCATCAGCGATCCTAAGAATCTTAAGATATCATACTTTGCGGCAGGTGCGATTCTCATTGCCCTACCTATCAGTATTCTATTCTTCTTCCTACAAAAGAACTTTGTATCTGGTCTTACAAGTGGTGGCGACAAGGGTTAATCTTGTCCCACCCTTTTCCCTTTTTATGGGTGGGCTATGATATCTATGAAAGGACAAATTTATGCTACCATATCCATTTTCATATTTTTCCAGCATTGCCACACCTAGAAAAATGTTTGCCAATCGGAAACGAATGAACCTTTGGCAACGTCTATTTACAACAATCTTTTTAGTTGCTCTCCTTGTGATTCCTCCAACCTTACAAACCTTTTCATTGGAGACTTATCCACTTGATAATTTTGTTGAGGGAATTTACCAACCCTTATCTGATGACGTAGTAACCGACCTTCACGCCAATAGTCAATTAACTGGAGGAAAATTCGTTTACACTGGTACCAAACAATGGGAGCAAGTTACTTTCGGAGACACTGTTAGCACTAGTAAAGACTTCTCATTCCAATTCAAAGAGAGTAACCTGATTATTCGAAAGGGTCAAGATGTATTAGCAGAAATCACTTATGATGGAATGTCTACAGATGACTTTGCTAACAAAGAGCAGCTTCGTGCTGCGATCTCAAAAAACTGGTATCAAGCCAATAAAGCAGTTGTTGGGCTCGGTGTGACATTGGTATCTTCATTTATTCTGGCAGTCAACCTACTATTTATCCTATTAGGTGCTAGTTTCTTCCTTTACTTAACAAAAAAATCACGCCTTTTCCATTTTAGAACCTTCGCTGAATGTTACAATTTTTCTCTAAATTGTTTAGGTTTTCCGACGATTATTGCCTGCCTAATTGGTTTGTTTGGCCAGCCAATTACTACTATTTTGACTCTACAAAATATCCTTTTTGTGCTATGCTTATTATGGGTATTTTTCAAAACAAAATTCAGAGATGAGAACTAGGAGATTATTATGCGTGCAACAATCAAAGACGTCGCAAAATTAGCAGGGGTGTCTCCCTCTACTGTGACGCGTGTTATTCAAAATAGCTCTGCTATTAGCCAAAAAACTAAAGACCTCGTCCGCAAAGCGATGACTGAGCTCAACTATCATCCAAACTTAAATGCACGTAGTTTAGTAAGTAGCTACACCCAGGTAATTGGTCTAATTTTACCTGATGATTCAGATGTTTTCTATCAAAACCCCTTTTTCCCAACTGCATTGCGAGGGATTTCTCAAGTAGCTGCTGATCACAACTACGCCATCCAGATTTCTACTGGAAAGAATGAGGCGCAACGTTTAGAAGCGATTTCGCAGATGGTCTACGGTCAACGTGTTGATGGATTAATTTTCTTGTATTCTAAACCTGATGATCCTTTAGTGCAACTTGCCATCCAGCATAATTTTCCCTTCTTAATTTTGGGTAAAGCTGACTCTCCTTTTATTTCTCTCGTCGATAATGATAATATTCAGGCTGGTTTTGAGGCAACAAACTACTTTATCAATAAAGGTTACAAGAATATCGCGTTTGTGGCTGGTAACAAGGAGCTGGTCGTATCACAGGACCGATACTCAGGTTACAAAAATGCATTGAAATCACACAATATTCCACTGGATGAAAACAAAGTAAGATTCGTGTCTGGTTTCTTGCTTGAAGATAGTTCTTATAAAATCTCAAAAAAATTGCTCAAACAAGACTTGGATGCAATCGTCACAACCGATACTTCCGTGGCTGAAGGGGTTGTTAAATACCTCAACGAGGCAAATATTAAGTTGCCAATCATTTCCTTTGACTCTGTCAAACCAAAACTAGATATTGATGCCTACGTAGATGTCCATGCGATTAAGTTGGGACGTGTTGCTTTCAATACGCTACATCAAATCATCAATGACAACAAACAAGGTAAGCAAGTTTGCTACCGTCGTGTCATTCCACATACAATTACTGAACTTTAACTTAGAAAGGAGCCTTTTGGCTCATGGCTTTACGACAATTCCAAGCATTTCTTGATGATGAAGCTACTATTCGCTTGGTCATGGAGAAACGATTTGACTCTGAACATATGAGTTTCTCACTTGAATCAAATGATGCTACATCTCAACTCTTTATACACTCTTGTTTAGAAGTAGACAATCAAATCATCTACTATTTAACTAGCTTGCACGCTTTAACGTTGGATAAAGACTACACCGTCTATGATCAAGACCGCAATAACATTGAACTAGGTTACGGTCATATTGTCCGCTCTGCTATTTTTGAACAAACTTACACCTATAACGGGAACGATTTGGGTGCAAACTATCGTTCAGATGCGACTACATTCAAGCTGTGGGCTCCTATTTCTAAACAGGTATTTCTCGTTCTCGAGGATAATCCGTATGCGATGACTAGGGGATCAAAAGGTGTTTGGGAAGTCACAGTAGAGGGAGATTTGGAAACTAAAAGTTACCACTATCTCCACAAGGTAAATGGAGAATGGATCTCCGTTCATGATCCGTATGCCTTATCTTCTCAGGCAAATTCTGGCAATAGCTACGTGATTAATCCTGATAAACTTCATCGTATTCGACGCGCAAATACTCAGCTTCCAATTTCTCAAGCAGTTATCTACGAAATGAGCGTCCGTGACTTCTCATGGCAAAAAGAGGCTGGTTTTAACCATCGCAGTCAATACCTCGGCCTAACAGAATCTCCTATCATGGATGGAATGAAGCTGGGAATGGACTATGTCAAAGATTTAGGTGTTACCCATATCCAATTATTGCCTGTCTATGATTTTGGTAGTGTGGATGAAAACAAACCACAAGCTGTTTACAACTGGGGCTACGACCCTATGCAATACAATTTGCCTGAAGGTTCCTATTCTAGCCAACCGAACGATCCTTATGCTCGCATTTTAGAATTACAGGAAGCGATCCAAGCCTATCATGATACAGACATTTCCGTTATCATGGATGTTGTATACAACCACGTCTATCACGCGGAAAAGTATGCCTTCGAACTCATCGTTCCTGGTTATTTCTATCGTTATGATGAGCATGGTATGCGTACAGACGGAACATTCTGTGGCAATGATGTTGCCAGCGAACGAAGCATGGTCCGAAACTACATCAAACAGTCACTTCGTCAGTGGCTAGAAATCTATGGCTTTGATGGTTTCCGTTTCGATTTAATGGGTATTTTAGATAGTGAAACAATCAACCAGATTCAAACTGAATTAGTTGCTCTGCATCCGAATGTCTATCTCTATGGTGAAGGTTGGAAGATGGCTACTGGTCTAGAATATGACAAACTTGCTCACCAATACAATGCGGCACAATTACCAACTATCAGTTTCTTCAATGACGACTATCGTGATACTTTCAAGAAGCTCTTACTTAATCCGAACCGTTTGATTGACAAACAATTACATGAAAAGGTTCAGCATCTTTTGACAGGTAGCCGTCTCACTCATTTCTTAACACCGCAACAATCTCTCAACTATATTGAATGCCACGATAATGCTACTGCATTTGACTATTTCCATATTGAAAATCCAAACTGGACACCTCAGCAACAAAAACGTGCTGCTAGCTTTGGACTTCAACTGATTTTGATTTCTCAGGGTATGGCCTTTATTCATAGCGGACAAGAATTTTTCCGTACAAAAGATGAGATTGACAATACATACAATGTCTCTGATACAATTAACCGTTTAGATTGGACAAGAGCTGTTCATTACAAGGAACATATCGAGTTCATTCAGGAATTAATTGCTTTCCGTAAAAACAATCCAATTCTTAGCCAAGACAACTACGAAAGTATTCAACAAACATGTGATTTCTACTGGTTAACTGAGTTTGTCCTCCGATACCAGGTCATTAGCGAAGAAAAAACTATTCAGTTTATCATTAATTTTGCAGATAGTGACTTTACTTTTGAACGTGATCAAAACAAGACGGTTCTCTACAACTATCCTCCAGTTGAAGAACATGATCAACAAAAAATCACCATCGCAGGTCAAAGTATTTGTATTTTGGAAGATAAATAGGGCTTTAGACTGATGAAAGAACTCCTCACCTAGGGTATACTATAGTCAATCCTAAATATTTTTCATAATCTCCTTAAAACTCACTGGTCGCGCTAGTGAGTTTTTTTTTTGACAAAAAAACAGTCCCGTAATCTGTGATTGTTTTCATTTCATCAATTCAATGATTTTTCGACCGATTCGCTCTATATCATTTTGCATTCCACGGAGTTCAAAGGTATCTATGACAGGAAAATTAAATCGCTCAGAATACTGCTTGGCAGTCAGACAATATTGGTTGTTAAAATTGCGGTTGCCTGAGCCGACGACACCCAAACAGAGCTCTGCATTGGTCCCCAAGGCGATAAAATCTCCAAGAGGATTGGTCAGAATTTCCACATCTCCATTGTCTACTCCATTTCCACCTTCTAAGTAGGTTGGTAAAAAGGCGACAAAGGGTGCATCTAGCGGGTAGAAGGGAATATCTTGTTTGACCAAATCTTTGACATGGACCAATTCAATCTCCCAGTCTGTCTGAAATTGGAAAAAAGACTTTAGGCGTTTCACAAAACTTTCTGTATTGCCACTTAAGCTAATGTAAACTAAATAAATTTTTTTCTTCATACATTTCCTCTTTACACTAAAAAACACTACATATGGGATATAAATAATATTTTACTCCTATATGTAGTGTTTGTCAATTAGTCGCTTTCCACGAAGCGACCGATGATATTTACATTGTCTGCTACTGAAACGAAGGCAGATTTATCAGCTTTTTTCATGATATGTTTAAATTCATTAAATTCTGCACGTGTAATAATCGCAATTAGCACTGTCTTTTGCTCATGATTATACGCCCCTTCAGCACCATTGATAATGGTTACCCCTCGATGAAGCTTCTTGTGTATCATCTTAATCACGCGATCAGGATAACTGGTAATAATCATGGCCTGCATCCGTTTTTGTTTCACAAAAATCGCATCTGTCATTCGACTGGAGATAAACAATGCAACCATTGAATACAAGGCATATTGCCAACCAAAGGTCATTCCTGCTATCAACATAATCATAATGTTGACAATCAAGGAAATGGAACCAACTTGTCGTCCCGTCTTCTTGCGAATAATAATGGAAACAATATCAGTACCACCACTGGATACATTGTTCCTAAGCGCAAATCCAATCCCAGTTCCCAGCATGAGACCACCAAAAATAGCATTTACTAAAGGATCTGTCGTCAGAGTAACTGGTGGCATAAATTGGATAAAGAAAGAACTAAACGATACCGTAATAAAGGTAAAGATAGTAAATTTATAACCAATTTTATACCAAGCCAAGATAAGCAAGGGAATGTTAAGAGCGTAATAGACTACAGAAATAGGAATATTCCATCCTGCATAAGAGGCTGATAACGCAGAAACAATTTGTGCTAGACCGGTGACTCCAGACGAATAGACATTCCCGGGTCTAAAGAAAAAATTCACCGCGATACTAGATAGGAGTCCATAAATAATGGACCCCGATATCCGTTCTGCGTATTTTTCCCGAGAAATCCCCGAAATGACCGACCAAAATTTATTTTTTCTGGCCTTTCTTAAGAAGAGTACACGCTGTTTTCTGAAAAATTTATTCATTTTCAAGTTTAATATCTAAAGCCAATTCCTCTAATTGTGCTGAGGCAACCGTACTTGGTGCCTGGGTCATTGGATCAGAGGCCTTGTTGTTCTTCGGAAAGGCGATAACTTCACGAATGTTATCCTCACCAGCCAATAACATGACAAAGCGGTCCAAACCAATAGCCAAGCCCCCGTGTGGTGGGAAGCCGTAGTCCATAGCTTCAAGCAAGAAACCAAACTGCTCATGCGCATCTTCAGCAGAGAAACCAAGAGCCTTGAACATCCGTTCTTGCATGTCTTTTTGGTTGATACGAAGGCTACCGCCACCCAATTCATAACCATTCAAAACAATATCGTAGGCAACTGCACGCACCTGCGCCAAATCACCATCCAAGTGGTGAGCCGTATCTGCTGTTGGTAGAGTGAATGGGTGGTGGGCACTCATGTAGCGTCCTTCCTCTTCAGACCACTCAAACATTGGCCAGTCTACAATCCAGAGGAAGTTGAACTTGCTTTCGTCAATCAAGCCTTGTTCTTTTGCTAAGCGGTTACGCAAAGCCCCCAGGGTATTATTAGCTACTTCCAATTCATCAGCTACAAAGAGAACCAAGTCTTTGTCTTCAAGTTGTAAACTTGCTGTCAACTTATCTGTAATACCTGTCAAGAACTTAGCAACTGGGCCCGCTAATTCTCCCTTGTCTACTTTAACCCAAGCAAGTCCCTTGGCACCAAATTGTTTGGCGTATTCTGTTAATTTATCAATATCTTTACGAGAGTAGCTATCCGCCGCACCTTTCACCACTATGGCTTTGACAACTGGTGCTTCTGAGAAGACCTTGAAGTCAACTTCCTTGACAGCAGCTGTCAAGTCTTGCAAAAGCATTTCAAAACGAGTATCTGGTTTATCTGAACCGTAGAAGTTCATAGCATGGTCATAGGCCATACGAGGGAATGGCAAGGTCAACTCGATCCCTTTGGTATCTTTCAAGACCTTAGCAATCAATCCTTCTACGATGTCTTGGATTTCAACTTCATTCAAGAATGAGGTTTCCAAGTCCACCTGTGTAAACTCAGGTTGACGATCCCCACGCAAGTCCTCATCACGGAAACACTTAACGATTTGGTAGTAACGGTCGAAACCGGCATTCATCAAAAGCTGCTTTGTAATCTGTGGACTTTGTGGCAAAGCATAGAAATGACCTTTGGACACACGAGATGGCACCAAGTAGTCACGCGCACCTTCTGGTGTTGACTTAGTCAACATTGGCGTCTCCACATCAATAAATTCCAAGTCATCCAAGTAGTTGCGAATACTGTGGGTTACAGCTGCACGTAATTTGAAGTTGTTGAGCATTTCTGGACGGCGAAGATCCAAATAACGGTAACGAAGACGGGTATCATCACTAGCTTCAATGCCATCCTTGATTTCAAACGGAGTTGTCTTAGCCGTGTTCAACACTGTCAAGCTGGTTACTTGCAGTTCAACAGCTCCTGTCGGGATATTGTCATTAGCTTGCTCACGCTCCACAACCGTTCCTGTTACTTCGATAACAAACTCGGAACGAAGACTCTCCGCTTTTGCCATCACTTCAGCTTCAACTGACTCAGGGTTAATCACCAATTGCATAATGCCTTCACGGTCACGCAAGTCAATGAAAATCAGGCCACCTAAGTCACGACGGCGACCAACCCAACCTTTCAAAGTAATTTCCTGTCCGACATGTTCCTTACGAACACGTCCAGCGTACATAGAACGTTTCATTTTCTTCCTCTTTTACTGATTTTATACCTATTCATTCTACCATAAAATGGCTGATTTTTGGGGGAAATTGCCGAGAAAAATCCAAGAACCTGCATTCACCGTCCAGCACACCTATCTTAGGCTTTTTATTCAGCTACTCAGCCTTAGTTTTTCAAGATCTAGTCAGTATTCCTTCAAAAACTATCTCTTATATAACTTTACTCGTGGGTACAGGCTAAAAAAACCAGCCTTAAACGACTGGTTTAGTATAAAACATATCTAAATGAGGAATTTCGTCCTCTAGATAGACTTCTGAAACTGGCTCAAAACCTAGCGAACTATAGAACTTTTCTAAATGGGCTTGGGCACCGATTTTAATCTGACTTTCTTTCCATTCGTTTGTAATAAATTGAATTGCCTGCTCCATCATTGGTCGACCTAAACCTTTGCCACGATGACTTGACTTGATGACCACACGACCGATGGAAACTTCATCATAATTTAGACCAGCTGGCAAGATTCTCAAGTAAGCCACTAACTCTCCTTCATCAGTTCCCAAAAGATGAAGACAGTTTGGATCCTTACCGTCAACTTCAGGATAGGGACAGGCTTGTTCAACAACAAAGACATTGGTTCTCAGTATCAAGATAGCGTAAAGCTCCTGTAAACTTAATTGGTCAAATGCTTTTATTTCCCACTGCATAGTTGCCTCCTAGGGCAAGATGTTGCCTGCACTTTTATATATTTCGTACCATTCTGGTCGAGTCAAGGTAATCTGACTAGCTTGTGCAATCTTGGTCAGACGATCTGGATTCATGGACCCAACAATGGTTTGAATCTTTGCTGGATGACGCAAAATCCAAGCCACGACAATTGTTTCATGTGAAACATTGTATCGCTCTGCTATTTCCCCAATGGTCTGGTTTAAAAGAGCATAGTCAGGATGGTTGGCAAAAATACCTCGTTGCAAATCAATCAAGAAAGGAGACCAGGCTTGGATAGTGATTTTTTTAAGCTGGCAATAATCAATCAGCCCACCATCACGCATAGTCGCAGCATCATCTTTCATATTGACATGTAATCCAGCATCAATCAAAGGCGTGTGAGCAGGAGATAGCTGTAATTGATTAACTGCAAGCGGTTGATCGAGATAGGATTGCAATAACTCCATTTGGTAAATATTTTGGTTGCTGACGCCGAAATAATGAACCTTCCCTGCTTTTTTCAAGAGATAAAAGGCTTCTGCCACTTCCTCTGCTTCCATCAGAGCATCCGGACGGTGCAAGGCAAGAACATCCAAATATTCTGTATCCAAGCGCTTCAAAATCCCATCTACAGATTCTAAAATATAGTCTTTTGAGAAATCAAAATAGCCTTTACGAATGCCACATTTTGATTGGAGGAGCATGTCTTCACGTTTCAATCCTGCCAATTTTGCTCCCTGAGCAAAGCGAATTTCTGACTCACCACCACCATAAATATCCGCATGATCGAAAAAGTTGATTCCCTGTCCAACGACTGTATCTAACACTTTAGCAGTTTCCTGCTCTGTCAAACTAGCCATCCGCATACAGCCTAAAGCAATTCGAGAAACCTGTAAACCTGTCTGTCCTAATTCTTGCATGTATCTTCTCCTTGTAAGCGTTTTTCTTCTATTCATTATAACAGAAAAACTCAGCCGAAACTGAGTTTTAGTTAAAACCATAAATTCTTTTCGCGATTTTATAGACGGCATTGGAAATTTTTCGGCCTGGATAACCGTAAAGGTTAGTTAATTGACCAAGTAACCCTTTTCGAACGATCTTAAATAGAGATGGATTGTTATCCCGAATATAGTGCCATAATTCTTGCTTTTTCATCATATGCTCAGCTGTTCCCGCACGATTGAGAAGTGCACAGGAGATAATGGTAGTAATCTCTACGTGATTGAGTAAATAACTCCGTAAATCAGGATTATCAATTGCCTCTAAATCTAAATCATCCACTAAAATCCGATTGACTTTTAACTGCTGGTCAATTCGTTTAATCATGACGGACTCATTGACAGACTGGTCATTTCGCCCAATAAAGTAACGATAAAAATCTACTGGTAGATAGTACATGGTTTTCACAGCCTGCAAAGGGGTAAATACGAAAATATTATCCACATAGAAAGTATGCTCTGGTAGAACGAGACCGACCTCTCTTAACAACTCAGTCCTGTAAATCAAGGAATGCATCATCATGTACTGTCCCTTTGGAAAGGCACCAACATCTTCCCAGCCGAATATACGGTTCTCAGGTAGAGTGGATTGATAAGACATGGATTTTTTACGAGATTGTCCCTCTTTTTCATAAACAAAGTTGGAGATAAAGGCATCAACTGGCGTATTTTCATCTTCCAATGCCTGCAAACTCTCTAGGATCTTCAAATAGGCCCTGGTATCAACCCAGTCATCTGAATCCACGACTTTAAAGTACTTACCCTTGGCCTCACGTATCCCTGTATTTACAGCTCCGCCATGGCCCTTATTGTCCTGATAGATGGCACGTACGTTTGAAAATTGATTCTCTAGTCCCTCTGCGATTTCCTGAGTCCGATCGGTCGACCCATCGTTAATAATCAGAATTTCAACCTTGTCACCACCCATTACAAGGGAATGAACACAGTAATGAAGGTAAGCCTCCGAATTATAACTCGGAATGGCAATACTTAGTAAGGTCATCTTTCTCTCCATTTGACACAATTTGTTACTATTTTATCACATTTTCAGGAAAGTTGCTTTTGATATTTTCTTTTTGCTTGATAGGCTCTCCATAGTTGGCCTAAACCCTTGAAAAAATGGCCATTGACAATAGTTAGAATCCCTTCTACCATTGGTAAATCGAGCATGTCTCCTGTCATCTTTGCCATTGCCCTAAATGGCATATTATAAAGGAACAGCAGGTTCAAGTCAGGAGTCCCTTTTTGCTCTGCTTTTTTCAGTAAGCTAGCCAATAGTTTATGCACGCCACGTGCCAACCCACTCTTCGCAAATTGGAGTTTCAAAACTGGATCGTTTAGGCTCAATTCTTGACCAATTTTCCAGGTTTCTTCTGGAACTGGACGTCCAAGCAATTGTGCAAAATCCTGTGATGAGACAGCCTGCACTTGGGCTGTCAAATAAGTCGGAATCTGTTCTGTAGCAGGAAATTGGTCCACAGTGCCTTCTCGGGTAATCTCACCAACTAAGCGAATATCTTGACTATTTGCACCTACATACAAGAGATAATTTCCAGCCTCTACTTCAAATTGGCCTGTCTCTTTATTAAAATAACGGAACGTATAGCCCTCAAAAGGAATAAAAATCTGTTTGGACTCGCCTGCTTTTATAAATACTTTTTTGAAGCCTTTTAATTCCTTTACAGATCGGTATATCTGACTGTCTTCTTTGCCTACGTACAATTGGATAATCTCAGCCCCGTCTACCATTCCTGTATTAGTAATCGTGACGGAAATCCCTGATTCAGACACTTCTAATTGACTGTAAGAAAAATCTGTGTAAGACAATCCATAGCCAAAGGGATACTTGACAGCCTTGTCAACACTTGTAAAGTAACGGTAGCCTACATAGAGAGCTTCCTTATAGAGGGCGAAATCTCCCTCAGCAGGATAGCCCTCAGAAGACGGAACATCTGCCAACTCAACAGGATAGGTTTCGCTTAGTTTCCCTGACGGGTTGACACGACCTGTCAAGGTATCTAACATGGCTCTAGCGCCAGCTTCTCCTGATAGATAGCCGTGAAGAACTGCATCTACATCCACATCCCAATTCATATCCACAACCGAACCAGCTGATAGGACAACAACAATTTTTTTACCTGTCCCTACCAAGGCATTCAGTAAGGATAACTGGTTTTTGGGGAGACTTAGATGTTGACGATCCAAGCCCTCACTTTCACTCATTTCATCCAGCCCCATATAGTAAAGAATAAGTTCTGCTTGATTTGCAAGATTGACAGCCTTGTCGATTAGCCGCCCAAGGAAAAAAGAATTTATGACAGCTCTAACCAACTTCATCGGAGATAGCCTACTATGATCAATTTCCCTGATATTCCACGTTTCTATACTGCTCTAACAGAAAGCTTGGCCTGCCTACTGGTCTGTTCCTCACTTTTTTTGTCTGAAAAATGGTCACGCAAACAGTTCCGTATCCTCCTGATTTTCCTCATACAAATCTTACTTCAACTTGTGGCTGGCAAACTCCCTTTGCTTTTTTGGACTGTGGGAATGGGCATCAATATCGCTTGGATGTTTGTTTCCATTCGATTGCTTGGAGTTATCCACAAGAGGACTAGTCTCTATTTGACAGCAAAAGCCTTTATTATTGCCGAATTAGTAGCCTCCATTACTTGGCATCTCTACTGTTTGACGATTTATCAACAACCTGTGGATAACTTGTGGACACAAGGGTTATTTCTGTTGATAACTTCTCTACTTTCTTACTGGCTCATCTATCTACAAGATAAAAAGGTTCACTTAGAAGAATTGGATAAATTCATTGAGCAACGAGATGTGACGGTAGCTGTCTTTACAACCTTATCTATTTTTGTTCTTAGTAATATTGGTTTCATCCTCTCAGGCACGCGCCAATTTCAAGACTCGACCAGCATTTTCATCCTCCGGACAACCGTCAATCTCTCTGGTCTTCTGCTCCTATTCACCCAAGAATCTCAACAATACGATCGCTATTTACGGCAGGAGTTGACTTCTATCAATAATATGTTTCAACTTCAATACAAGCAATACCAAGCCTATCGTGAAAACAGTGAGATTCTTGACCGTAAGGTCCATGATTTAAAGCATCAACTGGCCATCATCAAGCAAGAATCGGATAAAACCAAAAAGGAACAATACCTAGAGGAAATGAGCGAGGTGATCCAGACACTTGATGCCAAGATTGAAACAGGAAATCCTGTTCTTGACACCATTTTGAGCCAAAAAAATTATTACTGTTTGCAAAATGGTATTAACTTTACCTGTATTGTTCAGGGAGAGCCCCTCCATTTTATGGATGTAATGGATATTTCAGCTCTATTTGGAAATGCCATTGACAATGCCATCGAGGCTGTGGAAAAAATAGATAACCCTGAACAACGCTTGATTACTTTAAAGGTTGCTAGCCATCAGCAATTTCTCATCATTCGATTAGATAACTACGATACTTCTTCCCTAGACCTATCCACAGGACAGCTCCCTGAAACCTCAAAAACAAATAAGGACTACCATGGATTCGGTCTTAAGAGTATGGAGTATGTTGCCAATAAATACGGTGGCAGTCTCACACTTAGCAAGGAAGATAATTGGGTGCAACTAAAAATCATTCTCCCTTTACAAGCATAGAAAAATCCCGTTTAAAGGCGGGATTTTCTTATATTCGTCATTTAGAAACCGTCACTTGCTCTACATCTCGATTTTGACTCCGTTTTATAATCACATCAAGATAGTCAGCTAAGAAACTTCTCGGTGACACTGCTTGCAAGCTCTGATAAGCCTGGCTTGGAAATACTGTCTCATCAAGCCAAGTCTGATCTAGTTTTTCACCTGAAAAATAAGCACGATTGGCTGGCACGATAAATTGTGAAATAGTCTCAGCTGTTTCTCCATCATACCATCGTTCATCGTTCAAAGCATTGTGCACCATAATATCACTGGTACTGTCAAAGACGGTTTGTAAGTAGCTTACGTGATCCTGCAAATTTGGATCACTAGGCTGGTGCTTTTCTGCCCACGAAGTCAAATCAAGTTGAGTTTTTTGATAGCGAATGCTTGTATCATCAAGGCTCAATTGGCCGATAACAGCTGGGTAAATAGAAAATGCACCATTGACCACTTCAGTATAGCTGACTTGCCCCAAGTCTTCTTTAACAATATTCTGAGAATGCGTGTGTCCAGAAAAACCAAATTGAATGCCATATTGATTGAACAAAGCCTTCAAATCGGCAGCATTATCCAAAGTATAGCCTTTTGAGAGCATGGCATGCTGCTGCAAGACATTGTGATGGACAATAGGTATCAGGCTCACTCCAGCTTCCTTGGCTGCCTGAAGTTGTACATCTATCCAATCCAAGGTCTCTTTTTTGATACGTCCATTAGTAGTCGGTGCGCCATCTCCTTGCCCACTAGCGTAGATGTTGCTATCTATCATCAGAAACCACGCATTGGAAAATGGCTTGGCCAGATAGCTCAATGAGGCTTGGTCACTACTGCTAGCTTGTTGGTAGCCGTTATCAGCAAAGAGATCTTCAAATTGCTGAGCGGTAACTTGATCCGTCACTTCCTGCTGATTTCCTTTAAAGCCTCTAGCCCATCCACTGGCAATATCATGGTTGCCAGGAATGACCAAAACCTCCGTTCCTTTTTCTTCAATCTGTGTAAAGTACTGGGCCAACTCAACCATGCTCTGTTTTTCACCGTTGAGAGACAAATCACCACTAACTAGTAGCAAAGAAGGATGCTCACGCTCTACTTGTTCAACCAGGGCCTCCATCCGCTCTTTTCCATAGCGCAAATCCTTGCCAGCAGCAGTTTTTTTAATATAGGAAAAAGCCTCTCCATTATCAAATAAATCTTGTGATAAATAATGCAAATCTGTGATAATCCAAATTTTATCTTGGTCTCTTAATTCAGCCTCGACATAGGATTGCTGACGCTGACCGGTCATAACTGACCAGACTACCATCAAACAAATTAAGGTCCCTGCCAGTAGTATTATTTTCTTCTTCATACCCTAAAAGTATACCATCTTAAAGAAAGAGCGACAAGAAAAAGGAGTTTGACAATTAATCTGTCTAACTCCTTTAGTCATTTATTATTTTTTTGCAAATCCTGCTGCTTGTTCACCAGCCTGACGACCAAATACGATGATGTCTGCTACAGCATTACCACCAATACGGTTTTGACCATGAACACCACCAGTTACTTCGCCAGCAGCATAAAGACCAGAGATTGCTGAACCATCTGTCTTCAATACTTGAGTATTGGTATTGATTTTCACACCACCCATCGTATGGTGGATACCTGGAGCAACCTTAATCGCATGATAAGAACCTGTATCCAAAGCATGATCCATACCAGATGTACGACCAAATGCCGCATCATTTTTATCCGCCACAGCCTTGTTCCAAGTATCAAGTGTTGTTTGAAGTGTTTCCGCAGGTACACCAATTTCTTTAGCCAAATCTGTAAGAGTAGCACCTGTTTTTACAAGTCCTTTTTCTTCGTATTGAGCAATCGCCTTCACACGATCTTTCAAGGCATCATCAAAGATAACATAAGCGTAGTTAGGATCTAAAGCATTAATCGCTGCTGAAACTTTATCACGAGTTTCCAACTCATTAACAAAGCGCTCCCCTTTAGAATTGACAAGGATAGCACCTTCACCACGAACTGCTTCTGTAATCAAGTAAGAGGTTTCTTGCTCTACGGTTGGGTGAATTTGGATTTGTTCCATATCAACAGTTGCTGCACCTTCTGATTCAGCAAGCGCAATACCGTCACCTGTTGAACCAGGTTGGTTAGTTGTTACATAGCCTTCAAGGGCAGGATTGAATTTTGCAACCATTTCCAAGTCTGCTCCAAAACCACCCGTAGCCAACACAACAGCTTTTGCTGAAATTTTCTTCGTTTCTCCAGCAATTTCTACCTCAACACCTGTTACGGCACCATCTTTGTCTTGCAGTTTTGTCACATCTGCATTTACAAAAATTGGTACTTCACGTTCAACAAGATTATGGTAAAGACCATTTACTAAGTAGCCACCAACAGCTGAACCATCTGCTGGGCGGTGGGTACGTTTCTCACTCATACCACCAGTTGTAGTAAGGTTGCTAAGAGTAATTCCCATTCCGTCCAACCAGTCAATTGCACTAGCAGAATGATCTACAAGGTAACGTAGTAATTCAGGATCGTTTGTACCCTTACCACCTTTAAGGGTTTCTTCATAGAATTTATCATTGGTATCAGCAATACCTTCCGCTTCTTGGAATTTAGTTTGTGAAGCGTTCATACCAGCTGATGATTTAGCTGTATTCCCACCAATTACAGGCATTTTTTCCAATAAAACAACACTAGCGCCAGCATCTTTAGCTGATATAGCAGCAGACATCCCTGCACCACCTGAACCAACGACTATAACATCATAGCTATCTTTCAACTCAGATGGATCAGTATAAACTTTCTCAGATGCACCTGATACAGCTTCTTCTGATGAAGAAGAGCTTGTTGACGATGATGATGTGGTAGTATTTTCAGTTTTACCTCCACATGCAACCAAAAATACTACAGCAAGTAGACTCATAAACAAGCCTAACAACGTTTTCTTTTTCATGATAAACCTCCAATTTTATCTGATACAACTATTATACTAGATTGTGAAATATTTTTCAATCTTATTTGAAATAATTTTCACAATGTTTATAGTTGTAAACAAAAAAATGTATGAAAAAATTGCATAATTTACTCGAAAAATTGTGCAATTTTATTTAGTTTATTCAGTTAGCAACTGCAGGAATTGCTTTATCTCATCTTGGGAAGCCTGACTTCCTTTTCTTAACAAGCCATTCAATTTTCCTGATTTAAAATGGGTTAGACTGGGTACTGTCTTCAAACCGCTTGCCTGACGAAATAAATCAATCTTCCCATCTGGATCGTTCTCACTATCAAGGTAGAAAACTGTCTTCCCCGTCTCTTCAACAGCTTGGGTCAGTTTAGGCACAAATGCTCTACAATAAGGACACGTTTCCCTCCCAATATACAGAATAAAATCATCTTGCCGATCCAATTTTTCTTCCAGTTCACTAATGGAAATAGTCTGATACGTTTTCACTGCCTGACGGTATTCCGATTCTGTTGAACTAGTGGATTGTCGGACAAGAAATACGGATGCCCCAATTCCAACAATACTAAGTAAAAGCAAAACAATATATTTACGCACGATAAATCTCCTAATCAATTGATTGTACATCCTATTTTTTAGCCACACGGTGGTAATAGGAAATACAATTCGAAAACCCTACTAATAAGTTAATTATATCAAAATTAAGTAAAAATCCTCTATCGTAGACTTGTAGTAAGGTAATGCAAAAAAATCTCATCCAATGAGCTAAAAGATTGGCTATTTTCCCTACAAACATCAATTTATACTCTGAGAAAATCAAACGTTGTTGACTTGATTTGATGAGTGTCAAGCTCCAGTGGAGCTTGACAGCCTGTTCCCTTGAAATATAAAAGGAACAGAGTTCTATCTGCATCTGAGCGAAATGAACTACGTTCGCCTTTTCCTAGCCTCCAAAGGTTCCCCGAACCTTTTTGTAGCGAACTTTGTTCGCCTTATTTCCAACCTCCAAAGGTTCCCCGAACCTTTGGAGCAAGTCAGATTTTGGTTTTCATTGAGTATTAACTCTTTTATCCAACACACACTTTTCTATCATATTCGTTGCTTTTGAAACGCTCCCTGCTTTTCGCTATGATATAATAGCTTTATAGCTACCAACAACTACTTATTGAGTAGAAATCGACTCAATTCCTTCAGCCTATACTGTGGAGAAGTTCTCCAACGTATTCGTATAGATTGTAAGGAGCATTTTCAATCAAGAGAGGAAATAAAGTGCTGCGTAGAAATGTAAAAGCCAGGATGGTCAAGTCGATTGGGTGGGAAAATGAAATAATGGAAGTAGAATATGTGTCTGGTCTGATTCATCAATACAAAGATGTATCTGAGGCGGACTACATTCGCTCTCTAATTGGTGCCATTGACAAAAAAGTGAGGCGGATAGGGAAAACCCATGCATTCATCCGAGTGAGTGAATAAACTCTTAGCTTTGGGACATTATGTGGACCTGGATACCAAAGACCTACAATATAGACTTGGCTATGTCAGTCCGGCCAGGATATTTAATACGAACAATTAATCTATTGGAGAAGGGAAAACTCCGTCTCGTTTTACGAAACAGCACTCCCCCCTCTCTAGGGAGAGCAAAAAGGTAAGCAAACCCAGAAATCAACGTTTTAAGAGAAAGCAAAAAGCCCACTGTTGTAGGCTTTCTGTAAGATATTTCTTAAAATTAAAGCATTTTGTTGTAGAATTCTACGACAAGGGCTTCGTTGATTTCTGGGTTGATTTCATCGCGTTCTGGCAAGCGAGTTAATGAACCTTCAAGTTTGTCAGCATCGAATGATACGAAAGCTGGACGACCAAGAGTTGCTTCAACTGCTTCGCGGATAGCTGGAACGTTCAATGATTTTTCACGAACTGAGATTACTTGACCAACTTCAACGCGGAATGATGGGATATCAACACGTTTACCATCAACAAGGATATGACCGTGGTTTACAAATTGACGAGCTTGACGACGAGTAGTTGCTAAACCAAGACGGTAAACAACGTTGTCCAAACGACGTTCCAAAAGGAGCATGAAGTTGAAACCAACTGTACCTTGTTTGATTTTAGTAGCTTGTACGAACAAGTTACGGAATTGTTTTTCGCCTAAACCGTAAGAGAAGCGCAATTTTTGTTTTTCAGCCAATTGCAAACCGTATTCTGACAATTTAGAACGGTTGTTTGGTCCGTGTTGACCTGGTACGTAGTTACGACGTGCCAATTCTTTACCTGTACCTGTCAATGACAAGCCAAGACGACGAGCTTGTTTCCAAGATGGTCCTGTATAACGTGACATGTGTTATGTCCTCCTAAAATAATTATTATTGTAGGAAATAACGTTTTAAGCAAACCTGATTCGTGCAGGAGGCCTTCATCGAAACAGCAACGATTACTCTTCTTGCTGACCTTCTGTTGACGAGCTTCATTTTGCCCTGCTGTTATTTCGCACAAAGATTAGTATAGCACAAAAAAAAGGCTCTGTAAAGCCTTATGACTATTCTTTTCTTCTATAAAATAAAAAACATCTGAAACTCTAAGGTTTCAGATGTTCCTAAATTTTAGTTTCTGAGTTTACCATGAGTGTCTTGCCAACCTTACGCAGAGCATTCCCTCGTTCCTATATTTTGAACTAGTCCTGAATAAAGGCGACAATCTCTTCTGAAGAAATACGTCCATGAATGTCAAGCTGCTCAATAATTTCTTTATCCTGAAAACGCAACAATTGAGGAATTGAATCCAATTTATATCTATCCACAAAAGCATATAAATCATCTGATTTTTCTTCTGTGTCCATATAATAAACAGATGATACATCAATTGACTGTAACTGACTTACAAAATCCCTACAATAAGGACAGCTTTCTCGACCAACATAAAGCACCACTGATGCATTCCTTTCCAGAACAAGGGCATACTCTTTTGGTGTCACCATTCTCATCTTATTTGTAATTATTTTATAAGTAGAAGTGTTTTCAGTTATCTGTGCCTGTTCCCTAATAAAATCTTGATTGACATATTGCTCCTCTTGACCCTTAAAGATATAAAACAAGAGTAAACCACTCAATATAGCTAAAATCGTATAGACACACCATTTTAGCTTTGTTCTTTGTATCAATGAGGTGCAGGCAATATAAATTAACGTGCTTAAAACAGCTAACGAAAGGAAAAAGTATACCGAACGTATTTGATTAAATAGTAAACTAACAAGGATACTAAAAATAGTAAACCACAAACAATTCAGCCATTCTGTTCTCATGCTTTGGACAAGTCTTCTCATAACAACCCCCACTAAAACATTTTAAATATTATGACAAGCATATACTGTATTCCATAATGCCAGGGGAATTGTGGCAGGTTTCGCTATTGTTAATGGTAGCGCATAGGCGTGGAGCAGGCAATTCCATTGCTTCATTGTTAGACTAACCTGAGCACCTCTTGGCCGCCCATTACCTGTGTTACTAGTGGGGCAATAATAATTAAAACCTAGACGAACCAATGTAGCACAGTCACCTCTATCAAAAGTCACGTAGTCACCAGTATCATCAACAAGAGTTAAATCAGCCAAGCTCTCATTAGTATGCCCACCAACCATTTCTATATTTTCAAATACATCGTTCTGCGTTATCATCACATCCGCAGATACAGTTGGTATTGTCAAAAAGAATCCAGCAACAAGAGTCAACAAAGTTATCAAAAACAATTGTTTTTTCATAATGACACCTCTTCTCCATATCGCAAAAAAGCAACAGACAACACTTATGCGATATGTACACTGGACTCACACCTTTCTTTATTGCTTTGTATTCGTTTTCATTTTATGTCTTTTTATACAATTTGTCAAATAAAAACATGTAAAAAAAGGGGGGGCAACTCTTTTAATCCAAATAATGAATCAATATCTTTTCTGTCAAAATGTCTGAATAAGTATAAGATTCTACGAAGGTATTGTTGGGATCTTCAAATTCAACGATAAAGAGAGACTGATAAACCTCTACAATACGTCCTTGTTTATTCTTTTCTCGCTTTCGACCATTTTCAAGGGTTAATTCAACAACTTGACCCTCATGCTCTTTGATATCTTGCTTGATTTGCTTCATCTTGGCAACATCTGTAAATGCATCACTCATTCTCTATCCATCCTCTCTCTTGGAAATACTTGCAAATTTATTATATTCTTTTTGGAACATTAGTTCCACAGTACCACGCGCACCGGAACGGTTTTTTTCTATGATAACTTCAACCGTATTGTTTGGAATGCCGCCATCTTCTTGCTCTCCGCGTTCATAATAATCATCACGATACAAGAAGGCAACGATATCCGCATCCTGCTCAATAGACCCTGACTCACGGATATCAGACAAGACAGGACGTTTATCTTGACGTTGCTCCACACCACGAGATAACTGACTGAGGGCAATAACTGGAACTTTTAATTCCTTGGCTAGAATTTTCAATTGTCGAGAAATCTCTGAAACTTCTTGTTGACGGTTTTCTCGACCGGTTCCTGTAATCAATTGGAGATAGTCAATCAAAATCAAACCTAAATTCCCTGTCTCCTGCGCCAATTTACGAGAACGCGAGCGAATTTCGGTAATCTTGATACCTGGAGTATCATCAATATAGATACTTGCTCGAGCCAAATTAGCTTGAGCCACCATGTACTTGTTCCATTCCTCTTGCGTTAGGTGACCCGTACGAATAGCCCTCGAATTGATAACTCCCTCAGAAGCGAGCATACGGTCAACCAAGCTTTCTGCACCCATCTCCAAAGAGAAGATAGCAACTGTCAAGCCCAGTTTTGTACCGATATTTTGTGCAATATTGAGAGCAAATGCCGTCTTACCAACCGCAGGACGAGCCGCAAGAATAATCAACTCTTCCTCATGCAAACCCGTTGTCATGGCATCGAGGGCAGGATAGCCAGTCGCGATACCTGTAATATCGGATGTCTGTTTGGCGCGTGTTTCTAAGTTATCAAAGTTGATATTTAGAACGTCGTCAATTCTCTTAAAGCCACTCCGACTTGCTCCCTCACTGACATCAATTAAAGCTTTTTCAGCATTAGCAATAATGTCATCTGAGCCATCTGCTCCTTCATAGGCTTGATTGACTGCATCCGTCAAACGGGCAATCAACTTGCGAAGATTCGATTTCTCCGCAACAATCTTGGCATAGAATTCCGCATTGGCTGCTGTCGGTACAGAACTGATGACTTCCGCCAAATAAGCCAAGCCACCAATATTTTCCAAATCACCATGGTTGACAAGATAGTTGCGCATGGTTGTCGCATCAATTGCCTCATTCCTGTCAGAAAGGGCAATCATCGCTTTAAAAATTAACTTGTGGGCATGTTTGAAAAAGTCTTCCGTCTCAATATACTCGCGGACAAAAACAAGCTTTCCTTCATCAAGAAAAATCGCGCCTAAAACGGACTGCTCCGCTAAAATATCCTGAGGTTGTACTCGTAATTCTTCTAACTCTGCCAAGACCTCACCTCCTCACTGGCTAAGTAGTGTCCTAGGCTTCTTTGATGCTCAATTGAATAAGACCTATTACATCTTGATAAATTTTAACAGGAACTTCAATCAAACCAATCGCACGAATAGGGTGATCTAATTGAATATGACGTTTGTCAATCTTGATTCCAAATTGTTTATCCAATTCTTCTGCAATCTTCTTGCTTGTAATAGAACCAAATGTACGTCCATCTGGACCAACTTTTTCAACAAAGGTCACCAAGGTCGTTTCTTCAGCCAATTTAGCTTTAATACTTTCAGCCTCTGCCATCATCTCCGCATGAGCTTTTTCTTTTGATTTTTCTTGGCCACGAAGTGCGCTAATTGCTTGATTTGTAGCTTCTTTTGCCAAGTTTTTTTTGATCAAGAAATTTTGAGCATAACCCGTTGGAACTTCCTTGATTTCGCCCTTTTTTCCTTGTCCTTTAACATCTGCTAAAAAGATTACTTTCATCTTCTAACTCCTTAACTGTCTTTTATTTCTTCCCGTACTATCGTAGTGAGTGTTTCACAAACCTCTTCTATCGTTTGATCATACACTTGGGCAGCAGCTAAATTAAAGTGACCGCCTCCGCCCATTTCTTCCATAATCCGTTGAACATTGACTTTGCTGTGACTTCTCGCAGAAATTGCCACATATCCTTTGATATTTTTTGTGAGTACAAATACTGCTTCAATCCCTGCCATATCTAAAATAGTATTGGCTGCTTTACTTGGGATTATATTGTCATAGTCTTTCGTCTCATCAGCACAAACAATAACCACATGTGGTTCAACTTTTTGCCCTCGTAAAATTAACTCATTAATCTGACGATATTCTTCAAAGTCTGTCGCAGAAATTTGTTGAATTTCCAAACTATCACTGCCACGTGTACGTAAATAACTAGCTACGTCAAATGTACGACTGGTCACGCGTGACGTGAAATTCTTGGTATCCAGCATAATACCCGCCATCAAAAGGCTTGATTGAAGTCTATTTAACTTATGGTGTTTATCATTCTGGAACTGAATGAGCTCCGTTACCAACTCACTTGCAGAGCTTGCTCCACTTTCGATATAGGTCAGAATCGCATTATCTGGAAAATCCGTATCCCTACGATGGTGATCCACAACAACCACTTGATTAAACTTCTCAAATAGTTTTTGTGACAAGGTCAATCCAATTTTAGAATGGTCTACCATAATGAGTAAGGACTCATAAGTGACTAATTTTAGTGCTTCATCAATCGTGAATAAATTAGAGCAATTTTCTTCCGACAATTTCTTCACAGCACGTTCAATATCTGGTGCCATTTCATCTGGATTATACACGGTATAGGCATTATTCATAATATTTTGTGCAAAATATTGCATCCCTACTGCTGATCCGAGTGCATCCATGTCTAAATTACGATGTCCTACAACAAAAACGGCATCAACTGATTTCAGTTTGTCGGATACAGCCGTCATCATGGCCCGTGTCCGTGTTCGTGTTCGTTTGACTGACGAAGCTGAACCGCCTCCAAAGAACAGCGGCTGCTTGCTTTCATCATTTTCCTTGACAACAACTTGGTCGCCACCACGAACTTCAGCCATATTTAAATTTTGAAGTGCTGCTTGTCCTATTTGATGGTGATTCTCATTACCAAAAGCAATCCCCATACTTAAAGTCAAACCCAACTCCAATTTTTTTGCTTCTTCTCGGAACTTATCAATAACTGAGAATTTATTCTCAATCAATTTCTCTAGAACTGCATAATCTGTAAAGAAATAAAATCGATCCATTGTTCCACGGCGGTAATAAATACCGTACTCGTGGCAAAAATCTGAAACAAATTGAGCTAAGAATGAATTTACTTGGCTAATCTGTGAGTCGGTCACTGAATTTTCTAACTCATCATAGTTGTCAACAGAAATAATGCCAATAACCGGTCTGCTGCCAATTAAGCTATTTGTTGCTGTGTATTCTGTGGACGCATCAAAAAAATAGAACAATCCTTGATCAAAGTCAACATTTACAGTGTACCTTTTGCCTGAAAAATTTGCATAGGTCCGCTCTTCATCCAATCCCACATCAATGATTTCTCGGAGTTTTTTTTCATCAAACTCCCCATTTTCTTTTGCAAATATTAGTTCTGCAAATGGATTAAACCATTCAACCTGATTGCTGTCAGTTTTTACTTTAATAACACCGATTGGCATTTTATCTAACAGCTTCATTAATCCAGAATTTGCCTGAGTATTTAAATACTCAATCTGCTCCAACTCACTAAATTCATATGAATACTTCTGGTATACAAATAAAGATACGAGTAAGACGAGACTTAAGAAGAGTGCAAAAACCGTAACGATGCCCATTGGAAACATTCGATGGAGAACTGCAACCAAACCAAATAATATCACACCTATCATGACAAAATGAATTGTCGAAAAACGAAACTTTTTCATCATTAACCTCTGCCTGCCATTTTACCATAAAATGCAAGAAAATTCTAGTTTTGGTACCACCTGCTTAAAAGAAAAAGATAAGCACTAAAGGCTATCTTTCTTCTTATTTTTCGCAATAGAGCGACTGCGTCCTTCTAAATATACCATTAGGATGGAAATATCTGCGGGATTGACGCCTGAAATCCGACTTGCCTGTCCAATTGTTTCTGGGGAAATCAGCTTAAATTTTTGACGAGCCTCGGTTGCAATCGAATCAATATCATCCCAGTCTATATCTGCTGGAATTCGTTTTTCTTCCATGCGTTTCATCTTATCAACTTGATCCATGGCCTTAGCAATGTATCCCTCATACTTGACTTCCGTTTCAATCAACTCAATTGTTTTTGCATCTAAGTCCTCTGCCGCAGGGCCAATAAATGCAACAACATCAGCATACGTTACATCAGGTCGACGCATAAATTCCTTTGCAGTCAGTGCATCAGTTAAAGGTTTAAAGCCCATTGCAACAACTTTTTCATTGGTTTCTTTGATTGGCTTGAGTTTGATAGACTCTAAACGTTTCATTTCGTTATCAAATTGATTTTTGTGGATTTGGAAGACCTGCCAGCGTTCATCGTCTACCAGTCCAACCTGACGACCAATTTCTGTCAAGCGCATATCGGCATTATCATGACGCAAAATCAAGCGGTATTCAGCCCGACTGGTCAAGAGACGATAAGGCTCAACAGTACCCTTAGTCACTAGGTCATCAATCATGACCCCAATATAGCCATCGCTTCGTTTCAAAATCAATTCTGGTTTATCCTGTACCTTGAGGGCCGCATTAATACCAGCAATAATCCCTTGGCCTGCTGCCTCTTCGTAGCCTGATG
This sequence comes from Streptococcus parasuis, assembly GCF_021654455.1. NCBI lineage: Bacteria > Bacillati > Bacillota > Bacilli > Lactobacillales > Streptococcaceae > Streptococcus > Streptococcus parasuis. The sequence goes on from NZ_AP024276.1 coordinate 2,166,002, forward strand.
TTCCGTTTGTTTGTCCTGCTGTAAAAAGCCCTGAAATCTTTTTGGTTTCCAATGTAGCGCGCAACTGATGAGGCATAACCATGTCATACTCAATTGCATAACCTGTTCGCATCATTTGAGCATTTTCCAATCCTTTGATTGAATGAACCAACTCTCTTTGAACATCCTCAGGTAAACTAGTCGACAACCCTTGGACATAAATTTCATCTGTGTGACGACCTTCTGGCTCTAAGAAAAGCTGGTGGCGTTCCTTGTCGGCAAAACGTACAATCTTGTCCTCGATAGATGGACAATAACGTGGACCAATCCCCTTGACAATACCTGAAAACATGGGTGCTCGGTGAAGATTACTGTTGATAATCTCATGGCTGGTCGCATTGGTATAGGTCAACCAACAAGGAATTTGGTCTTGTAAGTAATCCTCATCCTTTGACAAGAATGAAAAGTGGTTTGGTTTTTCATCACCTGGTTGAATTTCTGTCTCCTCGTAGTTTATAGTACGAGCATTCACACGTGGTGGTGTCCCTGTCTTGAAACGACCAATTTCAAGTCCCAATTCTTTCAGATTATCCGCCAGCGTGATAGAAGCTAGGCTATTGTTAGGACCTGACGAATACTTGAGATCTCCAATGATGATTTCACCACGTAGGGCAGTACCAGTCGTTACCACGACTGCTGTTGCTGAATATTTCTGATTAGTAGCAGTACGAACACCTACAACCTTACCATCTTCGACCAAAATCTCATCAATCATGGTTTGACGCAGGGTCAAATTTTCTTGACGCTCCACCGTCCGCTTCATTTCCGCTGCATATTCTGCTTTATCAGCCTGAGCCCGTAAAGCACGAACAGCTGGTCCCTTTCCGGTATTGAGCATTTTCATCTGAATATAGGTTTTGTCAATGTTTCGGCCCATTTCACCACCCAAGGCATCAATTTCCCTTACCACAATCCCCTTGGCAGAGCCACCAATAGATGGATTGCAGGGCATAAATGCCACCATATCCAAGTTAATCGTCGCAAGCAAGGTCTTACAACCCATCCGACTAGCTGCCAAGCCCGCTTCTACACCAGCATGCCCCGCTCCAATTACGATGACATCATAGTTTTCTGTAAATGTGTGTGTCATATTTATTTCTCCTTTACATTCATGATATGTTCGACTTGTCCATCCCAGTTTGGCAATTCTCGAGCCAGAAAAGCTGGTACAACATCTAGGTTTACAAGGCTGTCAATTTCAATCCATTCACAAGGTTGCTTCAACTTCGCTTCTATCATTTCATCAGGTAGTGTCCCTATAGGATCAACGATGAAATGGAACTCTATATTGTGAAAAGCTATGCCCCCGTGTATAAATTGATTTTCAACGACAAAAGCCAGTTGGTTGACACGACTGTCAACCCCTAATTCTTCTTTGACTTCTCGAACAACCGCATCTTGCGCAGTTTCGTTGACTGCAATCGCACCGCCGATGGTATAGTAACACCCCTTAGCGTCCTTGGTGAGAAATATTTTCCCATCTTTTATTATCAATGCAGAGGCACGGACACCGAAAATTTGATTGTCAACTCTGGTTCTGAAATCCATCTTCTCTCCCCAATCACAAAAAATAGCCAAAACTCTCGAAAATTGCAGGACAAAAAGCCTACAATTCCCATGAGCTTTGACCATCATGATAATTGTTACTCTTATTCTATCAAAAGATTTGTAGAATTTCAAATCTGGTGTTACGTTAACGTTTCAATATATTCTAAGCCCCAAGCCTCAACAGCATCCAGCACCGAACGAAATTTTTCACCCATTTCAGTCAAGCTGTACTCTACACGAGGGGGGACTTCTGCATAGACCGTGCGACTAATAATGCGATCCTCCTCCAATTGTCTAAGGTGCCTTGTTAACATGGTTTGAGTAATACCTGGAATTAGTCGCTGTAATTCATTGAAGCGTTTCGTTCCTGTACTGAGTTGGTAGATAATCACCAATCCCCACTTACCAGTCAAGACTTTTTGCGTTGTTGCAAAAGGACAAATACCATATTCACTAACTTTTTTCAAAAAACTTCTCCTTTATTTATCACAATAGTATCACTTTTGATACCAACAAATGCAAAAGTACCTACTTGCATAATTGACTACTTCCACTATAATTGTACTATATCAAAAAAATTGGAGGACATCAAATGTCAACAAACTTGGAAATTTTTAATGCCTATAACAATGCTCTCATCGCTGGTGATTTTGCAGCTCTTTTTGAAACTATGGCAGATGACATTATCTGGCATCAACCCGGAAATCATTCAACATCTGGTGCTAAAATTGGTAAAGAAGTACTCGGAGCACATCTAGCAACTTTCGCCGAAAAAACAAATGGAACTTTCAAAGTAGTGACAAACTGGGTGTCAGATAATGATACTCTTGTTGCCGCTAACGTAACATTCCTCGGTACTAGAACAGATGGTGAAGAACTAAACATGAATGGCATCGATCTTTTCCGTATGGAAGATGGCAAAATCAAGGAAGTTTGGCTCTTCTCAGCCGACCAAAAAGCCGAAGATGCTTTCTGGGGATAAGATAAAAAGCTCAGCACGAGAGTGCTAAGCTTTTATTTTTGATTAAATATACTGACAAGCCTCTCCGTCTTTATAGGCCATATCAATCATACCACCGCCAAGACATTCTTGTCCGTCATAGAAAACAACGGCTTGTCCTGGTGTGATGGCTCGTTGTGGCTCTGCAAAGATAACTTCTGCCTTGTCACCTTTTACCTTGACAGTTACTTGACTGTCTGGTTGACGATAGCGGAACTTAGCTGTGCATTCCAGCGTGAATTCTTCCGGCATATCACGTGTAAAGTGAACTTGACTAGCCTGTAAAGAAGTTGACATCAAGGACTCATGATAGAAACCTTGTCCGACATAGAGGATATTTTTCGACAGGTCTTTTCCGACAACAAACCAAGGCTCATTGTCTCCACCGATTTGTCCGCCGATACCAAGCCCGCCCCGCTGACCAATGGTATAGTACATGAGGCCTGTATGCTCTCCCATATCACGACCGTCAACGGTCATCATCCGACCGGGTTGGGCTGGCAAATACTGCCCTAAGAATTCTTTGAAGTTCTTTTCACCGATAAAACAGATACCTGTCGAGTCTTTTTTCTTAGCTGTCGCCAAACCTGCTCGCTCTGCTATTTCCCTTACCTGAGGCTTTTGTAAATGGCCGAGCGGAAACATGGTTTTCTGCAGTTGTTCCTGTGATAGTTGGCTAAGGAAGTAGGTCTGATCCTTGCCATTGTCTGCCCCGCGCAGCATATGAACGGTACCGTCTTCATCACGTGTTACTTGAGCATAGTGCCCCGTCGCTACATAATCTGCTCCCAAATTCATGGCGTAATCCAAGAAAGCTTTAAACTTAATCTCCTTGTTACACATGACATCTGGATTGGGTGTACGACCTGCACGATATTCTGCAAGGAAATATTCAAACACACGGTCCCAATACTCTTTTTCAAAGTTGACAGAGTAATAAGGAATGCCGATTTGGTCTGCCACCGCAGCCACATCTTTGTAATCTTCTGTTGCTGTACAGAAGCCATTTTCGTCCGTGTCGTCCCAGTTTTTCATGAAGATGCCGATGACATCGTAGCCCTGCTCCTTGAGCAAGAGAGCCGTAACCGATGAATCCACACCACCACTCATACCGACAACAACACGGGTTTTAGAATTGTCTATTGACATAATCTTCTCCCATCAATTGTGATACTCAGACTCAATCCGAGTTCAATTTCAACTTAGACTTGAAGGGTCTAGTTTTATCCAAAACGATTGAAGGTCGATTTGAACAATTTGTATTATATCATATAAGATGGGACATAGATAGAATTTTGATATAAAAGCCCATGCATCTAAGCATATTCTCGTAAATGAATTTTTGATATAATAGAACCAAGAAAAACGTGAGGATTACTATGTCAAATTTAAAATTTCAATCGGTCTTTGATATTATTGGACCAGTCATGATTGGACCTTCTTCCAGTCACACAGCTGGGGCGGTCCGTATCGGCAAGATTGTCTCATCTATCTTTGGAGAGCAACCCACCGAAGTTGAATTCCAACTCTACAACTCCTTCGCTAAAACATACCGAGGGCATGGTACTGACGTAGCCTTGGTCGCAGGTATTTTAGGTATGGATACAGATGATCCACGGATTCCTGACTCTTTAGATATTGCGAGGGAACGTGGTATCAAAGTTTACTGGCGTGTCAACAAAGAGAGTAATACACCCCATCCCAATACAACGCGAATCATAATAAAAAATGAGAAAAAATCTATTTCTGCAACAGGTGTATCCATTGGAGGAGGAAATATTCAGGTAACGGAACTAAATGGATTTTCTGTCAATCTGAATATGAACACCCCAACTATCATTATCGTTCATCAAGATGTCCCAGGCATGATTGCTAAAGTTACTGATATTTTATCTAAATACAATATTAATATTGCTCAAATGAATGTCACCCGTGAAAAAGCAGGGGAAAAAGCCATCATGATTATTGAGGTAGACTCCCGCCAGTGTGAACATGCTATCCCAGAAATTGAAAAAATCCCGCACTTGCACAATATTACCTTCTTTAACTAGAAAGAGAGAGCCATGTTTTATACAATTGAAGAATTGGTTTCACAGGCAGAACAGTTTTCTGGTAGCGTCTCAGAACTAATGATTGCTACTGAAATGGAGCTAACTGGGCGGAACCGAGATGAAATATTGACAATTATGTCAAGAAACTTGACAGTAATGAAAAATTCCATTATTGATGGCCTCTCCGAAAGTAAATCTGTTTCAGGATTGACAGGTGGGGACGCAGCAAAACTTGACGCATATATAAAAAGTGGAATGACACTGTCCGACACCTCCATACTGTCAGTAGCTAGAAATGCCATGGCTGTCAATGAACTAAACGCTAAGATGGGTCTTGTTTGTGCCACTCCGACTGCTGGATCCGCTGGATGTTTACCAGCTGTTTTAGGAGTTGCCATTGACAAGTTGAAGTTGACAGAAGAGCAACAACTTGACTTTCTCTTTACGGCTGGTGCCTTTGGTCTTGTCATTGCCAACAATGCTTCTATTTCTGGAGCAGAGGGTGGGTGTCAAGCTGAAGTTGGTTCAGCTTCTGCTATGTCTGCTGCCGCACTAACACTAGCTGCGGGCGGGACAGCGTATCAAGCTAGTCAAGCTATCTGCTTTGTTATCAAAAATATGCTTGGTCTCATCTGTGATCCTGTCGCTGGCCTAGTAGAAGTGCCTTGTGTCAAGAGAAACGCGATGGGCGCTAGCTATGCTATGGTAGCTGCTGATATGGCATTAGCTGGGATTGAATCAAAGATTCCTGCTGATGAGGTAATAAATGCTATGTATCAAGTAGGTGCTGCTTTACCAACAGCCTTTCGTGAAACAGCCGAAGGCGGGCTTGCTGCTACACCGACTGGTCGCCGACTAGCACAGGAAATTTTTGGGGAAGGTTGACAGTTTTGTAAACAATAAAAGGACCTGACGGTCCTTTCAGAACGTAGACAAACTCCTAAAAATATAAAAAATTGAAGAAGTTTGTAAAAGATAGCAAGTCATTAAACTCTTAGAAACATTGATATTTCGGCGTTTCTGAGAGTTTTTTATTTTCAACATAAAGAAAAAAGATTGAAGAACATTGTCCAAAATGGACTTTTTCTTCAATCTGAAAGGACCTGACGGTCCTTTTATTATTGCTTTGTAAAAATCAGCTTATCTAATGTAGTTTCATTTGCATCAATTTCTGTCAAAGTAAGAGTTGGACCATTCAAGGTATAACTATCTGCTTCGCCATCAATGTAGGCAAGTTTTTTATCTAAATCAAAGATAACTTGTTCAATATCTTGATCTCCGTCTTTGTCAACTTCTGTCAAGGTTGCTTGATTCCCTTTTACAGTCAACGTGTAGGTGTTATTTCCAGATGTTGCTGCATAAGTACCATCTAGCTCAGAGGTGTCAACTAACTTTACACCGTAACTTGTTGCTAGTTGACTTGCAGAAGTTGTATTTACTGATGAGGCTGATGATGCATTAGCTTGTGCTATTACCTGTTGATTGTCATCATCATCTGCAATTCCAACTTGTCGCTCAATTTGATCTCCTAATGCCTCTAGTTTATTTTCATAGACTTCTGCCGCGATAAAACCAGCCGTCACAAGTGCCAAGGCACCTACTGACAATAAGATAATCGATTTCTTACTCATGCCTGTAACCTTCTGTTTGACTGATTCCCAGATACCTGTTTTCTTATTTTCTGCCACTTCAATAATTTCTTGTTGTTGATTGTTATTTTCCATTTTGTCCTCTTTTTAACTTGTTTTCTTCAGCTCTTGCTGATAAGTCTATTATAGAGGATAGGTTTTAACACTTTAGAGAAACTTTCTAAACAAATTCTAAACACTAATAAATTAATCATTAAGACGATATCCTGCTCCCCAGACGGTCTCAATCAAATCCGATCCCAATTTATCTCGGAGCCGATTGACATGAACAGCAACTGTTGCACTATCTCCAACATAGTCATATCCCCAAATGGTTTCAAACAAGTGATCTTTAGAGAATACTCGGTTAGGGTGTTTTGCTAAATAAACAAGCAATTCAAATTCACGATTGGGCAATTTGATTTCCTGACCATCCAAAGTCACCTTCCAATTATCCAAGAAAATAGTCATATTCCCAACTGTTAATTCATTCTGATTATTATCCTTTTGAAAACGCTGGTAGCGAGCCAAATGAGCCTTTACACGCGCCACCAACTCCATAGGATCAAAAGGTTTGCTAATGTAATCATCCGCTCCCAAACCGAGTCCTCTCACCACGTCCATGGTTTCTTGCTTGGATGTAACCATCAAAATAGGGAAGTCCACCTTATCCCGTAAATCACGGCAAAGATCATAGCCTGTTTTGTTTGGAAGCATGACATCTAACATGAGAAGCGCGTAATCTTCTTTGTTCAATTGTTCTTCAACTAAACCTCCATCATGTACCAAATCTACTTGGTAGCCCTGCATTTCCAAATAATCTCGCTCCAAATATGCAATCTCTACATCATCTTCTGCGATTAAAATCCGTGTCATTTCATATCCTTTCTAGGTAATCTAAAGATAAATCGAAGACCTGGAGTTGCCTCAACAGACATTCGACCTCCCAAGCGTTCGATAATATTTTTTACAATCGCTAACCCCAGACCATGGCCTTCTACTTGCTGTCTGGTACCGTCTGCCCTGTAAAATTCTTCAAAAATTAAGTCAAGTCTATTCTTTTCTACACCTTTTCCGTTATCTGTAAAAGTCCAAACAACTTCTTGCTCCTGCATTTGTCCAGTAATACTGATTATCAGGGGCTTTACAGCGGCATATTTTCGTGCATTGTCCACCAAATTATCTAGAATTCTACGAAATTGAATTGGATCAATCTCAACTGGCAATCCATCCGATACTTCCAAACTAAACCGAATGTCCTCATCTACTAATTCCTCAGTTTTCTCTCTTACATAGGACTGTAAAAAGATGGCCAAATCAAGCTGGACTTTATCAAATGGCATTTTATCTGTCTGCAATTGTGAAAAAGCAAATAATTTTTCCAGCAAGTTTTCCATAAGCTGAGATTTTTGATAGATAACAGTCAAATACTGATTATGTTTTTCATCCGTATTGGCAATTCCATCCAAAATTCCCTTGGCATAACCTTTGATAGAAGTCAAAGGAGTCCGCAAATCGTGCGAAATATCTGCGACCATCTGGGTTCGATTTTGTTCATACAACTGATTTTTCTCACGAGCATCTAACAAAGAAGTCTGCATTTGATTGAACCCTTGGGTCAATTCTTCAAATTCCTTATCACCTTGATAAGTCAGAGGTGCTGTATAATCTCCCTGCTGAATACGTTTTACACCGCTATGCAATTCATTCAAAGGACGCATGACAACACCTAATAGACGGCGAGTAAAGAGGAAATTAAGCACGACTATGATGACAATACCTGCCCCACCAACCAAGAAAAGTTGCAAAAGAAAGGCTTGAAAATCCTGGCTTTCCTGTTGTTCTTCCAAGTCCTCTAACCAAGCATATAAATAGTAAATTTGGCCATTTGTTGCAATCTTTCGACTAATAATAACCTCACCATCAACATAAGAGGTATGAGTTGTAGTTGACACCGTTACTTCTGAAAGCTCATCTGCATCATCAGAAAGATTTGAAAACAAAATCTCTCCATTACTTTCTACATAGAGTTGAGCCCCATTCACAGATAAAGCGTCAGCTAAACTTGCAAAATCTGTGCCTGCAAAATTCTCTATACTCTGCTGACTTGCTGCTGTCTTCTGACTGGTGGATTGCCAAGTCCCTTGGTTACGATAAATGCTATTAACCACATAGATACTCACCCCTAACATAGCTATTAAAGATAAGACGAGCATTGTCATATTCACGCGAAAAATTCGTTTCTGTAAATTCATTCTTTTTCTCTTCTTGTCAATTTTTTTCACATTATAAGCAAATTTGCACAATTTGTAAAGCATAGAAAACTACAAAACTAAAAAGCCTAGTGAAACTAGACTTTTTTATAGATATTTTAATACCAACCATTTGCCAACCAGAATGCTTTGGCTGCTGACCATGAACCGTAACGACCGGCAACGTAAGCATCAGCTACGCGCTCTTGGTTTTCAACAGAGTAGTCTCCATTTAGGTACGTATTTGTCAATTGGTAACGACCAATATAGATACCATTTTGAGCATCATAGCTACCACCTGACTCTTTTTGTGCAATCCACTCTTTAGCTGCAGCATCTTCAGCACTCAAGTTTGAAGAATAAGAGCTAGTTGTAGTTGTTTCTGGTGTCGTAGCTGTTTCAGTCTCCTGAGTTGGTTGCGTTGAAGTAGCCACTTTTGTCACTTCACCCAACTCAATAGCTTGACCAACATGAATAAAATCAGGGTTAGTGATTTTGTTTTGCTCTGCTAATTTTTCGACGGTAGTGTTATATGTCAAAGCAATCTCTGACAATGTGTCCCCTGATTTTACAGTATAAGTGTCAGCGCTAACCACACCAGCACTTAAAATTGCGATGCCCGCAACCAAACCTAAAATAGTTGTTTTAATGTTCTGTTTAAATGTAATATTCATTATGTAAATACATTCCTTTCTGTTATGTTATCTATCATACACTTCAACTATTACTCTGAGTTTGAAAAAATATTACAAATATTACAGTGACATTGAGTTTACACTATAAAAGCGCTATTTACTGGCGTTTTCTACATATATTTACACGATTCTTTACATAAATATATTTGTTTTTTAAAAAAAGAAAATGCCTAGAAAAAACTAGGCATTATTTATTTTCTTAATACCATCCATTTGCTAACCAAAACTGGTAGGCTGCTGACCATGAACCATAGCGTTGCAAAACATAGGCATCTGCTACACGATCCTGATTTTCTGGTGAATGGTCTCCATTTAAATAAGCGCTATGTAGCTGATATCTTCCAATATATACTCCATTAGAAACCGTATAGCTACCTCCAGATTCTTTTTGTGCAATCCATTCTTTAGCAGAAACATCGTCAATAGTTGAACCAGCAGATGACTGATTAGCAGTGTTCATTGGATTTGAAACAGGTTGAATCACTTCTGAATGAGGAGTTACTTGTGAGATTACTTGTTCTGACTCAATAGCTGTTGGCTCCAAACTAGTTTCGCTTACATACATATCACTTTGAAGGTCCCCTGTTGTAGCGATAGTTCCATCATCTCCTAATCCTGTATCAGTCGAACTTTCATCTCGCAAATCACTTGATTCAACAATTTGCGGTTCTTCAAACGTTATTTCTAAAGCTTCCACCTGAAGTGGTTGAGAATCAGTCTTCAACTTTAATATGGTTTCATAGCCCAATTCAAAAATAGGACTTGCTGAAATATATTCAGTTGTATGTGGAACACCATTACGAATCTTATTTACTGTATTCTTAATAGTATATGGGGCATCAGATACTGCTCTCACAATTTGGGTATGAGATATCTTCCCTGTTAGAATGAAACCAACTAACACCAAAGAAAGAATAGTGAATAGTCCAGCAACACCTTTTAATGCTTTATAAATCAAACTCTTTTTCATTAAAAAGAATAGTCCTCTACTTATTGTTATAACTATTCCTATCATACTATCATAATATTACTTTCCATTTAAAAATCTATTACAAATATTTCAATAAAGTTGTTTTATGGTGAAAAGGATAATATTTTAAGCACTTTTTAGTACATAGAGTGTTACACCAAGTAATACCATGACAATAACAGCACAGGTATCTGGCAGTTTCCATTCTAAAACTCGGTATTTGGTTCTTCCTTCGCCTCCTTGATAACCACGCGCTTCCATCGCTGTAGCAAGGGCATCAGCTCTCTTGAAACTTGAAGCAAATAGTGGAATCAAAATAGGAATAACCGATTTAACTTTTTGAATCAGATTTCCTTCATTAAAATCCACACCACGCGCTCTTTGTGCATTCATAATGCGTGTGGTATCATCCATAAGGGTTGGTACAAAACGTAAACTCATCGAGAGCATTAGACCAATTTCATGAACAGGAACTTTCAACCGTTTCAGAGGGGCTAAACCAGATTCAATACCGTCAGCCAGACTCAAAGGTGTCGTTGTTAATGTTAACAAGGTTGAAAAGAAAATAATGAGTACAAATCGGATGAAGATAATCAGCGCCTGCTGCAAGCCTTCAATCGAAACCTTAAAAATCCAAAATTCCCACAAAACACTTGCTCCAGGTGTGAAGAAAACTTGGAAGAAGGTTGTAAACAGAATAATCCCTATCATTGGTTTTAAACCATTGATAAAAAAAGATAGGCGTATTTGTGATAAAAGGACCATTGCAAACACAAAGGCAATAATTAGAACATTTGTTATCAAATTATTTGCCCAGAAAATAAGCAAAAGAAAGGCAAACATGGCCAACAATTTACTACGTGGATCTAAACGATGAATCATCGAATTCCCAGGAATATACCGACCTAAAATCAATTTATCCATGACTCATCACCTCGGCAAATTCTTTTATCGTAACTGGCAAGCGTTCAAATACAAAGCCTCTTCTCTCCAGATTCGCAGCAAATTTTGTTATTTTTGGAACACCTAATTGAATAGTTTCCAAAAATTCAACCTCTTGAAAAACATCTCTCGGTTTTCCTGAACGGATTAACTTCCCTTTCTCCATCACATAGACCCAATCTGCATAATTAGCAACATCATCCATTAAATGAGTTACCAGAACGATGGTCATGCCATTAGCGTGTAACTGTTTAAAGATGTCCATTAATTCCTGACGTCCAGCAGGATCTAGTCCTGCTGTAGGTTCATCCAATACTAGAACATTTGGTTCCATGGCTAATATTCCTGCAATCGCAACTCGGCGCATTTGACCTCCAGATAACTCGAAAGGACTTCTTTCAAATAGCTCTTCCGAAATACCAACGAGTGCAAGTTTTTCACGAGCAATCTTTTCAGCTTCTTCTTGGGAAATACCAAAATTTTGTGGACCAAATGCCACATCTTTTAAGACTGTCTCATCAAAAACTTGACTTTCTGGGAACTGAAAAACCAAGCCAACTTTTTTTCTTACTTGCTTAATACCTTTTTTATCTGAAGTCGCGTTGATAACCATATCATCAACAATCACACTACCAGATGTGGGGATGTTTAATCCATTTAAAAGTTGCAAAATAGTTGATTTCCCAGAACCAGTATGCCCAATCAGTGCAGTATAGGAACCGTCAACAATTTCCAAATCTACACCGAAAAGCGCACGCCCCTCAAAAGGTGTGCCAGCTTGATAGGTATAGCTTACTTCTTGGAGATGAATTCCCATAAAGTTTCCTCTAATTCTTCCTCTGTAAAATAGCGTAGCGGAATAGCGATTCCCGCCTGGCGCAATGATTCAGCTAAATTTGCTGTAAATGGCTGTTCTAAATCAAGCTCAATCAAATCGTCCCTCATAAATAATTCTGCTGGGGTACTGGTTGATTCAATTTGCCCATTCTTCATCACAATCACACGATCACTTAGTGCAACTTCGTCTAAATCATGCGTAATAGAAATAACCGTCATATTATGTTGATCTTTAATTTCCTTCACAATACGAATTAATTCCAAACGCCCTTCAGGATCTAACATAGACGTTGCTTCATCCAAAATAACAATATTGGGACGCAAAGCCACGATACCTGCTATTGCAACACGCTGTTTTTGTCCACCAGAGAGTCTAGCAGGTTCTCTCTTCTTAAAATTAGCCATGCCAACCAATTCCAAAGCTTCTTGAACACGAACACGCATTTCTTCAAGAGGAACCCCTTGGTTTTCCAAACCAAAAGCAACATCATCCTCTACTGTAGCCCCAACGAATTGATTATCTGGATTTTGAAAGACCATTCCAATTAGACGGCGTTTTTCCCAGACATTATCAGCTGTCAATTTATCGCCGGATATGTAAATGTCCCCAGATTCAGCTTCCAATAAGCCATCAATTAAACGGACAGTTGTTGATTTCCCTGATCCATTATGGCCAATGATGGACAACCACTCTCCTTGTTTCACGTGAAACGAAACGTCGTTTAAAGTATATTTTTCGTCTTCTTGATCGTACTTATACTTAAGATTTTTAACTTCGATAATATTTTCCATTATTTGAATGTATCTTTGAAAAGAAATGAAGCACCCTTGAAATAATCATAACCTGAATACAGGGTGAAGAAAAGTGCGATATACAATGTTATGTGACCAAGCAGGTTCCAATGCAAGAGTAGGAAAATGACCGCAAACATTTGAGAAAAGGTTTTAATTTTCCCTGGCATTGCTGCGGCTAGGACTGTCCCACCATTTTCAACTAAAAGTAAACGCAAACCAGTTACAGCAAGCTCCCTACAAATGATAATCGCAACAACCCAAGCAGGGGCAAATCCCAATTCAACTAGCATAATAAAAGCTGTCATTACCAGTATTTTATCCGCCATTGGATCTGCAAACTTTCCGAAATTTGTAACAACTTTCCATTTTCTAGCTAAATAACCATCTAAATAGTCTGTAATACTAGCTAAAGCAAAGATAATTGCAGCCAGTGTATGGCTGATTGCATTGTTCCAAAGCGTTAATAATAAAATAAAGATGGGGATAACGAGAATCCGACCAATTGTTAATGCATTGGGAATATTTTCTTTTTTCATCTTTTCGTCCTTTATTGTTCAAAGTACAGGGTAATACTTCCTGTCTGAGTAGTTAAAGCCGATGTATCCAACTTTTGACCACCGATTGTAATAGTAACCCCTTTTACAACACCTAAAACGAGAGTAGCTGAAGATACTCCTTCCTCTATTTTTGTTGTTGCTGATGGGTTATCAGGGGTCAGTGTTACGCCACCTGAAAGTGTTGTATCAGATAAACTAATCCAACTAGTTGTATTGTCTGCAGTTACAGTAATATCAATTGGATAGGTAATCTTTGATACGGTAGCACTAATACTTTCTCCAGATCCAGTTACCTGAATCATTTCAGAAGCGCTAGTTGTTGAACTGCTAGTAGAACTAGAACTATTTGAAGAAGACTCCTCTATGACATTTCCTGATGTTGATGTACTTGCTATTGAGCTTGTTGAATTTGTCACTTGCCTAGACACACTATAAGATGTACTTTGATTTGAGAATAGTGAAATTTGCTTCATACGACTATGAATCACAAATGTCACAAAAATAATCATCAAACCAGCTGCTAGTAACAAGTAAAACAAAGGAAGAAAAGAATCTTTTTTATTCTTTTTTCTTAACTTATAACGTCTTTTTAACTCCGTAGAAAGTTCTTCCTCTTCTCCTTCTTCATAGTAGATTACTAGACTGTTCTTTTTATAAGCATCTAGTAATACAGCAGAATCTAATTCAAGCGCATCCGCATACGTTACCAAAAAACTTTCTATGTAGTTACTGTCTGGTATATATTCGAAATCATTATATTCTAATGCTTGTAAATATTTAGCCTGAATTTTCGTCATTCTCTGCACATCAATTAGGTTCCAGCCCCTACTTTCTCGAGCTGATCGAAGAACTTCACCGATACTTTTTTGCCTCATAAATCCCTTCTCTCATTCATTCATTGTATACAATACTCTATTTTAACAAAAAACTACGGAAATTTCGATGCTTTACAACATTCTATCGGGGAAAAATCGTAAAATCTGTCATATCACAGTTGTAAATAAACTGCCTCCCAACCTCAAAAACATCCTCCAGTGTAATAGATTGAATAATCTCTGGAAAATCAAAAATAGTCTGCTCATCAGTGACTTGAGTCACAAAGTGACTGGCAGTAAATTCAAGTGAATTTAAACTTCGAATAAAATCACCATACATTTCATTTTTTAATAATGCAAGTTGTTGATGATTGATATCTTTATCATTTTCAAATTGGTGAATGGCTTTCATAATTAAACTAGATAATCGAATTGGTGACTCAGTATCTGTCGTAATGACTACGAAGTGATAGTCTGGGCTTACCTCAATTTGAAATTGAAACGAAGAATCAATTATTCCATCCTCATATAAGGCTTGATAGCGTTTTGAAGTCCAACCAAATAACATTGCAAATAATAATTGTAAACATACTTGGTATCTTGGAATTTCCTGCCTTGAAATAACATCATTCCCTCTTAACCCTATTGCTAATTTTGAAGTAGCTACCTCAAATTGCTCTGTTTGATGTTCTAAAATTGGTAAATGTGTCAAGGCAAGTTTTTCAAACGACCTACTATCTTGCACAGAGTTCTCTTGGGTTTGAATAATTTCTTCCCATACCTCTTCTATAATAAAATTTCCAACAATAAACATATGCATATTACTTGGACGATAGAAGGCTAAATAATTTTCATACAAAGCATCAGCTGTAATTTGTGAAATTGATTCAACAGTACCAGCAATATCATAAGCTAATGGAGTTCCCGGATAGAGTGAAGCTAAAATTCCCATATAAAGACGATAATCTGCATCGTCTTGGTACATTTCGATTTCTTGTTCAATAATTCCTTGCTCACGCTCTACATTTTCTTTTGTAAAATGAGGCTTAGTAACAAATGATTGCAGTAAATTCAAACAAGATAACACTTCTTGGGTAGTTGAAAAAAGATAGCTTGTTTGACGAAATCCAGTATAGGCATTTGCACTAGCACCTAATTTGGCAAATTGATTCATCACATCGCCATCTTCTTCTGATTCAAATAGTTTATGCTCCAAAAAATGGGCAATCCCTGCGGGATAGTGAACAATTTCTTTACCATCTGCTTTAAATTGAGTATGTAGAGCCCCAAATTCTGTCGTTAATACTCCATAGGCCTCATTAAAATCAGTTTTTGGAAGTAAAGTTACTGTCAACCCATTGTCAAGTTTAGCATAATAAAGACTCTCCTTCATATACGGATAGCATTTTTCAATTAGTTTCATTGAGCAACTCCTTCCATAAAGTAAATAGCCTGTAAACGAATAACTTTTCCAACTTTTACAACATCGTCTATCGATACCGCATGAATACCATCAATCCACTGTTGCCAAGTTAGATTTCGTTCTCCTAAGCAGACTTCATTATAGGCCTGTTCAATTAGATTATTTTGCCTATCTTGAGCCAGCGTTGCAGAATGAGTTAGTGATTTTTTTGTTAATTCCAAGTCATCCTCTGTAATTTGACCACGTTTTATTGCAAGAAATTCACGATTTATGAGCTTCATTGTCCTCAATCGATCTTCTCGATTAATTCCAGCATATACTTTCAACATACCTGAAAAAATATTCACTTGACTCCCAATCGTATAGGCCAGACTTTCTTTTTCCCGAACATTCATAAATAATTTAGAATGAGAAAAGGCACCTAACAGACCATTAAAAACCAACAATGCAGGATAGTTTACATCGTTGTAAATAACTTGTAAATGATATGCTAATTCTAAAATAGATTGTTGAGCAACTTTTCGTTCCACTTTTTCATGAACGATATTGGAATAATCTTGTGAGTACTCTAACTCCAATTTTGGATTTCGATATGTAAATTCAAAGTTTTTAAATTTATTTTGAACCTCTAATTGATTGACTTCTCCAGCAACAAAAATATCAATTCTGTCCATTTTTAGCATTTTTTTGTATGCTTCATAAACAGATTCAGCTGTCTCCTTTTGTACTAAATCAATTCGAGCAACTCGTGGCACCTGTATATCTTCATCATTAAAATAGAGACGACTCATTTCAACATCCGCATGATAAAAATTATCTTCTACCTCAGATTCTAAAAAACTTAATAAATTTCTTTTCTCCACTTCGAACATTTTTTTATTGAAAGCTTTTCCTTCTGTCAACGGTCGAAATAGACAGGCATATAGAAAATCAATTATTTCTATGGTTATATCTTCTTTATTGAGCAAAAACGATGATTTCACATACGAGATGTTCACATCAACAAAATGAACTCGTCCCCTCTTAGAAACAGAGGTTGAAAAATGTGCTCCGTATAAAGCAGCTAATTTCATTCGAAGTTGACGCGCTGTTGGATAATCTTGATTTCCCATTTCTAGTAAATTGGCTAGTAGCACACGACCTGCCACTGTTTTTTCACTCATTGTTGCAGCAAAACGCACACGAATTCTATTGGTCGTAAACTTACTTGATTCTATAAAATGAAGATTAACTCCTTCTTGTAATTGCATTCTCTTCCTCTTTCAAACATTGTACCTTTCATTATACCATTTTGTGTTATAATATTCTGTAACGAGGTGACATATGGAATTTAAACTATTTGATGACTACATTACTTTGCAGGCTCTTTTAAAAACAACTGGTATTCTTCACTCAGGAGGTGCTATCAAAGTTTTTTTAGAAGAAAACACCATCCTTTTTAATGGAGAAGATGAAAAAAGAAGAGGGAAAAAAATCCGTATTGGTGACACAGTCGCACTACCAGAACATGGTATTACTATAACTGTTATTGCTCCAAGTACAGAAGAAATTCAGCAATACCAAGAAGATCAGGCTGAAAAAGAGCGGGTAGCTGCCATTGTTAAAAAATTGAATCAAGAGAATAAAAAAAATAAGAAACAGGTCCCTCCTTCAAAAAAAACAGCTCAAAAAGCTGACAGAAAACCTGTTCGTTTCCCTGGTACATAAACATGTGGTTGGAACGATTAGCATTAAAACATTTTCGGAATTACAACCATTTAGATATTGAGTTTCACAAAGGACTCAATGTCTTTTTAGGTGAAAATGCCCAAGGTAAAACCAATGTGCTAGAATCTATCTATTTTTTAGCCCTGACACGGAGTCATCGAACCCGAACAGATAAAGACCTTCTACAATTTCAGGAAAAAGAATTATCTATTTCCGGAATACTTCATCGTACAAATGGTAAGATTCCGCTTGACATTCACTTGACAGATAAAGGGCGAGTAACAAAAGTCAATCATCTCAAACAAGCAAAGCTTTCAAACTACATTGGACACATGAACGTTGTTCTTTTTGCACCGGAAGACTTGCAATTAATCAAAGGTGCCCCTGCCTTAAGGAGAAAGTTCATTGATGTCGAATTAGGACAAATCAAACCAATATATCTCTCAGACTTGTCAAGCTATAACCATGTTTTAAAACAAAGAAATGCCTATCTTAAATCTACAGAAAAGGTAGACAATACCTTTTTATCTGTATTGGATCATCAACTAGCAGAGTATGGTAGTCGTGTTATCCAACACCGGATTGACTTTCTAAAAAAATTAGAATTGCATGGCAACAGCAAAGTTCAAGAAATCTCAAATCAAAAAGAAACCTTAAACATTCAATATCTATCTTCAGTTAACTTGACTAACTCTGTCAATTTAATTGACGCTTTCTTGACAGAGTTAGAAAATAGTCGTAAACGTGATTTATTCAAAAAAAATACAGGTGTAGGACCACACCGTGATGATATTGCCTTCTTTCTAAATGATATGAACGCCCATTTTGGTAGCCAAGGACAACACCGTAGTCTTGTCCTTTCTCTCAAACTCGCTGAAATAGAATTAATGAAAGAAATGACAAGAGAGTATCCGATTCTATTGTTAGACGATGTCATGAGCGAACTTGATAACAATCGACAATTGAAATTGCTTGAAACAATTACCGATACGATTCAAACATTTATAACTACGACATCTTTAGACCATTTACATAAGCTGCCTGAAAATCTTAAAATTTTCCATATTCAAAAGGGAAACATTACCGAAGACTGAAAAGGTGCTTTACAGTATTTGTCAACTACATTTACATAAAAAGAAAGACCCTGTCAACTAGGGTCTTGTTTTTGTTTACTGTACTGAATAGTTTGGAGCTTCGTTTGTAATTTGAACATCGTGTGGATGGCTTTCTTTCAAACCAGCGCCTGACATTTCGATAAACTGAGCATTTTCATGCAATTCGGTCAAGTTGCCAGCACCTACATAGCCCATACCTGAGCGAAGTCCACCAACCATTTGGAATATCATATCTGCAACAGATCCTTTATAGGCTACACGTCCCTCAATTCCTTCTGGAACAAGTTTGTTAGCTTCATTTACAGATGCTTGGAAGTAACGGTCTTTCGAACCTTGTTTCATGGCAGCGATAGAGCCCATACCACGGTAAGTCTTAAATTTACGACCTTGGAAGATTTCTGTTTCACCTGGTGCTTCATCCGTTCCTGCAAACATAGAACCCAGCATAACGGCATGACCACCTGCTGCAAGTGCCTTCACAATGTCACCTGAATACTTGATACCACCATCAGCAATAATGGTTTTTCCATATTCACGCGCAACACCAGCTGCATCATAGATAGCAGTCACTTGTGGTACCCCAACACCTGCGATGACACGTGTTGTACAGATTGAACCTGGTCCAATACCGACCTTCACAACATCAACACCAGCTTCATAAAGAGCACGAGCTCCCTCAGCTGTGGCAATATTGCCGGCAATTAAGGTACGAGTTGGGAAGTGTTCACGGATTTCTTTAATCTTACGAAGAACACCAGCTGAGTGACCATGAGCAGTATCGATAACAATCGCATCAGCACCCGCTTCAAAGAGAGCCTCAGCACGTTCAAAAGTATCAGATGTAACACCAACAGCACCCGCAACCAAGAGACGACCAAATTCATCCTTCGCTGCATTTGGGAACTCAATGACTTTCTCAATGTCTTTGATAGTAATCAAGCCTGACAAACGACCATTTTCATCAACCAATGGCAATTTTTCAATACGATGCTTGTGAAGAATAGCCTCAGCAGTTGCAAGGTCTGTTCCAACTGGCGCTGTTACCAAAGCATCGCTTGTCATGTTGGTCGAAATTGGCTGTGAATAGTCAGAAATGAAACGCATATCACGGTTGGTAATAATGCCAACCAATTTACGATTTTCCAATGTTTCAACGATTGGCACACCTGAAATACGATAAGTTGCCATTAATTTCTCAGCCTCAGCAATGGTGTGCTCTGGTGTTAGGAAGAATGGATCGATAATGACACCATTTTCAGAACGTTTTACCTTACGCACCTCATCAGCCTGCTCCGCGATAGACATATTCTTATGGATGACACCCAAACCACCTGCACGTGCCATAGCGATAGCCATTTTGCTATCTGTTACAGTGTCCATGGCAGCAGAAATAATCGGAAGATTAAGGGTCAAATTTGGTGCTAATTGTGTTTTTAAATCAATATCATGTGGTAAAACATGACTTTCAGCCGGAATAAGTAATACGTCATCAAAAGTAAAGCCTTTTTTCAAAAATTTAGTGTCCCAGTTTGACATTTTCTTCCTCTTTTCTTATTTATGTGTAGCTTGATTGCTATTTGTATTTTAATTATGATAACATTTTGAAATCATTTGTCAATCATTATTCGCTTTAATATTGTTAATCCTAAAAATTCAGAAAATTCTATTCAGTTTTATCTATAAAAATCGAACGTTTGTTTTTTACTTCTCTGTGATTTAAATGAAAAAAGCAACATTTTTTCAACATTGCTCTTTCATTGTTAACCTTATTTAAAATAGTTGATTCCCATAGCTGATTTCACTTGATCAAGAGTTGTCGCAGCAACTTGACGAGCTTTTTGGCTCCCTGCTTCCAACATTGCATAGACCTGACCCATATCCTGTGCAAACTCCAGACGGCGTTCACGAATTGGTCCTAATTCTCTCTCTAAAATGTCCAGTAAATAACGTTTGGTCTTCACATCACCCAAACCACCACGTTGATAGTGCTCCTTCATAGCCTCAATCTCAGCCTTATCTTCTTCGCGCCCAAAAACGTCAAGATAGTGGAAAACCATGTTTCCTTCAATCTTACCTGGGTCTTCAACACGGATGTGGTTGGGATCAGTGTACATGGACATGACTTTCTTTTTGAGTGTAGCCATGTCATCTGCCAGATAGATACCATTTCCAAGTGACTTAGACATCTTGGCATTGCCGTCCAAACCTGGCAAACGACCTGCTGCCTCATTTTCAGGATAAATGCCTTCTGGCTCTACCAAAACATCTGTTTGGTAAGCATGATTAAAACTACGAACAAGTTCACGAGTCTGCTCAATCATAGGTTTCTGGTCATTTCCTACTGGAACAAAGTTTGCCTTGAAGGCTGTGATGTCAGCTGCTTGAGACACAGGATAGACCAAGAAGCCAGCAGGAATTCCTTCACCAAAACCTTTTTGAGCAATTTCTGTTTTAACTGTTGGGTTACGCTCTAAACGCGCAACAGATACCAAGTTCATGTAGTACATGGTTAATTCTGCCAATTCAGGGATTTGACTCTGAATGAAAATCGTTGTCTTAGCTGGATCAAGTCCTGCCGCTAGATAATCTAGCGCTACGTTTCCAACGGATTCAACAATCTTTTCCGGTTCCTTTGCATGGTCTGTCAAAGCCTGTTGATCAGCTAAAAAGACAAAAAGTTCATGTTGACCTGCATCCTGTAATAAAACACGATTTTTCAACGAACCTACATAATGTCCAATATGTAATTTGCCTGTCGGACGGTCTCCCGTTAGGATAATCGGTTTACTCATAAAATATTCTCCTTTTACATAATAAAAGCCCACGCACAGAAAACTGTGCGAGGGCGTCAAGGACACGGTGCCACCTCACTTATAAGCATTAAATAAGCTTATGTCTTTTCGCACATAAGGCCTGCTAGCCGAATCCTTATTTGTTCAAATTCTATTCACTCAGTCCATTCATAAGCGACTCTTGTTTGTTTACACCAACCACAAACTCTCTAAAAATTATCCACTTACTACTCTTCTGATTGATTCCTATTATAACCGCAAAAAATTAGAAAGTCAAGGTCAGTAAAGCCTTGACGCTACCAAGAGAATGATGGATAATAGTATAGAATTATTTTTTGTGGAGCTTATTATGCAACGATTTAAAGAGTTTTTTCTAGTTACCATTGGTACCTTTATCATGGCTGTTGGCTTTAACAGCCTCTTTTTAGCGAATAACATCGCTTCCGGGGGTATAAGTGGTCTGGCTATTAGTATTAACAAATTATTTGAAATAAATCCAGCCACTTTTGTATTTATCGTTAACATTCCCCTACTTATTGCATGTTACGTTTTTCTAGGTAGAAGAACCTTTTTGAAGACCGTATATGGTTCTAATATTTACCCATTTTTTCTTAAACTCACAGACTCACTTCCAACACTCACTAAAGATCCGCTATTAGCAGCACTATTTGGTGGTATAATTGTTGGAATAGGGATTGGTCTTGTTTTTCTTGGAAATTCTTCAACTGGCGGTACTGGAATTATTACTCAATTACTCAATAAATTAACCCCGATTCCTATTGGTATTTTAATGGGAATAATTGATGGAATAATCGTTATTATAGGTTTTATTGCTTTTGATCCTGATTCTGTGATGTACTCCATCCTCGCACTGATGACCATCACTTATATTGTCAACTTGATGATGTCCGGTGCTGATTCCTCTAGAAATGTAATGATTATATCGAGATATCATGAAGAAATAAAAGAATACATTACAACAGTTGTTGATCGAGGTGTTACTGAATTTCCTGTTGTTGGTGGGTTTACAGGTAAAGAACAACGAATGCTGATGACAACCGTTTCACGTCCAGAAATTCAAAAACTTGAAACAAATATTCTTGCAATAGACGATACAGCATTTCTAATTGTCATGCCAGCAACTCAAGTTAAAGGACGTGGATTCAGTCTTCAAAAAGACCACAAACAGTATAATGAAGATATTTTGATTCCAATGTAATTCATTGAAAATTCAAGTTCTTTCTAGTACAATAAAACTAATAGACAGAAAAATAGGAGAAACTATGCTTACAGTATCAGATGTGTCGCTACGTTTCAGCGATCGTAAATTATTCGATGATGTCAACATTAAGTTTACAGCAGGAAATACCTATGGATTGATTGGTGCTAATGGTGCCGGAAAATCTACATTTTTAAAAATCTTAGCAGGAGATATCGAACCAACAACTGGCCATATTTCCCTTGGTCCAGATGAACGACTTTCTGTCCTTCGTCAGAACCATTTCGACTACGAAGATGAACGTGTGATTGACGTCGTTATCATGGGAAATGACCAACTTTATAGCATCATGAAAGAGAAAGATGCCATTTACATGAAGGAAGATTTTTCTGATGAAGATGGTGTCCGAGCTGCCGAGTTAGAAGGAGAATTTGCTGAACTTGGTGGCTGGGAAGCTGAAAGTGAAGCTTCTCAATTGCTCCAAAACCTCAACATTTCAGAAGACCTCCACTACCAAAACATGAGCGAATTGACCAATGGAGAAAAGGTCAAAGTTCTCTTAGCCAAGGCGCTTTTTGGTAAACCTGATGTTCTTCTTTTAGACGAGCCAACCAACGGTTTAGACATCCAATCCATCAACTGGTTGGAAGACTTCCTCATTGATTTTGAAAATACCGTCATTGTCGTATCCCATGACCGTCACTTCTTAAATAAAGTATGTACACATATGGCTGATCTTGACTTCGGTAAAATCAAGATTTTTGTTGGTAACTACGACTTCTGGAAACAATCAAGTGAGTTGGCTGCCCGTTTACAAGCAGATCGAAATGCAAAGGCAGAAGAAAAAATCAAAGAATTACAAGAATTCGTTGCTCGTTTCTCTGCTAATGCTTCTAAGTCTAAGCAAGCTACTTCACGTAAAAAGATGCTGGATAAAATCGAGTTGGAGGAAATTATTCCTTCAAGCCGTAAGTATCCATTCATCAACTTCAAATCTGAACGTGAAATCGGTAATGACCTCTTGACAGTTGAGAACTTAAAAGTTGTCATCGATGGTGAAACGATTCTTGACAATATCAACTTTATCTTACGTCCAGGTGATAAGACTGCCCTTATTGGTCAAAACGATATCCAAACAACAGCATTGATTCGTGCACTTATGGGAGATATCGAATACGAAGGAACTGTCAAGTGGGGTGTCACTACTAGTCAATCCTATTTACCAAAAGACAATACACGAGACTTTGATACCAATGAATCAATCCTTGATTGGCTTCGTAATTTTGCTAGCAAGGAAGAAGATGACAATACCTTCTTACGTGGTTTCTTAGGGCGTATGCTCTTCTCAGGAGATGAGGTTAACAAACCTGTAAATGTCTTGTCAGGGGGAGAAAAAGTGCGCGTGATGTTGTCAAAACTCATGCTCCTCAAGTCAAATGTCTTGGTATTAGATGATCCAACCAACCACTTGGACCTGGAGTCAATTTCTAGTCTGAACGATGGTTTGAAAGCTTTTAAAGAGTCCATCATTTTTGCCAGCCATGACCACGAATTTATTCAAACTTTAGCAAACCATATCATCGTCATTTCTAAAAACGGTGTTATCGACCGAATCGACGAAACTTATGATGAATTTTTGGAAAATGCTGAAGTACAAGCTAAAGTACAAGAACTTTGGAAAGCATAATAAAAAGGCGATTTATTCGCCTTTTCTTTTAAATCTATGAAAAAAATATTTACAAAAACATCCATTTATTACCTCTTATCTTTCCTTATCCCGCTAACTATTATTTCTATTGTCTTGGCATTTCAAGGAATCTGGTGGGGAAGTGACACAACTATATTAGCAAGTGATGGCTTCCATCAGTATGTTATATTTAATCAAACATTGCGAAATGCTTTACATGGAGATGGCTCAATATTTTACACATTTACTAGCGGTTTGGGCCTGAATTTCTACGCATTGTCTTCGTATTATTTAGGTTCTTTCCTATCTCCCATCGTTTTTTTCTTCAATTTACAGTCTATGCCAGATGCACTCTATCTTGTCACTATTGTCAAGTTTAGCTTGATAGGTTTGTCAACTTTTGTCAGTTTAAAAGGCATTCACCAAAATTTAAAAGAAGAGTGGGCATTGCTGCTTTCTACTAGTTTTTCCCTAATGAGTTTCAGTACTAGTCAATTAGAAATTAATAACTGGCTGGACGTTTTTATTCTTCTTCCAATCATTCTACTTGGTTTACATCGATTATTAACGGGAAAAGGACAAATCATTTACTATGTAGCTCTGACATGCTTATTTGTACAAAACTATTACTTCGGTTACATGACTGCTATTTTTCTAATCATCTGGACACTCGTACAATTGTCTTGGTTAGAGGGGCAGAAATTGAAGAGATTTGTAAACTTTACACTGTTGTCAATCTTATCTGCATTAAGTAGCATGTTCATGTTATTGCCAACCTACCTTGATTTGAAGACTCACGGTGAAACGTTTACAAGCATTGTCAACCTAAAAACAGAAGATTCTTGGTACTTTGACTTCTTTGCCAAAAACTTAGTAGGTAGTTTCGATACGACAAAATTTGGATCCATTCCTATGATTTCTGTTGGTTTAGTCCCATTGATTCTAGCTTTGCTATTCTTCACATTAAAAGGTATCAAACCAATTGTAAAGCTCTCTTACAGCCTATTCTTTACACTCATTATTTCAAGTTTTTATTTGCAGCCACTAAATCTTTTTTGGCAAGGAATGCATGCTCCGAATATGTTTTTATATCGCTATGCATGGGTTCTTTCAATAGGTATCATCTACCTAGCTGCTGAAACTGTTGTGCGTTTGGATCAAATTAACTTAAAACATTTCACATTAGTTATTTCATTTCTATTGATTGGATTTTTATCCACTTACTTTTTCAAAAATCATTACGACTTTCTAGTGGATGTCAACTTCTTATTGACACTAGAATTTTTGATTGCATACTTTATTCTTTTTATTGCTATCCTAGGCTACAAGTCATCCTACAAATGGATAACTTCCACCATAGTAATATTTAGTCTCTTAGAAGTCGGAATTCATACTTATTATCAAGTGCAAGGCTTATCGGACGAGTGGCATTTTCCTAGTCGTTCTAACTATGAAGAAAAGTTGTCAGAAATTGACAGTCTTGTAAAGTCTACAGCTGAGAGCAATGATTCGTTTTATCGAATGGAGCGTCTCTTGCCTCAAACAGGTAATGACAGTATGAAATTCAATTATAATGGTATTTCTCAATTTTCTTCCATAAGGAACAGAGCATCTAGCTCAGCATTGGATAAACTTGGTTTTCGATCTGATGGTACCAATCTAAACCTTCGATACCAAAATAATACTATTATAGCTGATAGTCTATTTGGAATAAAGTACAACTTAGCAACCAGCAATCCCAATAAGTATGGTTTTTCGTTAAGCCAGAGTCTTGATACAATTAGTCTCTACGAAAATTCTTTTAGCCAAGGGTTAGCTATTCTAACGGATGGAGTTTACAAAGATGTCAAGTTTACGAATTTAACTCTTGACAACCAAACAAACTTCCTAAATCAATTGACTGGGTTATCACAGAAATATTATTATTCACTTAAAGACATTGAATCACAAAATACAGTTGAATTAGGCAATCAAATGACTGTCAATAAAGTTGAAACTGAGGATGCTGCAAAAGCTACTTTCACTGTTACAATTCCTGCAAATAGTCAGGTATATTTAAATTTACCAAATATTACTTTCTCAAATGAGAATCAAAAAAGAATTATTATCACTGTCAACAATCAGTCAAGTGAGTTTACAATTGATAATGCTTTTTCCTTTTTCAATATTGGAAATTTCTCTACCGATACTGTGGCTCAGATAGAAGTCTATTTTCCTGAGAATAACCAAGTATCATTTGATTTGCCACAATTTTATCGATTGGATTTACTAGCTTTCCAACAAGCAGTATCTATACTCCAAGAAAAAAACATTGATACACGCGCAGATGGTAATAGAGTCACAGTAAATTTTGAAACAAGTAAAGAAGCTTCTATCCTATTAACCCTTCCTTTTGATAAGGGATGGAGTGCAACCATTGATGGCAAGCCAGTAGATATTCAAAAGGCTCAAAATGGTTTTATGAAAGTAAATGTAGAACCTGGTCAAACAAAACTCGTTTTAACCTTTATTCCACAAGGTTTTTATGTCGGTTTACTGATTTCTTTTGGGGCTATTTTCGTATTTTGTACTTATCAGTTTCTTCGATTTTATTATCTTAAAAACCGAGAAAAATAATACTTCTCGGTTTTTCTATTTAAGAAAATCATGACCACCCGTCAAACGGGTGGTTTGAACAAGGGCTATAAGCCCACATCACCAGCCAGCGCCTAAAGACGCTGGCTTTCACTTTGTTCAAGCCTCACTGCTTTTGACTCGTCACTAGCCTCTTAAAGAGGCATTCGTACTACTTGCCATTATCCCTAAAGGGATCTTCATACTCTTTTACACTTAACTTATCAAGTGCTATATCATGTTTTTCCTGTTCTTGTATATATTTCTTAATTGTGGCTTCATTAAGTCCAACCGTACTTACATAATATCCCTCTGCCCAGAAATGACGATTGCCAAATTTATATTTGAGATTGGCGTGTTTATCAAACATCATAAGAGCACTCTTGCCTTTTAAATAGCCCATAAAACTTGATACACTTAACCTTGGAGGAATACTGACTAACATGTGAACATGGTCTGGCATCAGATGACCTTCGATAATTTCAACACCTTTATAACTACACAATCGTCGAAATATCTCTCCAAGACTACTTCGATATTGATTATAGATAATTTTTCATCTATACTTAGGGGTGAAGACAATGTGGTATTTACACAACCACTTTGTATGTGATAAACTATGTGCCTTTTGCGCCATATTTTTCTCCTTTCGCTTTACAATAGGCTTGAACACCTTTATTGTATCGCGTTTGGAGTTTTTTTGGTATAACCTTCGTCGCGCACCCGCATAGCGGGTGGTTTATTTGTCACGCACCTTACGGAGCGTGACGGACTAAAAGTCACATAAAATAAAAAAACCTTGATTTCTCAAGGTTTCCTACACGTTCTTACTCCGCCAACAGGGCTCGAACCTGTGACATCATGATTAACAGTCATGCGCTCTACCGACTGAGCTATGGCGGAAAAAATAGTCCGTACGGGATTCGAACCCGTGTTACCGCCGTGAAAAGGCGGTGTCTTAACCCCTTGACCAACGGACCATTTATTCTACAGAACAATATTTAGTATAATATAGCTCCAATCGTTTGTCAATATATTTTTACTATTTTTATCAACTTGACAGACTGAACCCTTTAATGTAAAATAAAATGGTTACTAGCGGTTCCATAGCTCAGCTGGATAGAGCATTCGCCTTCTAAGCGAACGGTCGCAGGTTCGAATCCTGCTGGAATCATTTTATCCCATCAGATTAGGTGGGATTTTTTTCTTGCCATAATTTGTAAGTTACATACATCATAGGAAATATAACCCCAACCAAAGCATATTCAAGAAACATTCTGGACAAGATTGTAGCACAAATAACCCCAAGCATAAAGCCAATTATGGTTATAAATATATTTCGTCCTGTCTTTATTAACTCCTTATTTTTTTCCATTATTCCTTTAAACCAAATAAAGGCTGCATTTTTGACATTACCAGTCATCATTACATTTGCATATGGAACACCCCTTAAAGTTCTAAATGTTTCAACTTGTATAGAAGCTACAAAAGCTAAGATAGCCATGGTATAAAATGAAGACATAACCGGTGTCAGTATAACAGCAATTAATACAAAACATAACATAATGACACTGCTACCTAAATGCCAGGGATAGTGTCTTTTTAGAAAGTAATTTTTCACCAAATAGGTAAAAAATTGCCCACATACAAAGAAGATAATAGGAATTAGAAAATGGATGGTATTTGTAAAATTCCCTTGTCCCAATTGATTAGCTAAAAGAATAACATTTCCTGATTGAACACCTGCAAAGCGACCACCTTGAGTTAAATATGTAAAAGCATTTAGATAACCACTTATAAAAGTTAGACAACTTGCGATACGAAGTCCTTCAAAAACTCTATATTTCCTCACTCTTTCTCTCCTATGTTTCACATGAAACTATTTATGGTAAGGACTTCCCTGCTGAATCATAAAAGCCCTATAAATTTGCTCTATCAATACTAATCGCATTAATTGGTGTGGAAGGGTCAATTTTCCAAAACTCATCAATAAATTTGCCCTATTCTTAACAACAGAATCCAATCCCAAACTTCCACCAATAACAAATGTAATATCTGAATAGCCACTAGTCGTAATAGTATCTAATTTTTTACTAAATTCCTCTGAAGGGAATTGGGTTCCTTCAATCGCCAATACAATGACAAATGCTCGATCAGAGATTTTTGACATGATGCGATCAGACTCTTTTTTCAGAATTTGTTCATTCTCTGCCTGACTAGCATTGTCTGGTGTTTTTTCATCTTGTAGTTCTATGAATTCAAGCTTCGCAAATCTTCCCAACCTCTTTGCATATTCGTTTATCCCATCTTTTAAATATTTTTCTTTCAGTTTACCAACGGTTATCAATTTTATTTTCATAAAAATATTGTAACATATCCACAGGCTATTCTCAGTAGTTAATTATAAAAAATTCTCTATAAATCAATAGTTATTCACATACTAGTAAAAGTTATCCACAGCTTGTGGATTGATTTTTGAAAACTTTAAGTTATAATTAAGAAAGTAATTGTAATCTTAAAGCGAAATTGGGAAACTAGGAGGAATCCTTTAATGAAAAAATTATTGAAATTTGTTATTTTGTTTGTTGTTGGATTTTTAGGAGGAATTGGTGGGTATTACTTTGCTTCATCAACTCTGACTCAAGGAAATTCTACTTCAAATCAAGCAAATACAACCAGTGTGAGCAATGTTCAATATAGCAACGATACCTCCACCACTCAAGCTGTGGAAAAAGTTCAAGATACTGTTGTCTCCGTTATCAATTATCAAACTCAATCATCGAATAGCCTCAGTTCTATTTTTGGCAACATTGAAAGTTCAGATGAGCTAGCTGTTGCTGGAGAAGGTTCAGGTGTTATTTATAAAAAAGATGGTGATACAGCATATATTGTTACAAACAACCACGTAATTTCAGGTGCTGAAAAAATCGATATACTTTTGGCTTCTGGAGAAAAGCTTAGCGGAGAACTCGTAGGTGCAGATACTTATTCAGACATTGCTGTTATCAAAATTGCTGCAGATAAAGTGACCACTGTTGCTGAATTTGCTAATTCAGACACAATTAAAGTTGGAGAAACTGCGATTGCAATTGGTAGCCCATTAGGAAGTGTCTATGCAAATACAGTAACTCAGGGGATTATTTCTAGTCTCAGTCGTACAGTAACTTCACAAACAGAAGATGGCCAAACAATCTCAACAAATGCTATCCAGACTGATACAGCCATTAACCCGGGTAACTCAGGTGGACCACTTATCAATATTCAAGGACAAGTTATTGGTATCAACTCAAGTAAAATAACCTCTAGTTCTGTCAGCAGTTCAGGAGTTGCAGTAGAAGGAATGGGCTTTGCCATTCCATCAAATGATGCTGTACTGATTATTAATCAATTAGAAACAAATGGTAAAGTTACTCGTCCAGCTCTTGGTGTACAAATGGTCAATCTAACAGACCTATCTACTAGTCAATTAGAAAAAGCAGGATTAGCAAATACAGACTTAACATCTGGAGTACTAATTGTATCTACTCAATCAGGTTTGCCAGCTGATGGAAAATTTGAACCATATGATGTCATTGTCGAAATCGATGGTGAAACCATTGAAAATAAGAGTGATTTACAAAGTGAACTTTACAAGCATCAAATTGGCGACACCATAACTGTTACCTATTATAGAAATAATAAGAAAATGACCGTTGACATTAAGTTGACACATTCAACGGATGATTTGTCATAAGATAATGGTTAAATAGACTTTACACAATTGTAAAGTCTATTTATTTTTGTTAGAATAACCGTATGGAAGAACTACACTATCTCAAAATAAAAGACATTCAGGCCAATCCCTATCAACCAAGATTGCATTTTGATGAAGAAAAATTATTGGAATTAGCTCAATCTATCAAAGAAAATGGCGTCATTCAACCCATTATTGTTCGCAGATCACCGCTGATTGGTTTTGAGTTACTTGCTGGTGAAAGACGATTAAGAGCTAGTCAACTAGCGGGATTAACAGAGATTCCAGCAGTCATCAAGCATCTATCTGATGATGATTTACTCTACCAAGCTATCATAGAAAACTTACAACGCTCTGACCTCAATCCTATTGAAGAGGCTCATTCCTACGAAAAGTTGATAGAAAAAGGCTTAACACATGATGAGATTGCCCAAATCATGGGAAAATCACGACCATATATCACTAATCTTCTTCGTTTACTCCATTTATCCGAATCTACGAGGCAAGCAGTAGAAACAGGAAAAATCACACAAGGGCATGCTAGACAGCTAGTAGCGCTATCAGAGAAACAACAAGCAGAATGGGTTCAAAAAATCCAAGAAAAGGATATCAGCGTACGACAGTTAGAAACAATACTATCCTCTAAAAAGAAAAAAACAATTAGAAAATCCGACCAATTTGTTGCAGAAGAAGAAGAGAAATTAGCAAAACTACTTGGAACCAAGGTAACAATCCAACAAAAGAAAAATGGATCGGGACAACTAACTATTCAATTTCAAAACATCGAAGAATTTGAAAGAATTATCAACAGTCTGAAATAGCATTGTTCATATTTTTATTCTATATACAAGGTTTTCCACAAGAAAATGTTTAAGAAATTCACTCGTATAGACTGTTTATTTGATTTATTCACATATTGTGGA